>CAZJXD010000057.1:0-27758 GCA_964549945.1 uncultured Desulfobacteraceae bacterium | reverse complement strand
GGCTGAGGTAGATGTGGAAGTTTGCCCCGTCAGATTGGAAATAGCTGATATAGACCACGCCATTGGAGTCGATGGCCAGCTGAGGAAAGAGGGCGTCTTGTGCCGTCCCGGTATCGATGGGGTCGCCGTCGGCAAAGGTGGTGGTCCAAGAGGCGGTGTCGTTATCCCAGATACGGACATCGGTTCCGTCATAGCGGCTGAGGTAGATGTGGAAGTTTGCCCCGTCAGATTGGAAATAGCTGATATAGACCACGCCATTGGAGTCGATGGCCAGCTGAGGAAAGAGGGCGTCTTGTGCCGTCCCGGTATCGATGGGGTCGCCGTCGGCAAAGGTGGTGGTCCAAGAGGCGGTGTCATTGTCCCAGATGCCGGCCTCCCAGGCGAAAGAAACATTGCAGAATCCCGCTAAAATGACCAGCCCCATTGCCACTGCCAACGTCCGGATTCCTATTCTTACCCCTTTTCTCATTTTTCCATCACCTCCAGTCCGAATACTGTTCAGCCTTTGATACAATTGAGGAATTAGTGAGAGCATAAGGTTTTTATGCATCGAGTAGACCGATTTCTCCCCCTGGTGCAGGGCCAGGTTTGCCTTCTCGGTTTTCCGCCTCCTTTTCCGGCACTGCCACAGTATCAAGAGCATGCATCAGGTGGACCTGCTGCTCACAGAATCATCTTGTATGAGCAAAGACGCCGGATAACGTTTATTTGCTTGAGCTCTTATCTTACCTTGCTTCCCGATCGTCACAACACGAGAGGTACTGTTCTGTTCTTTGAGGGGCGAGGTAGGCACAGTTTGAGAAGTTTCCTCATGGGAGTAATTTTCAAATAGAGACAGAATGATAAAGGGGAAACCTTCAATGAATAGAATACTAAAAAGTTCGGTACGTCAAGACAAATCTGCTTTTCGAATCATTTGAGCATCAGCAATTCTGGCTGGGTGAGGAATAGGGAATCCCACAAAATATCGTGGTTTTATACGTTCACTATGCCCCTATTTAGGAGAGGCGAGTTCTATCATCTCAGCAGGACAAAGTCCGTAAAGGTGCCGCCAGTGTCGCAGCCTCATCAATAGAGCTTTTCGGACATGCAGGCCTCAACTTTTCGCTACCAGATCGAATGGTGCAGATTTCAATTTTTACCCTGATTTTCTCAATGATCAGCATTTATAGATGACACTGTTGACTAAGTTATGTAAATGTGCCAATTATATACATTAAAAAAGGATGCTCATCAAAGCAAAATCATCAATTCGGCAACCTCAAGGCAAAGAGAAGATATCGCCTGAAGAAATAGGTATTGTCAGTCACGCTCGCAAACTCATGTAAGGGCTCAAGGGCGGGGAGCAGATAGGCGTGGCCTTCAGGTGCATGACTCAGATGGCAAAACCTTGCAAGGATACGTTGCTGTGAAGGGCTATCGGAGCTTATTCCTCAGACTGTTAAGCCATATAGACCGCCGGTTGGTCGAGAACCATCGATAAATATAGAATATGGAGGGAGGGTCTAGCCATGCCACAAGAAGGCCACACAAGCCAGGGTGAAAGAATTATTGTCCATGTGGACGAGGAAATCGAAGATCTCATACCTGGATTTCTCGATAACAGGCGTAAGGATGTAAACGCATTGAAGGAGGCCCTGGCCAAAGGTGATTATGAAACCGTAAGAACCCTAGGCCATGCGATGAAGGGAGCCGGCGGAGGGTATGGATTTGACACAATAACCGATATAGGTAGCTCCCTTGAAAACGCTGCAAAACAGAACAACACCGAGGAGATTCGAAAACGAATCAATGAACTCTCAGATTATCTCGAACGTGTGGAGGTGATCCATGAGTAAAATTGCACAACCATTGATTTTGAGCATTGACGATGACCAGGAAATTTTGAATTTGATCGAACGGCTTCTGACAGCCAGTGGCTATCGTGTGATGACCGCCGACAGCGGCCTTAAAGGGCTGGAAGTCATCGATAAGGTCAAACCCAGCCTTGTTCTGCTCGATATCAGGATGCCGGGAATGGATGGGTACGCGGTCTGCTCCACATTACAGGAGAACAGCGAAACCGCCTATATCCCGGTAATATTCGTAACTGCTCTGGGAGAGGACCAGGACAAGGCCAGGGCCTTTTCCGTTGGTGCCGTTGATTATCTCGTGAAGCCCATCCAAAAGGATACCCTCTTGGAGAGCGTTCGGAAACACCTAAAAACAGGTAGCCGATGGAAGGATCTGCGCAAGGGTGCTGTCAAATGGTACGAAATGATATCACCCGCTGATTTTATTCAATTCAAAGAATACCTGTTTGCCGAATTGGATCTGAGTCCCGAGCAAAAATATAAATACTCGGGTATTACGCCGTCAAAGATCTACGAAATTTCCTCGGCAGTTGGCATTAACAACAGGAAAATGGCCCAATACATCGCAGAGTTCTTGAAACTGCCCCATGTGTCTCCTATCGAGCCTGAGGATATTCAGCTGGGAGTGCTCCCAACGCCATTTTGCAAATCAAACCATGTCGCGGCCATTACCGATGCTTCGGGGGAAAAAGCCTTTGTACTGAGCAACCCTTTCGACTGGGAGCGTGTGGAAGACCTGAGAAAGTTCGCGGGGAAGGACGAGGCATGGAAGCTTCTCATCTCCGAACCTGAAAGCATCGATATGTTGTTCAGATATGAGGCCTTAGCAGCAGGTGAAAGGATCTCTAAGGCCGAGGAAAAACTAAAAATAATAGAAACACCCAAAGAAATCAGCCAGAAGATCTCAGAATGGACCATAGAAAGGGCTCCCATTGTGTATCTCTCAAACAACATTCTCGAAAAGGCGGTTTCTGAGAAGGCCAGCGACATCCGCATAGAGCCGAAGGAGACGAAAACGGTTGTTCGTTTTCGCGTTAACGGGGATTTGATGGATTTCTTTACGTTGAAAAAGGACACCGCGGTCAAAGTTATATCCCGTCTCAAGTTGTTTGCAGATATGGATATTGGGGAAAGAAGGAAGCCCCAGGACGGTTCCTTTGCGGCGATCATCGGGAATAAAACCCTCAGTTTTAGACTTGCCACCACGAGTACGCCTTACGGGGAAAGCCTCGTCATACGACTGCTGGATATATATTCGGAACCAGAAGACCTTAAGAACCTGGGTATGACGGATGAACAATTGAATACTCTGGCACGCATGGGAAACCAATCCGGAGGACTCATCCTCATCGTGGGGCCCACCGGCTCGGGAAAAACCACGACCATCTATAGTCTCCTCCACAAAATAGACTGCCAAACCCGCAGCCTTATATCCGTTGAAGATCCCGTCGAGTACCGTATGTCCTTTGCTAATCAGCAACAGGTTAACGAAAAGGCCGGGGTGACGTTCGAAGCCCTTCTCAAGTCCGTTGTCAGGCAGGATCCTGACATCCTGTTCATGGGCGAGGTCAGGGATCCTTACTCTGCAAAGGTGTCTATGGAATTCGCGAGCACCGGGCACCTGACCATAAGCAGCTTGCATACATCCAATGCGACCACCGCCATTTTCCGCCTTGAAAGGCTGGGGATCGATCGCGGGACGATGGCCGATACTATCCTCGCTGTGGTAGCCCAGAGGCTGCTGAAAAAACTATGCCCCCATTGCAAGGAGATCGTGCCCATATCTGAGGAAGAGACGCGCATGCTGTCGCCCTTTGCCCATGTGATGCCATCCCAGGTGGCACATCCTGTAGGTTGCCCGCAGTGCAACAACACCGGCTATTCCGGGCGGGAAGGGGTATATGAGATTATCGAATTCGACGCGGAGATATCCGAAATGATCCGTGCCAATATGCCCATATCAGAGATACGATCCTTTGCTCAGAAAAGAGGAGATTACCTGATAAGCCACCATGCCGTGGAAAAGGTAAGAGACCTCGTTTTCACGCCAAAAGATGTTTACGAGGGGGTGTTGGTGGAGGAGATCAAGCTCGAGCGATTCGAACCAGAGGTGATTACCCCCAAGGCTGCACCAGTAACAGAAGCGGTAGCTCAGGCGTCTATTCTCGTTGCTGAGGATGAAGAGGACACGAGAAAATTGATAGCCCGCCTCCTTGAAAACCAGGGATACGAGGTGACTACCTCAAAGGACGGTATAGATGCCTTGCTTGATCTAGGGAAAAAACACTTCGACTTGATCCTCTCGGATATACGAATGCCCAATTTGGACGGCTTTAAGCTCCTGGAGATGATCAACCAAAAGGGGATCAAGGCGCCCGTGATCTTTTTGACGGCCATGACCAGGATGGAAGAAGAACAGAAAGGGCTCGAACTGGGCGCAATGGATTATATCAAGAAGCCCATCCGAAAGGAAGCCTTATTGTCGAGGGTTCAGAAGGCGCTTGAGAAGTTAAGAAAGTGATAGGACTTGCGTGCCCTGCCAAATCAATTTGACCTCTCAGAGTGGTATCGTTTACGCGTTTCTTTTGTGTCCAAGCCTATAAAGCGTATCAGTCGACTCACCTGCATGTCGCAGTGCCTGTACGTTTCACGCGATGTCTCAATGCAAACACTTCGATGACGTTAGTAGAGCGGAGGCGCCGCACGGCTCTTTGGGGAAGGCGAATGCCTCTCAAGTAAATGAAAGAGGAGACAAGAAGGAGAACATAAAATGTGTAAGAAGATAACCTGGTTTTTGGGAATCGTTACCGTGTTCTGTGTACTGTCGACAAGTTGCTCCTCTGATAAAGAAGAGCCGACAAAGCCGGCCACTAAAACTCTGAAACCGGTATCCCTACAGCTGCAATGGGTCACCCAGGCCCAATTTGCCGGATACTACGTGGCCCTTGATAAAGGTTGGTATCGTGAAGCCGGAATCGACCTGACGATAAAACCCGGCGGCCCTGACCTCATACCCGTTGACCTGGTGGTAGCAGGAGCAAGCGATTTCGGCACCACCCTTCTGGCAGATCTCACCGTAGCCATACAAAAGGGCAACCAGGTACTCAGTATCGCTCAAATTCAACAGAAGAACGGGCTACTCCTCGTTGCCAGGAATTCTTCGGGTATCAAGCAGCCAGAAGACTTTGTCGGCAAGAAGGTGGGGGTCTGGCTGGGGAGTTGGGAGGCGCAGTTCAACGCGCTCTTGGCAAAACAGGGCATCGACGCAAAGGCAGTTGATGTGGTGTCACAGGGATGGAGCATGGAGCCCTTTCTCAGGGGAGATCTGGAGGTTGCCTCGGCCATGATCTACAACGAGTACCACGTGCTCTTAGAGGCCGGTATCAAAGAAGAAGAATTGCGGATTATCGATTATGCCGATTACGGCCTGGACTTTCCAGGAGATGTGCTGTTCACTTCCCGTACGATGGTCGAACAATCTCCCGAGCTCTGTACCCGTATGGTTCGCGCCAGTTTGCGAGGCTGGCGGTACGCGGTTGAGCACCCGGAAGAAGCCGCGGACATCGTACTCAAGTATGATCGAAGCGGGGTGCAAACCAAAGAGCACCAACTCTGGATGATGAGGGAGATTGCGAAACTCGTTCATGCGCCAGGACATCAACTAGGGTACACGGACGAGGCCATCATGCAGCGCATGATAGAGGTTCTCCTGCACTACAAGGTACTCGGCGGGCCGCTGCAGCCTCAACAAGTCTACGCCAAAGAAATTTTTGAGCAGGCCAGTGGGTAATAGGCAGGGGTTGGGGATTCAATGATGGACTCGCGTGAGCTGGTTGTCTGAGAACCCTCAGCTCGGTGGATCATCGGTACGTCAGCATTATTTTGGCTTCTAACATGATTAAAAGGGGGTTGAATCCATGGTAGATCTGTTACTCCGCCGATTCTCAGTACGGCGCAGGATCGTCGGTGGGTTTTTGGTGCTGGTACTGTTACTGGCCTCAACCATACCACTCATTGTCACTGATCATAACTTCATCGTAGGGCGACTACAGGACGTCACCAACGTTGTATCACGCGCCGACCGTTTGCTCCTGCTCGCCTCGACACGCGTCATGTCTTCACGAGTGAACCTATTGCGCTATCTGCAAGACTACCTGCCCAGTGTAGCGTTCGCATTGGAAGATGCCGAACGAGCAGCCGGTTTCCTGATGGAGGCTAAAAATCTCATCTCATCATCAATGCAGCTGAGCTCGGTAACGCAAGTTCAGCAAATGCTTGGTGAGTACGAAAGGCTTGTTCGCGACGTGCAGACAGCTCGATTGAAAGAGGGGACCCATGAAGGCAGCCGGAAGGCATTCCTTGCGCTCAAGAGCGGCAACGACATCGGCCAGATGATCGAGCACATTGTGGGGAGCAGTGAAGCGCACGTGGCCTCGACGAATAGAGCCGTTTTCGCTAATGCCCGAAAGACACTGTTGACCATAGTTGCGGGGTATGTGGGGGTGCTGTTGTTGAGTCTGATTCTGGCCGGTTTTGTTTCGCGGAGTATCACCCGCCCCGTGGCTGATTTGCGGCAAGGGGCGGAGGCAATCCGCCAAGGTCACATGGGAAATGACATCCCTGTAGCGGGCAAGGATGAGCTGAGCATGCTCGCCGGCACCTTCAATCAGATGGTCAGAGAGCTTCGAGAAACCACGGTTTCCCGTGACATGCTGATACAGGAAATCACGGAGCGGAAACGCGTTGAAGAGGCACTGCGCCGGCAAAACGAGGTTCAAGAAACCCTTCACGAGGCCATCCTGATCGAGAAGGCGTATCTTGAACAGCTCTTTGAAAGCTCCCAGGAGGCGATTGTGATGATTGATAACGAGGTTGCGATTATGCATGTCAATAGCGAGTTCACCAGAATATTCGGCTATACAGGTGATGAAGCCCTTGGGAAGTCGATAGATGACCTCATCGTGCCTGCTGACTTGCGCGATGAAGCGGTCTCGATCACGAAACGTGCGGGAAGAGGCGAGAGGGTTGCCCTGGAAACCATCCGTCAACATAAGAACGGAGCCCGGATCGACGTGTCGGTTCTCGCATCGCCGATCATGGTCGGCGGCGAGCTGGTAGCGAGCTATGCGATTTATCGCGACATCACCGAACGCAAGCGAGCCCAAGAGGCCTTGCGGGAGAGCCAAGAGAGATACCGTGCGGTTTTTGAAAATACAGGCACGGCCACTATCATTATCGAGGAGGATACGACCCTTTCCATGGTCAACACCGAATTTGAGCATTTAACCGGATATCCCAAAGAAGAAGTCGAAGGCAAGAAGAGTTGGACAGAATTCGTGGTCGAGGAAGACCTTGCAAGAATGAAAGATTACCATGCCAAGAGAAGAGAAAATGGATGGGAAGGGCCAAATGAGTATGAATTTCGTCTTATTGATAAGCATGAGAATATGAAGAACATATGGATTAAAGTAACGGTGATCCCTGGGACCAAGAAGAGCGTTGCATCATTGATGGATATCACGTCTCTCAAACGGGCGGAAGAGACTATCCAGATCGAGAAGGCCTATCTTGAACAGCTATTTGAAAGCGCCCAGCAGGCGATTGTAATGGTTGATCACCATAATGCCATCAGCCGTATCAATAGCGAGTTCTTTAGAATATTCGGCTATACAGGTGATGAAGCCCTTGGGAAGTCGATAGACGACCTGATCGTTCCTGTTGACTTGCGCGATGAAGCGGTCTCGATCACGAAACGTGCGGGAAGAGGGCAGAGAGTTGCCCTGGAAACCATCCGTCAACGTAAGGACGGAGCACTTATTGATGTGTCACTTCTCGCATCGCCGATCAAGATCGGTAGCGAGCAGGTGGGACGCTACTCTATTTATCGCGACATCACCGAACGAAAGCGAGCGCAAGAGGCACTGCGGGAGAGCGAGGAGAGATATCGAAGCCTTTTCCAGGACTCCATAGATGCGATCTATGTTACTACCCTTGAGGGGGGGTTCGTGGATGCTAACCAATCCATGCTGGAGCTCTTTGGCTATTCCAGAGAAGAGATGGTCGCCTTGAACGCCGAGCAACTGTTTGTGGACCGTGAGGACTTAAGGAGTTTTAGAAAGAGCATCGATGAAAAGGGGTTTGTGAGAGACTTTGAAGTAACATCACGCAAGAGAGATGGGGCTGAGATAAGCTGCCTTTTAAATGTGAGCTTACGGCGGGCTGGTGACGGCTCCATCTTGGGGTATCAGGGCATCATCCGAGACATCACTGAGCGCAAACAGGCAGAGGAGGAATTGCAGCAGGCAAAAGAAGAGGCTGACGCCGCCAACCGTGCCAAGACGGAATTTCTCGCCAGCATGAGCCACGAGATCCGCACCCCCATGAATGCCATTATCGGGATGGCCGACCTGCTGCAGGAGACCTCCTTGACACCCGAGCAGCATCAGTATGTTCAAATATTCAGCTCGGCCGGAGAAAACCTTTTGAGCATCATTAACGATATCCTGGACATCTCTAAAGTGGAGGTCGGTCATCTTGATCTTGAGGCGGTTGCGTTTGATCTTCGGGAGATCGCTGAAAACACATGCGATGTTCAAGCCCTGCGCGCCCATGAAAAAGGGCTCGAGCTGGCCTGCCATATTACCTCGGATTTGCCCACCGGCCTCATAGGTGACCCTGTCCGCTTGCGCCAGATTCTCATGAACCTGGTCGGCAACGCCATCAAGTTCACTGAAGAGGGTGAGGTAATCGTTGAGGTCAAAAGCCAAAGCTCAGGGCTCAAAGAGCGGGGGGCAGGAGGGATTGAATTGCTCTTCTCCGTAGCCGACACCGGGATCGGTATTCCGCCGGAAAAGGTGAGCGCAATCTTTGACAGCTTCACGCAAGCAGACACATCAACGACCCGCGAGCATGGTGGAACAGGGCTTGGTCTGACCATCTCAAAGCGCCTTGCAGAACTCATGGGTGGACGCATCTGGGTGGAAAGCCAGGTGGGCCAGGGGAGCACCTTTTATTTTACGGCCAGATTCCAGGTTCAGGCAGAATCCGAGGTGGATATCCAACGGCCTGCTGTGGACATGAAAGGGATGAAGGTGCTCGTAGTGGATGATAATGAGGCGAATCGGATCATACTGGGGAGGATGCTCTCAAGATTGGGTGCCCTGGTGAGCGAGGCGGAGGACGGCGAACAGGGCCTTGCGGAACTTCAAAGAGCAATGGAGTCAGGAGACCCCTATGAATTGCTCCTGCTTGACTGCCGCATGCCCGGCATGGATGGATTCGAGGTGGCGGAACACCTCAAGAGGGAACTGAATATTCCAAAGATGACCATTATGATGCTCACCTCCGATAGACGGAGCGGTGATATAGACAGGTGCCGGGAACTGGAGATCGCGAGATACCTTATCAAACCAGTCAAACAGTCTGACCTGTTCGACGCCATCACTGCTGCCATAGGCAAAAAAAAGATAGCGGCTGAGGAGCCGGCGATGACAAAACCCGCTGCCACAGAGGAACTCCAGCCCTTGCACATCCTGCTTGTGGAAGACTCTCAAGACAACCGCTTGCTGATCCAATCCTTTCTCAAGAAGACCCCGTATAAGATAGATATCGCGGAAAATGGAGAGATCGCCGTTGACAAGTTCACATCCGGGAAATACGACCTTGTGCTCATGGATATGCAGATGCCGGTTATGGACGGTTATACGGCAACAAAAGAGATTAGAAAGTGGGAAGCGAAAGAGAAGGTAGAGGCAACCCCCATCGTTGCGCTCACGGCGTATGCCACCAAAGATGAAGAGCAAAAGAGCCTTGATGCCGGTTGCAATGCCCACCTGAGCAAGCCCATAAAGAAGGTGAAGCTCCAACAAGCTATCAAAGGGTATTCCGCAATGGGGTGATATGCATCGACTGCGACTTGATCGGAAACCATGACCCCTCTCGTTGCCGGGGATGACGCGGATACGCGAAAACTGATAGCGTGCTTTCTGGAAAACAAGGGTTACTAGGTGACCACCCCAGGGGAGGGGCACTGTTGAATGTGAATCAATATTGAACCCGCATACGTATAGGGGGAGCTATGTTTTCATCAGTTCTCTTCAGAAAGATCTTTTTTCCCATATTAGTCATTCTTTTGGGCTTTTCCATGGCGATTTATTTCTTCTCGGTGCCGCTTATCAAACGTACCGTATATACCAATGAGGAAGAGGCGGCAAAGACCATTTTAGATAACGTCTACGAGCTCGTGAAAAGTCAGCACCTAAGCATTGAAGCATACAGTGAATTTGCTCTTGAAGCCCATAAGAAACAACTCAAGAATATCACCCTGATCCAAGAAGCCTTTCTAAAAGATAAATATGCCAAGTACAAAAAGGGACTCATGACAGAAGAGGAGGCGAAACGTTCCGCACTGGAAGAGCTGCGCACTTTCAGGTACGGAAAAGGTGATTATGTTTGGGTCTCGGACTACAAATCCACACTCATCTCTCATCCAGACCCCGAGCTCCACAAAGCAGACTTCTCCAATGTTCGAGACACCAACGGAAACCTGATCGTTCCCCCGATGGTCAAGGTGGCCAGAGAGAGGGGCGAGGGATACACCTCATACTGGTGGAGACGGCTGGGGGGAGAAAAGCCCGTCGAGAAGCTGACCTATTCAAGGAACTTTCCGGAGTGGGAGTGGGTAATCGGGACAG
The DNA here is from genome assembly GCA_964549945.1 of uncultured Desulfobacteraceae bacterium. Lineage (GTDB taxonomy): Bacteria > Desulfobacterota > DSM-4660 > Desulfatiglandales > B25-G16 > B25-G16. The sequence goes on along the minus strand of CAZJXD010000057.1, from coordinate 17,212 downwards.
GCGTTTACATAGACGACGTGGAGGATGAAATCGCCAAGCGCAAGAAGAGCTTGATCAAAGAGCTTCGGCAAATTTTATACGATGTCAAGATCGCGCGCAAGGGATATATGTACATCTTTGATTCCAAGATGAATATGATCATCCACCCCAACTCCAACATTGAGAATACGAATTTTTCCGATCTGCTCAATCCTGTCACCAAGAAATCCATCGGAAAGGAGCTGATGGCGGTCGCGAGTAGCCCGGACCCAAAGCTCTATTACAAGTGGGACAGGCCTGATGATAAAGGGCGTTACGTCCATGAAAAGATCTCGTGGGTGAAGTATTTTGAGGGTTTTGATTGGTATATTGCCTCCTCAGTCTACATCGACGAACTCAACAGCAGCGCGATTATGCTGCGAAACAGGATTCTCGTCGTTGCCTTGGTCACGTTCCTTTTGACCATCGGAGCCGCAAGTGTGGCCTTGAACAAGGTCCTTGTTCCCGTGAGAAGTCTTTCGAATATGGCTAAGAAGGTCAAGGAGGGCGACCTCTCTGTTGAATGTAATGTGACTGGTCGGGACGAGATAGGAGTTCTTGCCGCAACGTTTAATAGCATGGTAGTCAAGCTCAGGGAAAACATCAGGGACCTGGATATGAAGGTGCGTGAGCGCACTTCAGAGTTGGCGGAGGCTAACAAGCGATTGAAGCTGGAAATAGAAGAGCGAAAACAAACGGAAGAGGCACTGCGGGAGAGTGAGGAGAGATACCGAAGCCTTTTCGAGGGCTCAATAGATGCGATCTATGTTACCAACAGAGAGGGTAAGTTCGTCGATGCGAATCAGTCTACCTTCGATCTTTTCGGCTATACGAGAGAAGAAATGATGGCGAAAAACGCTCGAGAACTCTATGCTGATCCCGGAGATGCTCGAAGGTTTCAGAGGGATATAGAAGTGAACGGATTTGTTAAAGACTACGAGGTAAAGTTACACAAAAAGGATGGGACAGAAATATACTGCCTGTTCAACGTGAACATGCGGCGGGCCGGTGACGGAAGCACTCTAGGATACGAGGGTATCATTCGAGACATCACCGAACGCAAGCGGATAATTGAAGAGCTGCAGAAGGCCAAGCAAGTAGCCGAGGCTGCCAATCAGGCCAAAAGTCAGTTTCTGGCCAGCATGAGCCACGAGATCCGCACCCCCATGAATGCCATTATCGGCATGGCCGACCTGTTGCAGGAGACCCCCTTGACGCCCGAGCAGCATCAGTATGTTCAAATATTCAGCTCGGCCGGAGAAAACCTTTTGAGCATCATTGACGATATCCTCGACATCTCTAAAGTGGAAGCAGGCCATCTTGATCTTGAGACAGTTGAGTTTGATCTTCGGGAGATCGCTGAAAACACATGTGACGTTTTAGCGCTTCGCGCCCATAAAAAGGGGCTTGAGATGGCCTGCCATATTACCCCGGATTTGCCCACCGGCCTCATAGGTGATCCGGTCCGCTTGCGCCAGATCCTCATGAACCTGGTCGGCAACGCCATCAAGTTCACCGATACCGGTGAGGTGATCCTCGATGTCAAACGACACCCTTCAGAGCGCCGGGACGGCACCGTTGAATTGCTCTTCTCGGTGGCAGACACGGGGATTGGTATTTCATCAGAAAAGGCAGAGATTGTCTTTGATATTTTCACGCAAGCCGATACATCAACGACCAGGGCACATGGAGGAACGGGGCTTGGACTGGCCATCTCAAAGCGTCTTGTAGAACTCATGGGTGGACGAATCTGGGTGGAAAGTGAAATGGGCAAGGGGAGCACGTTTTATTTTACGGCCAGATTCCAGGTTCAGGCAGAACCTATGAGAGATATTGAACGGCCTGCTGTGGACATGAAAGGGATGAAGGTGCTCGTCGTGGATGACAATGCCACGAATCGGATCATTCTGGGGAAGATGCTATCCAGGTCGGATGCCCTGGTGAGCGAGGCGGACGGTGGTGAGAGTGGAATCGCTGAACTCAAGCACGCCGCGGCGTCAAATGATTCCTACGAACTCCTGTTGCTTGACTCCCAAATGCCCGGCATGGAAGGATTTGAGATGGTGGAACACCTCAAGAGGGAACTGGATATTTCAGATATGACCATTATGATGCTCACCTCGGATCGCCGCAGCAATGACATTGCCCGGTGCAAAGAACTGGGCATAGCCGCTTACCTGGTTAAACCGGTCAAAGGCTCCGAGCTGTTTGAGGCTATCACCGCTGCCATAGGGAAGAGAAAAGGGGTACATGAGGAGGTAGCGGTCACAAAGCCGGCTCTCCCTGAGGACTTACAGCCATTGAATATTCTCCTTGTGGAAGACACCGAAGACAACCGCTTGCTGATCAAATCCTTTCTCAAGAAAACCCCATATCAGATAGACATCGCTAAGAATGGCGAGGAGGCGGTCGAGAAGTTCAGAAGGGGCAAATACGATATTGTGCTCATGGATATGCAGATGCCGGTTATGGACGGTTATACGGCCACCAGGGAGATCAGAAAGTGGGAAGCAAAAGAGAGGGTAAAGGCAACCCCCATCGTTGCTCTGACGGCGCACGCCACCGAAGAGGATGAGCAAAAAAGCCTTGATGCCGGGTGCAATGCCCACCTGAGCAAGCCCATAAAGAAGGTGAAGCTGTTAGAAGCCCTTAGAATCCATTCTCAGAGGGCGTGATGTATATCGGCGGTAGCTTGCTCTGAAAATGCCCTTCCACCGAGGCATGATACCCGAATTAGGCGCTTGCGCTCTAAAATACGATTCTGGTCATTTAACGAGGACTATAATCTGGATCGTGCCTTTATGTTCAGGAGGCCCATTATGCTGGAATTCTCAGGTTACCAGATAGTCGATAAGATCTACGAGAGTGCAAGTTCTCTTGTCTATAGGGCGCTACCAAATAGAGATAGCCTGCCTGTCATTCTCAAGGTCTTGAAGAAAGACTATCCCACAATCACAGAGCTCACGAGATATAGGCAGGAATATGAGGTTACCCGTTATCTGAATCATTCTGCCACTACCTGTGTTATCGGAGCCTATGGTTTAGAAGAGTTCCAGAACACGTTGGTCATCGTAGTGGAGGATTTTGGCGGTGAATCCCTAGACAGGTTGATGGGGTCCAAAGGATTCTCAGTGGATGAGGCCCTGAAGCTCGCCATCTCAATCACCGAGAGTGTGGGCGAGATCCATGGAGCCCATGTCATTCACAAAGACATGAACCCTTCCAACATTGTGCTAAATCCAGCGACCGGTCAGCTTAAGATCATCGATTTCGGCATCGCCACCCGCCTGTCCCGTGAAAACCCCGCCACCAAGCATCCCAACCTCCTCGAAGGCACCCTGCTCTATATTTCTCCAGAGCAAACCGGGAGAATGAATCGGACCATCGATTACCGCACGGATTACTATTCTATGGGTGTCACATTCTATGAGTTGCTCACGGGCAAGGTTCCATTTGATAGCAAGGATTCTATGGAGTTGGTTCATTGTCACATGGCCCGGCGGCCTGTATCCCCACGTGAACTCGATCCTGAAATTCCCAAGGCCCTTTCCGATATTGTCATGAAACTCATGGCAAAGACAGCCGAGCAAAGATACCAGAGTTCCAGAGGGCTCATTGCGGACTTAAAGGAATGTCTACGTCAGCTTGAGGCGAAGGGTAAGATTTCGGACTTCCCCCTTGCGCGTCAAGATATCTCTGACAGGTTTCAGATTCCTCAGAAGCTCTATGGCAGAGACAGAGAGATTGAGAGCTTACTGTCGGCATTCGATCGGGTGACAGCGGGTCAGAGCGAAATGATTTTGGTGTCCGGATATGCGGGCATTGGCAAAACCTCTTTGGTGAGGGAAATCTACAGGCCTATTACGGCGAGAAGGGGTTATTTCATCTCTGGCAAGTATGGCCAGTATCAGCGCAATATCCCCTATAGTGCTCTGATCAAAGCCTTTCAGGAATTGGTCCAACAACTCTTATCTGAGAGCGAAGATGACCTGAACCAGTGGCGGGGGAAGCTCGTATCCGCTTTGGGTCCAAACGGTCAGGTGATCATTGATGTGATTCCTGAAGTGGAGATGATTGTGGGTTCGCAGCCCCCGGTACCAGATTTAATGCCTTCGGAGGCCCAAAATCGGTTTCATATGGTATTCGAAAACTTCATAAACGCCTTTCAAGATCCAGAACATCCCTTAGTGATCTTTTTGGATGACCTGCAATGGGCAGATGCCGCTTCCCTCAAATTGATCGAGCTGATAATGACCGCCTCGAATAGCAGGTATCTTCTTTTTATTGGGGCCTACAGAGACAATGAGGTGGATCCGGCCCATCCATTGGTGTTGACCCTGCATGAAATTGAAAAGTCCGGTGCCATTGTCAATCATATTGCGCTTTCCAATTTGGAGATGCGTTATGTCAACCAGTTCCTCACAAGCACTCTGGACTGCGGGCCAGAAACGACCGGGGCTCTGGCAGAACTGGTTTTAGAAAAAACAGCTGGTAATCCCTTTTTCATGATCGAGTTCCTGAAATCACTCTACGAAGAGGAGTTATTGGATTTTGACTTCGATCAGGGAGCATGGCATTGGGATCTGGCGCAAATTGAAAAAAGAGGCATGACCGACAATGTGGTCGAGTTTATGGCCGGAAAGATTCAAAGGCTGAGCTCCGACACACAGGACGTGTTAAAGCTGGCAGCCTGTATTGGGAACCCCTTCGATCTCCATACCTTGGCGATCGTCTATGAAAGATCGCAAAGAGAAACGGCAACCTCTCTCGAGGAAACGATCGAAGAAGGCCTGGTCCTGCCCGTTGGTGATGCTTATAGGTCTATTGTGCTGGATATGCAGCAGGCCAGCGATGAGTGGAGGGTTGAATTCGCCTTTTGCCATGATCGTATCCAGCAAGCAGCCTACTCCCTCATTCCGAATGCCCAAAGACAATCCGTTCACTGGCAGGTTGGCCAACTGCTGCTCCAGAGTACCTCCCCAGATAAGCGAGAGCAAAAGATTTTTGATATCGTTAATCACTTGAATCAGGGTTTCGACCCAATTGCCCATCAATCAGAACGGAACGAGATCGCCCGGCTCAACCTTATGGCCGGCAAGAAAGCAAAGGCATCTGCCGCCTATGAAACCGCACTGAATCACTTTAAGGTTGGATTGAACGTTTTGAAGGCCGATAGCTGGAAGAAGCAGTATGACTTGACATTGTCGCTGTATGTGGAAGCGGCAGAAGCCGCCTACGTATGTACCCTTTATGGGGAGATGGAAAATCTGGTAGAGATGGTGCTGGGACAAGCCAAGACGCCGTTGGACAAAGCGAGGGTATATGAAATTAGGCTCCTGGCCTGCACGGGCCAAAATAAGCTAAAGGAAGCGGTAAACACCGCGGTGGAAGCCGTGAGGCTGTTGGGCATACGGCTTCCAAGACCCAGAAAAATCAATATCCTGCTTGGTTCACTGAGAACGAGGCTGGCTCTGTCAATGAAAAGGCCGGAGGATCTGGTCGACCTGCCGGCAATGACCGAACCTCACAAACAGGCAGCAGTGCGCATCTTAATGAAGGCAGGTCAAGCTGCCTACCGTAGCGCACCCGCGATGTTTCCACTCATTATCCTAAAGAGTCTCAACCTAACGCTCAGACACGGTAATTCCCCCGAATCCGCTATTGCGTACGCTACGTATGGAGTCATGCTCTCCGCTGTGTCGGGCGATATAGACGGCGCCTACAAATATGGTAAGCTCGCAATGAGTCTGCTGGAACGGCTCGATATCAAAGAATTCCATTGCACGATATCGACATATTTTGACATGTTCATGAGGCACTGGAAGGAGCCTATCCGGGATATATTGAACTCGTTTCAAGAGACCTATCAAATCGGACTGGAAACAGGAAACATCGAATATGCAGCTACTTCAGCTTTCCAATACTTATTGCATTCCTATTTCGCAGGAAGGGAACTCAACGAACTTCAACGGGAATTTAGTTCTTACGGGGATGCCATTGCGAGACTCAAACAGGAGATCATTCGAAATCCACATGCGATATACGAGCAGGCGGTCTCGAATCTGACCGGAGAAACAGAGAATCCATGCCTTTTGGTCGGCGAAAGTTGCGATGAAGACAAGATGGTGCCCGTTCTCCTTGAAGCCAATGATTTGACCGTGACTTTCGGACTCTATCTCAACAAACTATTCTTGTGTTACCTTTTCCAGGAGTACGAGCAGGCTGTTAAGAACTCGGACATAGCCGAAACGTACTATGTGGGTGGGAGAGGAAGGGCAAATATCCCTTTCTTCCATTTCTATGATTCTTTGGCCAGGCTCGCTCTTTTCCCTGAGGCGAAAAAGGGCGAACAGCGCTCTTTACTCAGAAGGGTATCCGCCAACCAGAAAAAGATGAGGAAGTGGGCCAATCATGCCCCGATGAACCACTCGCACAAATACCATCTTGTGGAGGCAGAACGCCACAGGGTCCTTGGCCACGATTCTGAGGCCATGAGTCTGTATGATAAGGCCATTAGACTGGCAAAAGAGAATCAATACCTCCACGAAGAGGCGCTGGCGTGCGAATTGGCGGCCAGGTTCTGGCTGGATAGAGGCAATGGAGATATCGCAGGGCTTTACATCAAGAAGGCCCATCACAACTATCAACTGTGGGGAGCCAGTCGCAAGGTGAAAGACCTGGAGGAGAAGTATTCGCAGCTCTTATTGCAGCCCCACGGGCAGGATGCGGATTCTCTTTTGCATCCTTCGACCACACCTGACACGCATACCGATAGCGGTTCGAAATTCCTTGATCTTAGCTCCGTGCTAAAGGCATCTCAGGCGATTTCCGGTGAAATTGAACTCGCCAGCTTGCTGAAAAGAATCATGACCCTCGTGATGGAAAACGCAGGCGCTGAGAAAGCTTTCTTGGTCTTGAAGAAAGGAGGTGCGCTTGCCATAGAAGCGCGAGCCTTATCCGGTGAAGACATGGAAACGCAAATGGAGCCAGTTTTCTTGGAGAAGTCCCATGAATTGTCCTCGGCCATTGTGCAGTATGTGGTCCGGACCAAGGAAGACGTGGTGTTGAACGATGCGGCCAACGAGGGTCTCTTCACCAGGGACCCCTATGTATTGAAAAAGCAGCCTAAATCCATCCTCAGCATTCCGATTATTCACAAGGCCGATGTTACCGGCGTTTTATACCTGGAAAACAACCTGACCACAGACGCATTTACACCCGACCGTGTTGAGGTCCTGCGACTTCTCTCCTCCCAGGCAGCCATCTCCATTGAAAACGCCAGATTTTATAACCGGTTAGAGGAATCCGAGAGAAAATACCGCTCATTGTACGAAAACACCATTGAAGGCCTCTTTCAGTGCACCGTCAACGGCCGATTTATCGGCGTAAATCCATCCATGGCCCGAATAATGGGTTATGATTCTTCGGAGGGTATGCTTTCGGCAATTACCGATTTCGCGGCCCAGTGCTATGTCAATCCGGGAGATGCCGAGGCCTTCAACCACAGGCTTCTTGAAGAGGATCAGGTCACGGGATTCGAAACTCAGATGTTTCGCAGTGACGGGAGTGTGTTCTGGGCCTATATATCTGCCCGAGCCGTCCGCAATTCTGATGGCGACTTGCTCTACAACGAAGGCTCCCTTGTGGACATAACGGAACACAAAGAAATGGAGAAGAGGGAAAGAGAGCGAGAGATGGCTGAAACGGCCAACCGGTCAAAGAGCGAGTTTCTAGCCAGCATGAGCCACGAGATCCGCACCCCCATGAATGCCATTCTGGGCATGGCCGATCTGCTCTGGGAATCACCCTTAAACCAGGAGCAGAAGGAATACGTTCGGATCTCCCGCGATGCGGGGAAAGGTCTTTTGGATCTGATCAACGACATATTGGATTTGTCCAAAGTAGAGGCGGGACAACTCGAACTGGAGGAGACGGAGCTTGATCTTTTGGATGTCGTGGAGAGGGCCTGCGAGATCATGGCCTTGAGAGCCCATGAAAAAAAGCTTGAGTTGGTCTCTCATTTGGCCCCCGGGACCCCGCGTTGTCTCATCGGAGATCCTAGCCGCCTCCACCAAATATTGGTCAACCTCATCGGAAATGCCGTCAAGTTTACACACGAAGGGGAGATTATTGTCAGAGTAGGCGGTGATGGAGGAAGTGAGGCAGTGCGTGATGAGCCACACCTATCAGGTGATCTTGGCGAAACCGTAGAAGTTCTGTTCTCGGTTAGGGATACGGGCATCGGGATTGCCAGGGATCTTCAGTTAAAGATCTTCGAGAGTTTCACCCAGGCTGATGCCTCCACCACCCGCGAATTCGGAGGGACGGGACTGGGGTTGGCCATTTGCAGCCGTTTGGTGTATATGATGGGTGGACGCATCTGGGTGGAAAGCCAAGTGGGTCAGGGGAGCACCTTTTACTTTACAGCGCGCTTTCAGGTCCTGGCAGAGCCTGAAAGATATGTCCAGCCACCTCCTGTGGATGTGAAAGGGTTGAAGACACTGGTGGTCGATGACAACGCCACAAATCGCATGATATTGCGTGAGATGCTCTCCGGATGGGCTGCTTTGGTGAGCGAGGCGGAGGACGGCGAGCGTGGGCTTGCTGAACTCAAACGCGCCATAAATACAGATGACCCCTATCAACTGGCGTTAATCGACAGCCGCATGCCGATCATGGATGGATTCGAGGTCGTGGAACACCTCAAGGGGGAGCTGGATATTCCAAAGATGACCATTATGATGCTCACCTCGGATCGCCGCAGCAATGACATTGCCCGGTGCAAAGAACTGGGCATAGCTTCTTACTTAGTAAAACCGGTCAAGAGCGCTATGCTGCTTGAGGCCATAATATCTGCCATGGGTAAAACAAAAGTGGTGCATGAGGAGGTGGCGGTCACAGAGATCGCTGCCCCTGAAGAGCTGCGGGCCTTGCACATCCTGCTTGTGGAAGACTCTCAAGACAACCGCTTGCTGATCCAATCCTTTCTCAAGAAGACCCCGTATAAGATAGATATCGCGGAAAATGGAGAGATCGCCGTTGACAAGTTCACATCCGGGAAATACGACCTTGTGCTCATGGATATGCAGATGCCGGTTATGGACGGTTATACGGCAACAAAAGAGATTAGAAAGTGGGAAGCGAAAGAGAAGGTAGAGGCAACCCCCATCGTTGCGCTCACGGCGTATGCCACCAAAGATGAAGAGCAAAAGAGCCTTGATGCCGGGTGCAATGCCCACCTGACCAAGCCCATAAAGAAGGTGAAGTTGCTGGAGGCCCTCAGAATCCATTCTCAGAGTGCATGATGCTCGGAGCAGGGGTTAGCGGTGTAAAATAGACTCTGACTGCTTAACGAGGGCTATGATCTAGACCGAGAACTTACCCAAAAAGACTGGACACCAAAACCTAACCAATTGGAGTAGGTTTTTATTCATAAATATCGATCGGGTTAGGTGTTAAAAGGCAATTACAACTCCACCGCTGAGATCCAGGAAAGGCATAACAAGATGGATAAGCAGCTTACGTTTTTTATCGTCGACGATGATCCGGACTTCATCATGTTAGTGACCAAGCTTTTGGAGAGAAAGGGCCACACGGTATGGCACAGCACTTCCAGCGTTAAGGCTCTCACGGAAATCGCTGAGAGGCAGCCGGACTGCATTCTTTTGGATATCATGATGCCTGAGACAGATGGCCTCGAACTTTGCAAGCGTCTGCGTGGCGACCGCAGCCTGGAGCCAATGAAGATCATTATGGTATCGGCCAAAGCATACGAGTTCGATCGCAAACGCGCCCTTACCTTTGGAGCCGATGGCTATATCGTCAAGCCTGTGGATCGTAAAATGTTTTTTGATCAGCTTTTGCGCATAATAGAAGACCGGATTGAGCTGACTTTTTGGGGTGTGCGAGGAACCCTGCCTGTCCCTGGTAAAGAGTCAATAATTTACGGTGGCAGCACATCCTGCATCACGCTTGATTTTTCAAGAGGTAATTTTTTCATATTCGATGCTGGCTCCGGTATCAAATCCTTGTCTGATAACTTGTTAACAGAAGGGCGTTCTAGAATGGAAGCCAAGATCTTTATCTCCCATCCGCATTGGGATCACATCAATGCCCTGCCGTTTTTCTTTCCCCTATATATGCCGGGCGGAGAGTTCGAGATCCTCGGCCCTTCCCATGGTGACATCACCATGAGAGAATTAATATCGGCCCAAATGGACGGCGTGTATTTTCCGGTAAAGATCAAGGAATTCGGCGCCAGAGTCTATTTTCGCGATCTTAAGGAAGGCGTATTCGACATAGATGGAATTGTGATCAAAACCATGCTGCTGAATCATCCCGGCCAATGCTTGGGTTACCGGGTGGAATATAAAGCCCGATCCGTCTGTTATGTGACCGACAACGAATTATACCTGCAATCTAACCCATTTTACAGTCAAGGCTACCGGGATAAGCTGATCGATTTTGTCAACGAAGCGGATTATCTCATTACCGACACCACATACACCGACGAAGAATACGAGAAAAAAGTCGGATGGGGCCACTCTTCCGTGGGGCAGGTAGTGGATCTGGCTCACCGTGCCAAAGTAAAGACGCTTTGCCTATTTCACCACGATCCTGACCAAAGGGATGCTGATATAGAAGCCAAACTGAAAACAGCCCAAGCACTGCTGAAGAAAAAGAAATCCGCGACCCAATGCTTGGCGCCTAAGGAAAAACAATGCCTTAAACTATGATCCTTGATGGGCCTTTTGCTGGGAATTGAATGCCCAGAGCCAGCCATAGGCTTAAAGTTCAATATACAGATGATAGTGGAAAGTCCAATATCATTTTAGAATATCTACGCAAAGATTATTGCTTCCATAGAAGCCCTATATGAAATGAGCTGATATCCAGATTGGAGAGGGGAATGTACAACCTATTTCCCCTTGAAATTCGGCGTATCCTTTGCAAAGAAGGCCTTCAAGCCCTCTTCGTGATCCTCGGTTAAGGTAGCCAGCAGAAACTGATCCGAATCCATATAGATGCTCGCACGGTCAAGGGCGGTAGCGACCGCGGTGACGGCCTTCTTTGTCATGGCAACGGGGATAGGCGGCTTTGCGAGGATCTTCTCGGCCATCGAAAACCTCTGCTGGACGCAAATTATAGAGCACTTGCGAATGTGCATATGTTCTATTAAATTAAGGCATTGCGTGCGTTTTTCAGCTAACTCTCTTGGAGGCGAGCGATGTCCGTTTCATTCAGCCCGATGAACATAGGTAACACGCAGGTTAAGAACCGATTCGTCCGCTCCGCCACCTACGAGTGCATGGCCAAGGAGACCGGCGAGATCACCGATGAGCTCGTGAACCTCTATCGCCATCTCGCCCGTGGCGAGGTTGGCCTGCTTATCACCGGGTACACCTTTATACACAGCCTGGGACGGGCTTATAAATATCAAGCAGGAATCCACAACGACGGCATGATCCCCGGGCTCAAGAGGATGGTGGATGCCGTTCACCGTGAGGGGGCAAAGATCGTGCTGCAATTAGCTCACGCGGGGAGGCAGACCACCAAGGCCCTCGTTGGGAAGACCCCTATAGGACCTTCAAGTACGGGGAGGGATCCTATCAATTTCGTCAAGCCAAGGCAGATGAGCGAAGAGGACATCCAGGCGGCAATCACCTCCTTCGGGCACGCAGCAAGACGGGCCCGTGAGGCGGGTGCCGACGGGGTTCAGCTCCATGGGGCACATGGGTACCTGATCAACCAGTTCCTGTCCCCTTTCTTCAACCACAGGGTAGATACCTGGGGCGGAACGGATGAACATCGCTTTCGTTTCTTAAAGGAGACCGTCCTTGAGGTGAAGCATGCTATAGGCGATGGAATGATAATCCTGGTGAAGCTAAACACCAACGATTTCACCCCCCAGGAAGGGATCACACCGTCCCTCGCGGTAAAATACGCCGGTTGGCTCGCGGAACTGGGAATCGACGGGGTGGAGATAAGTTGCGGCACTATCCTCTACTCCTTCATGAACATGAGCCGTGGCGAGGTTCCCGTAGATGAACTGGTGAGCGGCCTTCCCTGGTGGAAGAGGCCCTTGGCAAGGCTCATGCTTAACAAGCTAGTGGGGAAATACGATCTCGAGGAGGGATATAACCTGGAGGCAGCAAAGCTCATCAAACCAGCTCTCGGTGAAGTCCCATTGATCCTTGTGGGTGGGCTTCGGAACCTCAGGCACATGGAGGAGGTATTGGATGGAAAATGGGCCGATCTTATCTCCATGAGCCGCCCCTTTATCAGGGAGCCCTATCTCGTGAAAAGACTCAGGGAGGGCAAGGCTGAGGTTGCCTCCTGTGTCTCCTGCAACAGATGCCTGGCTGCCATAAACAACAACATGCCCCTTCGCTGCTACTACAAGGGTTCTCCTTCTGATTAAGGAAAAGTCACATTACCAGAAAAATGTAAACAATAAAGTGCTCCTTAGTAACAAAGTCATTTTCGACGCATACAATTTGATATTGATCTTTTTCTGAAATCAGGGTACGGCTAGCCTTATCGGTTTAAAGACTTTGAAAGGCCTTTAGTTGGTAATCACCTCGATTTCAAGGAGTGCAGGAGGAATGGGATGTCCTCTGGCTTCATGGGCAAGATCCTGAGGGTGGATCTCTCAAGCGGCACGATTGAAGAGGAAGAGCTGCGCGAGGATGTGACGAGAAAATATATCGGCGGGGTGGGTATTGCCACCAGGTACCTCTATGAAGAGGTGCCAAAGGGGGTCGATCCCCTGGGCCCGGAAAACCTGCTCATATTCATGACAGGGCCGCTTGCGGGAACGGCTTCTGCGAGCGCGAGCAGGTATTCCGCGGTGGCCAAATCACCCCTCACCGGCATTTGGGGCCACGCGAACTCGGGAGGAAGCTTTGGCCCAGCGCTCAAGAGAAGCGGTTACGATGGCATTATCTTCAAGGGAATATCCCCGAAGCCCGTGTACCTCCACATAGAGGAGGGCACGCCTGAGCTGAGGGATGCGAACCACCTCTGGGGCAAGACAGTGCCCGAAACAGAGGATCAGATCCAGTCGGGGTCTGAAGAACACTTCACCATCGCATCGATTGGCCCGGCAGGCGAGAACCTCGTCCGCTTCGCGAGCATTATGAACAACACGCATCGGGCGGCAGGCAGGTGCGGCATGGGGACCGTGATGGGCTCAAAGCGTCTGAAGGCCGTTGCCTGCGCGGGGAAAATCCCTATCCGCCTCGCCAATGAGGATCTCTTCAGGCGAAATGCAAGGCGGCAAATCGATCTGCTGAACGAGTCCATGCTCAAGGTTGGCTTCGAGGCGTTCGGCACCAACATGGTCTCCGATATGGTGAACGCCAGGGGCGGGTACCCAACCAGGAACTGGCAGACCGGCGTGTTCGAGGGCATCGAGGAGCTCAACGGGCAGGCCTTGACCGACAAGGTGCTGACCACCGGGGTGCACTGCTTTGCCTGCCCCATTTCCTGCGGGCGCGGCTCGGAGATCAGGGAAGGCACCTGGAAGGGCCACAGGGGTGAGGGTCCCGAATATGAGACGGTGAACACCCTGGGTGCCATGTGCGGGGTCTCGGATATGAACGCGGTCACCATGGCCAACTACCTGTGCAACGAATACGGCCTTGACACCATATCTACGGGGGCAACCATCGCCTTCGCCATGGAGTGCTACGAGAGGGGCATCTTGACAAGGGATCAGACCGGCGGTTGTGCGCTTCAATTTGGAGACGCGCCATTAGTGGTGGAGCTGGTCGAGAAGATCGCAAAACGAGAGGGAATAGGAAACCTGCTGGCAGAGGGGACAAAAAGAATCTCAGAACACCTGGGCAAGGGATCGGAAGCCTTTGCCATGAACGTGAAGGGGCTCGAGCTGCCTGCCTATGATCCGCGGGCGGCCAAGATATGCGGCCTGGGGTATGTGACCGCCAACCGCGGCGGCGATCATATCACCGGATACGTGGAAGGGCCGACCTTTATCGATACGCCATTTCTCTTGGTGGAGGACAGCAAGATAGAGGACGTGTTCACAGCAAATCCCAGAGAGGCCAAGGTACTGGTGGATATGGAGAATGCCCTGACCATGTTCGATGCGATCGGCGGGTGCAAGTTCATGGGAATCCTGCTAAAGGCAGAGGACTTCATTGACCTGATCGCCAACGCCACCGGCTGGGATATGAGCATCGATGAGTTCAGAAAGAACGGGGAGAAGATCTACAACCTCATCAGGGCCTATTGCGTGAGGGAAGGGGTAACCAGGGAGGCCGATACCCTTCCGCCCCGCCTTATGGAAGAGCCGCTTCCGGAAGGCCCGGCTCAGGGCATGGTGATCGATACGGATACCCTTGAGATGATGAAGGACGCCTACTACGAGTTTCGTGGATGGGACAAAACCACCGGCATACCTACCCGTGAAAAGCTGCGGGAGCTGGGGCTCGAGGATCTCATTGAGGATCTGTGGGCTGGGATTTAGCTTCTTGCAAGCCAATTGTTTAAATAAATCAGGAAAACAATTTCTATTGCGTAGTGCAATCAATAGGCGTTTTAAGTATACAGTGTTCAGTGTTCAGATGAGAACCAGGATCCATGAAGAAAAGGTGGCTTTTCCTGAACCCTGAACCACTGAACACTGAACCACTGAAAACTCGAATTAATGAACTACTCGGATAAACCATGGCTCAGGAGCTATAAGCTGGGCCCTTACAAGCTCAGGGAGACCTCCGAGCCCTATCCAAGGAATCCCGTGTTCAAGGCCCTTGATGACGCGGCCGCGAATCATCCCACCAAGACGGCGATCCTCTTCAAGGGAAGAACCCTCACCTATAAGGAGCTCAAGGCTCAGGCGGATAGCTTCGCGCACGCCCTGTCGAACCTCGGGGTAGGGAAAGGCGATAAGGTCTGTGTGTTTCTTCCCAACTGCACCGAGTTCATCGTGAGCGACTGGGCCGCGATGAAGGCCGGCGCAGCCGTTGTCCCCACGAGCACCCTCAGGACCGATGAAGGTCTTGTTCACGAGGTTGGCAGCTCCCGAGCAAGGGTGGTGATTTGCAGGGAACATGAGCTCGAGCGCGTGATAGCGGTACATGAAAGGAGCGATATCGAGCACATCGTGGTCACCCCGGATGAGGGGTACGATCGAGGAGAGCTGAGATCGAGGCACCTGCCCGGGGGAGTTCATGACTTCCGAGAACTTCTCGCCCGCTATGATGAGGACCCGCCTGAGGTGGAGATCGATCCAGAAGAGGACCTGTGTGAGCTAGCCTTTACAGGCGGGGCCACGGGCGTTCCCAAGGGGGTGATGATCAGCCATTTCAATCGATACACCAACATGATACAGGGCCTTCCCTGGCTGCTGGCGCCCTTTTCCACCTCGGTGATCGGCAAGGCCTCCATCTATATCACGGTGCCCCTGTTTCACGCATTCGGGCACTCCATGGCCCAGGTGGCCGCCTTCTGGGCGCTCAGAATCATCCTTGCACCCGACCCGAGGGATAACGAGGACATTGTAGCGACAATGAGGGAGCACAGGCCCTTTCTGGTGCCCACGGTTCCGACCCAGCTGATGCGTATGGCCCAGGGAAAGGTGGGTCGGATGAGCGTGCTGTGCATGTCCGCCGCAGCGCACCTTCCCATGGAGATTCGCAAGGCCATAAACAAGGAGATCGGCAACCCCGTTGCAGAAGGCTACGGCCTGACAGAAACCGGCCCCATCGCCCACATCAACCCCTCTGCCTTCTCCAGGATCACGGGGTTTATGGCACGGGAGAAATACAGCCTGGGCATCCCCGTGCCTGATACGGAGTGCAGGGTGGTAAATCCCGAAACGTCCGAGGATGTGCCCGTTGGTGAGAACGGAGAGGTCATCGTCAGAGGCCCGCAGGTCATGAGGGGGTACTGGCCCGAGCCCGGTTCGGGATTGGATAGGGAGGGCTGGCTTCACACCGGGGACATAGGGAGCATGGACGAGGACGGATACTTCTATATCCACGACAGGGTCAAGGACATGATCAATATCTCGGGGATGAAGGTCTACTCCACCACCGTGGATGAGGCCCTGTTCAAACACCCCGGCGTGCTCATGGCAGTGGCCATCGGGGTTCCCGATCCCGCGAAGCCCGGAAGCGAACGGATCATGGCGCTGGTAAGGCTCAAAGACAGGTATAGGGGAAAGGTAACCCCGGAGGAAATCATCGCCACGTGCAGGGAGCACCTCCCGCCTTACGCGATCCCCAAGATCGTAGAGTTCAGGGATGACCTGCCCCTCACCGTCACCGAGAAGCTGTGGAAGAAGGAGGTGAGGGATGAGGTCATCGCCAAGATGAGGGCAAGGGGAGAGATAAAAGGATAGCGGTAAGAAATGGAATCATAGGGAGGAGGCAGAGATGGCGGTCTATCAATACTGCACGCCCAAGTGGCTCGAGGAACTCGAGAAGGTATACCAAGCAGATCCCAAGTACGAAGAACATTTCAGAAAACTAACGCTCGTCCTGTGTTTTCGGGTTCAGGCGGAGCCCTCATGGGGGATAGACAAGGACATTATATTCGGCACCCGCCTGGATGAAGGCAGGCTCAGGAGGCTCGGATTCCTCGGCGAAGAGGAGGCCAGGAGGGATGCCACCTTTATCCTTGCGGCAACCCCGCAGAACTGGAAGAGGCTGCTCAGAAAGGAGACCAAGTTCGTCACGGACTTCATGCTCGGGAAGATCAAGCTGGAGCAGGGAAGCAAGGTTGCCATACTCAAGCTCGCGCCCCTCTCCGATAAGCTCGTGGCTTTCATGACCTCCCACGAGATCCTGTTTCCCGATGAGATGTCTCCCGATGAGCTCGCTGCCTACAGGTCTCACATGGAGGAGTTCCGGGATCAACTCGGCATCTGAATACTAGATGTCTTCATAAGTAAAGAGCTTAAATATTATGTCATGTTTTTGTTATTAATTTAGGACGATATTCGAACAGGCCAAAGGCAAAAGGCGAAAGGCACAAGATGAAAGGCATAAGGCATATGGCATAAGGCCATGCGCCATGTGCCCTGGACCTGTTAGGTGCTGCTCGATCCCACCTCTAGAACCGCCGTACATCTTCCCCGACCCCCGTCGCCGACAGGCTGTGGCTCGATCACCCTCATTGATTTCCATTTGCCCTGGCGGTAGCGCCACATAAAGGCCAGCCCCAGGGC
>CAZJXD010000056.1:0-31296 GCA_964549945.1 uncultured Desulfobacteraceae bacterium | reverse complement strand
CGCCCCTGCCACCGAGGGGGCCTGAGATGAGAAGGAGCGCGGGCTTTACCCTGATCGAACTCATGGTCACCCTTGGCATCGTCGGGATGCTGGGGAGCCTCGCCGTGCCCCTTGCCGCCTCCTATCGCATGAAGGCCGAGTACGCGAGCCTCACCGCCACCCTGCGCTACCTCATGGACGGCCAGGAGGCCTACTTCATAGAACACGACTCCTTTTACCCCGCGGGCTTCGGCTCGATCACAGTCAACAAGGGCCAGCAGAAGGACATCCCCGAGCTCGCCTACACCTTCCCCGCCGACCACAAGCACCGCTACATTATCACCGCCATCAACCTCAACGTGGGCACCTGGAAGCTCAACTACTACTGGATCTACGTTTACGCCGACTTCGATAGAAACGGCAACGGACAGAACGACCTCTACATCGCCATGACCTACTTCATGAACAACGATCCCATCACCTCCGGGGGAACGAGGTACTATCGGTTGATCCAGCAGTTTCAGTAGGTGCTTGCTCCTTTTCTCCGTAACCAATCCCTCGAAAATACATTATTTCCTGAATGAATATAGGGCCTTCACCCGATACCATTCCCTTATCCCGCCTTTCTAGCGGCCATGTGTGGGCCATGGGGGATGTATTCAAGACGGGGAGCTTTGCTGGTACCCTGCATGCTGATTGTTTGGCTACATGGGTCAGACATTTGCAGTGTTAAGCGGTCAATTTTGAGTGTTCAGAGTTCAGTGTTCAGGGTTCAGGGAGTGAATAAGAGCCATGAATTGAAAGGGTTCTTTCCTGAACTCTGAACACTGAACACTGAAAACTATTTATTGCTTGATTCAAAGTGGAAGGGGATTTCAGATATGTTTGGCGAGGGATTTCAGCTCTTTCTCTGCAAGGGCGATCTCCTCCTCGAGGGCCTCAATGGCCATGATCTGGTGGGGCTTGACCGAGTGGGCGGGAAGCGCTGCTTCCCTTTCCCGGAGTTCCCTTTTGAGGGAATCTAATTTCTCTCTCGTTTCCCCCATCTTGTCCTTGATCGCCTTTCCGGCCCTTCGGACCTCTTTGACGAATTCTTCTACCTTGTTGAAATCCTTTTGAAATCGGATCACCGTTCCGTCTTGATCCACCTTGTTGGTGTGTGTGCAGCTATCGGCGCCGGAGGGGCAAACCTGCACAAGGGCCTCGAACACGTTTTCAGGCGAGAGCCCTCCGGCGAGTAGAACGGGAATGTCGCTCTCGAGGGCGAGCTCCCTGGAGAGGTCCCAATCGGCAGGGCTGCCGGTGATCCCGATAAACCCCTCTACCGGCTTCTCTTCAAGCCAGGTGTCGATAAGAAAAAGATCGCTCGCAGGTTCGAGGGTGCGGGCGATTTCCAGCGTGGGAAAACCCTTCATCATACCCGGCTTTGGTATGGGTATTGTGCGGATGATGCCGATCTCGGGGAACTTCTCCTTCAGGGTGCGCTGGAACCGTGAGATCTCCTCGAGGTTGACCGGGCAGCCGCGGCGATCCGTGAGGCTTTCGCAGAAGTGCACGTAGTGGGGGCCATAATAGTCGAGGCATTGCGCAAGGGTCTCCAGATCCCCGAAGAGGGGCAGAAGGCTGTTCTTCGCCTTGGTCCCCTCCGATAGATCGATGACCTCCCTCACCGAGGGCTGGCGCCATTGCTCTTTAGTGAGCAGCACGCTTCCGATGCGGTCCACACCAGCCTCTATGCATCGCTCCGCTTGCCATGGGTCCTGGATTTCGTAGATTTGAACGATCATGAATACGTTAGAGCTCGTCCATAAGGAGATTAGTTCCGGTTATGCTTTTACACTCTCTCGGAAAAACCTTTAAAACAAATCAAGATCTGCCTTTCACCTGAAATGCCATGGGCGAAAGACCGGGGTTATGGTATCTACCTCACATAGCTGCCTGCATTGATATCCACGGTGCAGCCCGTTGCGTGGTCCATCATCCCGCTGGCGAGGAACGCAACAGTAGGGGCGACATCATCCGGTTCCGTCATCCTGTTTAAGGCAATCTCATTGACGATGGTCTCCTCACCATGGGCTCGAATGAAGCCCTCTACCATTGGCGTTCGTACAAATCCGGGTGCCACGACAAAGGCCTTCACGTTCTCTCTGCCATACGCCCTCGCAATTGTCCTGGTAAGGGACACCATTCCTCCCTTTGACGCTGCATAGGCCAGATACTCCTCGGTATCTCCACGAAACGCAGCCCTGGAGGCGATGTTGATGATACGACCACCACCATGCTTCCTGAAATGGAGGATGGCCAGTCTGCACAAAAGGCTCGCGGAGGTAAGGTTAATGCGGATTGTCCTTTGCCAGTCCTCCAGCCATGCATCCGTGTTCTTCTCCAACCGGGAAGGGAGGTAGATACCGGCGTTATTTATCAGGGTATCAACCCTTCCACACGTCGCGACTGCCTGATTAAACAAGCGTTCCGCTTGCCCCAAGTCATCGAGATCCGCTTCAAACACATGAGAATTGCCCCCCGCGCTCTCTTGAAGTTTTTCAGCTATCTCCCTGTGCCTATGGTACTGGATGGCGATCGTTGCCCCGGCCTCGGATAAATGCCGGCCGATGGCAATGCCAATGCCGCCTGTGGCACCTGTCAGAAGCACAACCTGTCCGTGCAGATTCACTTTCATTGCTCTCTTCTCCACGTGAGATACCATGGTAAGATCCGCTTATAAGGTAACCGGGATTACTCAAGGATATCTTTAACCTTCGGAATACCCTGCTGAATAGTACAAAATAAATAATATCGCAAGAATCAACTATTGTTAACAAACTAGAAATAGAAGGACATTCCCCAAAAATACAGGTCGAATGCACAAAGAAGCCCATGAGCAGAGGGATTAGGCGCGGCTGGGAAGTGAAAATGGGGAAACTTTTAGTGAATATATTGTGGGCCTCACAAGATAGGGTTATGAAAGGGAAAAGCGTGGTATCTAATCCTATCAAGGAGGTCCATTATGATGATACACCAAATGGGGTACAGATTGCGAGCACAGATTCACCGATTTTCGGGGAAACTCTGCAGTAGGATGGGTAACGTGACCCAGCGATTTGTCGAGGAGATGCTCTATGGCATCCAAGCACGGGGTTCTGTTCGGCTCAGTGAGGTGGCCAGCTCACTTGAGGAGAGGATATCGCTCAAGAAGGTGATTGAACGGCTTTCACGCAACCTGGACCGCAGGGGTCTTGCCCAAGGCATCGCCAAGGCGGTGCTCAAAGAAGGGGCCGTGAAGGTGAAAGAAGACACGTTGCTGATCCTCGATCCTACCGATATCACGAAGAAGTATGCCACCAAGATGGAGTATCTGGCTCAGGTGAGGGATGGCAGCGACAAGGTGCTTGGCAGGGGATACTGGGTGAACACTGTGGTAGGGGCAGAGGTCGGCTCCTCAGAGATCACCCCGCTGGTTCACCAGCTCTACTCACAGAACGCCAAGGAGTTTGTGAGCGAGAATCAGGAGATGATCGAGGCGGTGAGAACGCTTTCTGAGGCAACCGATGGGCGGGGAATCTTTGTCTTCGACCGAGGCGGTGACCGGAGCGGTGCAAAGAGCTGCTGGGAGATCATCTCCGGCGTTTTATCGGGCGTCAGCGAGGAGACCGCCACCTGCTCTCCAGTGGTACGCTCTGTGAAACACTCACCCTAGCGCATACCTGCACGACACCTTACGGGGAGACCGTGATCAAAGAGGAGGATGGCAAGGAGAAAGCCTACTTTCTCCACTTCGGGTTCCGCCCGGTACGCCTTTCGAGGTATCCTAAGAGAAAGCTTTATGCCCTTGCCGCAATAGGTATCTGGAAGGAGGCCAAACGCATGTTCTTCCCGTGCTATACTGTAAATATATCCACCTATAGCCATCCTAAACCATGCCGCTTCTTTCACCTCTGGCCTCTATAATATCTGAATCGCAAGAGAAACAATTAATATGCTATCAATTTTTAAAATCACTGCATTCATGATTGACAATTTTTCATTGGGTTTACTATATAATAAACTTGGTTGGATTCCAAAATTGAACGTAGCTCTTTGATAATTAGCTTATATTAGGTTCGAATCAGCCATGAAAAGTCGCCCTTGCTATATCGGTAAAACATTTTGGCAACTTACAATAGGGTAAACTTTCCGCGGATCCTGTGGGGTGAAGATAAAATTAGATATCTCAAGCTGACAGACGATGATGATCTTACTGTATGGGGATTGTTTGAGTTTTTCTGCTTGGTGTTCTGACATGCCGTCTCAAGTTTCAGGCGCAATTGAATCCAAAGACCCTCCAGAGGTGACTCAGGATCCTTCGCGAAGCCATCTATAAGCAAGTGATCAAGGCACTCTCCACACTTTCGGGTCAGATCTAGATGTAGGAGACTATGGCTGCCAGTAAGGTGCCAGGAAAGCGAGGAAGGTGTGCTGCTTATACACACATGGTGTTCGGGATCTGCCAGAGAAACAGGAAAGTGTGAACGTTTCACATCGCAAGTAGGGCAAATGGGATATCACGCTTCTCATGAAGCAGCATACAAAAGCAAGCAGATATACTATACCGATGACTGGCAAGCATGCACCTTTCTCACTCTTTGTTGGAACCAAGTGGTGATCACAAAAGAGAAAGGCAGACCGAAGTGCGGAAACCAACTCAATGGCAGCGAGTGTTTTGAGCCTACAAGAAATACTTCTCCTACTATTACCGATGCGTCTCGAGGAAGGCCTTTCATCTCTACCCGAAAGAAATAGAGTGGAGAACAAACTACAGAAATGAAAACCTCATTACCATGTTGAGAGATATCTTGAATCAGCAAGTTATTGAAGAGCAAAACTTAGTGCAGCTTTAATGATGTACTGCCTTAATTATTGATATCGATCATCGCCGGGCTTTCGAGCTTCGGCGCATCAGCGGGAGCCTTTATGCGTATTATATCGTCATGAGATGGTATGGCAAGATCTTGCTATAATGGAACAGCGCCATAAGCGCCGAGAAATTGCTCCGGACTATCCCAGTAAAAAAAATCAGAGAATTCTTCTGGGATGAGTTTACCTTTTAAATTCTTAATTACCGCTACTGCCGGGATTTTTACAGAGCCGGCTTTGCCCCCAAAGGTTTTAAAGATTCCTGGTTGGTCGCGGCAATCAAATTGATTATAGATATCACCTATGAAACGGTTAACCCTTTCCTTCCAGAAGGGGAAAAAAGGAAGAAAGGTGCGCATGTCCTAAGAAAACACCATGCAGCCCATAAAAACTATTTATTCTAACTAGAATTCTATTTCTTTCACGAGAATAGTGGGAAATTACCTTGGTTCGAGAGGTCATGGTCTTTTCCAGAGGCACATTTCTAGCTCTTGTCGACGATGAATTTGGAGGAAAAAACGATGGAATCCATAGAAAAAGTTGTGCCTACGATTTGTGCCAGCCATTGCGGTGGGACCTGTATCCTCAGGGTTCACGTTAGAGATGGAATCATCACGAAGATTGAAACCGACAATGGGGAGGAACCTCAATTAAGGGCCTGCCTGAAGGGTCGAGCTTACCGCCAGAGGGTATATGCCCCAGACCGATTAACATTTCCACAGAGGAGAGTCGGGACGAGGGGAGAGGGAAAGTTTACCAGAATTACCTGGGATGAAGCTTTGCAGACAGTTAGCAAGGAGTTAAAACGGATTGGGAATCTCCACGGGCCCGAGAGTATTTTGTATCTGTATTCAGCAGGGGATGTCTGCCAATTACATAATGCGCAGACGATTCACAAGCTCCTTTGCCTAGCAGGGGGCTATACCAGATTGTGGGGCGCGCGCTCTTTCCAGGGGGGGATAACTGCATCTCTAGCAAGTTACGGCACCATCCGAACGAATAATTCTCGGGATGACCTATTAAATTCGCGCCTGATTATTTTATGGGGATGGAACCCAGCCAACACAGTTACGGGTACCAATACCAGCTGGTATCTGGCCCAAGCTAAGGAGGCAGGGGCAAAAGTGATTTCGGTCGATCCTCGGTTTACCGATACAGCAGGCTTCTTCGCAGACCAATGGATACCTATTAGACCGGGCACTGATGCAGCGATGCTTATCGCCATGGCCTATGTTCTTTTAAAAAAGGGCCTCCATGATCAAAGTTTTCTGGATAGATATACTATTGGCTTTGAGGAGTTTCAGGAATATGTTTTGGGTAAAGAGGATGGAGAAGCTAAGACCCCATCCTGGGCGGAAGAGATCACAGGAGTTAGAGCAGATACGATAGAAGATCTGGCTGTTGAGTATGCTACCAATAAACCCGCCGCTTTAATGGCCGGCATCGCTCCGGGTCGAACTGCCTATGGTGAGCAGTATCACCGAGCAGCGATTATACTAGCGTCTATGACAGGCAATATTGGCATTCATGGGGGAAGTGCAGCAGGAAGGGCATGGGAATCCGGGCTCTGGTATCCTTATAAGATGAGACATGGCCTTTCCTTTAAACCAATAGGGGGTTGCACGCCTCAAGAGAAAGCGGGGAAAGAAGACCAGGCTACTCAGTATACGCCATCAGGAATTCATCATGTCTTTATGCCCGAATTTGTCCTGGAAGGAAAGGAGGGGGGATACCCTGCTGATATTAAGCTGCTCATAATGGCCAATGCAAATTACGTAAATCAACAACCAAACACTAATAAGATCATTAAGGCCTTAAAGAAATTAGAATTTATTGTTATTTTGGAACAATCAATGACAGCCTCGGCCAAGTTCGCCGATATACTTTTACCAACGACCACCTTCTTGGAGAGGAATGATATCAATTTTGGGGTTGGGACTCCCTTTTACGGCTTCACCAAGAAGGTGATCAAGCCGGTAGGGGAATGCAAATCGCACCTAGAGATCGCCCGGGAACTGGCTGTCTACATGGGTATCGACTATGGCCAGGAAACTGAGGATGAACTACTCAGAGCCGATGTAGAGGGCAGCGAGATTCCAGACTATGAAAAGTTTAAAGATAAGGGCATTTACCGCCTTAAATTGGGTAAACCATATGTGGCCTTTCAAAAGCAGATTGAAGATCCTGCTCATAATCCCTTTCCAACACCTTCGGGTAAAATTGAGATTTACTCGCAAGATTGGGCCAATTTGCAGAGACCGGAGATTCCACCGGTGCCCAAGTACATTGAAACCTGGGAGGGCCAAAATGATCCTCTGGCCAAGAGATACCCATTGCATTTAATTACGACTCATTTCAAGCGGAGGACGCATACTCAATTCGATAATATTCCTTGGCTTAAGGAGCTTGAAGAGCAGACCATGTTGATTAACAGTGTGGATGCGGCAGCTAGAGACATTAAAGATGAGGACAAGGTCAGGGTTTTCAATGATCGGGGGGAATTGGTCATCAAAGTCAAAGTAACTGAGCGGATTATGCCTGGAGTGGTGGATATTCCACAGGGTGCCTGGTATAATCCGGATGAGAAAGGCACGGACCAAGGCGGGAATCCTAATGTACTGACCAGAAACCAGCCTTCCCCGACAGGGGCTTTTCCCTATAACACATGCTTGGTCCAGGTTTTAAAACTATAAGCACTGAGGAATACACTCTATCTTGCCCTGATAGCACTATTGTAAACGTATCATATGATTAAAAAGCTACTGATAATACTTTAGGTTTGGGTGTCTGATGACTATACTTTCGTTGTTCGTCGGTTTTTTTCGGGGTGAAGGGGTTTCGAGGTGGTAGAGTAGAAGGCTAACTGTGGAAGTTGGTTGCGCTATCATGCGTAGCGCTAACTGCCAGAAAGTAGGAATGTAATGCTGTCACAAAATAACCGATGTGTGAAATCCTATTTTAAAACCAGCCTTTTTGTGGGAAAATAGAATAATCTTCCTCATATGGCCATGGAGGGCGCAATAATAAGTGGCTAGTATCTGTAAATAGCTGAAGCTATGAGCCGGCAAGCACTGGGAAAGTTTAAGAATGAAGAATGGAGGAAACACGGAAATGGTAAAAAGGCCCGACACACGAATTAAGGTGGATGAACTTAAGGGAACGGTTAAACGTGCCTATACTGATGTCCCAGAAGGACAGGTGCATTACCGATTTCAGGGGAGTGGAAAGGTGTTACTATTACTTCACATGGCGTGCTCTTCATCTGACGAATTTACAAGGATGATTCCCTTGCTATCAAAAAATTATCGCGTCATAGCTCCAGATCACTTGGGCTATGGAGAATCCGACATGCCTCCCCGTGCCTATGAGATACCTGACTATGCTCAGAGCATACTCAGCTTTATGGATTCGTTGAATATCGAGAAGGTGAGCATCTTAGGCCAACACGCTGGAGCCCTGATGGCGGTCGAGATTGCGGTGAACCATCCGGAGCGCGTCGACAGTTTAATCCTGGTTGGGCTCCCGTGCACCAGAGACCCAAAAGAGAGGTTAACTATATCAGACTTACCGGAAATGCAACGGGTGGAAGTAACATGGGATGGCTCGCATCTAATGGAGTACTGGGAGCGGGCTAACAGATTTGGTGAGTCGGTTCAGGTATGCAATGAGAGGGCTCTTGATTATTTTAAGGCTGGTCCCAGAGGTGAGGAAATGCATTGGGCTTCTGCCAGGTATCATGTACTACCCAAGCTCCCACTTCTCAATTGTCCAACGTTGCTGACTTGTGGAAGCAAGGATTGGCTTCTTCCCGGTTCAAAGATTGCCAAAGAAGCGATTCCTGGCAGCAAACTTACCATTATCGAAGGAGGAACCGTTCAGATGAGCCGTGAGATTCCTAAGGAGGTTACTGCAGTTGTCCTCACTTTCTTGGGAAGCCTGCTTGAGTAATTTTAATAGATTGAGCACGCTTCCTTGTGAGGCAAGTATAAAAGATATAGGCTTGTGTATAAAGGAAAAAGACGTCATAAGACATAGCCCCTCTTTATTATTTAACACTATAGGGTCCTCTAATGATATAGGCGCAGTCAGTTGGCTCTTTACAATGATTGAAATTGGGGCAATTATCTATATTTAGGCTAAATCGGAGTAAACCTCCCCATCTGAATCCCATTGCCAGTTTAAAAATCAGGATAAATAAAAGTTATTAAATCCCAGGGCAAGCTCTGGACCCTATTTTAGGAGGAAACCCGTCGTAAGCGGACGGGGTATTAAAAATGTAATAAATTTCAACTGGATAATCAGGATCTAAATTCTAGTCCGTTAAAGGCTTTCTCCTGCTTCCCATCCTTAGATTTGTTTATATAATACACTCTTAGATTAAGTAATAATCTATATAACGGTTTTTATTGCTCCTCTACCGTTATGGAGAATGCTGAAGGTAGCTTTTTATATATCAATAAGGGAAAAGGCTTCATGTGCTCCTCTCCGGCTTTCAACACAGGTGGCTTACCCGTGGTTGGATATAAATAAGCAGCTGATGGACCATCAGGGATATCCACGATAACCCTGAACCTTTTTGGCTGATTTGAAATATTCTTTATCCCGATCTCAAAAAACACATTTTCGAAATCTCTCACTTTTCCTATATAATACGTCACTTTTGTAATCTCTGCGCTTGGGGGCACCTTATAGATAATGGCCTCTTGCTCGGCACAGGTTGATCCAGGATAACAAATAAAAAGTATTCCCGTGAAAAATGCCAGCCACAGAACAACTCGTATATCTCTTCTCTTTTTTTTCATCGCACTTCCTCCTCTCATGATTTAATGTTGGGGCACTGCTTTTCACAGTGCCTAATAATTTTCCCTCTTTTAAGTCTCTTGGAATTCATTGGCCTTATTTTGGCTCCAACTCCGCAGACCATTTCCCAATTTCCTGCAGGTATTTCTTCACCCCGGGATGAAAAGTAACCCCGAATTTTGCCAGCTCGGCTCCGATGGTCAACGTGGCATCCATATTCCAATTTTTGGCCTGGGGATGAAATGCATTCCTTTTGTCTAGATCCGTAAAAAGAGCCTTGAAGATCTCATAGGCATCATCCTTCGGAACATCAGGGCTCACAATAAATATAGTGGGTTCGCCCATGCTCACCACCGCTTCATCCTGTCCTTTATATGTCCCTTTAGGAATATCAGATCTCCATACCCTTCCCGGCCATGCCTTTTGGAACCTTGAAACTTGTTCCTCGGTATAAGGGATAAAGCGGATATCAATCTTGGTCTGCAAGTCAAGGATTCTGGCTGAGGGATTGGGAGATGGATCAAAGGCGATGTCGACGGTACCGTCCTGTAGTCCCCTCAATCCATCCATGAAGTTCCAACTGAATGCTTTGTAGTCTTTGTCAGGTTCATAACCGTAGAGTGTTTTAAGGGCTCTTATAACCATCACCCTAGAACTGGAGGCGTGGGGTCCCATGGCAAATCTCTTCCCTTTGAACTCCTTTATGCTCCTTATCGGTGAATCCTTCTTCACTATAAATTTATGGCAGTCAATCATCCAGCTATTCAAAAACAGCTTGATTTTTTCCTGGGCATCACCGCCATACTTTTTCTCTTGAACGTCATCCATTATAAGATCGCACTTGGATTCAGCAAAATCTAGTTCCCCGCGCTTCAGGAGACGATAGTTTTCAAAGGCACCGCCGGTGACCTCGGTTATAACCTTGATGTCCGTAAGGTATTCATTCGCATGGGATGTCAATCCCGCAGCCACAATATACCAGGAACCTAAGGGAGGGCCCGCGCCGAGTGAATAATACCTTTTTCCGGCAGCCCAAGTATCCTTGACAGCCAAAAGACCAAAGACCAAGGAAACGATAGTTATCCAGATAGCAGTTCTTAAGGTTTTCATTGGAACAACTCGTATATCTCTTCTCTTTTTTTTCATCGCACTTCCTCCTCTCATGATTTAATGTTGGGGCACTGCTTTTCACAGTGCCTAATAATTTTCCCTCTTTTAAGTCTCTTGGAATTCATTGGCCTTATTTTGGCTCCAACTCCGCAGACCATTTCCCAATTTCCTGCAGGTATTTCTTCACCCCGGGATGAAAAGTAACCCCGAATTTTGCCAGCTCGGCTCCGATGGTCAACGTGGCATCCATATTCCAATTTTTGGCCTGGGGATGAAATGCATTCCTTTTGTCTAGATCCGTAAAAAGAGCCTTGAAGATCTCATAGGCATCATCCTTCGGAACATCAGGGCTCACAATAAATATAGTGGGTTCGCCCATGCTCACCACCGCTTCATCCTGTCCTTTATATGTCCCTTTAGGAATATCAGATCTCCATACCCTTCCCGGCCATGCCTTTTGGAACCTTGAAACTTGTTCCTCGGTATAAGGGATAAAGCGGATATCAATCTTGGTCTGCAAGTCAAGGATTCTGGCTGAGGGATTGGGAGATGGATCAAAGGCGATGTCGACGGTACCGTCCTGTAGTCCCCTCAATCCATCCATGAAGTTCCAACTGAATGCTTTGTAGTCTTTGTCAGGTTCATAACCGTAGAGTGTTTTAAGGGCTCTTATAACCATCACCCTAGAACTGGAGGCGTGGGGTCCCATGGCAAATCTCTTCCCTTTGAACTCCTTTATGCTCCTTATCGGTGAATCCTTCTTCACTATAAATTTATGGCAGTCAATCATCCAGCTATTCAAAAACAGCTTGATTTTTTCCTGGGCATCACCGCCATACTTTTTCTCTTGAACGTCATCCATTATAAGATCGCACTTGGATTCAGCAAAATCTAGTTCCCCGCGCTTCAGGAGACGATAGTTTTCAAAGGCACCGCCGGTGACCTCGGTTATAACCTTGATGTCCGTAAGGTATTCATTCGCATGGGATGTCAATCCCGCAGCCACAATATACCAGGAACCTAAGGGAGGGCCCGCGCCGAGTGAATAATACCTTTTTCCGGCAGCCCAAGTATCCTTGACAGCCAAAAGACCAAAGACCAAGGAAACGATAGTTATCCAGATAGCAGTTCTTAAGGTTTTCATTGATTCCTCCTTTCTTAAAAAATCAGTTTAAAAGCCCCTTTGGGTTATAAAAGCAACTTTAATATGCTCCTCTTCTGTTGTATTGTAATGGCCGGATAAGATATTTCTGCACCAGGTCGGGGATAAATCTCGGGTTTTGCCAATAACACATGATTAAAAAAACGCCGACCCCAAATAAATCCGTATAAAGTCCCGGCTTGATCAGTGCCAAGGCACTGGCCAAGCACAGGATTCTTGGCAAGAGAGACATGGGCCGGAATAAAAACCCGTTAACCCCGGACCCTAGAGCAAACACGCCTATAATCACACTTAGAACAGAATACCCGATTTTTAATGGAGAGCCAATCATGATCAAAGTCGGTGAATAGACCATTGCGAAAGGGAGCAAAATCCCGATTAAGCCGATCTTACATGCCTGAACCGCGGTTTTAATGGGGCTTGCTCCGGAAATTCCTGCTGCCACAAAGGCATCAGGGGCAAAAGGAGGAGTTATGATTGCCATCACTGCAAAATAAAATATAAAAAGGTGGGCAGATATGGGGATCACCTGCATCTGGATTAATGCTGGCGCCACTAAAATTGCCTGGATGATGTATGCCGCCGATGTTGGAATTCCCATTCCCATGATAAGGGATGTAATGGCAGTAATGATCAATAGAAGGGCCAGATTGCCTTGGGAAATTTGCACCAGCGCGCTCGTTAATATAAGCCCCATGCCGGTCATATTGAGGAGTCCCACTAATAGTCCTGCACAGGCCAGAATTGCAGCAATCGGCGTAAAAGTAAAGCAAGTGTTCTCAATACCTATCAGGATCTTCTTTACTCCCATCCGGGATTCTTTTCGGAACCAGCTTACTACGATAATTGAAAGGGTTGCATAAAATCCGCATCGGGTTTCGGTATAAGGCGTTGCGATCAACAGGAACAGGAGAAAAATTGGAGGGAATAAGAAATACCATCCTTCCTTCAAACAGTCTTTAATCTTCGGAAATTCATCTTGTTGAACCGTGGAACGAATATTCATCTTTTGAGCTTCGATATCAACCATAATGAATATAGCCAGATAAAAAAGAGACCCGATGATAACGATGTGTTTTATAACCGAGATGTAAGAAATCTGCAAAATTTCCATCATCAGGAAGGCTGCCCCGCCAAGAATAGGGGGCATGATCTGGCCGCCCGCACTTGCAGTTGTTTCAACGGCCCCGGCGAATACGCTAGTATAGCCTCCCTTCTTCATGAGTGGGATGGTAAATTGTCCAGTGCTGGCCACGTTCGCCATGGCGCTTCCTGAAATACAGCCGAAAAACGTACTCGCCAAAACTGCAATTTTAGCAGGCCCTCCCCGTACATTTCCAATCATAGACATGGCAAACTTAATTAAAAAATCCCCTGCTCCAGATATACGAAGAAATGTGCCGAACATTACAAAAACAAAAATAAAAGTAGTAGATACATGAGCTAAAAAACCGAAAATCCCATCCAAACTGATATAGAAGCTGGTGATCATTCGTTCAAAACTGTAATCACGGTGTGCAAGGATAGAGGGCATTAAACTTCCAAAACGGCCAAAGAAAATCATCGCTGTAGTAATCATCGGAAAAGTCCACCCAACAGACCTTCGGCAGATTTCAATGGTCAGGTAAATGAAAATCCAGCCCAATATCATTTCATCTAGCGGCAAGATCATGCCTCGGGTAAATGCTTTAACTTTCCAATTAAGTATAGCATAAAGGATGCAGACCAAACTCAAGCTGGCTAAAAGGACCCCTACCGGACGAATTTTGTGTTCTAGAGATCTACCCCTCCACCCTACGGTTAAAAAAATCAGTAAATAGGCGAAAAGAAAATGAAGGCTTCGTTGATAAAAAACTCCTATAGGGAACAGGAAGGTCCATATCTGGAATCCTCCCCATGCTAGACAAATCAGAAAGACAAGCCAGTTGAACCATTCATATTTTGTTCTATAGCTCTTTTCGATACTAAAAAGACTTTTCATCCAGGAGTTAATCTCCTGCATCCTTGTGTTCTCCCCTAGCTAACATAAACCATTTATCTCATGTTTTCACTTGATATATAAAAACTATATGTCAGTCAGCTTGTGATTCTTGTCTTTTATCCTCTCAAAGGTATTTTGAGTTCTCTATTTTTACGACCGTTCTACCCTGAAAACCTGGCTGCATTCTGCTACATGACTTTGGGTCTGACTTCATCGGAAGACAGCAGAACGGCGTATCTCTTTACCTTGGCCTTAAAATGAGTAAGCAGATGAGCGCTGGCGCAAATTTTTTGTGCTATTTGATGTCATCACCTATAAATCAAAGCCTAGTCACATCTCATAGTTAAAGCAATCATAGTAAACACTTTATTAGCTATTCAATTAGTCCATATTCAATGAGAGAAAGCAAAATATAGAAACAGAGGATATAAGTCAAGTAATAATTTTTCTTGGCTGTCATCTACGAATTAAAAGTCAACTCCTAGGAAACCATAATCTGAGGCTAAAAAGGGGTTTGGATTATGGTTCAATTACCTAAGCAATTTACAAAAAACTATGTTAAAGAGCTACTTAAACGGTATGCAAGAAGGGAAATTGAGATCCATTATATCCTGGAAGTTTTAGGCATTAGGAGGAGCAGATTTTTCCTCCTGCTCAAGCACTACAAAGAATGTCCCCATGAGTTCTTAATTCTCTATAAAAGAGGCACTAAAACAAGAACGATACCTCAGGCTGTTGAAGACAATATTCTCAGAGAGCTCCCGATCGAAAGAACCTGATAGAAGAATACCATTGAGACATTACAACTCCAGCTATGTCAGAGCCCTTCTGAGTGTAACACACCATCAGAAGGTGTCCTTATCCACCATCATCGATAGGGCCAAGAAGCACGGCTTCCCTGTGAAGCGGAAGCAAGGAAAGCTCCTCATGACCGTGAGGTACTCACCAACTACATCGGGGAGCTCATCCAGCATGACTCCTCCCGCCACCTCTTCTCTCCC
Source organism: uncultured Desulfobacteraceae bacterium (assembly GCA_964549945.1). Lineage (GTDB taxonomy): Bacteria > Desulfobacterota > DSM-4660 > Desulfatiglandales > B25-G16 > B25-G16. The sequence goes on along the minus strand of CAZJXD010000056.1, from coordinate 16,370 downwards.
CCTGCGAAGGAGAAGTGCTACCTTGGTAGAGAAAGAGACTTCTTGGACACATATCTGTGCGCTGCAGACGGTGGTGTTGACCTACGGGGCACCCTTTCTCTCCGACGTCGACTCCCACTCCATAATATATCTGAGGTCAGGTTCTGGTGTGAGGATACCCTCCTTGATATCCAAAGAGTGAAAAACAGTGATCTCAAAGGAGTTCACTTTTGAAATTTAAACGGGTTACTTTTAAAAAATTAGCTAAATGTAGCCTAAATACTACTTGAAATCGCATTTGTTATAATATATAGGAAAGATGCTATTTATGAAAACTTCATTCTCTGTGAGATTAATTAATATAATAGGCGGAGGTTTTTAACTCAAAAAATGAAAAAGTCTAAGTCTCCTGTGCAAAACCAGTTGTTTGCTAACGATTAAGCATGAAAAGAATCAGCGGGAAAAAATTAAATTGATGGACTTTTGATGAATTGACAATAGATATAATTAAAGTTGACCCTATTGTTCTAAGTTGGATAATAAATCTTTAGATAGTAGAATAAAGGTTGAGGAACTAATAAAGCACTTTACATTCAACATTAAGCAAATTTTTACAAATCCGGTCATGGCCTAGAAGTCGAAATTTTTAAACTCTTTTAAACAAACAAAGAAGGAGGTGCAGAGGATGATAACGAAAACAAAAATAGCAACAATATTTATAAGCCTACTACTATGTTTATCATTAAATTTTCCATGCAATACTTATGCTGAAGCTAGTAAAATAATTGCTTCAGTAGCTACAGGTCCGGTGGGTACAGCTAGTTATCAAATAGGAGTGGGGGTAGGTGATATCCTTAATAAGAAAGGCTTCAATGTTGCTTTGAACGTTGAGGAAAGTAAAGGATGGTTGGAAAACGTAAGACTATTGTCGAATGGAGAAGTTGAATTTGGTCATAGTACAGGCCGTTTCGCTTATGATGCATACATGGCCAAAGGCATGTATAAAAACCTTAAGCCAAAACAACTCTTCTCAATAATTGCTCAATCAGCCAGCGTGGCTGAAATTTATGTTACTAAAAAATCTGGCATTAAGAGCGTATACGAGTTTAAAGGGAAAAAGATTGCCATTGGTCAGCCAGGCGGAGCATCGGGTCTTAACTCTAAGACTCTTTTCGAAGCTGCTGGGCTGGATTTAAAGGACATGAAAGTATATGAAATAAGACTGCAAGATGCAGTTAATATGGTTAAAGACGGTCAAATAGATGGAGGAATATGGTATGGGATGGTGCCACTTTCTGCCTTGGTGGAGTTATTTCTCGTCAGAGATGTAAATATGTTGCCTGTACCAGCAGAAGTGGTAATGAAGATGTGCGAATTGAATCCAGCTTATATTCCCGATTATGTACCTCCTGGATATTACAAGGGAGTTGATTTACCTGTTCCCAGCGTTCAGGATATGGGTATATGGCTTGCAAATAGAGATGTCAGTGAAGAGGCCGTATACCAAGTCACTAAAGCCATTGTGGAAAATTTGGGAGATTTAGGGAACGTGCATGCTTCTTTTAAACGGATGCATAAAGGTATGTTTTTGACTGGTCTGTCTATACCCCTTCATCCTGGTGCATTGAAATACTATAAGGAAATTAATTTGCCAGGTTTGGATGCATTTTTAAAGCAAACCGAGCCTCTGAGATAATCTTTGCGTTAAATTCGCAGATCTGCGAAAGGCCATGACCGGATTGCAATACGAAGAACCATTAGAAGAGTAGTGTTATGTTCTGAGGTGAGGCATAATATGAGGATGATAGCCTTGATTCAAGTACTCCCTAATTTACTGCCCAACAGTACCTTTACAGAGTCTTTCAATTTTGACTAGGGCTGAGTCAGCCGCAATGGCCAAACATCAATTAATGAGGAGGTTAAAGTGAAAATCATTGACTTTCGAGTAAGACCGTCAACTGAAGAGTTTGTAAGTATTGTGGATAATCGAGTTTTTAAAGATCTGCTGACATATAACCGGGCTGTTCCCTATAAAAGAGATGTCTCTCCGCCAGAGGAGCTCGTTCGGGAGATGGACGAGGCTGGAATTGAGTTGGGCGTTATTCAGGGGAGAGATTTAGAGACAACTTATGGCTATAAGGTCTCTAATGATCACGTGGCAGAAATCGTTCAGCGCTTCCCTTCGAAATTTATAGGCTTTGCAGGCATAGATCCTCGAAAGGGCATGGATGCTGTGAGAGAGGTTGAACGTGCGGTTAAAGAGTTGGGGCTCAAGGGAGTATCGATGGATCCCTATATGCATCAGCTTTCGGCAGATCATCGAAAATACTATCCCGTATACACAAAGTGTGTTGAATTAGGGATACCAGTACAACTAACATGTGGCCTTGCGCGTTACGTTCCCGATGCGATAATGGCAGATGCCTCTCCACAGACTATTGACGTGGTGGCTAGAGATTTTCCTGAATTAAAAATAGTTGTTAGCCATGGGGGATATCCTTGGGTGACAGAAATGATAGCGGTGGCGATGCGAAATAAGAATGTCTATTTTGAGTGGTCGGGTCATGAACTGCATCCTGGGTCAGAACTTTATGTAAAGGCCGCAAATACGACTTTAGCAGATAAGGCCCTTTTTGCTAGCGCTCACCCTTTTAACCATTTCAAGATGATGGTTGAGCGTTATCAGGAGATGCCATTTTCAGCTGAAGTGAGAGAGAAGGTAATGTATCACAACGCTGCTAAGCTGCTAGAATTAGAGTAAGTAAGCGGGTAAAGGGGTGAACGGGGTTCCTTCGTGGTAAAGATAATCTATGCTATAGTTGCGTTGTTTACAGCTGGTTTCCATCTTTATACAGGAGTGGCGGGACCGATGACAACCATGATTCAAAGGGGTGTTCATCTCGCCGCTGTCCTTTTCCTTTTATTTTTATCATTTCCTGCTAAGAGAGGTAAAGCCGGGTCTGTGAAATGGTATGATATGTTATTTGCTGTTTTGGCTGCGGTAAGCGTAGGATACGTTGCATTGAACCATCAGGCTATTGCAAATAGGTTTGGAGCTGTAACGCATTTAGAGGTCTGGCTCGGATGGATAGCGGTTATCTTGCTGATCGAAGCAGTTAGGCGAACGGTAGGCTGGGCTTTGGCGATTATTGTTGCCTTTACCATCGTTTATGGATTCGTGGGACCTTATATGCCGGGTTTGCTAGTGCACAGGGGTTATTCAGCTGAAAGAATTCTCTCCCACCTATATCTCGCAGACACAGGCATGTTTGGTACTCCTTTAGGCGTGAGTGCAACTATTATCATTTTGTTTACCATATTCGGTGCCTTCCTTACTACAACGGGGGTCGGTGATACTTTTATTGAATCTGCTATGGCAGTATTTGGAAATAAACGGGGGGGTCCCGCATATGCAGCCATCATGGGCAGTGCTTTAGTAGGTTCAGTTAATGGGAGCGCTGCTGCTAATGTTGTAACTACGGGGACCTTTACAATTCCTCTTATGAAGCGAATGGGCTATGGGACGAATTTTGCCGGAGCTGTTGAATCAGTTGCCTCTACGGGGGGGCAGCTAATGCCACCGATCATGGGGGCTGCGGCATTTATCATGGCTGATACCTTAGAAATCCCGTACCTCAGGGTGGCATTAGGTGCAGCCATTCCTTCTCTCTTATATTATTTATCTCTTATGTTTATGGTCTATTTTGAAGCTATAAACAAGAACCTAGCACCTATATCTACAGATAAATTGCCTAATTTAAAAAGAACTTTAATGGAAAAATTTCATGTAGTTCTTCCTTTTATACTTTTTATGTACTTACTTTTCCGTGGATATTCGGCGATGTTTACAGCCTTTTGGTCCACAACCCTTCTTGTGGCCGTTTGTATGTTGAGGTCGAACACAAGGATAAATTTTGTCGACTTCATCAAAGCCCTTATACAAGGGGTAAGCAATGTGCTGGTTGTTGCAGTTGCCTGCGCTGCGGCAGGTATTGCCATTGGTATGTTCTCTCTTACCGGGCTTGCAGTTAAGTTTTCCACCTTGCTTGTTACTCTTTCCGGGGGGCATCTAATCGGGCTTCTTCCGCTTGCAATGGTGGCTTCACTGCTTTTGGGAATGGGTCTTCCCGCGGTAGCCTGTTATGTAATATTAGCAGCAGTTGCAGCACCGTCTATGGTACATTTAGGAGTTCAGCCACTCGCTGCTCATCTGTTTGCTTTTTACTTTGGGATCATTTGTTGCATAACTCCTCCGGTAGCGCTTGCATCTTATGCTGCATGCGGCATTTCGGGCGGGGATTTTAATAAAACAGGCTTCCTTGCTTTTAAACTTGGTTTTGCTGGATTTATAGTTCCGTATATGTTCGTTTTTGGACCGCAACTGTTAGGTTATGGAAGGGTGGGAGTTATATTGTTAGGTTTGGCCTCATCAATTCTTGGCATATTATCTTTAGCTGCCAGTCTCCAAGGATTCTTTGTGCAGAAATGTTACGTGCCTGAAAGGGTAGTTCTTGCGATTGCTGCGCTCATGCTAATTAAACCAGGGAAGTTTACTGATATTATAGGCTTTGCAATCGTAGCAATAGTTTTTATGATTCAGTTAGCTAGAAAAAAGAGAAAAGGATTATCTGAAGTAAGTGTGAGCTTATGATTGGAGGATTCAGTTAATACTATATTGAACCCCAAAAGCATGAAATGAAATAAATAACCACTAGCCAGAGATGAACTAAATAGTTCACTTCCTTAAAGGCGAGTTCTTTCCTGGATTGAGGGTGTAAATCTAGCTGTTTCATTGAAAAAATTGCTTCTAAACAGAAAAAATGCCCTTGGCTATAACAAAGTACGTCAGAAAATAAATCGGACAACATTTCAGACGTGTTCCAAGATCTTAAGATAGTAAATGGCATGGAGAAGCCAGAAGAAAAAGCAATATATACTACTTGTGCCAGTCATTGTGGTGGCACATGCCTGCTTAAGGTTCATGTTAAAGATGATATTATTACCAGAATTGAAACGGATGACGGGGAAGAGCCTCAACTAAGGGCTTGTTTAAAAGGACGCGCCTATCGTCAGAGAATATACGACCCTCATAGGCTACTTTATCCCCTTAAAAGAACTGGCCATAGGGGAGAGGGAAAGTTTGAAAGAATCACTTGGGAAGAAGCTCTTAATATAATATCAAAAGAACTAATCAGAATAAGAGATGCTTATGGTCCATCCAGTATATTATATTTATCTTCTGCTGGCGACATAAATCAAATACATAATCTCCAACATATACATAGATTGCTTTGCCATGCTGGAGGTTATACAAGGCTTTGGGGTACACGATCTTTTCAGGGAGGAATAAGCGCTTCACTTGCGACATATGGAACCGCTCGTACTGATAATGCAAGAGATGATCTCATTAATTCTCGTTTAATAATTCTATGGGGTTGGAATCCTGCAGTTACAGTAGGAGGGACTAACACTTGTTGGTATCTGGCCCAGGCGAGAGAATCTGGAGCTAAGGTGATTGTAATAGATCCTCGATACACTGATACAGCTGCTGCATTTGCGGATCGATGGATCCCAATTAGACCCGGAACAGATTCTGCAGTCCTTATCGCAATGGCGTATACAATAATCAATGAGAGACTTTATGACGAAAAGTTCGTTGAAAAATACACCTTTGGCTTTGAACGATTCAAAGATTATGTATTAGGTATTGAAGATGGAGCGCCTAAAACCCCAGCTTGGGCAGAAAAAATAAGTAGTGTTCCTGCAAGAGAGATTGAGTATCTTGCTAGAGAATATGCCAACATCAAACCCGCGGCTCTAATGGCCGGAATTGCTCCTGGACGAACCGCCTATGGGGAACAATATCATCGTGCTGCCATGACCCTATCCGCGATAACGGCCAATGTTGGCAAACACGGCGGGCATGCTGCAGGAAGAGTGTGGGAATCAGCACTCTCTTTTCCTTACAAAATGCAATATGGCTTATCATTTAAACCTGTTAAGGGTTACGAAAAAGAAACCCAAAAAGTCGAACTAAAAAAGGGGACCAGTATACATACAGCCTCATTAGTACATCGCATATATGCCTCGGATTTCATATTAAAGGGCATAGATGGAGGTTATCCAGCGGATTTAAGGGCAGCTATATTTCTAAACATAAATTATGTAAATCAAGATCCTGATATTAATAAGACAGTGGAAGCCCTAAGGAAATTGGAATTCATACTTGTTTTTGAACAAGTTATGACAGCAACTGCCAAATTCGCTGATGTGGTGCTACCCACCGCAATGTTTCTTGAAAGAAATGATATTGATATGGGAGTGGGAACCCCATTTTATGGTTTTGTTAACAAGGTCATAGAACCGTTGGGTGAGTGCAGATCTCACTATGAAATAGCTCGTGACTTGTCAAAATATATGGGAATTAGCGATTTTGGAGAGGAAGATGAGGAGGGGCTTATAAAAAAGGAGTTGATCGGAACTGAAATAGAGAACTATGAGAAATTTAAGGAGAAAGTTATCTACCGCATACATCAGGAGGAACCCTACGTTGCATTTAAGAAACAGATTCAGGATCCCTCCAATAACCCTTTTCCTACACCCTCGGGAAAAATTGAGATTTATTCTCAAGTATGGGCCTCTCCTAACAACGAAGAACTTCCTCCTATTCCCAAATATATTGACTCCTGGGAAGGCATAAATGATCCTCTGATTCGAAAATACCCCCTTCAGTTAATTACGACGCATTTTAGGAGGAGGACTCACAGCCAGTTCGAGTTCGTACCCTGGCTCAGGGAATTAGAAGAACATGCTGTTCTCATTAACACGGTCGATGCAGAAAAGCGGGGCATTGAAAATGGCAACAAAGTGAGAGTTTTCAATGATAGAGGAGAACTTATAATTATGGCTAAGGTAACCGAGAGGATTATGCCGGGTGTGGTTAATATTCCCCAAGGCGCGTGGTACGCTCCAAATGGAAAAGGAATCGATCAAGGAGGAAATCCAAATATCCTGACCAAATGCAAGCCTTCACCAGGAGGAGCCTTTCCATATAATACGAGTTTGGTTGAGGTAAAGCGGCTTTGAAATATACTATTGCACCATTTATCTCGTTGTTTGATATCTTATGAAACTTTCAAAATGGAAGCTGAGGCTAATCCAGAGAGTCTGCAAACATTGAGCCTCTCACCTTTAAGATGGGTCGCAGCGTGTAGGATTTTATGACATATAGGATTAGCATGAGATGTTAATTAAAAATCGGGAGGAATAGCACAATGGACCTCCAATTAGACGGAAAAGCAACCATTGTTTTTGGCGCTGGAGGCATTGGCCAACCTATTGCGCAATTGCTCGCACAGGAAGGAGCGAGAGTCGCCATTTGCGACCTGGGGGTCGACCATCTAAAAAGGGCGTCTCGGTCCATTCGAGAAATTACCGGCAAAGAAGTACTTTGGTTTCGTGTCGATGCCGCACATTCTCAAGATGTGGATGAAACGGTCAAGAAGATCAAAGAGGCTCTGGGAAGCGTTGATATCCTGGTGAATTGTGCTGGGAGTACACCCTTCGGTCCCTTCCTCCAGCTTGACGATGCCCACTGGCTCGAGGCAATAAATTCAAAATTAATGCTTTACGTGCGCTTTATTCGTGCAGTCGTACCCCACATGATTAAAGCCGGCGGAGGCCGTATAATCAGCGTGATCGGCATATCTGGCAAAAGGATCAGGACATCCCATCTGGCGGGAGGCTCCGTGAATGCTGCCTTGGCGTTGTTAACTTCAGGGCTCGCTGTGGAATTGGCACCTCACCATATCCTGGTTAATGCTCTTAACCCAGGTCCAGCAGGCACCGACCGTCTTGAACAACGTATTACTGCTATGATGAAGGAGTCTGGGCTTAATCGAGAGGAGGTTATTCAAAAGATCGTTGAAGACATTCCCCTGGGTCGATACGCCAGGCCAGAGGAGGTTGCGGGGATGGTGGCTTTCCTTGCTTCAAAATGGGCCGGCTTTATTACTGGAACGTGTATCACTATAGATGGGGGTGAAAGTCGAGGCCCATACTAGGTGCTCTCCTTTTACTGAATTCGCACCTGAGTAACAAGAAATGTCTTATGTGATTATCGGGAGCAGTGCTGCAGGTTTATCCGCAGCTTATGCCATTAGAAAAATCGACAATGAAACGCCCCTGACCATCATTTCAGATGAAGTCGTTGCTTATTCGCGTATTGCCATCTCAAAATATCTTGCGGGTGAAATTCCCCTCTCTGCTATGCCTCTGTTTGATATCAAGGACTATCAAGAACATCAAATAGAGGTCCGTTTTAAGAATAAGGTGATTTCTGTTTTTCCCGAAGCCAGAAGATTGATGCTGGAGGATGGAAAGGAGCTATCCTACGCTAAATTGTTGATTGCAACCGGCTCACTGCCCATCTTGCCTAGGGTGCCTGGAATTGATAAAGATGGGGTCCACCATTTCTGGACGCTGGAAGATGCCACCAAAATTTCCCGTTTTATCGAACAAAGTCAGGTAAAAAAGGCGCTGGTGATCGGAGGAGGCCTCATAGGAATCCAGGCAGCAATGGCCCTTTGCAAACTTGGTGTCAAGGTCACCCTGGTAGAGAAACTGCCTCTGATATGCCCCGCCGTTCTGGATACCAGGGCAGCAGGTATGGTCACTCAGAAACTCAATCAGATAGGAGTGGAGACCATCACTGGGGCTGAAGTTGTCGCCCTTCATGGCGATACTGCTGTCCGGGAAGCGGAGATCGATGGGGCATTGGTTCAGACCGATCTGGTTATTGCTGCAGTGGGAGTCAAGCCAAACGTGCAGGTCGTCGAGGATACGGATATTCAAGTAAGAAGAGGCATCTTGGTGAGCGAGGAGATGCGGAGCTCTGATCCCTCTGTTTTTGCCGCCGGGGATGTAGCGGAGATCATTGATGTGACTGACGGCCAAAACAAGGTCATGGCAATCTGGCCTAACGCCGTGGAAGGTGGAGCAGTTGCTGGCCATAACATGGCTCACCCTCAGCCCATGGCTATTCGGTTTCTCATGATGAACAGCATGCATATAGAAGATCTGTATGTCTTCACATTGGGCATGAGCGCAGTATCTGAAGAGGACGGATTGGAGATATTCTGGCATTTGGATGAGCTTAGAGGGATTTATCGAAAATTGTTATGTAAGGAGGGGAGATTGATAGGCGCTATTCTAATAGGGGATATTCATTTGGCTGGGTTTTTGAGGATGCTCATGATTCACAAGGATGATGTTTCCCCCCATCTCCTCCAATCCATTATGAATGGCCATGGCTATTATGAGAGCTATTTTATGAAGCACGGAGCAAGGTTATAGTCATAAAGCATCATAGTGCTCTTTTTTGAAACTCCTCCACCACATCTTCCAAGCCTAACTCCTTCAGCTTTTCATCCAGCATCCGTCCGCTGAATTTATCACAGCCTCTTGTTTCATAATAATTATCGAGGACTGCGCCATAGTCATCATAATTCAAAATTTTTCCGTCAGAAGGCCCTTCCCTTATGGGCTCCTTGAACATCCTTTCGCTGGGATAATCGTCTTTACGGCGCAGGCCTTCCCTGAAATTGTAGCATCTTTCCAGTGCGGTCACTCGATGTCCGGCCTGGAAGAGCTCATCTTCCGACAGGTTCAAACCGGTGGCAGCGTTATAAGCCTTGGTTAGGATTTTGATGCCCCTGGTGACCAGTTTTGTGAAATCCCTCGACCTCGCGTAGGCAAATTTACACACTCCCAACATGTCCATCAACGTGTTCAAACTCTCGGTCCAGCATATCATGGCCCCCTTTCCTTCCAGGGCATAGAATTCAGCCACCTTCGGGGTTCCAAACCATTCCTCTGCTTGCTCGGGTGTGATAAATTCATCTACATAGGGCCATCCCCTCAAGTGACAGGACCCACGGGTGGAAACACCATAGCACAGGGCTCTGGAAGGATGGTCTCTCGGGTCTCCCGCCTCGATGTCCATCCCTTTGATAGTGTGTGCATAGTAGCTAGCATTGAATCGGTCGGCTAGTCTTTTTGTCCCCTCTGCCAGTAAGTCCCCAAATCCCTCCCTATGGGCGATCATGGGGATTAATCGGAGAAACGTTCTTTCATCACCGAAATGGAGTCCCATACCTCCCGTAGTCTTCTTATCAATGAATCCCCGCTCGTAGAGTTCCATGGCGAGACTGATAACGCTTCCCGTTGCTTCACCATCCAGCCCCAAGAGATCGCAAAGACGGTTTGCCTCGATAATCGCTTCTGGATTTGCAATGGCAGGTTTCATGCCCAGAGCGTTGATGCTCACGTATTCGGGTCCACGTGTGCTAGGTGTATCCATTGTATCTCCAGGTAATCTTGAATATCGCCGGCAACGAATGAAACACCCCAGGCAAGCCCAGGCTTTGCCTTGGTATTTTTTCCGGAGAAGATCAGGCGAGAGTCTTTCAAAACCCTCGATGATACCTTCCTGGCTATTTTTAACCTGGTGGATTCCCAGTAACTCCCTGTGGCTGAGAAAAGGCAGCGTTCCAAGCTTTGTGAGGCTGTCCAGCCATTTATCCGCGGAGAGGGTCTCAAGATACTCGTTTAGAGCTTCTTTCATGCTTTTGGGATCAGCAATATCCACCCCTCTTGTCCCCCTTACCGCAATGGCTTTCAATCCCTTAGACCCCATCACCGCACCCATTCCTGAACGGGATGAGGAGCCGATGGAATCGGTCATTATATTAGCAAATCTAACCCCTTTTTCACCGGCTGGCCCTATAGACGCAACCTTGATATCCGGATCCTTAGCCTCCACCTTGATCATGTTTTCAGTTTCATGGGTATTCTTCCCCCAAATACCCACGGCGTCGCGTAATTCCACTATGCTGTCGGAGATCAACAAATAGACGGGAGAGGACGACTTGCCAGAGACGATGATAGCATCGTAGCCTGCCCATTTCAGCTCGGGCGCCCAGTATCCACCCGAGTTGGAGTCGCCGAGAACGCTTGAAATGGGGGATTTGGCGGCAATGGTCAATCTTGAACAGGAGGGCATCAGGGTACCCGTTAACGGACCTGCGGCAAAAACAAGCCTGTTATCTTTATCGTAAGGAGACACCGAGGGACCAACATGTTCCCACAATATCCTGGATGTGAAGCCACGTCCTCCGATGTATTTCCTTGCAAAGTCCCTGTCCAGCTCCCGGTAGCTAATCTTCTTGTTAGAAAGATCTATTTCAAGGATAACCCCCGAATACCCCTTCCAGCGTTGCATAATCCATCCCCCTTTAATAACCTGCATTGCCCGTTTGGTTCATTTCTCGCCGGCTCATTTCCCATATATCTCTTGCGAAATGCCTAACCTTCATGGCAGCCAGATCGGTCGCGCTTCCCACGGCTAAAACTCTTGCAGGACAGTATTTGACGCACTGTGGATCGCCTTCGCATAGATCACACTTAATCGCCACACCAAGCATCCTATCGATAATAATGGCCCCCACAGGACATGCCATTACACATATTCCGCACCCAATGCATCTGTCCTGATCGACGGTGACATAATCTCCCTCTGCTTTTCCGATAGCGTTGACCGGACAGAGGTTCATGCATGGGGCGTCCTCACACTGCAAGCAGGTTACAGGAATTGCTTCATCCAGCGCCACTCTCGCCACTCTAATTCTGGATCTACTGGGATTGACCTGTCCCTCGTGTGCGAAGGAACATACGATTTCACACATCCGGCAATTGGCGCACACCTTTTCGTATGTAGAATTATCAGCTGTGTAAAGGATTTTCTTCATAACCGACTATCTCCATTCATGAGAGGCAGAACTTACATAGCAGAAGGCATGATTTGACCACCAGCACTCGTTGTTGTTTCTACAGCATCGGCCCAAAGGAGTTATAACCAGTCCGCGTATAAAAGGGATGGTGAGCTGATCTGTACTAGCCACATTCGCCAGGGCGCTTCCTGAGACAGAGCCAAAAAAATATTCAGTCAGCCGAATCTCTCGTTCCCTGGATCTTCCGGCCCATCCAACAGTCAAGAAGATCAGCAAGTAAGCAAACATCACGTGAAGGGCCTGTTGATAAAAAACCCTAATGGGAAAAGAATAGTCCACCATGCAGTTTTGCCAGACACATATTGTTAATTCTGACGCAAGCCTAAGAATTTGGCCGCATTGAGGCACATCACTTTTTCTCGAACTTCAGAGGTAAAGGGCAATTCAGAGTACCGCTTGACCATCATTTTGAAATTGTTGAATGGATGAGCACTAGCAAACATGATTTTATCGGATAATGCACCATTAGCTGCCTGAATATATTGTTCTGATCCAGGCAGCTTCTCATAGTCAGAAAGATCAATGTAAACATTCTTGTTACGCATGGCCACAGCAATAGTCTCTGTAATCCATGGCCCGCCCAAATGCTAACAGACTATCTTCGACTATTTTCAGTTCGCCAAATTCGTAAGTAACTTCATCAATAGCTATAGGACTTTTAACCTTCATTGGTCCTGCGCCAGGTGAAGGCAACGTCCCTAAGGTAAGCACAACCGGAATGTCATATACCAGATATTTCTCATATATTGGATAGAATAGTCTGTTATCTGCGGGTTCACCAATACCAGAGGGGTCAGAAGAAACTCTCTTGAAGACAAGTTCTCGGACGCATCGATCTATTTCCTCGATAGCCTTCTTGCCCTTTAGAGGATCAATCGCGGCAAACCCTATGACGGTTTCAGGCTATTTTTTCACAACTTCAGCAATATCATCATTTGGATAATACCATCCTCTTTTTGTCTCGACATCTCTTCCCGTAAAAATAACCTGACGCACAGCCTTCTCTCCTTCTCGCTGGCGGAGCACTATGAGCTGGGGTCTGCACCATTCAATTTGTACGCCAGAGCTGGCAGTTTCGTAAAGGCTTGCCGTCGTGGTACTGGCCTGTCAAACTGAAAAAAGCTCGGCGGCATTCTGATAAAGTATCTTAGGTAAAACTTCCTCCCTCCAGTCCAGTTCCAGGAACTCTTTGACCCTCACCTTTAATGGCGTTGAGTATGGGATGGCGCTGCCAAAACAGTAACGGTCCTGCAATGTCTGGAAGTATAACGGATACGCCAGATACTTCGGTTCACCGCTGGAGTAGTTGGTCGCTTCAACATAGCGCTGTGCCCCCGGGGAGAACTGGTAGCAGTCCGGAGAATACCAGACATTGGATCTTCGCCAGACCAGCGTGATGAGCTCATCGATAAGGGGATAACCGCCATGCGCAAGGAAAATCCGAAGACCGGGGAAGTCTGCGGCGACTCTGTCATATGAAAAAGGCGTAGTGATAGCATTCGGGCTGGTGATCACGTAGTAAACGAGACCCCGATCTGCTATCTGCTGGTATATCGGGTACAGACGTTTGTCACTAGGATCGAGGTCACCGGGCCTTCCTGAGGAGAGTGAGATACCCTTAAAACCCCACTCAGCGACCCGGCTAATCTCGTCTCGCGCTTGCTCAGGATTCTTACCATCAATAGCGCCAATAGGTATGAACATTCCGGGGTAGGTGTCCATGATTTCCTTGACGTGTTCGTTGGTCACATTAGGAAGACCTGGCCACTGATACCGTCCCACCACCACGCCAATCATATTTAGCTCTTTCATTTCCTGGACAAAGTCTTCCACGGTCTGGTTAAGCCACTCCGGCAGGGAAAGTCCCATGTTCGACGTCCAGCGGCTGCGCAGAGCCCGGTCCAGGGCTTTAAACTGCTCCTTGAACATTTCCGTCGGTGGCCTGCACCTGCAATCGATTATCGTTCCTTCGTACATTTCCTCCCTCTTTTTTGAAAGATATAAGGCACCATTGCTAAAATCACTCTAAAGCTCCAGCTCGTTATCCGAGTAGACTTCTTCGTTCCAGATTATATTGACAATGCATGCCGTGCGCAGGTTTCTCCACTGCAGTATGTCCATAAAAACTCAAGACATGCTGGTCAAATATGGCCAAGAAAACATAGTAAGCAGTTATGCTCATGCCCATACCGAGCAAAAAGCTTATGAAAGCACCCGCCCTGAGCAGCGCGAATGCGTTTCCTCGGACTAAATTTACTATCTCTGATTACATTGATATCGCTGCGCCGGTCATTGATAATGCACTAACTATTACTCCAATTCCGGCCATTATAGCGAACATTTCTGCCAGGAGCTTTCCTGAATTTACAATGATCCCATAGTATAGTCTTTATATTAGGCCTAGTTTCTTGATTACATTCTAAATAAGAAACCTGTATAGAATCCTACGTTTACGATCGATTTTCAAAGAAGACACACATTCAAAATAATGTCAAGTCCCAAAATCCGAGATATCATCTACGAATTAAAAGTGAACTCCTAAGAAACCATAATCTGAGGCTAAAAAGAGGTTTGGATTATAGTGCAATTAAATAAGCAATTCACAAAAAACTAAGTTAAAGAGCTACTTAAACGGTACGCAAGAAGGGAAATTGAGATCCATTATGTCCTGGAAATTTTGGGCATTAAGAGGAGCAGATTTTTCCTCCTGCTCAAGCACTACAAAGAATGTCCCGATAAATTCTCAATTTAGGATAAAAGAAACACCAAAACCAGAACGATACCCCAGGTCGTTGAAGATAACATTCTCAGAGAACTCCCGATCGAAAAGAACCATGATAGAGAACCACGACATACCGTTACGACACTATAACTACCGCTATATCAGAGACCTTCTGAGGGAAACACATCATCAGAAGGCGGCCTTATCCACCATCATAGAGAGGGCCAAAAAGCACGGCTTCTATCTGAAGCGGAAGCGTAAAAAAGCTCCTCATGACCGTGAGGTGCTCACTAACTACATCGGAGAGCTCATCCAGCATGACTTCTCCCACCACCTCTGGTCTCCCCCTGCCAGAGAGAAGTGGTACCTGATCACCTCCTTAGATGACTTCAGCCGCTTTCTCCTCTATGCTGCCTTGGTAACGAAAGAGACTTCGTGGACACATATCGGTGCGCTACAGACGGTGGTGTTGACCTACGGCGCACCCTTTCTCTCCTCCGTCGACTCCCACTCCATCTTTCGGTTCGTGCAGGGCAGAGACTCGCTCTGGCGGTGCTTGCTAAGCCCACCATGGCAGGAATAAGAATCTAAAACCCAAGTTGGAGCGGTAAAAGCACGATCGTGAAGTTCGTGGCAGGCGGCCTGTAGTCTATGATCGTGGTGATCTTGCACAACGAGGCCTTGGTCTTGCAGTCTACACAGTATCCGGTCTTTTCACAGGGAGCTCCCAGATTCTTCCGTCTGCTATTTTGTGGTGACGCGATATTCTTTATCCGCCACATGGCTTGCTCGAGGTCTTTGACGAGTTTATTGGCTCCGATAAAGGCGATCACATGACCGGGCCCGAATATCATGGAAGCCACTCGGTTGCCCGTCATATCGGTGTTGACCAGTTGGCCTTCCATGGTGACGGCATTGACACTGGTCAGGAAAAAGTCCGATTGCGGCTGCTTCCTGATCATCTCGGTCATCTCCTCCTTGGTTAACCCCTCTTGCCAGTGATCATACACGGTATTTCCTCGTTTTTTCAAGAGCGTGTCAATCCCTAATTCACGTGTGGTGACGGATCCCCCAAGCCCCACTGAACACCCCTCGGGAATCGTTTTTAGGATGAACTGGTGGACCTCTTCCCTGTCGCGAAGGATCATCACGTTGAAATCCCGTTTTTCCAAACTGGCCTTCATCTTTTCAAGCAGCTTCTCATGGTGCCACTGCTTTGTGCTTGTGTACTCATTCATCGAAAACCTCCTCTTTTAATGCTTTGACGTTGAGCGCTCTTTGTGACTTTTTTCCGCTACTTTTTTAATTCGTAACAGTGATTACAACAATCATCACCCTTCATGAGCGTTTTTGTTCGTTTCAACGAAATTCCCGATCCAAACGCTTCTGCTTCTCCGAAATCAAGGGCACAGTGCATGGCGTAGCCGATCTCAAGGGAGCCTTTTCTCCTGTAGAAATCCGCATACTTGCATTTCTTGATTCTTACCGCAAATCGTTCGTTGGTGTCTTCCATAACATCATATACTAAAAGGTCGGAGTCTGCGGTGGTGACGCTGAAGGCGGAATGCTTGAACACATCAGAAGGTCGGCCAGAGGAATCCTTTGATAGTTCTTCCATCCACCTCTTATGAA
The DNA here is from genome assembly GCA_964549945.1 of uncultured Desulfobacteraceae bacterium. Classification (GTDB taxonomy): domain Bacteria; phylum Desulfobacterota; class DSM-4660; order Desulfatiglandales; family B25-G16; genus B25-G16. The sequence goes on along the minus strand of CAZJXD010000056.1, from coordinate 188 downwards.
CGGCTAAGCGGGCCTTGCCTGCAATTTCGATGACCTCCTCGCCAAATCTATTCCGAAGCTCACGGAGTATTTCAAGCTGCTCGGTAAGGTGCCTCTTTTCCTCGGCCCAATTCATAGGTTACTCCTTTTCATAAATTCTTTCTTTATGCTTTCTTCCACGCTATTTGCCGGGCAATGGAGATATATAC
>CAZJXD010000055.1:0-31717 GCA_964549945.1 uncultured Desulfobacteraceae bacterium | reverse complement strand
AGAGGCATCGGGGGTGTGCTGCTTTAAGGCGTCCTAGCGTCACGGGAGAACGCCACTACCGGCCTTTCCTTTGCCGCGGACAAGGCCCTTATCGAGGCGACTAAGCGGGAGGGGGAATTAGTTATTTATACTGCATTCGCACGACAATTTCTCCCCGGGATCGGCGATCTTTTCAAGAAGATGCATGACCCAGGAGGTGATTTTAAGGTGCTATTTACGAGGAAGGGCACGGGAGCGACCATCCAGATGGTGGAGTACATGTCCGGAAGGTCGAATTGGGATATTGCAATGCAGAGCGACGAAAGCGCGTTTCTGCGGTGGATCGACAGGGGCATGTTTGTGAAGTATCAACCGCCTAACATCGGGAACCTTAATGTTCAAGACCCATATGGTATTCGAGTTGCCGCTCAAGAATGGGTCAGTTCAGTTGCGATCCACAAGAAACGAGTACCGGAAAAGGATTATCCTAAGGCTTACGCGGATGCCTTGGGCCCTAAATGGAAGGGGGGGGCCGGGTTAAGAAATCCCGCCACGGCAGGACCCGCGATAACGGTTACAAAATTCGTAGTTGACACCTATGGATGGGAATTCTTATGAGGGATATGGATGTCTTTTTTAGCATCGGACAATTCCATAGAGTGGCGGCTCTGAGGCTCTCCTCGGGGATCCATTTTGGGTTATTTCACAGGATGAGCAGGAATCTCCGATAATAGGGACTATATAAGGGACAGACTCTAGGAGGCTGGCCGGCCCGGTGAAAAAAAGATGCCGATATTCTTCACCATTAACCGCATCAGGCAAAATACATGCTCGGCATTATGTTAACGAGCGAGATCGATAACAAAATGTTTCTATTAATGAGGAGAAAACGATGAACGACCAGGATCAATCAACAAAGGTATTCAAAGGCGGGATGCTCATCGACGGGACCGGGGCAGCCCCCTTAAAAGACCCTCTCATCGTGGTTGAGGGGACCAGGATCAAGGAGATCGGCCCACAAGGTGAGCTCACCGTGCCGAGCGGTGCAGAGGTGGTGGATCTGTCAGCCTATACCCTCATGCCGGGGCTGATCGAGACCCACCAACACCTTTTTGCGGCCAACGTGGCATTCTTCGAGCACTATCGGCTCGCGGAGTACATCACCCACCCCAACCTTCAGATGCTCTACGGGCTCCGTGGCGCCCAGGTCATGCTCGAGGCGGGATTTACCACGATCAGAAACCACGCCCATCCCACAAGCCATGCCTCGCCGAGCGTGACCTACGAGGTCGCCATTCGAGATGCCCTGAATGCGAGCCTCTTTCCGGGGCCGAGGATGCTGACCGGCGGATATTGCCACATCACCGGCGGCCACCTCGACCTGGTTACTCCCCGCGCCGCACGACGGTCTCCAGGCCTCACCGCCGACGGGCCATGGGAGCTCAGAAAACTGGGCAGGGAAATCCTGAGGGCCGGAGCTGACTTCTTGAAGACCTGTCTTTCCGGAGGGGGAGGAACCGCCCAGGAGGCCCCTGATATCAGAAACATGACCCAGGAGGAGATCGATGCCGTTGCGGACGAGGCCCATGCCTTCGGAAAGCAATGTGCGGCCCATTGCTTTACCCCTCTTTCTCAGAAGATGGCGGTCAAGGCAGGGGTGGACACCATCGAGCACTGCGTGTTCACCGACGATGAGGCCATTGCCATGATCAAGGGGGAGGACAAGTTTCTGGTGCCCACCCTCTCCCATCGATCCGATAGAGGCATCGAGGCAAGGGTTACCCACGGTGCGCCCAGGGACGTGGTGGCCAAGATGAAGAGGCTTCAGCCCTTTTGCTGGGAGAGCTTCAAGAAGATCCATCAGGCCGGGATCAAGATCGCCATGGGAACCGATACCCAGGTAGACCCCGAGATCGGCACCAATGCCTATGAGCTCGAGATCTACGTGAACCTGGGCATGACCCCCATGGAGGCCATCATGACCGCCACCAAGAACGCCGCAGAGGCGATCTGGCTGGGTAACGTTACCGGCACCCTGGAGGCGGGCAAATACGCGGATATGATCGCCGTTGACGGCAATCCCCTTGCCGACATCCGGGTGCTCCAGGACAGGGAGAGGATCAAGCTCGTGATCAAGGAGGGCCAGGTGGCGGTTGACAGGATTCACGGGGGACCCGCCAACATCCTCCAGCAGCCCGTGTTTCTGGGGGCCGGTGTGTGATTCAACATGGAGGAGCTTTTTCAGAAACCTGGAGCAGGAGCTCCCTAAAGAAGGACCTATAAGGAGGCGTTCTCGCTTACAGCAATAAACCCCATGCTTCTGTGCGGGGCTCGTTGCTTCAACCAGACGCAGTAGAAAGGAGCGTTCTTATGTCTCAGATTAGCGTGTACCACGAGTATGGAGAGGAACTCGAGCGGCGATTGCGGCTAAGGAGCTTTCCCTTGGCCGTGAAGATGATAACCAAGGACTCGGACATACCCGAGGGTGCCAGGAGGCCACTGAGGGATTTCGGGTATCACCTCTCAGCGTGCCAGGGTTTTTTCACCGTCCGCAGCAGGTTCACGGAGGATATGACGATTGCAATGCTGAAAGAGGACATGTGGTGCCCGGAGGCTGTCATCGGGTACGGACTTGCCGAGCCTCCCGAGTATTTCCTTGAAGGGAATACCCGGTTTCCGGCAGTCGTCAGTTCCTTGAAGGCCGGCAGTAATTGGTCGAAGGCGTTCCCGCGCTTTGAAACGGGCAAGTATATAGGGGTTGTTGCAGCCCGGCTGAATACCGCTGCCTTTGAACCGGATGTGGTCGTAATCTACTGTAATTCGATCCAGCTGAGGGCCCTCCTTCATGCGGCAGCATGGGAAGAGGGAAAAGATGTAACGTGCCGTATGGCAGCTGCCGGTGCCTGTGTATATGCTGTGGTGCCGGCGATTCAGAGCGGGGAATGTAAGGTTGCCGTTCCTTGTACCGGCGACCGCAAGTGGGCAATGGCTCAGGACGACGAGCTGATCTTCTCAGCTCCAAGGGGAAAGGTGGAAAACCTGATCATGGCAATGAGATACGCAGAGGAACATGGCCGCACCCCGGCTCCACATCCAACGGTGATGCCCGAGTATAATCTGGAAGAGAGCTACGCCAAGATAGCGAGAATGATGGGGATGGATATAGATAAGTAGGTGGTCCACGTGGAATCCATATTTGGGCGACACCTAAAAGAAGATCCCATTTTGCGCTTTTCAAATCCGGCCAAAGGCAGGAGTACTCAAGCGCGTTTTCGTAAGACCGTTCTGCTTAGAACAGAAAGGAGTCTGTCATGAATACGACTGAGAAAAAGATTCTGGATGCGGTAGATGAAGAGTTTCTGATCAGCACCACCATGGGAGTGGTGGACATACCTAGCCCCACCGGCCACGAGGCGGAAGCAGCGAAGTACATGGTCGAGCGCTATCGGGAAGCAGGTCTTGAGGCCTATCTGCAGCAAATCTCTGAGGGCCGCTACAACGCGATCGGGGTGCTCCGGGGAACGGGGGAAGGCTACTCTCTCATGTTCAACGGCCACCTCGATACCTCTTACACTGGCCAGGAGCCCGAGCTCACCGCGCCGGGCTACAAGAACAAGGCCATACGAGATGGCGACTGGCTCATAGGGAATGCCACCAACAATATGAAGAGTGCCCTCGTGGCACACCTGGGGGCGGTTCAGGCCTTGCTGAAGGCGGGAGTCTCCCTCCGGGGCGACATCGTATTGACGGCTGTGGCCGGAGAGATTGAGAAGGCTGCCGTTGATCGATACCAGGGAGTAGATTACGACGGTTACGGGGCTGGTACGAGATATCTCCTTACCCATGGGTACATTACTGATTTCTGTATCCTCGGTGAGCCGACTGCACTTCAGGTAGCCCCATGGAACGGGGGAACCATATGGTTCAAGCTGACTACGCGCGGGAGCATGGGCCATACTGTCTACGGAGACTTCACCACCAGTGCCATCGAACGTATGGAGAAGATACAGGCTGCGCTGCGGGAATGGATTGTCGGCTATCGGAAGCGACACGAGTTTATGGGAGAACACCCTCACGTGAATGTGGCGGCGGTGGAAGGCGGCTGGCCTTTCCGGTGCGCTCGCTCGCCCATTGAGTGCCGCCTTTATGTGGATGTAAGATTGGTGCCAGGGCAGCGCATTCAAGATGTTCACCGGGGGTTTCTGGAGTTTGTCGCCTCCCTTAACAACCAGGATCCCGATCTTAAGGCCAAAGTGGAGACCCTCGCCACTCTCCCTCCCACTGGCGTCTGCCGGGATTCGCTTGTCATTAAAGCCCTGGAGCAAGCCCACGAGCGGGTGTTCGGTCAGCCTCCCAAGATTATCTTTAAGCCTGCTTACATGGACTCAACCCATCTCAATCGCTATGGCGTGCAGACAGGGATCTACGGGCCTGCAGGAAAATGCAAGACGGTCAGCTTTGGGTGGGCACCGGAGATCGGTGAGCACGTATACATTCCTGACCTTGTGGCCGGAACGAAGGTTTACGCATTGGCTGCTATGGACTTGTGCTCGAGAAAGAGGGATCCAAGGTCTCTTGCTTCCGACCCATTTGCTGGGGTGTAATTGGTTTAGCATTATTGCTGTTATACACAGCCAGCGCGATTCGGTGTGAATTTATGAGGTTTGACGAAAATGTAGGGTGCCAGGCGCATTGGATGTCGAGGCACAGCCTTCTCTTTCACCTCCTCTAGCCATCCCTCATATGATTCTGCGACATTAACCCCGTTAATTCATAGATACTCGAAGTCATTGCATGCAACTTGGTGGATCCAGTTCTGGATATGAGAAACTAGGTATTTGGATTTTCTTATAACCCACGCCTATTTTTTTAGCTCCACACTTCCTAACTCACATCGTATGGAAAACATTTTTCGTTTATCACTTATTGCAAAATGGCTGTTTTCACGCTAAAGATAACACGGTAGGGGATTGAGCGTGAAACACCATCTTCATATATTAAGCCGTGGATAAGCGAGATAAGCCCTAGCCCTTTATAGACACAGTCTTAGCTACGGTTTTGGACTGTTACACGGTGCAGTGAACATGAAAGATGAAGATAAAACAAAAAAACAAATCTTGAGAGAATTGACATTGCTGCGCAATCGGATTGCGGAATTGGAAACATCAGAGGCCAGCCGTCACCGTGTTGAGGAGGCCTTATACCGGCAAAACGAATACCTTACCGCCCTTCATGAAACCACTCTCGGGCTCATCAACCGGTTGGAATTAGCCGATTTGCTTCAAGCCATCCTTGAGCATGCAGCTGCAATGATGGGGACAACGCATGGATATGTGTACTTGTTTGAGCCTGGTAAGGGTAAAAGAGAAGTGCTCCGGGTAGGTATAGGACTCCATCGCACAGGCGTTGGCTATCGACTGGAGAAAGGCAAGGGGTTCGCTGGAATGGTTTGGCAAACGGGCGAGCCCTTTGTGTTAGAGAATTACCATTCGTGGCCGGGAAGGCTACCAAATGCTAAATTTGATGGAATTCATATCATGGCTGGCGTACCACTCAAATCCGGCTCGAAGATAATAGGCGTCCTTGCTTTGAGTTACCTCGAAGAAGAGGCGACTTTCGGCGATGATGAGATGTCGAAATTAAGCCAGTTTGCTAACTTGGCATCTCTAGCTCTGGATAATGCGAGACTGTACTCAGATATTCAACAAGAACTGGCTGAACGCATGGAGGCAGAAAAGGCATTGCTGGAGCAAACGATTCGAAATGAATTGATTCTTAAAACTGCTATCGATGGCTTCTACATATCTGATGTGGAGGGAAAGATCCTTGAGGCAAACCAGACAGCGTCTCTAATATCCGGTTACTCACCCAAGGAGATGCTCGAAATGAATATCCGTGATTTTTATGCTAGAGGAACTCACGAAGAAAACACAAAGCATCTTGCGAGAGTTATGAGGAAGGGCTCAGATCGGTTCGAGACACAATACCAGCGTAAAGACGGCCAGGTTTTGGATGTGGAAGTCGGTATGAATTGTGTAGAGATAGCAGGGAATAAGCTGCTTTTTTCGTTTTTTCATGATATCACCAAGAGGAAAAGAGCTGATCGAGCGCTGAGAGAAAGAGAAAATGAACTGGAAATCAAGGCCAGCAGCCTTGAGGAAGTCAATACGGCGTTGAAAGTTCTGTTAAAAAGAAGGGAGGAAGACAGAAAAGAGTTAGAAGAGAAGGTATTGCTCAACGTGAGGGAGTTTGTTGTGCCATATGTTGAAAGATTGAAGAAAAGTAGATTGGATGAAAGGCAAGGGGCTTACGTAGAGATCTTAGAATCTAATCTGAACAACATTATCTCACCCTTTCTGCACAGAATGTCTATCATGCATTTACACCTTACTCCCACAGAGATTCAGGTGGCAAACCTCATAAGACATGGTAAAAGGACAAAAGAGATAGCAGATGTTTTGAATTTATCGATGGAGACTATCAATTCTCACAGAAAGAATATCAGGAAGAAAATCGGAATCAAGAAGAAAAAAGCTAACCTGAGAAGCCGCTTATTGTCCATGAAAGAATAGTGAATAATTTCACCATTTTCTCACTAAAAATCTACCATTTATTCCTAAATGATCCGTGATATAATCTAATCAAAATATACCCCACACTGATTTCGTTCAAGCAGATGCATTGCCCCTAGATCGAGGCAGCGCAGAATCGACAACAGTCAACAGAAACTTGATTGATCCGAAGGGGCAGCCAGGTTTTGTCGGCTCTGACCAAGTATGGTTTCTTAAAGAGGCCGAGGTTTCAATATTTGTCAAGATGCGTGTAAGGCGACACGAAATGTGAATCCCGATGGCATTCTTTCTTTATGAGGATAGTCAACGCATGATCTGTCACATCGCACATAAGAAACAATATCCACAAACGTTCATAAAAAAGCTTTGATGGGTTGCCTTTGAACACACAGAGTAACGAAATATAAAAATAGGCCAAGAAGTAGCGACCTCTATGGCTAGATTAAACTCTCTCAAGAGGATGAGCGCTGCTTGTTGGTGAAAATACCAGTGTTGCAATTCGTATTCACAAAATATTTCAGGCCTTCATCGTGAACCTATCAATAATATGATCGAATATTTATCGATACTTTACGATAAGTTTCGCCGTGAAAAAGTGATGTATTTAGTTTTCGGCCTTGCATTGGCCGTTTTAGTTCTTTTTCTAATCTACCCCCTTGTTATTCTGTTCTACAAGAGCTTTCTTCACCCAAAAACAGATAATTTTAGCTTGTATAATTACTTTCAGCTTATCCTAGACGAGGATATACGGGAGTGTCTTCTAAATACAGTTAAGCTTGCATTCTGGACTGTGTTTTTCACTACGGTCATTGCGCTGCCGATGGCTTTTGGAGTTGCTCGCACAAACATGCCTTTTCGAAGCGTTGTCCGAGCATTGTCGGTGCTGACTCTCGCCACCCCCAGTTTCATTCTCGCAATCGCCTACATCATTCTCCTTGGTCCGAAAACAGGGACCATCAACGTGCTCTTTAGACAACTGTTTCATACAGGCCACACACTATTTAACATCTTCACATTTCATGGAGTGGTCCTTTGTTGCTCCCTATATTTGTATCCATTTATCTTTTTCTCCGTGACTTCTGCCCTTGATAATATGGATTCCTCCTTTGAGGATGCGTCCACAATACTGGGAGGCAGCAGAATACGAACTCTGATAAAGGTCACCTTCCCAATGGTTATCCCGTCCATTATCGCCGGAATGATTCTCGTGCTTTTGGAGGCATTTATATTATTCGGGGTTCCGGCCCTATTGGGCATGCCCGCAGGCGTTTTCGTGATGTCTACGAAGATATACCATCTATTCCTGGAAAGCCCGCCTCGCTACGAAATGGCTGCTGCTTTGGCTACACCAATTCTCAGCCTCACTGCAATTACCCTCTGGTTAGAGTGGCTCTATCTGAGGAGACGTCGTTATGTTACCGTTGGCGGCAAGGTCACTCGACCTGAACGTGTAGACCTAAGGGGTTGGAGATATGTATTAGGTGGTTTTTCTCTCTTCTTAGTTTTTCTGGCCGTTATTCTTCCCGCATTGACTTTGCTGCAAAGCTCTTTCTCTAAATTTTGGGGAGGGGGCTTGTCTTGGAAAAACATCTCCCTTTATCAGTGGAAAATATTGTTTCTCGGTTACGCGCATGAGGATTTTTTTACTGCCTTGAAAAACAGCTTTATACTGGGGATAGGAGCAGGCCTTTTATGCATCGTATTTTCCTTGATAATGGTCTGGATTGTGGAAAGAACCACGATCCCCGGGAGGAACAGCCTCTCTTTCTTGAACACGAGCACCATGGCATTCCCTGCGGTAGCGCTCGCCTTAGGCCTGGTTATTTGCTATTCCTCACCCCCTCTAGATTTGTATGGGACTCCCTGGATTCTCTTGGTTGGCTATACGGTAAAGGGATTACCCATTGCCTTCCTGTATATCAGGAGCTCTATTAAGCAGATCAGCCCCGAGCTCGAGGAGGCGTCCCGCATTATGGGGGGCTCATGGTTCCGATCGGTAAAGGACGTGACGGTCCCGCTGATCAAGGGGGGGCTGTTTGCAACATTTATACTGATTTTCATCATGAAATTCGCGGATCTTCCCACATCCATTATCTTGTATACTGGAGGCAATGAGGTGATGGGGGTCATGATCTACCAATATGCGGATGAAGCGGAGTTCGGCATCGTTTCAGCCCTCTCTCTTCTTATTGTCACATTAACCTTGGGTATCGTCTATGTCTCCCGAAAGGTAGTCGGCAAGGGGGCCATGGAGCTGTAAGGTAAGTAGTTCTCTTATCTCAGAGGAAGAATGGTTCTACTATGGTATTTCTAGAATTCATCGATATCGTTAGCGATCAGGTGCTGTCACTGTGGTCAACGGTGTCTGCTGTGCGCGGAGAAGGAGAGCTCGTCGTTCAGCTCGGACCCAAAAGGCCCCAATGATCAATTCGAGGTGAACCAGAAGGTCTACCTATGCTTCGGCCAAGAGGCATTGGGAGTGTGCTGCTTTAAGGCGTCATAGAAACCCCGGGGCACCCCACCAACAGGAAAGGAGGTGAGGCAAGAAACACTACTATCATTCAACGATCATAAACAATTCATTTGCGACAATCCTAACATTAAAAAAGGAGGAACATCACCATGAGACGAATCACTACTCTATGCATCAGTATCTCGGTCGCGTTTTTGTTGTTTGCCACCACGGGCCTCTCCTTTGCCGCGGACAAGGCCCTTATCGAGGCGGCCAAGAAGGAGGGGGAGCTTATCCTCTATTGTTCGACTAATCGAAGATATACTGATCTCCAAGCCAATCTTTTCGAGAAAATGTATAAATTACCAGATGGCTTTGTAAAAACTACCAGAAAAGGCACTGGCGCACTTCTTCAAATGATTGATGCCGAGCAGATGACCGGGAAGCCGAGATGGGATATTGTGGAGCAGACAGGCGAGGATATTTCCAACAGATGGATCGACAATGGTATGCTGATGAAGTATCAACCGCCGAACATTGGAAACATACGTCCGGTATTTCGGGACAAGCGTGGGTACAGGGTGCCCCATCACCTTGGAATCAGTTCCATCGCAATCAACACGAAACGAGTTCAAAAAGAAGATTGGCCTACACGTTACGAGGATCTTCTGGATCCTAAATGGAAAGGGCGGTTGGGCATTAGTAACCCAGCTACGGCAGGGCCTGCGGTTATGTTCACCAGGTTTATGATTGAACTTTATGGTTGGGATTTTTTCAGAAAACTGGGGAGAAACCAACCTATCCTGACCAAAGGCAATGCCTCTGTTGAGCTCCTCTTGATGAGAGGGGAAATTGATGTTGGCATTAATCCGAATGAGTTTAGCGTGCTAAAGCGGATTGCAGAGGGGGAAAAGGACTTGCACGTAATCTATCCTGAGGAGGGCAGCGGGTTTTATACTCAACTTGACGGGATCAACATCGTTGCACCCCATCCTAATGCTGCAAAGCTGTGGATGGAATTTATTTGTACGGATGACTATCAGCTTATGTACGCCGAACAAGCCAAGGCCCTTATGCCAAGTCAGACGATAACGCCTACGCTCAAGAGACCTCCTGGCATAAAATTCTATAGCATTGATTGGGATTGGATAAAGGAAAACAGAAACGAGATGGTCGAGAGATTCATTAAAGAGATCAAAGCAGGTATGAGGGAGACGGAGTAAAGCACCTCGTACAGATCGGATCAAGAAAGACCTTAGCCGAAAACCTCCGCAGCAATTAACGGAGGTTTTCGACCTTGTTCCACTATGTACTTTCTGCTTGATTCGACACTCATGCACCTGCACCGGGTATCAGTAACCTGTAAGGTTTAATATTCTCGTTCTCAAAGTTGAACAAGAACATCTGCGGTATTCATAACAAAAGGAGGAAGATTTAATGGAAAAGGTGCTTCAACGGATCGATGAGGAGGAACTTGTCAAGCTAGCGTGTGACCTGGTGAACCTTCCCAGCCCCACTGGGAGAGAGAACGGCGTGGGGGACTACATCTTGGACTGGTTTAACAAAAACGGCTTTAAAACCATACGTCAGGATATAGGAGAGGAAAGGCTGAATGCGATCGGCATCATAGAGGGTACCGGTGGAGGCGTCTCCCTCTCATTTAATGGACATATGGATGTCCCATACTCAGGAGATGAAGAGGATCTCCTCTACATGAGCAGGGAACTCTTTGAAAGGCCTGCCCATCAACCCAAGGCCTACGTGCAGGACGGAAGGATCTACGGACTGGGGGTGGGCAATATGAAAGCAGGTCTCGCGGCAATGATGATCGCGGTGAAGGCGGTCAAGAACAGCGGCATTCCCCTGAAGGGAGACCTAATTGCAGCGGCAGTAGTCGGTGAGATCGGCAGGGCCCCTGTAGGCAGGTATCAGGGCATCCAGTATGAGGGTTCAGGCTTTGGAACCAGATACCTGCTCACCCACGGCATCCATTCAGACTATGCTGTGTGTGTGGATAATTCGGGGATGAAACTCACGTGGGTGCAGCCCGGACTGGTTTCTCTACGGATCACTGTCTATGGGCTCCCTGGCGGGGCCTGGGCCACTGGCTCAACCGCGGGCAGAGAGACAAGTCAGAATGCGATAATCAAGATGATGCCGGTGATTGATGCCATTGAAAAGTGGTCGGAGGGACACAGCAAAAGAAGAACCTATACGTGTTTTGGAGGAACCGTTGTACCTGCCGCACATATAACCAGCATTGAGGCAGGCACTCCCTATAAAGCATCTATGAGACCAGGGGTATGCGGTATCTCTGTGATCGCTATGGTTCCCCCCGGCCTCAAGCCGTTAGAAGTCCTCAAGGAGGTGAAGGATGTGATACGGGAGGCGGGAGTTGATGCAGAAGTTGAGATGTACCGGTCATGTCTCGGTTTTGAAGCGGAAAGGGTATCGGGCCTCGTGAAGGTCATCAAAGGCTCCTATGAACAGCTCTTCCATTCAAAGCTCGAGATATGTGACCCACCTTACTGTAGCGTATGGACGGATACGAGTACCTATAATGAGATGGGGATTCCCTGTGTCAAGATCGGCGTCGGCATGTCTGCGGCTGATCGTCTCACACGTGGAATAGATGCCTATGACGAACACCCTATAGATGACATGGTCAAAGCAGCGAAGCTCTATACCCTGATCGCGTTGGAGGTGTGTTCTCGAACAGAGCTAGCGGAGTAATGTGTTACCCAGCCACATAAATACTGAACCTTGAAAACCATAATGCAGTGTAGAGTTGAGGGCAAAAAGCGTTGATTTTCACCTCTAGATACTAACATCTCGGCCAGTGCAAGGTAATGTTGCGGGGGGTAGAAGAAGTAGTGTAAGAATCTTCCTCCTTTAAGGACAATGGCTACAGAATAAGGAGGCCAATCATGGAAAAAACAGAGCTGGAAGAAATTTTAGAAAATATAGATAAAGACAAAATGGTTCAACTGGCCCTTGATATGACAAGCATCTCGAGCCCAACCGGCAAGGAAAAGGAAATGGCCACGTTTATGTATAATTTATATCGGGAGATGGGGCTCAAAGCCATGCTGCAGGAAATAGAACCCGAGCGTTACAACGCCCTTGGAATTTTGAGGGGAGATGGGTCAGGAGCGACACTGATGTTCAATGGACATATGGATACCTCCTATTCGGGCGAAGAGCCCGGGCTGCCGGATCTCCCTGGATACAAGCCAACAGGTCTCGTGAAGGATGGTTGGATCTATGGATTGGGAGTTGCAAACATGAAGTGTGCCTTGGCATGTTACGCAACTGCTGTGGAGGCGATTCAAAAATCTGGAATTAAATTGAAAGGCGATGTCCTTGTTGCCGCTGTAGCAGGCGAAGTAGAGATGGGCCCTGTGGATGAATACCAAGGTCCCCACTACAGAGGAGGGGGAGCGGGCTCTCTGTTTCTTGCCACTCATGGAGGCCTCGCGGATATGTGCGTGCTCGGAGAACCTACCTCTATGAAGTTGGTCTCCGCTCATATGGGATTTGTGTACACCAAGATCACCGTATACGGAGAGCCGGCTCATTCAGCATATGCTGATAGAGCGGTTAACGCGATCAGGAAGATGTTGAAAGTTATTCAGGCAATTGATGAATGGACCCCGAAGTATCGGAAAGCACACCGCCTCGGCCAAGTTGATGCGGGTGTAAATCTTGCAGCGATTAGGGGTGGGTTGCCTTATCGTGGCAGCCGGACGCCTTACTTTTGTAGTCTGTATGTAGATTGCCGGCAGATCCCCGGCCAGAAGCCGATGGAGGTCAAGCATGAGATCGAAGGGATTATGAGAAGATTGAAGGAACAGGATCCGGAATTACGATACGAGGTGGAGCCTTATATGAGTGTGCCGGGGGTCAAACTCGATCAAGACGAATACCTATTTCAGGCGGTGAAAAGAGCCCACAAGACGGTTCTTGGGGAAGATCCAGAGATTGTTACCCGCCGCGTGTATGATGATGATTGCCTTCTGACCCTGCACGGCATCCCCAGCATTACCTATGGTCCAGGCGGGATTACGGTAACCGGCGTAGAAAGTTGGGATCCTTCAATTGGCGAGCATGTAAGCATCCAAAAGATGTATGAATGTACCAAGGTTTATGTGGCCATGATCCTCGATGTGTGTATGCAGGATTCGGATAAGATCCTGAAGAAATCATAACCAGAGGTCTTCGATCAGCCCAAGGAGGCTTCAATGAAGATAACCGGCATTAAGAGCTTTTTGATCTGCCCCGGCACTCCCCGCAACACCCTTCTCGAGGGGGGCAAGAATAAAAACCTGATCCTCTTGAAGGTGGAGACCGATGAGGGAATCACCGGTTGGGGTGAGGCAAATACGCAGGTGGACAGGGCAAGGAGCACCGCCCAGCATATCACCGGCCTCGGTCGCTATATCACAGGAAGGAATCCCTTTCACATCAAGCACTTCACGCAGATGGTTTACAATGACTTCGGGGGGAAAAGGGGCTCCTTCGAGCTCTTCTGTGCCATGAGCGGCATAGAGAATGCCCTGTGGGATATTATCGGAAAATCTCTAAATACGCCGGTCTACAATCTGCTGGGCGGCCCGTGCCGGGACAGAATAAGGGTCTATGCCAATGGTTGGTTTAGCGGGGTGCGCACGCCTGATGAGCTGGCCCAAAGGGCTCGGGATACGGTGAAGCTTGGTTTCAATGCCATAAAGTTCTACCCGTTTCCCGGGCCAAGGCGCCTTTTTATCAGCAGGGAAGACGAGAGGGCTGCGGTGGAAAATGTCCGTGTCGTGCGCGAGGCGGTGGGGCCGGATATTGATATCCTCATCGATGTGCACCGCCGCCTGGCCCCGATGCATGCGATAAGGGTGGCGAGGATGATAGAGGAGTTCAATCCCTTCTGGTACGAGGAGCCGGTCTCACCGGAAAACCTGGATGCCTTGGCCGAGGTGAGACGAGCCATCAACCTGCCGGTGGTAACCGGAGAAGCCATGTATACCAAGGTTGCCTTCCGGGAGGTACTGGAGAGACGAGCCGCGGATATAATCAACCCCGATGTAGCCAGTTGTGGTGGCATCCTTGAGCTTAAGGAGATCGCAGCCATGGCTGAACCCTGCTACGTGGCGGTATCCCCTCACAATTATAACAGTCCCACTATGGGCCTGGCCGCCACTATCCAGGCAGCCGCTACTCTCCCGAATTTCATTATTACCGAGTACTTCGTGAACTTCAGCGAGTTCGGAGATGAGATCGCGGTGAACCCGTTCAAGGTGGAGGAGGGCTACATCAGGCTTCCGAGTGGGCCTGGCCTCGGGTTGGAGATAAACGAGGAGGCATTGGAGGCCTTCCCCTTCCGGGAATTTCCGCCGAGGAAATTCCGCATCTACAGCGAAGAAGGGCCTTGAGGTCCTTTACTCGTATTTGACGGGACTTTTGCCCTTGCCGGAAATATCTCGCAAAGGCCCTCAGCTCGCTGGAAGATATAGTAGTCAAGGGGCCTGATCTTGCTGAGTTCGATCGAATCCTGCCCCAGGATTATCCTCTCACTATATCCATCAGCCGGCACAGGCTCTCGGCCTTTTCCAGATTCGTGATGATCTCGATCGACTCCTCGATCTTTTGGGGCTTCAGCACCAATTCCGCACAGCTTCTGTATTTATCGATGAGCTCATTCCAGGAAGGCGGTGCCTCTGGCTCCCAGGGGTTCTTATCCATCCGGCATGTGTGCTCTTCCCCGCTTTTGAGCCGTATGGTGGCCGTGCACCCATAGGGGGCAATCTCCGGGCTGTAGCCGAGCTTCGCTAATTCAGGAGACACCCTCATCGTCACCTTTTCCATGAGCTCAAGGATCTTCGGATCCCTTACCTTTTCATCCGAAAAGGAGGTGAGGACGACCCTGCCTTCAAGAAGCGCGGTTGCCACGCAGAATTGCATGCTGTATTTTGCCTCAAACTTGCTTTGAGGCCGGGGGAACTTGAGCATATCAGCCACCCTTGGTGATACACTGCAATCCACGAATTCTATGTTCTCAGGAGTTATCTCGTGGTCTTTCATTAGTGTGAGCACTCCTTTGATTGCTGTATGGGTGCAGGTGCAACTGGGATACGGCTTCAGGGTGATCCCCGGGCCGATAAACTCGAAGGGATCCCCCAGGTGCTCAATGATCGCCTTCCCGTCGGCACCATCGCCAAAGGTCTGGAGGAATCCATCTCGGGTCTCCATAATGGTGGGAGAACCGGTAAAGCCCATCTGGGCGAGCCTCGCCGCCACCACCCCATTCTCGGCAGCTCTGCCTCCACCATAAGCCTTGCTCATGGTTCCCATCATGCCCCTTATACCCGAGGCCTGCTCTCCGGCAATACCTAACGCATTAGCCATGGTTACGGAATCCAAACCCAGGAGTTTGCCGCCCGCGGCTGTAGCGCCAAAGGTGCCCAGTATGCATCGTGCATCCCAACCTTTTTGGTGAAAATGCGGTTTAATTCCCGCTCCGATCTTGTCGGCGATCTCCACCCCGATGATATGGGCCAAGATCGCATCCTTCCCCGATGATCGGTATTGCTCTGCCAGGGCCCAGATTGCGGGGCACACCGACACGGAGGGATGATGCATGCTAATGAGTGATATATCGCTAAACCCTATGGCGTCACTTGCCGTGCCATTGACGAGCGCCGCATTTTGCGCGGTACTCTTAAATCCCTGGCCCACTAGGGAGGCCACCGGGCGGTCGTCCGATTCCTTGACAAAACGGGAGAGTATCTTTGGGGCTTCCTCAACCGATCCGCCAAGTGCGATCCCTACGGTATCGAGAAAGGAGTGCTTCGCCAATTCAATAGCCTTCTCCGGGAGATCCTCATACCTGGTGTTCACGATGAAGTCCGCTAACCGTTTGGTAATTTCCATCTTCTTCCTCCTTTTCTCCAACGAGGTATGTTACATGGCTATTCTCTTTTATCCCAATCATTTTTTATATTGTCAATGCATTGTTGAGTCAACAAATCCCAAACTCCTCTGTTAGGATTTCACTTGGAGCCTATTCTCAGTTCCGAGAGCATCGCTGAAAAGTTTGGCACTATCATCGGGAGACGTCGAGCGATATGGCTGCATACCGACTTCACATACAAGGATGATGCCCGAGTATGATTGAGAGGAGGGCTACGCCAAATCAGAAAAAATGATGAGGATGGAGATAGATTAGCAGGCAGAAGCTCACTCCGATGCCCATTTTGAGGGCATTGCGCTAAAAAAGATATCCCCATGCCAGCTAACCAACTCGATGTATAGGGCGAAGTGCACTATGTTGAAATGATCAAATAATGATCTTGGTAATGGGGAACACAAAAAAAGAGGTCAATACTCCGGCCTTTTCCATTTACCTGATGAAATTCGATTAGGTTGAAAAATTGTCACGAATTAACATATAATAAAAGCACTTCAGGCCTTTAATAACCTAAAGCAAAAGTCTTTCTGAAAGGAGGTGAGGGAGGGGTAAAATATTTTTCATTCCCAGAGCAAGGGATTCATGGTAACCAAATAATAGAAAGGAGGCAAATACCATGAAACGAACAGTAAGTGAAGGAATTTGCATTTCGGTCATTATGTTATTTTTTACAGTAACGGGCCTTGCCCTTGCGGCTGATCCAGCCCTCATTGAGGCCGCCAAGAAAGAGGGAGAGATAGTCTGGTACACCGCATTTCCCCGAAGATTTGTCCCTCCGATATGCGATCTTTTTAAGAAAGCATATAACCTGGGAGAGGATTTTAAAGTAACCGCCACCAGAAAGGGCTCTGGTGCTACCCAGCAGATGGTAGAAGCAGAGCATATGGCCGGAAAGTCGAATTGGGATGTTGTCTCCATGGGCGATGAAACCCCTTCTTACCGGTGGATGGATCAGGGCATGCTCATGAAATATCAGCCGCCAAATATTGGTAACATTCGGGAGGAATTTCAAGACCCATACGGTCATAGAATTGCTAGCCTTATAGGAATCAGTTCTATTGGGCTGCATAAGAAAAGAGCGCCTGAAAAAGATTGGCCCAAGCGATATAAGGATGCCTTGGACCCCAAGTGGAAGGGGAGAGTTGCATTGCTCGATCCCGCAACAGCTGGGCCTGGGGTTATGTTTACGAGATTTATGGTCGACCTGTATGGGTGGGAATTTTTCAGAGAATTGGGGAAAAACAAGCCGATCTTGGCTAAGGGAGGTAGCGCTCTTGAACAGCTTCTCCTATCCGGGGAAGCCGACTTGACTCTTTGCCCGAACGAATTCAGCATCTTAGAGCGTATTAGCCGCGGAGAAACCGATTTGAAGGTAATCTATCCCGAGGAAGGAGTTGCCTTTTATACTATGTGGACGTGTCTTAATAAAGATGCTCCCCACCCCAATGCAGCGAAGTTATGGGCGGAATTCGTTGCGAGTGATGAAAGACAGGCCTTTATTGCTAAACATGCGGGCAGGTATATAACCAATAAGAATGTGGAGTTAGGATTCCCTCGACCTCCTTTGAAATTCCATAAACTCGATTGGAAGTGGATAGTGGCAAATAAAGACGACATGTGCAAGAGGTTCATTGAGGAGATTCGGAAAGGTCAACAGGAATCATAAATAGCTATAAACGGACACGATAGTGCTCCTGCGGATATTCGCAGGGACGGCATGTAACCCCGTGATCAACGCATGGTAGCGGTATTCTGGAAAGCAAGCAATGGGCTCCTTGAGGAGCCCATTGCTTAAGGGCCATTTGTAAAGAGGGAGAGTATCCGTTCTAGCCGAGAATAACAGTATTTCTACAAAACGCACATGAACGGCCTGCCGTGGAGAGAAAGGCTTGTACAGGATTTCATCTCCCGCTGAACTGAAGCCGGTAACATGGAAGGAGGCATCAAGAGTGAAATTGGCAGTTATTTTACCAGGCGATCCTGGCAGAGAAGTCTGTGAACAAAGAGAAGGCTACCTCAATACTTTTGCCTCTCCCGGAACGGAGATAAAGGTATTTTCCTCAGGGGGAACCCAGAAGATTAGTAGTGGAATTGATTTCGCGCTAATCTCGCCCGGTGGGGTAAAGCGGGCGATGGAGGCGGAGAAAAATGGTTTCGACGGCGTGGTTATTCACGGGACTTGAGATTTTAGCATCGAGGCCGCTCGGGCAGCGGTTGATATCCCCGTGGTAGGGGCTGGTTCAGCTACCTATCATCTGGCATACCAGTTAGCCGATAAATTTGCGGTGGTAGCCTCAAACGAGAAAACAGTGCCTGAGCTTACGCGAAGGATAAAGTTAATGGGCTGTTATGACCGCATGACCTCCATGAGGCCGCTTAATATTCCTATGCTCCAAATGGCCGAGCGCAAGGATGAGGTAGAGGAGAAATTCATTGATATAGCCCAGTACCAGATCGATGAAGAAGGTGCTCAATTAATCGTTGCAGGAAATGGCTACATCTTTCCTGCCCTCGGGCTTGGATCCCGGGAGAAAATTCAGCGAAGACTCGGCGTCCCCGTACTGGAAGGTCCACCGATTGCCATTAAGACAATTGAAATGCTAGTTAATCTGAAATTGACCCATAGCAAGAAGACATATCCACATCCAGTCGTATCGATGGGCTGAGCAGGGGATTGACCTTTTAATTTTCTATTGACATGCAAGCGCCCTAATCATTACGGTACCTTCTTTGCAAGAGAATCACGGTGGCTTTTTCTTAGAGGAGAGGAGGTTAGCAAGAGTTATGGCTAAAAATATCGTCGTATTCGGCGTAGGAGCTATTGGAAGCTCTATCGCGGCCTACCTGACCCGGGCAGGCAATGAGATCACTATCATTGACCCGTGGTATGCCCATGTGGTAGCTATCCAGAAGCGAGGTCTTCATATTACTGATCCTGATGGCGAGTTTACTGTGAAGCTGAATGCGCTTCACGTGGATCAGGTGGAGAGTGTGGGCGCACCCATCGATATTCTATTCCTCGCGGTCAAGTCTCAGGACACCGAGTGGTCCACTCGCTACCTCGCTCCTTACCTTGCCCCGGATGGCTTCATCGTCTCTGCCCAGAACAGCCTCAACGAAGAAATTATCTCCTCCATTGTGGGGGCTGATAGGACTATCGGCATGGTAATCACTATCGCAGCCGCTGTGTATGAGCCTGGTGAACTTCTGCGCTACACCGCGATCGGGGACAAGTTGGCCTTTCAGCTGGGGGAGCTTAACGCTGCCGATAGGCCTCGCCTCCGAAAAGTGACCGAATTGTTATCAGCAGCCGGGCAGAGCAGGACCACGGACAATATCTGGGGAGCCCTCTGGTCCAAGCTGGCCCACAACAACATGTTCAATTCTACCGCTGCCCTGACAGGGCTCAGCAGCAATCCCATGTTCAACAACGCTACCGCCCGCAAGGTGATGATGCAGATTGGAAGAGAGTCGGTGGAGGTTGGCGAGGCTCATGGTATCAAATTCATCGATATTGCCGGAATAGCTCCGGAACACTTCAAGAACCTCGACGATGGGGGAGCCAAGGCCATTAAAGAGGCGATGTTGCAGATCGCCGCATTCCGTAGTGGCGTACGCGATAGCCGCCCTTCGATGCTTCAGGACATCCTCAAGGGACGACGCACCGAAGTCGATTACCTGAATGGCTTGATAGTCCGGAAGGGCAGGGACAAGAAAATACCAACGCCTGTCAATCAAACGATGTTGGATGCGATACATAAGCTTGACGAGGGAGAGATAAAGTCGGATCCTTCCAACCTCGATCTGTTTGAGGAGCTTATTTAGGGGCGATTGATCCTGGTGCTACCTTTCGGCTACGTGCCTTTCTTCTTCGATCTCAAGGCCGAATAGCGCTCCAGATCCCACGACCCGGTATTATTATCCAGATAGATTGCAAATCAGGCGAACTCACCAGAGCATTTCGAGAAGCCCCCTTTTCCTGTCATGCCGAGCACAATAATCGCCCGATTAATGCTCGCCTGCTCGGAGCAATAAATAAAGGAGAAATTTATTAACGGAATAAGACCGTTTAAGGTTAAAAAATTTTATAAAAAATATTTGACAGAATATTTTTTATATTTTATAAAATCTTCTATTGTATGCTAAATAGATCATCCAAAGCTTTCAATGCATCATTCCTCCATAATGAATGTAAGAATTCACCATAGCGGGAAATGCCTAAAATGAATGAAACCATTTTGATGGGTTTTGATTCGATTGAAACAATTACCCATGAAACAATAAAAATTAAAACGCTAAGAAACAGCGTCTATTACTATCTGAGGGATAAGATTATCAAGCAGCACATCAAGCCTAACCAAAGACTTTATGAGAAGGATATCGCCGAAGAATTAGATGTAAGCACTACTCCTGTAAGAGAGGCATTTCTGAAATTGGAGGCAGAGGGCTATCTTGAGATTGCTGAACATAGAAGCGTTATTATCAAACCGATATCTCATTCGGAATTGATAGAGATCTATCAGGTTATCAGCGTGTTAGATGGCTATGCTGCATTCCTGGCCTTGCAGAGAATCGATCAAGCCCAACTCCAGCAAATACATAAGCTTACTGATAAGATGCGGGATTTTTATAAGAAGGAAATGATCGAGGAATATCTAAAGGTCAATACCCTCATACACTCCACCATTTGGAGTATCACGGGCAATGAGAGTCTTGTAAATACTCTCAGGAATGTGCAGAGTCAAATGCTTAGATACCAGATGGAACGGCTGTCCTTTTATTCTAAGCCCGGTATTCTGAAGGCATCAATGAAAAGCCATCTGAAGATAGCAAAAGCCTTTGTCGAATCGGATGATGAAAATATAGAACGCATTGTTCGTGCGCATTGGAATATTTCCGGGATATTAGATACATAGTGTCCATCCAGAGATCCATGATTTCAGGGTAGGGCACTCAGTTATCAACGGTCAGCCGTCAGGCAGGGCCAAATATCACAGGGCTGGCTATTCTTATGAAGGGATCACAAATCCTTCAAAACCGACCATGGAAGGGGGTGATAGATGGTGTGATGTGCCGGGGGTAAACGGATAAAAAATCTTTTTTTTTGGGTACATGACTATAAACTTATCAGGAGGAAAAAGGTGAAAACGAAAAAACTATCAAGGGTACTGGTAGGTACTAGTTTATTGATGATCTTCGCTTTGGCGCTACCCCTAACCGGCATATGTGCGCCGGCTGCCCCACCTTACAATGAAGAGCTTGTAGTCCTTAGCGAGAGCCTTACTGGTGAGGATGCCCTGCCAAACCTGGGCAATGCTGCAAGCCTGAGTTTATGGGGTTCGATGTCCGAGTATTTGATCTATAGAGACCGAAAGACCTATAAGCCCGATGTGCCGGGTTTGGCAGAGAGCTGGGATATCTCTGATGACTTTACCACCTATACCTTCCACCTGCACAAGGGTATCCAGTTTCACAATGGATGGGGCGAGCTAACTGCTGAGGATGTGAAATTCACCTTCGAGGTGGCAACGAGAAAGGACTCCCTCAACACCCGCGCTACCTGGCTCAGAGAAAGCGTGGCTAACATAGTCATCAAAGATCCGTATACTATTGCCTTTACCCTAAAGGAACCCAGCTGGCAATTTCTGGATAACTGCACCAACTTTATGCCGATTCTGCCAATAGTATGCAAGAAATACGTTGAAAAGGTTGGGATAAAGGAGGCGAACCTTAAACCCATAGGGACCGGACCATACAGGTTAGTTGACCGAAGGCTCGGTGAGTTCATCAAGTTCGAGGCTGTGCCGAACCACTGGCGGAAAACACCTGATTTCAAGTATGTAACTATTAAAGCTGTGCCAGAGGTATCTACCCAGATAGCCATGCTGAGAGCGAAGGAAGCCGATATTATACCAATCACGGCTGACAAGGCACCTGTGGTGGAGAAGGCGGGTTTCCGCACCATACTAAACCCGGGGGCCAGGCTTTACTGGGTTGTCCTTGGATCTATGGCTATCCCGAAGGATCCGGAATTTAAGCCGCGGCCCTGGTGGGCAGACCCGGCAGATAAAAAGGCATGGGAAAAAGCCCTGAAGGTGCGCAAGGCGTTGAATTTAGCGGTCAACAAGCAGGAGATAATAGATACCCTGTTTTTAGGAAAGGCTACTCCTTATGGCTGCGCTTTCTTCTGGCCGGAACAGCCAGGTTGGGACCCCGCCTGGAAGCCCTACCCCTACGACCCCAAGCAGGCGAAGCAGCTCCTGGCTGAAGCCGGCTACCCAAATGGCTTTGAGGTGACCATGCTATTGCTCAAGCACAGCGGGCGGCCAGAGGCCCCGGACCTTGGTGAGGCGGTTGCCATGTACTGGGAGCAGGTAGGAATAAGGGTAAAGCGTGTCCCTATGGACTTCGCTACTCTAAGGCCCCAGATGTATGCCCGCAAGGTGGATGCATGCTGGATATATGGCATGCCCTACTATTCTGAGCCCATTATCGACATCCAGAGCGAACTTCCCGTTGGTGATCAACCCTACCCGCGCGTCTATCTCACGGGGGTCGATAACGAGGTCCTCTGGGGATTGGCTCGTGCAGCCTTCGCCGAGTTGGACTTTGACAAGAGATGTAAGCTGATACGGAAATGGGGACAATATTATTATGATAACTACTTCTCAGTGCCCCTGTGCGGAAAGGGTAAGATCTGGGCACTGAGCGACCGAGTAGGAGAGCGGCCGGTAGTTATCGGTATGGGCTTTGATGGACAGCTGTTTGAGTACATCACCTATAAGAAGTAGGCAAGTATAAAGATCCTCCAACATGGTGGAATAAGGCCAGGGGTTATGGTGATTGATGTAAATCGGTTGCATGAGCAAGCAGAGGAACTGGATAGATTATTGCGGTTGCGGAGCTTCCCCGTAGGGGTAGCGTTGCTGAGGAGCGTGGATGAAATACCTGAAGGAGCGCAGCGACCTGTAAGAGACCTGGGATATCACCTGTCGCTTTGTCAGGCGATATCATTGGCGCGAAGGGATGGAATGACTATCGCCGAGGCCAAGGAAGACATGTGGTGTTTTGAGCCGGTCATTGGGCTAGGCCTTGAGAAGCCGCCACAGCGGTTCCTGGAAGGGTATAGCAGGTATCCCGAAAGCGCCGCTTCTACCTTGGAAGCGGGTGCAACGTGGGCAAGGGATTTCCCGCGTTTTGATTACGGATTGTACTCCGCAATGGTCGTAGCTCCTCTAGCCAAGGTTAATTTTGAGCCGGACCTATTTATGATCTACGCGGAGCCAAACCAGATTCGCGACCTACTCCAGGCCAAGAATTGGCTGGATGGGAAGGATATTACGCCGAGAGTGTCCGCGACTTCTGCCTGTGTATACTCCATAGTGCCGGTAATCAAGGGTAACTCCTGGCATATTACTATCCCCTGCATGGGTGAGTTCTCGAGGGCGGCATGCGACAGTTGCGATATGATATTTTCTGCTTCCATAGAGATTATAAACGATCTGTTGAGAGCCTTGAGGGCCTCTCAGGAAAAAGGCCGCGGGCTGCCGCGACGGATCGTCATGCAAACGGAATATCCATCGCAGGAGAATTATATTGAAATGGCGAACCTGTTGGGGATGGATTGGGTTGAGTAGCGAGTACAAGTGTCACATGAGAGCTGCTCAATAGTGCAAGAGGACGAGCTAATAGTAGCAGAAAGCATTGCATAAAGTGATATACGGACGGAGAAAGACCAAATCCTATCAGGAGGAAAAAGGTGAGAACGAAAAAACTATCAAGGATACTGGTAGGCACTAGCTTGTTGCTGGTCTTCGCCCTGGCGCTGCCCTTAACCGGGACCTGTGGGCAGGCTGGCCCGCCTTACGATAAAGAGTTGGTAATCACTACTGACAGCCTCACCGGGGGCAATTCTTTACCGAACATGGGTACTGGTGTTGACATGAGCCTGTGGATGTCCATGTATGACTACCTGGTCTATCGGGATGTGAAAACCGGACAGCCCAGCTTGCCCGGTGTTGCCGATAGCTGGGATATCTCTGATGACTTTACCACCTATACCTTTCACCTGCACAAGGGCATCCAGTTCCACAACGGATGGGGCGAGCTAACCGCAGAAGACGTGAAATATACCTATGACCTGGCAACGAGCAAAGGCTCGATCAACACCCGCCTCGATTACCTCCAAAAAGGCGTGGTCAGTGTGGTTGTCAAAGACCCCTACACGGTTGTCTTTCATATGGCGGGAGCCGACTGGAAATTCATGGAGAGTGCCAGCAACTTCTTCCCGATTCTGCCCATAGTATGCAAGAAGTACGTGGAAAAGGTTGGGATAAAGGAGGCCAATGAAAACCCCATAGGAAGCGGGCCTTATAAGGTCATTGACCGCCGAGCCGGTGATTTCATCAAGTTCGAGGCTGTGCCGAATCACTGGCGGAAGACAGGCGATTTTAAATACATTACTATTAAGTGTGTACCTGAGATATCAACCCGGATCGCCATGCTCAAGGCCGGCGAAGCCGACATTGTGCCCCTGCCCTTTGATAAAGTGCCTGCGATGAAGAAGGCAGGAATTCGGATCCTCTTTAATCCTGGATCGAGGCTATATTGGGCCGTGTTTCCGGGTGTTCCGACTCTGCCGACACACCCTCAGTTTCGACCGGAAAAGCCCTGGTGGGCCGACCCGGCCAACACCAAGGAATGGGAGAGGGCCCTGAAGGTGCGCAAGGCGATGAGCCTCGCGGTGGATAGGCAGGAGATTAACGATTCGCTTTTCATGGGAACGGGGACCCTCTTTCCTGTAGGTTTTATCTGGCCGTCACAAGTGGCGCAGGGGTATGATAATTCGTGGAAGGTCCCTCCCTACGATCCCAAGGAGGCGAAGCGGCTTCTCGCCGAGGCGGGCTACCCCGACGGCTTCGAGATAACCATGATTTTGCTCAAGCAGAGCGGGAGGCCTGAAGCCCCGGACCTGGGCGAGGCAGTTGCTATGTACTGGGAGCAAATAGGGCTTAAGGTGAAGAGGATCCCCATGGATTTTGCAACCGTGAGGCCGCTCTTGTACGGCCGTAAGCTGGAAGATATGTCATGGGTCTATGGCATGCCTTTCTATACTGAGCCGATAATGATGATAGAAACATCGGGCACCAGCGCGTATGGCTACGTTCCCACATGTGAAGACGCCCGATGCGACGAATTGGCACACAAGGCCTTTGCCGAGACGGATCCTGCAAAGAGAGCGGATCTCGTACGGCAGTACCTACAGATTCACTATGAGAACTATTATGAAATACCGCTTGTGGGCAAGAGCAGTGTCTGGGGAATGAGTGCCAAGGTGGGGGAATGGCCGGTGATTCCAGGCATAGGTTATGATACACAGAACCTGGAATTCATTACCATAAAGAAATGAGCAATTAGAGGATCAACCCAGCATTTGTACCGAGACGGCGCGAGAAGAAGCCCAGCTTTAGTGCGGAGGGCCTTATCGATGGGCTATCGAGCTGAAGTTGGGCTTCTTTTTGATGATTTATACATGAAAGGATAGTAGTTATGTCCGGCGAAGGAAGCTTGTCATTGGAAGAGGCGAGGAGGCTGAGCGGTGAGGCACGAGAGGAATTGCTCAGGAAAATAGAGAAGACCGCACATGATAACGAAGCAACCTACTGGGGATGCTGCCAAGCAGTGATAGACTCGCTCCAGAAACACCTGAAGATCGGCAACGCTGAGACATTCAAAGTGGGGAGCGGATTTTCCGGTGGGATCGGGGATAGCCTAGAGGCATGTGGCGGTCTTACAGGGGGTGTGATTGCTATCAGTTCAATATATGGGAGAGATCAATATGAGGAGGGAAAGATAGCCTCATCGACGCCTAGTTCTGTGGAGACCAAGATTCGCTGTCGGCTCCTTACCGAAAGGTTCAGGGAAAGATATGGTAGTCTCAGGTGTGCTGATATCAGGGCATTGGTTCGCGGACTTGAACCCACGCAGGAGAGCATGCAGCATAACACGCCGGAAGAGCTGGTTGAATATATGAAGGATCATGATAGAGCCTGCGGCGATGTTACCGGGATGGGTGCAAGGCTTGCCGCTGATATACTCTTAGAGCCAACCGAGACGTTTGCCGCTGAAAAAGACGCGAAGGTAGAGCTGTTTTCTGCGGCCAGAAGACTTTGCCTGGAACAGTCATGAGTTTGGGAGGGCTGGTCGGGAATTGGGTGAGGATGTGCCTTCCGGCATGATAGGGGAAATGCACGGATTATGAGTGGGGCAAGCCGGTTGCTATATGCTGAGGTTTACAGGAGGTAGTCTTCATGCAACGATACATCTTGGGGCGCGTTACCCAAGCAGTGATCGCCATCCTAATTATGTCAATGGTTATCTTTGGGTTGGCCCGGCTTACGGGGAATCCGCTTGATGTCATTCTTCCTCCGGAAGCCACTCAAGAGGACTACAAGCGAGTGGGCGCCGCTCTAGGCTTAGACAAACCATTGTATGTTCAATATGGGATCTTCCTTAAAAACGCGCTGCATGGCGACTTCGGCGATTCAATCCGCTTTCACAAGCCGGCTCAAGAGGTGGTCTTAGGGCGTCTACCGGCTACCCTGGAGTTGGGTGCCCTTGCTTTTTTAGTGGCAGTAGCTCTGGCCATCCCCATTGGGGTATATGCCGCCAAGAAAAGAGCAACCATACTCGATAATGCTGGCCGTTCCTTTGCGGTATTTGGGCAGTCCGTGCCTCACTTTTGGACAGGTATTATGCTTATTCTTATCTTCGCGGTATGGCTGGGATTATTTCCTGCGTCGGGAAAGGGAGGCATGGTATACTTCATTTTACCAGCGTTTACTATAGGCTATAATATTACCGCTGGTATAATGCGTATTACGCGTTCTGCTATGCTTGATGTTTTAGATCAGGAATATATCACCCTTGCCCGTGCCAAGGGCCTCCGTGAATTTATCGTTACCTGGAAACACGCTTTCAAGAATGCAGCCCTTCCTGTTCTGACCTTCGCTTCCATCATCTTCGTTCGCGTCTTAGTTGGTTCGGTGGTTGTGGAGACGGTCTTTGCGTGGCCGGGCATTGGAAGGCTGGTGGTAGAATCAGTTACATTTCGTGATTTCCCTGTCGTTCAGACCGTAGTCATAATCATGTCTGCCATGTACATCGGGGGCAACCTTATAGTGGACATTCTTTATGGCTATATTAATCCCAAGATACGGTATCAGAAGTGATGTTCAGCCATAGGAGAACCGGAAACGGACAATAGGAGGTTCGCAATCGAAAGGTTGACGCGTCGGATATTCAGGGTAATAGGTGCCCTTAATCAAGGACCAACAACGGTATTTTTCTTTCTGCTCTTTGGTATGATCGTGGTAGCGATCTGCGCCGACTGGATCGCGCCTCATTCACCGGTGGAGGGATCTCTTCGTCAGGGCCTACTTCCCCCCGCCTGGTTAAAGGGCGGCAGTCCGGACCACCCGCTGGGTACAGATAAGTTCGGCAGGGATATTCTCAGTCGTCTCATTTACGGAGCAAGGGTATCGGTAAGCGTTTCGTGTACGGCAATTGCTATCACGGCAAGTGTTGGGACAATCCTCGGATTGCTAGCAGGGTACTATGGAGGATGGCTTGACATTGTGATAATGAGGTGGGTAGACCTCAGCATGTCCTTCCCTCCGATTCTCATTGCGCTCATATTAGCCGTGGCATTGGGCCCTAGCTTGATGAATATCATAATAATTGTCCTGATTATTTATTGGGCACGCTTCGCTCGCCAGGTTCGAGGGGAAGTATTGTCAATAAAGGAAGCCGATTACGTCATACTCGCCAAATCGGCGGGAGTGCCACCCTGGAAAATTATGTTGCGTCATTTTTTTCCCAATGTTCTCCCCTCTCTTCTGGTATTAAGCACGTTCCAGCTTAGCGATGTGATCATCCTGGAGGCCACGCTCTCATTTCTGGGGTGCGGTATCCCACCCCCGAATCCCTCTTGGGGGGTAATTATCGCTGAGGGTAGAAATTACATAGAGCAAGCGTGGTGGATATGCCTCTTCCCCGGGATCGGAATAGGGCTTACGTGCCTATCCATGAATATGATAGGGGATTGGATACGGGACAGGTTAGACCCAAAGCTGAGGCAGGTCTAATAGGATTAAAGCAAGGGGAAGATGTGGCTTAGAAAAACCCCAGCGGCGAAGAAATGTAAGATAAGTGAATATCTTGAGATTACAATGAAAAGGAGGCAGGAATTGATCGATGATATAGTATATCCCAAACGGCCCCTCTCGAAATTAACAGGCGTCAAGGTTCTTGATGAGCTCAAGAAATGCGGCATTACCCATATAGTGTATCTCCCTGACACCTGGGTCTTGTCACTCTATAACGCGGTGTGCTCTAAAGAGGTGATGGACCGGTATGGGTTCGTCGCAATTCCCGTATGCCGCGAGGGAGAGGCCTTAGGCATTGCCACCGGCCTCATGTTGGGAGGCAAGGAGCCAGTGGTACTGCACCAGAACAGGGGGCTTTTCGAGTCAGGTGACTCGGTAAGGGCTTTTTGCATGGAATATAAGATGCCGCTGTTCTTGTTGATCAGCTACTGGGGTTGGAAGCGCGAGACTCTTACCCATACAGCTGCTGAAATTACAGAGCCGACTCTGGATGTATGGGGCATTAAACACTATTTGGTGGACAGCGATGATGATCTGGAGAGGATATCTATTGGGCACAGGGAAGCACACCGGGATCAAAAAGCGGTGGCTATCCTGCTCGGATAAGGAGGTTTGAAACAATAATGGAAAATTTTGAAGCGTTAGAGGTAATTTCGCGATATCGAAACGACGCAATTGTAGTGATGA
Organism: uncultured Desulfobacteraceae bacterium; assembly: GCA_964549945.1. GTDB lineage: Bacteria > Desulfobacterota > DSM-4660 > Desulfatiglandales > B25-G16 > B25-G16. The sequence goes on along the minus strand of CAZJXD010000055.1, from coordinate 2,902 downwards.
CTATGACCGCTCATCGGGATTGGCCTAAAATAACTACCAACCCGGATTTGGATCTGCCTATGAGCGGATGCATGGGCAAGGCCTCATCGGTAGGGCTAGGACTGGCGTTAGCTAAACCCGAGAAGAGGGTCATCGTGTTCGATGGCGATGGCAGTCTCTTGATGAATCTTGGCAGTCTTGTGACCATTGCGAACATGGCCCCCCCCAACCTGATTCACTTTGTGTTCTATAACTCCATTTACCGAATTACTGGTGGGCAACCCATCCCCGGTGTCGGCAAATTCAGCTTTAAAGACATCGCCAGTGCTGCTGGATATGCCAATGCATACGAATTCAAAGATCTAAAGAGCTTGGAAGACAACATAGAGACGATTATGAAACAGAGGGGACCTACCTTTGTGTGTATTCAAGTTGCACCGAATAAGGAGTATCCCGGTCCGAGCATCAAAACGGTGGACATAATCCCTCGATTCAAGGCGGCGCTGAAGGGCTAGATAGGAGCAGGCTTGATATAGACACGATGTCATCATTCAATTGAGGAGGATATTCGAAATGGCGAAGAAGGTTAGATTCGTGCATATGGGGTTGGGGCCGATGGGGGCGATGATATGCAAGCAGGCAATAGAGAAAGAGGGGAATGAAATCGTCGGTGCTATTGAGAAAGTCAATCTGGGGGAGGATGTTGGTGAGGTTATTGGACTGGGGAAAAAGCTAAACGTGGCACTGACCGACAATGTACAGGCAGCATTAGCGGTCAAGCCCGATATCGTTATTCATTCCACCCTCTCATCGCTGAAGAAGGTCAGAGAGCAGTTGATCCGGATCATCAGGGCTGGGGTGAATATCGTCTCAAGCTGCGAGGAGCTATCCTATCCATGGGATACGCAGCCGGAAATTGCCCGGGAGCTTGATACGCTTGCCAAGGAGAACGAGGTGACTGTTTTAGGGACAGGGGTGAATCCGGGCTTCTGCATGGATATCTTCCCTATTGTGATGACCGGTATTTGCCAAAACGTGGAGCATATCCGGGTGGCCCGCATCCAGGATGCCAGTTCACGACGGCTGCCTTTCCAGAAGAAGATCGGGGCTGGCTGCACGCCGGTTGAATTCGAGGAACTAAAGGCATCGGGCGAGCTAAGGCATGTTGGCCTGGAAGAGTCAACCGGCATGATTGCTGCTGCGATGGGATGGAAGATCGATGATTATTCAGAAACGATTGATCCTGTGGTATTAGACAAAGAGGTCTCGAGCGAATATATCACGGTCAAAGCGGGGCAAGCGGCGGGAGTGGAACAAATTGCCATCGGTAAGATGAAGGGAAAGGAGGTAGTGAAGTTGGAATTCATGGCCTACCTGGGCGCTCCCGAGTCAAATGACACCGTATACATTACGGGTATGCCGAACTTGGAGGTAATCGTACGCGGGGGCATTCAAGGAGACATCGCCACCGCCTCAATGATGGTTAATGCCATACCAAGGGTTATAGATGCCCCCCCTGGTCTGCTCACCATGAAGGATATACCGGCGGTTCATTACAGGCGGGCTGAACATAACTTCCCCGTCTCGCAAGAAAGGAGCATAGATGAAAAACGACAACCTAGTTGAAGAGTATAGAAAGGCTCGTCCTAAGTCCGAAGAGCTGCATAAGCGAGCGTTGTGGGCCTTTGCCGCTGATGGGGCTACTCACCGCGCTCGTATACTGAATCCCTACCAGCCCTATATAACCCATGCTCTAGGATCAAAGAAATGGGATGTGGACGGCATTGAATACATTGACTACATCTTAGGGCACAGCGCGTTATTGCTGGGCCACAGTCATCCGGCAGTAGTAAAGGCCATCCAGGAACAGGCGGCCAAAGGACTACACTACGGGGCGAACCATGAACTGGAGATACAATGGGCTGAGCTCATCCAGAGCATGATGCCCTCCGCGGAGAGGGTTGAATTTTTCGCTTGCGGCCAGGAGGCCAATATGATGGCAATCAGGTTGGCCCGCCATTTTACCGGGAGGAAAAAGATCCTCAGGATAGCGGAGAATTTCCACGGCTGGGCGGATGAGCTGGTGCTCTCACCCAGATCCCCTGATGTAGTTGCGGATTTGGTCAAGATATTGCCGTTGCCTTATGACCTTAATCGATTGGAAGAAGAGCTGGCTACCAGAGAATACGCCATCTTATTTATCGAAGGAGGCGGTGCCCATATGGCGGGACAGATCCCGATGGATTTTGACTTTGTTCGCGCGCTGCCTGACCTGACCAGCAAGTACGGTACCCTGTGGAACATGGATGAAGTGGTTACCGGCTTTCGCGATGTGCCGGGTGGATTTCAAGCTCTGGTTGGAGTGAAGCCGGATTTAACAAGCCTGGGCAAAATAATCGGCGGCGGACTGGGAGCCGGCGCATTGGTCGGCAGGGCGGATATCTTCGAGGCCCTTAGCACCAATACCCCTAAAGAACTGCGGGCGGAACATACCGGGACGTGGAACGGCAACCCGCTCACGAGCGCTGCCGGCATCGCGTGCCTCAGCCTCTGCCAGAGCGGCGAGCTGCAAAAGAAGGTCAACAAGATGTCGGCCTATCTGAGAGAAAAGGGAAACCAGGTCTTTAAGGAAAAAGGGGTTAGTGGCCGGCTGTATGGGCGAAGTATAACCCATATCTACCTCGGCCCCTTTGACTGCGAACCTGCCGACGAAGCCTTCCCGCCAACCAAGGACCATGAAAAGATTATGAGCCCGGCGGACACAAAAGTGAGGCTGGGACTGCACCTCCTTCACCGTGGCATTGCCAGCCAGTCGGGAAGGTTGTTTAACATGTCCTCAGCCCATACCGAAGAGGATATTGATAAGACAGTGGAGGCTCTCGCTGATTCTCTGGAGGCCATGATTGCCGAAGGCACACTGCCA
>CAZJXD010000054.1:20764-31743 GCA_964549945.1 uncultured Desulfobacteraceae bacterium | reverse complement strand
GATAAAGATTGCCACCATTACGGTTCACGTGGGCTGCTCAGGAGAAAGCGTGCGAGCTCGAGATCCTTCAAGGTAGTTATCTTGATGTTGGTCTCCTCACCCTCGATTACCTCAACTGGGATGCCGATCTTCTCGATCAGAAAGGCATCATCGGTTGCCCCTTCCCATCCCTCTTCCACCGCCTTTCTGTGAGCCATCTGTATATCCTCGCGCCGAAAGATCTGGGGTGTCTGGATTGCCCATAGGGCACGTCTTTCAACCGTGTTCACAACCCTGCCGTGGTCATCTATCTTCTTAAGGGTGTCCTTCACGGGTATTCCCGGAATGACAGCCCTGTATCTCTGAGCAGCCCTAATTACCCTCTCGATGAGCTCAGCGGTAACCAGTGGCCTCACGCCATCATGGACAAGTATCCACGTGCTCGAATCCGAAACAGCCTCAATCCCCTTCCTCACCGATTCCTGCCTCCTCTCCCCCCCGGCAATCACCCTGGCGACCTTGCTCAGTTCAAACCGGCCCACGATCTCGCGTTCACAATAGGCAACGTGATGTTCGGAAACAACCACCACCATGCCGCCAACGAGGTCGCATTTCTGGAAACGCTCCAGTGTGACTGCCAACATCGGCTTACCGCAGAGATCAATGAACTGCTTGGACCTCGCGGAACCCATCCGCGTTCCCGAGCCCGCAGCGGGTATTACCGCGATCACCTGATTGGACATACCAGTGCTCCTTTTGCTCACCATAATGGTACGCTGGGTTGCTCCTGAAGGGATACGTCGTAAGGTGGGTAACTATCGTGAGGGTTTAGGCCCGGGCTAATTTCCTCGTCCTCTTCTTCGCTCTATTTATCCTCCTCCTCAGCACCTCAACCATTCTCCTGTCCCTTGCCTTTCTGAACTCCTCTTTTTTAGACTTGAGCTCTGCAATCTTGTCCTTGAGCTCCTTTCTCGTAAGCTCTTCTTTTTTCTCCTTTTCCTTGGGAGCCTTTTCCTTCGGGGCCTTTTCCTCCGTTATCCCCTTTGCCTCTTTGATCGCCACGAGTAACTCCGCCTTTTTCATGGCATGAATGCCCGCCAGGTCGGCCTCCTCAGCGGCGATCACCCTCAACTCCTTAACCGTCATCCGATCCAGTTCCTTTTCCGCCTTTTCCTGCTTTTCGCCCTCTGTCATACCTATCTCCTTCCGCTACTCCTTCTTAAAGAATGGTTTAAACAAATCGATGGGAATGGGGAACAGCGTCGTTGAATTGTTTTCAGCCGACACCTCCCGCAGGGTCTGAAGGTACCGCAGCTGGAGGGCATAGGGGAAATCCTGGATCTTGGCGGCTGCGTCCGCCAGCCTGGTGGCGGCCTGAAACTCTCCCTCGGCGTTAATGACCTTTGCCCTTCTCTCCCGTTCTGCCTCCGCCTGTTTCGCCATGGCCCGCTGCATCTCCTGGGGAAGGTCGATGTGTTTCACCTCCACGTTGGAGACCTTGATCCCCCACGGGTCGGTGTGCTTATCGAGTATCTCCTGCAAGGTGGTGTTGATCTTGTCCCTCTCTGAGAGCAGCTCATCCAGCTCCGACTGACCGCACACGCTCCTCAGGGTTGTCTGGGCCAGCTGGGAGGTGGCGAAGAGGTAGTTCTCCACCTCGATGACTGCCTTGTTCGGCTCCATGACCCGGAAGTAGATCACCGCGTTCACCTTGACGGACACATTATCCCTGGTGATCACATCCTGGGGAGGCACATCCATTGCCACAAGACGAAGGCTCACCCTCACCAGCTTATCCACAATGGGGATGATGATAATAAGGCCGGGTCCCTTGGTGTTTATGACCCTTCCCAATCGAAATACCACGCCCCGCTCATACTCCCTCAGAACCTTGATCGCCGCGCTCAGAAAGAGGATGAGCAATACTAAGGCAAGAATATAAAACATGGTAACCTCCTCTATTTCTTTATTTGTTGAGTATCCTTAAGCTTTCTTACCACCAGCTCAAGGCCCCTTGAACCGATAATCTCCACCTTTTCCCCCTCCTCGGCGACCTCATCGCTGCTCGCCTTCCAGTATTCGCCATGTGCAAAGACCAGCCCAACAGGGTCGATCCTCTCCTTTACAACCCCACTCTCACCGATAAGCCCCTCCATGCCTCCCTTTGGTGCCCTCCTGTAAGCCCTGAACGCTAAATAGGCGATGCCAACGAAAAAACCGCCTATCAATACAATCGTTGGCATCATGAGTTTCAAGGACACCCGTACGTCCTCAAACAACATTACAGAGCCGAGGGTGAGGGAAATGAGGCCTGCCAGGGATAGGAGGCCGTAGCTGGCCACCTTGATTTCCGCGATGAAAAATATAATGGCCAGGCCGATGAGCATCAGGCCGGCATAGTTCACCGGGAGCGCCTGAAATGCGAAGAAGGCCAATATAAGGGATATGGCACCGATCACCCCCGGAAAAATGGCACCGGGATGGGCAAGCTCAAAATAGAGGCCTGCCATGCCGATCATCATAAGGATATACGCGATATTTGGGTTGCTTATGGTATTCAGTATCCTGTCCCTCCATCCCGGGTTGACATAGGCCAACCTCGCGCCCTTGGTTTCAAGGGTCACCTTCGTCTTATCGAGTACGACTTCCCTCCCATCCAAGCGGTTTAAGAGGTCATCCATATCCTGGGCCACCAGATCGACGACGTTTTCCTTGACCGCCATATCCGCGCTGATGCTGACGCTCTCCCTGATAGCCTTCTCAACCCAATCCTGATTTCTTCCCCTCTCCTTGGCAATGCTCCTCGCGTAGGCGACCATATCGTTGACCACTTTTTCGGACATGGTCTTGCCGATATCCTTGCCCTCGACGCTCACAGGGTGGGCTGCGCCGATGTTCGTCTGAGGGGCCATTGCAGCGACATGCGCCGCAATGGTAATCATTACGCCTGCCGAGGCTGCTCTCGCACCTCGTGGTGCCACGTACACCACCACGGGGATAGAGGAGTTCAATATGGACTTGATGATGGTCCTCATAGAGGTATCGAGTCCTCCGGGCGTATCCAACCTGATGATGGCCACCCCATACCCCTCGCTTTGGGCACGTTCCAGGCCCTTTTTCACGAATTGGGCTGTGCCGGGATTGATAGTGCCCTCAAGCTCGATTACCATTACATCCTTCTTCGCTGCATGAGCACCATTGGTAACGAGCACCAAGGTGAATGCAATGCAAACAAGGGTAAAGAGATACTTTTTCATTTTTTGCCTACCTTTGAAACCCCCTAGGGTCCTTAAGCCCCAGTTCCTTCATGATCTTCTGGACATCTTCCCACACCTGCCTCTTTGCGTGGGGATACCTCAACAAATAGGCAGGGTGATAGGTGGGCATCAGGGGGATCCCCATAAACGAGCGCCATTGGCCCCTGTCCCTTGTAATCTTCAAGCTCTTATCCACTAGGCTCTGAGCGGATATCCTTCCCAAGGTACAAATGACCTCCGGCTGAATAAGCGAAATCTGCGCCCTCAGAAAGGGCAGACATGTTTCTATCTCATCTGCCTCGGGATCCCTATTCCTGGGAGGATGGCACTTCACGATATTGCAGATGTAGACCCCATCCCTCGTGATGCCCATGGCCTTTATAATATCGTTCAAAAGCTTGCCCGCCTGCCCTACAAAAGGCCTCCCCGTGAGATCCTCTTCCATTCCGGGGGCTTCACCTACAAACACGAGCCTAGCTCGTGGGTCTCCCTCGCCAAAGACGATATGCTTTCTCCCTTTGCCCAGCTTGCACCGATCACAATCGCCTATGAAGTGCTCCAGTTCCGGAAGGCTATGGTATGGGAGCGACGCAGGTGAGGATATCGGATATAGTTGAGGCCCTCTGTCAAGGTATGCAAGGCTTCTGCCGGACAGCTTCGGTATTTCCAGTCCGATCTCCCGGCTATTCATCAAGTGTCTTCTCGCATGCGCGACCACATGCGCTAGCTCCTCTCTCGCATTCATACTGGCCTTAGCCCCTTTATCCTATCGAGAATTTTATCCGCGAGATCCTCCTTTGACATCAGCGGGATCTCCTGCTCATTTCCCTCCCTGTCTATTATCCTGACCTCATTCAAGTCAGCCGCAAATCCCCTATCGCCCTTGGAGACGTCGTTAAGCACGATCAGATCCAGGTTCTTCTTCTTTATCTTTTCGACTGCCCTCGCTACATGTTCAGTTGTCTCCGCGGCAAAGCCAACGAGCAGCGTACCTCCCTTACTTTTTCCGAGCTCTGCGAGGATATCCGGTGTGGGCTCCATCTCCATCGATGTGTTGCCCTTTTCCTTCTTTTCCTTGTGCGTTGCCTTGTGAACAGGCCGGTAGTCGCTCACCGCAGCTGCCTTGATCACCACATCCTTATCCTTGTACCTACCCAAGACGGCCTCCCTCATCTCCTCAGCCGTATTCACGTGTATGGCAGTAATCCCCCTCGGTTGCTCGAGATACGTGGGCCCGCTCACCAGGGTGACCTCTGCCCCTCTCCTTCGTGCTGCTCGTGCCAAGGCATAGCCCATCTTGCCCGTGGACCTATTGGTCAGTATCCTCACCGGATCGATGTACTCGATCGTAGGGCCTGCGGTAACGAGTACTTTTAATCCTTCCAGATCCCGATCCGAGAGGGTGCAGATGATCTTTTCCACGATAGTCGATGGATCGGGAAGGCGTCCCGCACCCACCGCTCCGCTGGCCAAAACCCCCTCCTCTGGTTCCATGATAATGAGACCCCTCTCTCTCAAGCTCCCGAGATTGGCCTGGACGATGGGATTGTGAAACATCACCTTGTCCATGGCCGGGCACAGGAGTACCTTGCAGGCAGCCGCGAGAATAAGGGTAGAAAGGAAGTCATCACCAATCCCATGGGCGATCTTGCCTACTATGTTCGCCGTTGCCGGGGCTATGGCTATGAGATCGCTATCCTGGCCGAGCGATACATGATCAAGCGTTATGCCAGGTTGGGAAAACATATCCGTTATCACGACATTGCCTGAAAGCGTCTCAAAGGTAAGCGGATTTATGAAGTGTGTGGCATGTTCGGTCATAACTACCCTGAGTTCCGCTCCTATCTTTCTCAAGAGTCGTACCAGCTCTGCGGACTTATACGCTGCGATACTCCCCGTGATGCCAACCACTATCCTTTTGCCCTCGAGATCCGCCATGCTATATAGCCCTTGTTCAGATCCCCGAAATGAAATGATCCCCATTTATCCTTTTATTTAAAGCCAAAATAGCTGTTTTGGCAACAAAAATCTCACCTTGTGCTATGCCTCAAGGCACGGGAAGTCATGGGGATGGTCAATCAGGGAGATAGCTAAATAGCTTCCTCGTTGGAAGTCATAGCATGTGGGCCTATTCGTTTAAATAGAGGAAGAGCTCATCGTTTGAAATATCCCGAAATCTGATTACTTTTTTCCGGGAGGTATGTCCCGAAATGATCTCTATCCTTCCCTTGGGTACCTTTAGGTGTTTGGACAATAACCCGATCAGATCCCTGTTCGCCAAACCATCAACAGGTGCAGATTTGATCTTCACCTTCAAGGTATCCCCCTCAAAACCCACCACCTTGCTTACCGATGAGCGGGGTAGTACCGTAATCCTTAAAACCGAATCGCTCACTATCTACCGAGGCCTGCTGCGAACTGCGCCAAACTGTGAACCAGAAAAATTTGGATGAAGATAATAGCCAAGATCGCGATAATAGGTGAGAAATCGAATCCGCCAAAGCTAATCGGCAACCTCCTCCGTATACCGTATAGGACGGGCTCGGTCGAGGCATAGAGGAACCTCACGATAGTGTTGTAGGGATCGGGATTCACCCATGAAATGATCGCCCTTCCTATAATAAGCCACATGTAGATAGTCAGTGCGATATCCAAAATCCTCGCGATCGCAATCAGGAAATTCGCCACCACAAACATTCTTTTCCCCCGAAAAAAAAGAGATGTTAGAGCAGTCCATAAGCCGGGTTCTGTTCCCCGTATCGGTCACCCTCTACGGGGCAATGGTCATTCATCTAGTCCCGCCGTTGCCGGCGGGATCAAGCGACCTACCCAGGGACTCGGACGGGCAGCCCTCAAACGTCCCTCTATTTGGCCTTGCTCCAGATGGGGTTTACCGAGCCTCCGATGTCACCACCGGAGCGGTGAGCTCTTACCTCGCCTTTTCACCCTTACCCAATTAGGTGTGTCGATCACCCAAAAGGGCGGTATATTTTCTGTGGCACTTTCCTTCCCGTTGCCGGGACTGGGCATTACCCAGCATCTTGCCCTACGGAGCCCGGACTTTCCTCTCTTCTATGCAAAACATGGAACAGCGACCATTTGTCCTGCTCTAACATCAAACCATTGTCAATTGTCAATTTTCGATTGAGGATAAACCGTTACCTCGAAGATCATAGAAGCCACAATATGCACTCCAAAATTGAAAATTGAAAATCACTCAACCTCCGTGTTGCCTTCCCAATAGATAATCCTGGAACAATTAAGGCAAATCTGGGTGGAATCCCCCTTCAAGAGCATATTGTACTGCTGAGGAGGGATACCGAGATGACATCCCTGACAAACGGCATCTATTACTGGAACTACCACCTGGCCCCTCAGATGCGCCCGCAACCTGGTATACCTGTTCAAGAGATCCCCGTCAAATTGTTGGGACAACTCGTCTTTTTCCCGTGTAAGCGCCTTGATCTCTTTGTCGAACCCACTGGTCATCTCTTCGAATTGTTGCTCCTTTTCCCTATACTCCTTTTGTGCCTTTTCCCATTGTGCGTTGTTTTTTGCGCATTCAGCTTCCTGTTCCTCGATGTCCTCCATCCACTTTATCACCAGCTCTTCCTTTTCGTTGGTAAGCGCTTTAATGTCCTCGAGCTCTTTCATTACCGCCTGATATTCCTTGTTCGACTTGACCTCATCGAGTTTTACCTTGCTTTTCTTGTATTTTGTCTCAACCTCATCCAACTCCCTTTCTACCTTCCTTCTCTCATCCTTGAGCCCCTCAAGCGTCACTAGGTCCCCTTCTATGGCCTTCTTCAAAAGGTCGAGTTCCTCCCTTTGTTTCTCCAGTTCCTTCGGAATCCTCTCCTTTTCCTTTCCTATCTCATCGAAACGAATATCGATTGACTGCATCTTCAGAAGAAGCGTGAGTTTCTCATCCAATTTCGCACCGTCTTAGTAGCATTGTTTCGACAAAATGAGAGGGCGTCCTTTTTTCAAGGGACGCCCCCGTTTCAAAAGGATATTCAGTTGTATAAACTTATCGAACATCGATCATCTTGTTATCCTGCAGAGTGTTTTGATGGGCCCACCTGGTCTCGAACCAGGGACCTACCGGTTATGAGCCGGTGGCTCTACCAACTGAGCTATGGGCCCTCGCTATTACCCATTCATGGTAGCTGAACTAGATTTTGGATGTCAAGGAAAATCAAAGGCCGGTAGAGCTCCTATCACTATTCGGTGAAGCTCTCCAACAATTTCCTTCTCCTTGGATGCCTGAGCTTCCTCAGGGCCTTCGCCTCGATCTGCCGTATTCGTTCCCTGGTAACATTAAACTCCCTGCCCACCTCCTCCAGGGTATGATCGGCCTTCTCGCCCACCCCGAACCGCTTTCGTAACACCTTTTCCTCTCTAGGTGTGAGCGTGGTCATGACCTTCCTTGTCTGTTCACCCAGATCGAACTTGGTTACCGCATCAATGGGAGACAAGATCTTCTTATCCTCGATAAAATCCCCTAAATGACTATCCTCCTCCTCGCCAATAGGTGTCTCCAGGGAAATGGGCTCTTTTGCGATCTTGAGCACCTTCCGAACCTTTTCCAGGGGAAAGCCCATCCTCTCGGCGATTTCCTCGGGATTTGGTTCCCTGCCATGCTCTTGAACGAGGGTCCGTGAGATCTTGATGAGCTTATTAATCGTCTCGATCATGTGTACCGGGATTCGTATCGTCCTCGCCTGGTCAGCAATAGCCCTCGTAATGGCCTGTCTTATCCACCAGGTCGCATAGGTGCTGAACTTGTACCCCCTCTGATATTCGAATTTGTCCACCGCCTTCATTAAGCCAATATTTCCCTCTTGAATGAGATCTAGAAACTGAAGGCCCCTGTTTGTGTATTTCTTTGCAATGCTCACCACTAATCGAAGATTCGCCTTGATAAGCTCGCTCTTCGCGGCTTTTGACTTCCTCAGGCCCTCACCTATCTCCCTGTCTATTCTCTTGAGCTCCCTTTGGGGCGTAGTGGTTTTATTCTCCACACCACGAATGTTCTCCTTGGCTTCCTCTATCCGCTTTATGACGTCCATAAGCTCTTCTTTTGATAGATCCAGGGCCTTAAACTTCTTGCCACCTTCCTCAGTCCTTGACAGCTCCTCGGCACATGCCTTGAGGTAGGAAAATGATTTTCCGCCTGCCTTCAGGAGACACTCGGCCAGGGCTTTCTCCTGCTCATTGAGGCAGTCAATGACCTCTTTGAAGTTATCAACCATGTTCTGGATGTGTGCTTTTTCAAGTTTAAATGACTTCATTGTATCGAAGATCTTCTTTTGATTTCTGCGAATGGCAGCGTGCAACCTCTTTCTTCGGGCAGGTTCATTACAACCCTGTAGCTCATTCCAACACGTGCAGATCTCCACATCCGTCGCCTCCATCTCCCTGATGAGCCCAAGCAGGAAATCCCGCCTCTGGCCGATCTCGTGAAGATTATATTCGTCTTCCATGTCATTGACCACATCCCTCACCTTAACCTCACCCTCCTCCAAGCTCCTGCCCAGCTCAGAGATATACGCGATCCCTATTCGAGACCTTATAAGGCCATCCAGCACCTGGTCCTCACCCGCCTCGATCCTCTTTGCGATCTCCACCTCTCCTTCTCTGCTAAGAAGTGATATGAGGCCCATTTCCCTCAGATACATCTTTACCGGGTCATAGGTCTTGGTGGTGAAGTCCTGCTCTATTTCGCCCAGTGCATGTTTGCCCTCTTTATCCTCTTCCTCCCGTTCCTCGATCTTCTTTCCCTTTTCAATCTTCGCAACGGCAGGCTCGCTCACCACCTTGATATTCAAATCCTCGAACATCTGAAGGAGATCATCGATTTCCTCGGAGGAGATCACATCGTCGGAGAGATCTTCGTTCAACTCCTGATAGGTGATATAGCCCTTGTCCTTTCCGATGTTAATCAACCGCCGTAGGTTGACATCATCGCCGTTTTTTGCCATCTATAACCTCCTTGATAAGGGATTCTACCCTGGTTCATCCTCAATCAAGATCATGCTTTGCCCTGATGAGGCGGTTGAGCATCTGGATATCGCCCGCCGCCTTTGCATGGCTAATGGATTGAGAGATCTTGAGTTTCGCTATCTTCTTCGCAAACTCCGTCACCGCGCTTTCAACCATTTCCTCTGCGTAAAAGGGCTGGGAGAGCATGATGACCCTGAGTTGCTGCCTTGCTTCCGTGCTTTTCAGAAATCCCTCAACATTGTCCATATCTTCGCCGCCTTGCACATGCTCCATCAAGACCTTGATGATATGTACGATATCGGGGTCAGACACGATCAATTCCCACTCCTGATCCCTAAAGCGATCAATTGTCTCGGGGTAGTGTACCAGGAGATTTAAGAATTGGATATCGGAACCATATTTCCTTGGATCCCGAGCAGGGTCGAGGGGGGTCTTGAGGGAAGGCTGACTCCTCTTCACTTGGCCTTTCTCCCGCCGCCGCAGCTCCTCCCACACAATTCCCTCATCGATACCTGTGCTCTCCGAGAATTGCTTCACATACAGAAACCTGGTAGCCCCCTTATCCAGTTCCAGGAATATCGGCACTACCTCATTGAGCACCTTGATCTTCCCATTAACTCCCGTGTCCATGTGGGCAAGCGCCTGAGCGAGGTAAAAATCGAAGATAGGTGTGGCGCCCTCTAGAAGCTCCATAAAGGGATCTGGACCGCGGGCGTGTATATAGCTATCAGGGTCTTCCCCATTGGGAAGTACGAGCACCCTCGCCGTGACTCCCTCATTTAAGAAGAGGGGAAAGCTCTTCAGGGCAGCCATTCTTCCCGCATCATCGGGATCGAACAAAACGATCAAATCCCTCGTGTGCCCCTTCAGCCTCCGTACCTGATCACCTGTGAGGGCAGTACCCAGTGTCGCCACCACATTCGAGATGCCGTACTGCCTGAGTGCCAAGACATCCATGTATCCCTCTACCAGTAGTGCCAAGCCCTTGTCCCTTATGTCCTTATACGCGGAATCAAGCCCATAGAGCCATGCCCCCTTGTGATAGATCGGCGTCTCCGGCGTATTGATATATTTGGGAAGCGTATCATCCAAAACCCTTCCACCGAAGCCGATGATGTGACGATTGAGATCGAAGATGGGGAATAATATCCTGTTCCTAAAACGATCATAGTAGGCGCCGTCTTTCTTGCCGACGATGAGCCCAGCCTGGGCAACCCTCTCAAGGGAGCAACCCTTTGCGCTCATATAGTTCGTCAATCCGTCCCAGCGATTCGCTGCATATCCGAGCTGGAAGCTCGAGATCATCTCTTGCGATATGCTGCGCCTTGATAAATACTCCCTTCCTGGCTTTCCTTTGGCGGATTTCATGAGCATCTCGTGAAAGTAGGTGCATGCCAGTTCATTTATCTTGAATAACCGCTCCTTTATCTCCGCCTTTTTTCGCTCAGCAGCAACATCTCTTCTTTGGGGCAGGGCTATATTGTAACGCTCTGCGAGATCCTTGAGCGACTGGGGAAAAGACAGGTTATGGTACTCCATCCAAAAGGTAAACACATCGCCTCCCCTGCCGCAGCCAAAACAGTGGTATATTTGTTTATTCTGATTCACGGTAAAAGAGGGAGATCGTTCGGAGTGAAATGGGCACAGGCCCACGTAATTCTGCCCTGCCTTCTTGAGCTGGACATACTGGCCGATAAGCTCCACGATATCGGCTGCCTTCCTTACCTCCTCTTTGGC
>CAZJXD010000054.1:0-20664 GCA_964549945.1 uncultured Desulfobacteraceae bacterium | reverse complement strand
GTCATTTTTAAAGCTCGACTATGGTGATCCCGTCGTTCTCCCCGTCCCTTCCTCCGGCGATGAAGTTCTTCACATATGCGCTCCCCCCTAAGTGCTTCCTTATGGCCCGTTTCAGGGTGCCGGAGCCAATGCCATGCACTATGGTAAGCCTCGGATACCCGTGAACCAAGGCCGTATCTATCATCCGATCCACCAGCGGAATCGCCTCATCAACGGTATACCCCACGAGGTTCACCTCCCTGCTTGCCAAGGACTGAGAAGATACGGACCACTGCTTCGCGGCCTTCTTGCCCCCCTTGTGCTGAGTGGGCTCCAATTCCGGAATCAACTCTGATGAATCAACGGTGAGTTTCACGTTTCCCGCTATAATCTGCGCCTTTGAGGAACCGCTGTCAATGCCAACAACCAGCCCGCTTTTTTTTGATTTGGCATGAAACACGCTCTGGCCCACGGTGATCTGACCATGAGGAGCTACGCCTTCCGCCCCCTTCATGCCTTTGAGGGCATCAAGCAGATTGCTTTTCGTCTCGGCGTATCGTTGGGTTGCCTTTGGCTGACCTCGTGATCCCCCTTGTTTGAGGTAATCTATGGCCTCCCTAAATTCCCCCCGTGCCTCGGCTATGAGCTTTTCGGCCTGGCGCTGTTTTTCGCTCAGCATCTGCTCAATACCATGGCGCAATCGGTCCCGTTCCTCTTCCAAGCTCTCCCTTGACCTCTCGCAGTCTTGTCTCGCAAGGGTAGCGGCCTTCTTCTCCTGTTTTGCCTCCTCCAGCATACGAGCGAGATCTTCCATAAGGGATTCGGCCCCTCGGTGCTCATCACCCAGATACCCGGACGCCCTATCGATTATCCCGCCCCTTATGCCTACATCCCTTGCTATGTCAATGGCATGGCTCACCCCCAGCATGCCAGTGAGCAATCGAAACGTGGGCTTTCCCGTCTCGTTATCGAACTCGACCGATGCATTCTGGGCCTTCTTGTTAATCAGGCCGTAGGTCTTTAACTTCTGATAGTGAGTGGAGATCGCGCATAGCGCGCCCTTGCAAGAGAGATAGTCCATGATCGCCATGGCAAGGGCCGTGCCCTCATCCGGGTCTGTCCCGACACCGAGCTCATCGAGTATCACCAGGGACTTGTCAGTTGCCAGATCCACGATCTCCTTTAGATTCCTCAGCCGGGCAGAGAAGGTGCTGAGCCCGGATGAGATATCCTGCTCATCGCCTATCTCGGCCAGGATGTTGTCAAACACGCCCAATCTGGTTCCCTCGCTCACTGGGATGTGCATACCTGCCTGGCAAATGAGGGCGAGCAGGCCGATCGTCTTGAGAGCCACCGTCTTTCCACCCCTGTTGGGGCCTGAGATGATGAGGGTATTTCTCATCCCATCCATCTTCACATCTATGGGAACTACCCCCTTGTGGCTGTTCGTAGTTCCTTTGCGGGAATCCAGATGGAGGGAAAGGAGTATGGGATTCATGGCACCTGAAATATACACGATCTTCTCGGTATCGAAGATAGGCGTTCTTGCTTTGATTGCCCTGCTGAATTCCGCCCTTGCATATATACCGTCAACCCTGCCCATTATCGCCACACACGCCGCAAGATCACCCGAATAAGAGGCCACAATCCCTGTCAAAGCCCTTAAAATCCTTCTCTCCTCTTCCTTCTCCCTCTCCATTAATTCAACGAGTTTATTGTTCTCCTCCACCACCGCCAATGGTTCCAAAAAGCAGGTGGAGTGACTGCTTGAGTATCCGTGGACGATGCCCTTGAGGCTGCCTTTTCTCTCAGCTCTGACCGAGATCACATAACGTCCCTCCCTCACGGACATAATGTTTTCTTCGGTGAACTCCGGGCCCTGTAAGATCCTCTCAAGCTTCTTCTCCATAATCCTTCGCAGGGCAATCCTGCTGGATCTCAGGGAGGCGAGCTGAGGGCTCGCTGAATCCGATATCTCTCCCTCTTTGGTAATTGAGGTCTCAATCTCCTCGATCAGCTCGGAACACTCTGGAATGGCATCAGTTATTACCGCCAAGGAGGGAGTTAACTCCTTCGATTCCAGTACGCGCTGCTTGATTTGATGAGCTATCCTCAGGTGATTCAGGATTGCGAGAAGCTCTTTTACTTCAAGGTAGGCCTCTTTTTTCGAGGCCTTTCGCAGCAGGGGCGTTAGATCAACGAGGCCCGAAAGGGGCACGAAGCCCTTCACGACCAGCAGTTCCTTCATCTCCGAGACGAGCCTCTGCTCGGCGGTAATCGAGTCCAGGTCTTTGAGGGGCTTACGTGATAGACAATCCGAACGTCCTAGGGGAGAGGCGGCGTACCCTGATAAGATCTCGAGCAATCGATAGTATTCGAGTACCCTAAGTGAATGTTCTATCATGCGGGTTTTAAAGGATTAAACCCTATCTCCCTAACTCAATAACTCTCTAGCTAATCTGTTGACTTCGCGACCATCGGCCCTGCCTTCGAACCTCGCCATCGCCGATTTCATGACTTTCCCCAGATCCTTCGGGCCGCTGGCCGAAACCTCCTGGATTACCTGGGCCAATATCTCTTTTATCTCCCCCTCGGATAACTGGGGGGGTAAATAGCCGGATAGCATCTTGAGCTCGGCCTCCTCTTTTTCCGCGAGATCCTGCCGAGAACCCTCCACGAACTTCTCTATCGCCTCCTTGCGTTTTTTTACCTCCGATTTAATTACCCCAAAGATCTGCTCATCGGTTAGAGCCTCAAGGCGTAACTCGACCTGCTTATTTTTTATGGCGGCCTTTAAGCCCCTCAGAACCGAAAGCCTTTCCTTGTCCCTGCCCTTAATCGCCTTGGTAAGATCATCAACGATACACTCATATAGCCCCATGATAATTCCTTATATTTTCTTTAAACTTTTACTATAAAATCCTTTTTCCCAATGTCAATACTTACTGCTGTTTTTTGTATCACATTTTTTTATTATTTACAACATGTAGTATATATTCCAGATCGATGACTCCATCATATAGTGCTCTGCCGATTATTATCCCCCTTAGCCCATCTTCTTGAAGCCTTGAGAGTTCCTCTATATCCTTTACCGAGGATATTCCCCCTGCTGCAATTACAGGGATGGTGGTAGCCCTCGCAAAGCGCCTTATCGATTCTATATTGGGGCCGCTTTTCATGCCATCCCTTGCAATATCCGTGTAGATAAGGGATTTGACCCCTGCTCCCTCAAATCCCTTTGCCATATCAATGGCTGACACACCGGTCGACTCCGTCCACCCTTGAACGGCCACATGCTCATCCCTTGCATCGATCCCCACGATAATCCTCCCTGGGAACCTCTCACATGCTGCCCTTACCAGATCCGGATCTTTATAGGCCGCGCTTCCAATAATAACCTCATCGACCCCTATGCCGATATACTCCTCTATGGCATCCAGGGAGCGAATCCCGCCTCCTAACTCCACTGGAATTGAGAGGCTCTCGATGATCCTTTGTATGGCCTTCTTGTTAACAGGCCTACCGGAAACGGCTCCATCCAGATCGACGAGATGAAGCTTTTTAGCTCCCTTCATCTCCCATTGAATGGCCATCTGCTCCGGGTTTGCGGAAAACACCGTCTCCCGGTCCATGGCGCCCTGCTCTAGCCTGACGCACTTGCCATCCTTAATGTCTACTGCCGGGATAACGAGCACCGGTAATTACCTCCTTGATTAAAATTCAATAAAAGTTAATTTGTTCAGTGGTTGATTTGTTTACTATCAATAATTTTACTACTATACTATTCAGATCGTTACGCTCAATTCCTCAATACCTAAATTCACAATCCTTCAATTCTCAATTATAAAACCTTAAAGAGGATCATTTTGCCCGTGTCTTGATGATGCCAATCCCCGAGCCTTATAAAATCCCCTGATCCCTTGCGAATGGATTCAAGGCTTCCCTTGGGCCAATGTCTCTCATCCCAGAGTATATATTGTATTCCCCTGTCCTTCAGTCCCCCCACGAATGTATCATAACCCCTATTCAGGCTGTCAACGAGATCGTAGTTTTTCTCGGGACATGGAGCGCCTCTGTAGCCGAGGTTGGCATAAAAGGAAATCCATCTGATGAGAGGCAGAGAGGTCACCACCTTTATCTCCTTCTCATTTCCCTCCCTTTCGGCAATGAGCACCCCGATCTCCTTGAACACGAGCTTGTCGGTTTCCCTCGGTTTTAAATCCTCGGGAAGGGAGCTAGCCAGTACGAGTAGGCTTACTATGATGAGAACAAGGGAATCCCTAAGGTGAAGCCTTGATCCAAGGAAGCCCACTGTTTTTTCCAGCCCGAATCCGATAAAGATGAATGAGGGAAGAATGACAATGGCAAACAACCGGTTGTATATCATCCAGGTCTGCAACACCTGCACATACAGCAGGAACAATGCCGAGATAGAAAGAAGGCTAAGATAGAGCACGCGTCTATCCCCTTTTATGCTGGTGCGGATTCCCTTCAATCCGATTATAAACAGCAAAAAGAAGGGATAAAAAAAGGCGGTGATCGCATATTTCACCATGGTTCCAAGCGCTACGAGCCATACTAAATTCCGTGCCCTATGTATGAAACCCGCCAGGGTATTATCCAGGGGTTGGCTCATTAATTCCGCCAAGCCCGCCCTCACATTGCTGTATCCTCCCATGGGCGCTGAAACCCTGCTCATTATTTCTTCTATTCGATAGAGATCGGCCCCGGATGTGTGAAAGATCATTAACCCCAATACAGAAGACAATACGATCACAACAACGGGTAGCGGAAAAAGGGATAATTTCTCGATCCTTCTCTCCTCTTTTGTAAACAATATAAAAAGAAAAGACACGAGGATACAGAGAAGGGCCTCAATCCTTGCCCATGCGGCCATAAGAAAGCAAAGGCAGCTTACAATGAGGTAGAGGCGGTTTGTCTTGCCGATCTGGGCCGTGAAGAAATAGAGGCCGAATACCAAGAAGAACCAGTACACGGGGTCTCTCACTACATCGACGCTTTTATCCACAAAGACCGGTATCAGGGCGTATACAAGCCCGCCTAGGAGGGCAATCTGCTTTCTGAAAAACCCGCTCAACAGAAGGCAGAGGGGAACCACCGTAAGGGTGCCAAAGGCGAGGGAGATTAACTTCGCAGCCAGCAGCCAGTTTCTCACTATCGGATATAGGCCCGCGATTAAGACCGAGTAATTTGAAAGATATCCTATGCCGCAATTCAGGATGGAATCCCACAGGCCGTAGTAGATAGCCCTCGCCTGGTGGATATATATCACCCCATCAGGATTGACTATAGCGGTGAATACAAATGAGAAGAGCCGTATCAGAAACGCGATGCAAACGATCAGAACGAGGAATCTGTCCCTCACCCTCTTTCAACCCCCCAGAAGACAGTGAGCCCCAATATCCCACCTGCGCCGTTTAAGAGGATGTCATAGGCATTAAAAAACCGCAGGGGCAGCGCCCCCTGGTAGAGCTCATCCAGCGCACCGAGCGCCACGGTGATCACCGCGGCTCGAATGTAAAAGGCAGCTCTGTTCACATTGCCCCCTCTTTCGGCCTCCTTTTCCCTCATGGCAGCCATTATCAGGGTACTCAAAACGGCATATTCCGGCAAATGGGTGAGTTCATAGGGATTGGGGTTGAGAAAAAAGAAGAGCCCGGAGGCCCCTATTAATGCACAGATCACCAGGATGCACCATAAAAACTTCCGCCTGTTGAAGAAAAAGATTGAACCGGCCAAAAGGATCAGCGCGATCCCGATCGCGATTTCCGCCCCCAGCACAAAACCGGCAACGGGTCCATTCTGCCACCTCTCACGAGCCCAATTAATCACCAGCGGCAGGTTTGGAGTGGCAATAAGAAGGACAGCGAGATACCCATAGACGACCAGCCACCTGGGGGCTATGTACGGAGAGATCCTTTCCCTTATGGAAGATGCGTTATTCAATGACGATGTTGAGCTGGCTCAGGTTCACGCCCAATGCTCTACAGTCCTTCTTCAGGGAATTCATGGCTTCCTTGTCTATGTTCCTGAATGAAACGATGATCTCTGTTATCTTCTGCTTATGTACGACCTCACGCAGGGAGTCCTTTCCTCCAAATACCGGGTATCCCAGGAAGCGTCTTTTCTGCTTGCCCATATCGTCATCGATGAACCCCACAAGGGCAAGTCCAAGGGTCCTATTGCCCTCTATCTCCTGCATGACCAGCTGCCCCCCTGCCCCGGCACCATAGATGAGCGCCTTTTTCCCCTTCTTCATGGCCTCTTTGGGGGTAGCCTCGCCGATCAAGCGATACGAGAAACGCGATGCAGTGACAAGGGCGAACAGGATAAACCAGTAGATCACAAACACGGTACGAGAAAAGCCCATAAACCGAAAGACCCCGAGATTTACCAGCACGGATAACACAGCTCCCGCGGTGATTGCCTTGCCGAAGACGATTACATCCCTCATGCCCACGTACTGCCAAATGCCCCGATAGACCCCTAACAGGAAAAAGGTAAAGAGCTGGCATGCCACGACGATTGGCAAGGATTTGATGAATATGGGAAAATTCGCTCCATAGGCGCTGCCCTCAAACCTGAGCAGGTACGATATCCAGTAGGCAAGGGGAATCAGAATGAGATCCAGCAGCACCTCAAAGAGCCTTCTCTTATAGGTTATCTCCAGGAGAAGGGGGGTGAGCTTTCCCTCCCTGGCTTCGGAAATAACGGATGCCTCTTGATAGACCTTGACCCTAGCCAGGGTTATCCAAAAAAAGACGATAAAAAGCAGATACATGGCCACGAGCACTACGCTTACCCCCAGGGCAAGGCGGCTCACCGCCACCGCCAGGAGACCTGAGACTCCGGCAAACCCGTAAAGCGTGAGCACGGCCGTCCTCTCGGAAAATCCGATGGCCACCATTCGGTGCGAGGAGTGATCCTGGCCGCCCATGGAAATGGGGCGGCCTGAAATCTTCCGCATCAGGCTTACAAAGGCAGTATCCAGGATCGGTATGAACAGGATCAGGATAGGGATCGCCAGCACGAAAACGAGATGGCCGGACTGCCGGCCGACCATCAATCCCGAGGCCTGGGTAGTAAGCCCCGCGATGAGAAATCCGATGAGGAGGCTTCCCGAGTCCCCCATGAATATGGAGGCCGGGTGAAAATTATAGATTAAAAAGCCCATCAAGGAACCGAGGAGCGCGGAGAGCACGAGGAGCGCGGGCACAACGCCCTCTGGCCCTGTGAAAAGGCGCGATAACAACAGGAACAGGCCCGCAATAAAGGCAATCCCGGTGGAAAGCCCATCCATGTTATCCAGAAGGTTAAAGGCGTTGGTAATGCCCACGATCCAGAAGATGCTGATCACCAGGTTTGCGGTTCTGGAGGTGAACCAATTTACCTGAAAGCCGAAGATAACCAGCAGGGAGGCGATGATGATCTGCCCTACCAGTTTATGCTGGGGGTTGATGTCAAAGAGATCGTCCGCGAGCCCGAGCAGGAAGATCGCAAGGCAGCCCAGAGTAAGGGGAACAAGGGGCCTTATCGCGCTGTAAAGGCCGAGCTTAACAAAGGACAGCTGCCAGGCCGCCATCAGGGCAATGAAGAGGCTCACGCCTCCCAGAAGGGCGGTGGGTTTTTTATGCCACCTGTCATCTCTGGGCCTCGCCACAAAGTTGCCCTTGAGGGCCGCACGCCTGAAGAGGGGAGTTATGAGAAGACAGAGGACAAATGAGGCTAAAAAGGCGATCAGGTATGTGAGAAGGGGGTTCATTGTTTATAGTAATCGATCACGCTCTGGATGATTCCCCTGAGATCTATCTTGGGCTCAAAGCCGATGAGGCCCTTTATCCTGGTGATATCGGGGCATCGCCTGTGCATGTCCTCGTATCCCGGGCCATAGGCCTTCTCATAGGAGAGGTATTCTATCTCGGAGGCGCTTCCCGTCATCTCCTTGACCAGCATCGCTAGATCCTTGATGACCACCTCCTCCGGATTTCCCACGTTATAGATCTGCCCCACGGCCCTGGGCTCTGCCATGAGCTTTATCAGGGCATCGGTCACGTCTGCGATATGGGTGAAGCTCCTTGACTGCGATCCATCACCGAATACAGTAATAGGCTTATCGATAAGGGCCTTCTGAACGAAGTTGGGGATGACCATCCCGTACTGTCCTGTCTGCCGCGGCCCCACCGTGTTAAAAAGCCTGGCGATGATAACCGGCAGTTTCTTTTCCTCGAAGTAGGCCAGGGCCAGAAACTCGTCCAGGGCCTTGGAGCAGGCATATGCCCAGCGCCTCTTCGTGGTAAAGCCCATGAGGCGATCCGACTCCTCTGAAAGCAGCTGGATATTCTCACCGTCCATGATCTTGCCATAGACCTCGCTGCTCGAGGCGATGAGCACCTTTTTCTTGTGCCGGTTGGCGAGCATGAGGATCATCTCGGTGCCCTTGACATTCGTCTCAAGGGTCTCCACCGGTCGATTCATGATGAGCTTCACGCCCACTGCCGCAGCCATGTGAAAGATCTGATTGCACTTGAACACGAGCTCGTTCATCACCGCCTCGTTCAGGATCGTATCCACCACAAGGTGAAAGCGGCCGTTGTCCTGGTTCTTCTCTATATTCTTGAGGCTCCCCGTGGAGAGGTCATCTATAACGAAGACCTCCTCCCCCATCTCCAGGAGCCTGTCCGCCAGATGAGAGCCTATGAACCCCGCACCGCCTGTGATCAATACCTTCATTTTAAGTGCCTAAAGTTACTAAAGTGTGCTAACGTTAACGTTTGAAGTGAATACAACCAGCACTCATTAGAGCTTTTAAATACTCAGCCAATCGCTAAATTCACAATTCCTCAATTTTACCTACCTGAAATATATATCCCATATCCCATAAGATCAGAAAAAGTCAAGCGTTCCTCTTTTCAGCCAAGCCACCTCTCGCGCCACATCTCCCACATCAGCAAGGCCCACAGTCGATAGTGGTGGTTGACCTTGCCGGAGAGGTGCTCCTTTACCTTCTCCTCTACGAGCCCATGATCGAACAGGCCCTCTTTTTTCAGCCGCTCGGGGGAGAGATAATCCAGGAGAAGCGGCCTAAGATCCCCCCGAAACCACCTATCAATGGGCACACCGAAGCCCATCTTTGGCCTTTGGAATAACTCAGGGGGCACGTACTGGGCAAGGAGTTTCCTTAAAAGATGCTTTCCGGTGCCATCTCTATATTTCAGCCCCTCGGGCAGAGTAGAAGTATACTCTAAAACCCTATTATCCAGGAGCGGCACCCGCAACTCTAGGCTTGCGGCCATGCTGGCCCGATCGGCCTTGGTCATCATGGCATCGGGAAGGTAGGTCTTCTGATCGATCCTCATGAGCCGGGATAGAATGGGCCAGCCATTCGTCTCCTTGAAGGCCTGCTCAAAGGCTCCTTCCGCCAATGTTTCTCCGGTCAACTTTAATACCTCTTTCTCAGACCACAGGCTGATGGCCATCCTGTAAAGCTCCTTGAGTTCGGTATTTTCCATCTGGCTGATCAGCTTCTGCCACTTATCAGGGAAATTGGCCACCCGAAATCGTTGAGGCAGATGCTGGCGCAGGGGAAGATAGCACCTCTCAGCCAATTGAGGGGCAACGCCTCTCAAGATCAACGAGAAGGCCTTTCGGACCGATCCTGGAACGCGCTGAAACCATTTAGCCAATGCCTGTGTGCTCCAGTATCGCACATATCCCGAGAACTGCTCATCGCCCCCGTCACCGGTAACTGCCACCTTGACCTGGGAGCGGGCGAGACGGCACACCAAATAGGTGGGGATTGCAGAGGAATCCGCGAATGGTTCATCGTAGATCTCGGGTAGCCTCGGAATTACATCGAGTGCCTCTTTGGGCGTGACGTAAAGCTCGGTGTGATCGGTGCCCAGGTACTTGGCCACCCTTGAGGCCCAGGGGGCTTCGTTGTATCCCATCTCCGCAAAGCCCATGGTGAATGTCCGGACAGGTGAAGCGCTCACCTTTTGCATGACGGCCACCACCACTGAAGAGTCAATCCCTCCGCTCAGCAAGGCTCCGAGAGGCACATCGCTCACCAGGTGATTCGATACTACAGCACGAAGGAGTCCATCCAACTCCTCTGCCCTCTCCTCTTCGCTGTAATTCAAAGATGGTGAATGGGGCAGCATATCAGGGAGCTCCGAGAAGGCCTCTGAGATCAGGTCCCTTCCATTAAACCTCAGGTAATGCCCGGGCTGGAGCTTGAAGGTATCCTTGAAGATAGTCCTGGGTGCGGGGATATACTGATAGTGAAGGAAGAGGGGGATGGCCTCGGGATCGATATCCCTCTTGAAGGACTCGAATGCCATCAAGGCCTTGAGCTCAGAGGCAAACACGAGAGTTCCATCCCTAAAGTGATAATAAAGTGGCTTGATGCCTATTCGATCCCTGCCTAAGATCAACTCACCTCTTCGGCCATCCCAGATGGCAATGGCGAACATCCCAAAAAACTTCCTAAAGCAATCAACCCCCCACTCAACATAGGATTTAAGCACCACTTCAGTGTCTGAATTGCTCCTGAAGGAGTGGCCTCTCTTCTTTAATTGCCCCTGCAACTGCATGAAATTATAGACCTGGCCGTTATAGCTAATCCACACCTTCCCATCATCGCTCGCCATCGGCTGGTGGGCCTTTTTTGAAAGATCGATGATGGAGAGCCTGGTGTGGCCTAGCCCAACCCCGCTTTTTTCATCAAAAAAGAGGCCCGAATCATCCGGGCCCCTGTAGGAAAGGGTTGCTGCGGCTTGAGGGAGATTCTCGCGCAGGGCAGCGAACTCTCTTATCGATCTAAATCCGACTATACCGCACATACCCTTTCATATAGACCTAAGAAGTGACAGCAATATAGGGGCTGTAATCTGTATGCTATAGTGCCTTTCGACTTTCATTCGGCCAGCCTTTCCCATCCTCTCCCTTAATCCGCGATCTTCTCGCAAAAAACGGAAGGCTTTCACCCAATCTGAGGTAGCGGCGGCAAGAAAACCATTTTTGCCGTCCTCGATCATCTGCTGAGCCACTCCCACTGGAGAGGCGATTACCGGCCTGGCACAGGCCATATACTGGATCAACTTATAGCCGCACTTGCCTCTTGCCCAAGCCTCATCAGGCATAGGCATTATCCCCACATCAAAGCCCTGAATTTCGGCCGCCTCTGTCTTTTCAGACCATGTATGAATGTCCGCAGGCACCCCATCAAGTTCGGCTTGATTAGAGCCCACAAGAACCAATCGGGCTCTGCCGTCCTTACATACCTCTCTAAGTGCGTGGCGTATAAGGTGAAGGTATTTCTCTGTGACAGGGGTGCCTATCCAACCGATTGTAAATACGGGATTCTCGGATTGCACCATCAGATTGTATTGCTCCAAATCGATTACCGAAGGGATATATTCAACTCGCCTGGCTCCTGCTCTGCGTGCATAATCCCCCAGGTACTCATTGCCGACAGTTACCAGAGCCGCACGGCGCATAACAGCATCGATCTTACCTCCTAACAGCACGCGCACCAAAGCCCATGGATGCATATTGTAGCGATGGAAGACCGCATCGTCATAATCAACCACATAGGGAATGCCTGACTTTGGGAGTATCGTCTCAGCCCAGGGGGGCAGCCACGGAAAGATCTCGTATTCCACCCACACCAAGTCAAAGCGGTTGCTTTTTACTAGATGCCTAAGTCTTCGAATATAGGCGCCAGTGATGTCACCAAAACTCCTCCGTCTGCCCAGGTAAAGGTCTTGTAAGTAGTTGTCTTCCAGTAGATTCGTTACAGTGACATGAATTCCCTCAGCCTCTAGGTAGGGGATGTATTGATAGAAACGAACTCGACTGCTCGCGCCCAGACGGCTGTAACGGCTGAGCAGAAGGATTTTCATGGGTTACCGTGCTCTGATATAGATTTCAGCAATAACGGCAGTTTGCCCCAAAGGATGGAATACCCCTTTATGGTCTCCTGTATTTCTCCATTAGAGAGGCGAGAAGCACTTAACGTAAGACGAGCTAAAGGCTCCAAAAGCAGGGTTCCCCACATCAAGCCGGTGGCAGTCCACCAGCCGAAATTCTTATATCCATAAAGGATACGGCTCTGAAGGGAATAAAACAAGCGTATTGCCTTGGCCTTTTCAGAGGTGCCGCCTCCCTTGTGGCGGGCCTTTGCGTCAGCGAGATAAAAGCAGTGCCAGCCGGCCTGGCGAGCACGAAAGGAAAAGTCAAGATCCTCTAAGTAGACAAAGAACTGCTCGTCAAACCTGCCCAATTCTTCGAATATGAAGCGGCGAATCAGGAAAAACGCACCCATCACGTGATCCACTTCGCGACTTTCCTGATGATCCCATTCGGACATGAAATGGCTGGGGAAGGCATGGGGAAAGAGCCGGTCCAGCCCCAGCATCTTCGAGAGGAACCGGCTGGGAGTGGGAAATCTGGCACATGTCCGCGCAATCTCGCCGTTACCATCTAAAAGTTGAATCCCTGTAATACCGATCTGCCGATTGAAATCCTTTTCCATAAAAATTATTGGCTTTTCTAACGAGTCTCTGTTCAGATAGGTATCGGGGTTCAAGAACAACAGATAATCTGCACTGCTGTCCTCTGTACCTTGGTTACAGGCTTTTGCAAAGCCTTTATTTGACTCATTTCGGATAATTAAAAGCGGCATTTTAAGCTCTTCTAGCTCATCTGCCGATCCATCCAATGAGGCGTTATCCACCACCACAACTCGATTGAGCCTAAAGCTATCATGTTCAGCGGCAACGGTAATGGATTCGAGGCAGTCGCGGAGAAGCTCCCCGGAATTCCAGTTGACGATGATAATGTCCATGGATGGGGTCATTCTATTGCTTCATTGAATTACACTACCAATCGCAGGAGCTAATCGCCTATTGAACTGATGGCTGGAGAGCCCCGCCTATTTACCGGCAAATACCACAAGTTCTTCTCCAAGATTAGAGTTCATTTTGCATATGGCCCACTCCGCAAATTGCCATATTTCCGCCTGGATATTAGGACCGAGAATAACTGCCTTTCCTCTGCCTGCTTTTACAGCCTTTTGAATGGAACGACTCGCCAGATAAATGCCGCGCGCATTTCGGACTGTTATCTTCAGATTTTTCACCTTAAATCCAGCCTCTTGGGATAGTACCAGTAAAGCCTTGAGTGTAAAAATATATAAGTGGCGAGGCACCTCTAAGCCTCTCCACGCTTCTTTAAATAACCTATGCCCCAGGCTCTCATTATTTGGCGTAATCAAGATCAGCTCACCACCTGGCTTGAGGATTCGGTGTGCCTCTCGTAAAATCTTTAAAGGATCGTGAGCGTGCTCTATGAGATGGCTCATGAAGATCACGTCAAAATGATCGTTTGGATAGTTCTGGGCTTCCAAAGCACCGAAGCGCACCTGCAAACCTTTGTTTCTTGCATTTTCAACCGCAGAAGGATCGAAATCCACGCCCTCTACCTGCCAGCCCATTTGTTGCATTTTCTTCAAGATCTGGCCGCTGCCACAGCCTATCTCTAGCAAATGCCCTTTAGGATCTGCGGGCAGATACATGATGTTAAAATCCACATCTTCCCTTCGACCGGGATGGAGATACATCAGCATACCAAGGAGCTTTTTCCATGCTGCCATCGAGCCGTTGTAATAACCGTACTTGTGCGCCAGGTACCCTTCCTGGATTAGACGGTATGCTCGTCGAGGCAACGTGTTGGAAAAATGCTCGGGATCCTGATGAGTGTAGTAATTTCTATAAGCTAGGCTAATCGATTCTTCCACCGGCATCGGGTCAAGCCACAACAATCCACATCCATGGTTCTGGCACTTCTTGAAATTCCACTTCCCCGGGGCGCCGAACAGCCTATCCCTCAGATCTTTGTAAAGGCTTTTACCTTGTGTTCCGCATACATAGCAGTCCGGGCAAGGATATGTTCGAATCTCATCAATGTTAAGCTCTCCTATCATCTTCTTACTTTTTGATGCACATGGATGCCTGAGCAGCCCTGAATCGATTGCCTATCATCACTCGCTCATCCGGCGCCAAGATAAGGAACCATGCGGTGAAAAAAAACGCGGTAAAAACCGCTACAATGAATGCCGCTTTGATCAAAAGGCTTATCTGCATGCTCCCGAAGCCAAAGATAATCAGGGCTCCAGCCATAGCCAAGGGCTTTCGCATGCCGCCTGAAATCTCAGTCGGCAACAAGCGTTGTGCTATTCCAAACAAGAATATCGCATCAATCCCTGTTCGTACCGCCCAGGCAATAGCAGCCCCTTCGATACCATAGGCCCCGATCAAGTACCAAACGAGCAGCAAGTAAAGCGGCAACTCTATAAGGTGCAGTTTGGCAGTGAGGTCAGGCCGACCTATCCCTTGAATAAAGGCGAAGGCAATGTGGGCCAAGCTGTTAAGAAAAACACCTACCGCCAGCCATTGCAACACATGGGTGCTCTTGTTCACGAACTCCTGGCCCAGCCATAGGTCAAGCCCCTCTGGTGCAAATGTGATAATGAGAAGGCAAATCGGAAAAAGGCATAGGAAGACATATTTTATCCCACGCCCAAAGAGCAGCACGGTGCGATCTGGATCTTTTATAGAAGTGGTGGAAAAGGCGGGAAATAGGACGCCGGCCAGGGCCCCCGGGATTATTAATAGCTTAGTCACTACCTCATAGGGTGTAGCATAAAAGGTGATCGCTGCAACGGATAGCAGTGCTCCAATCAAAAATCGGTCCAGATATACCATGATCGGTCCGACGACATTTGATACCGTCATCCAGGTCCCAAAGGAAAATAATTGCCTCAATAATCTGATCTGAAGGCCTATGCCGCCTCTCTTTAAAGAGATGACTTGAATGCAAATCATGAGATAGGTCGCCCATGCGGCCAATCGCCCCGCCACCAGGATGGCTACCACTGGAACAAGACTGTGTGAAAATGGCAGGACCAAAAGAGGACCCAAAAAGGTAAAGATTCCCAGGGGAATACGAATGATGTTGATGATGTCGAAACGCTGGTATGCCTCTAAGAGCCCGCGAAGTCCGGCGGTGATTATCACCACAGGGATAGCGAGGGCCAGAAGGTAAAAGACATGGAGCGATTCAGGCTGTAATTCCCTGGGAATGTTGAGTGCATCTTGTACCAGCCATGGGGAGGCCAGCCCGAGGATCAGTGTCCCAATCAAGCCCAAAATCAAAACAAGAGTAAGGCCTGTCCAGGCGAGAGTGGGGATTTCTTTTTCTTGCTCCGCGCCCAATCTTCCGGCAACTAATTGAGTGAGCGCACGGCCAAGGCCAAGGTCAAAGAGGCTGAAATAGCCTATCACCGCCCACGCCAGGGCCAACACCCCAAAGCGATTCGTGCCTAAAACCCTAATTAGTAGCGGTATCGCGAAAATCGCTATAATCAGAGGTATTAACTGGCCGATGAGGTTCCAGATTGTATTGCGAGCGAGCAGACTTCTATTAATTAGGCCATCCATAGTATTCGTGACAGCTTGAAGTAAATCACGGAAAAACAGACGTATGCTCCGGGTCAAAGTGCTAGCGAAAATATCCCGGGCAGATTCCTAGGCAACCGAGAAGAGAAGAATTCCTGAGAATCCTCAACACACGAAACAGCGCCCATGTAAGCAAGAGAGGAGAAAAGAGAGTTTTCATAGGGGGCTTGATAAGGAAGCGCTCTATTTAGGATCTATCTCCTGTTTGCCATCAAATCAAGATACAGTGATTCTATATCTCGTATAAGCCGTTCTTCGGAAAAGCGCTCTACTACAAAATACCGAGATTGGATAAGGTTCTTCTCCTGATATCAAGCTCCGCAAGCTAAACATATCCGTTGCACTTACCCCATTGTCTAAGGCATTATGTGAACACAACTAGGATAGAATGCTTTGATAAACATCAATGATATCTTCGACCATTCTCTCTTTACTGAAGCACTTTTCAACCCTTTTTCTCCCTTCTCTTCCATATTCCTCACTTATCCCTGGATTTTCCAATAAATGATTTATAGCTCGGGCTAAGGCATCTACATTATTAGGTGGAACTACCAACCCTGTTTTTCCGTGTTGATTTACAAAGGATGTGCCCGTGCTGAGCTCTGTGCATACCACAGGTTTCCCGCATGCCATAGCCTCCAACTGAACAATACCAAAGGCCTCGCTTCTCAATACAGAAGGGAGCACAAAAACGTCGCAGGCATGAAGATGGCTGACTACTTTTTGGTCAGCGAGTTCACCTAAGAAATGGACCTTATCCTCAAGATTTCTCATAACTACCTGGCGATGAAGGCTCTTTTCCAAAGGGCCCGCGCCTATCAACAATAATTTTCCCTCTACCCTGTCCATAGCTTCAATAAGAACATGGAGCCCCTTGTAATATCTGAATCTTCCTATAAACAAGAGGATAGATGGGCCATAGATCTTCCGGAGGTTGACAACTTCTCTAGTAGTTGTAGGGTTCAATACAAACTTCTCCAAATCAATTCCATATGGGATCACCTTGCATTTGTTTTTGAATTGACTCAATACCCTGGAAGATCTCACATAATTATGAGAACCAGCCACTATAGCATTCGATTTTTCCAGGAATTCGTGGAGAAAAGGGGAGATCAATTTTTCCAATCTCGCCTGTCTTACAATATCGCTATGATATGTCACTACTATATTATTTCTAAGCTGAGCGAAGATAGAGGAAATTTCCCCTGTAGGATTAGGGTAGTGAAAATGAAGAACATCGAAATCCCTGGCCATTCTCCTCAAGTAAATGGGAAATGTTGGGTTTAGCGGTGCAGAAGCGAGCCTTCCTAACTGTGGCACTTTGGTCACTATAATTCCATTAATATCCTTTCTTACAAGCCTAGCTTGTGTATTTGAAACGAGTACCTCCACATCAATTCCCCTCTCTTTCAACCCATTGGCCAGTAAATTGATGTGTCCTTCTACACCGCCAATAACAGGAGGATAGTAGTCCTTATACACTTGTAATACTCTAATTCGATGCTTTGCAATGCTGTAAGAATCCGCAAAGATCCATTCTAATCTCTTTTTAGGTTGCATGCCTCGCAATAATCCCAAATAGAGAGACTCCATCTCATTAAAAAGCCTCTCTTTCCTGTAAGCTTGCCTGGCAAACACCCGTGCTTCATTTGAGATCTCCTCGCGAATAATTGAATTTGTTAATAAAAAACTCAATCCTGTAGCGAATCCTTTTGCGTTATCTTGGCTACACAAAAGGCCTCGCTGGCAAACCTTAAATCCATTTGTAACGATGTTAGTGCGCAGTGGTCCCAATAAATCCCTTACGCCACCTGCATCTGTTGAAATTACTGGTACCGAAGACGCCATTGCTTCAATTATGGATACCGGTGTTCCCTCATTCACAGATGTCAATGCTAGTATATCCAAATCGGCATATATATGGGGTAAATCTCTTTTCCAGCCGCAAAATAGTACTTCATTAGAGAGTCCATGCCTCTGGCAATATTCGATTAACTCATCTCGCAGTTCTCCATCTCCTATCACTAAGAATTTCGCTGGAATCTGGGGGTTTTGGTGAAGAAATATTCTCGCTGCATTAAAGAACATTCTGTGGTTTTTTATAGCGACGAGCCTGCCAATAATACCAATTAAAATCGTTTGAGCATCAATGCCGAGGCTTTTTCTGAATCCACCTCTTAAGGGTTCGTTTGTGGTAAAAGGATCCAAGTCAAAACCTAGTTTTACGGTCTCTATCTTATTCGCTGGTGCAATATGATAGGTATCTATCAGTTCATCCGTCTGGCTTTTACTTATAGCAATGACTTTATCGGTAATTTCTGCGAGCACCCGTTCCGTCCATATAAATAACAGTGATGTGGCCCGGCTGAAATAACCTGAAAAAGTGTGACCATGAAACGTGTGTACCGAAAGTATTTTTTTCCTTCGAATAAGGTTGTGTATGAATACAGCTATCCTCCCAAGTGCACCCGCTTTAGCTGTATGTGTATGCACAATATCAGGTTGTTCTTGTTTAAGGATCTTTAAAAGCTGAAATAAACACTTTGTATCCTCAAGTAGACTTATCTCTCTTCTTAAAGAAGAAACCATAATCGGTTTTACGTCCACTGCATCACAGAAGTAACTCATGTCGCCTTCATACGGGGAAACCAGCCCAGTAATGAGAAGTGATTCAAATTGATGAGAATTAAGCCCTTTTGTGAGGAGGCTTACATGGATTGATGGTCCTCCTATATTAAGACGTGTTATAATTCGAATTATCTTTATTTTTCTCTTCATCTCAATTGTCTATCTGCCAATAAACTAAATACTTTTAATGTCTCCATCGCGCATTGCTCCCATGAGAACTTCTTCACCCTCTCGAAGCCTTTTTTTGCCAAGCCTTCCCTGAGCTTTGCATCTATCAGGACTTTATGCATAGCCTCTGCCAGAGCTCCAACATCATAAGGGTCCACGAGTATTGCTGCATCTCCCGCTATCTCAGGCATAGATGAGATATTAGATGATATCACCGGCGTCCCACAGGCCATTGCCTCTACTATAGGAAATCCAAATCCTTCATAAAGCGATGGAAAAAGCAGACACAACGCATTCCGGTAATATGATGTTAGCTCACCACGATCTACATATCCCGTATAGTGAATGTATTGCCTGAGCGGATGCATTTTTAATAATTTCCAGAATGTCTTATTCTTCCACCCTTCCCCACCCACTAATACCAGGTGCACATTATATTGCTGTGGCTCTATCCACTCAAATGCTTTTAAGATACGTTCAAAATTCTTTCGTGGATCGATTGTTCCGACAAAGAGAAAATACTTTCTATTGAGAAGTTTATTTGCATTGCCAACTATAACCCTGCTGTTAGATAAGACCGGTATGCCAAGATGAATAGTATGTATCTTCTTCGGATCGATATTGTAATTTTTTTGAATGTCTTTTGCAGTGGATCGAGAATCGGTGATGATGCAGTCAGCCCTTAACAATGACCACCGCATTAAAAGCCTTTCCACCATTAAGTTCTGTATGGCCATCGTGTTTGGATGGAGACGATGAACAACATCATGTATTGTAAGAACCGTTTTTACCTTAAAAGGCAGAAAAAGTGGCAAATTATGACGTGGTCCCCAAAAGAGATCCAAATTTAATTTAAATGAAAGGATAGGGGCCAAGCTTTGGATCCAGATCGTACTTATCAATTTTTTCCTGCACATCCCCCCGATTTTTACCCATTTTTCGTTGGTAACATTAAAATCTATCGGTCCATTTGATAGAAGATAGTAATAATTTTTATGATCAATTTTTTGTAAGGCCTCCAGCAAGTGCTTCAAATAGATGCCAATCCCTGTTATCTGATAAGATAAGGGCCTCGCATCAACTCCAATTCTCATTTCAACTGGTATCGTGCCTTTCAAACTATTTCAAGACTGCCTTAAGACGTCTCTATAAACACTAAATGTATTCTCAGCACATTCCTTCCAGGTGAATTTCTTGGCTTGCTTTAAACCCTTCTCAACCATTCTATCATGTTTTTCTCGGTCATTTAGCAATGAATCAATTGCTTGGGCGAGCGAATCGATGTCCTCCGGATCAATGAGCACTCCAGAATCACCTACTACTTCAGGAAGTGAGCTTCGATTGGATGCAATTACCGGTACACCACTTGCCATGGCCTCCAAGGGTGGAAGGCCAAACCCTTCATAGAGAGAAGGGTAGATGAATATTGCTGCGCCGGCATAGACATATGTGAGCTTATCATCTGGAATATAACCCAAGGCCCTTATGTTACCACTTTGCGTTAAGGCTTCTATGTGTCTTGAAATGTTCTGTTCTTTCCACTCCTGCATGCCGACCACAACAAGCGGCCAGCGGGTCTTCAAGGAATCCGGCAATAGCTCGTATGCCTGGAGTAAGGATAAGATATTCTTGCGCGGTTCCAACGTTCCGACCGAAAGTATATAGCCCTTTGGCTCCAGATCAAATTCTTTTAGCTTCAGAGAAAGTTCATCATTATCTTTTGGTCTATATTCTTGGCTCGCCCCCAAATACACTACGGTGATGCGTTCACTCTGTACATCAAGCAAGGAGATAAGTTCATTTTTTGTGAATTGGGAATCCACAATAATCCGCCCAGCCCTCTTTAAGGTATCTGGCAATCCCTTTGATAACCAGGCAAGGCGTTCAGGAGGATGAGCCTCCGGATATCGAAGAAATGACAAATCATGGACCGTAACTATCACTGTTCCATCAAAAGCAGGAGCCACATAGTTTGTCGCATGAAATAGGTCCGCTCTGTATGCTAGAATTCCAATTTTAAAAATTGTTTGCCTAATCCATCGTTTCAAATCAGCTGATACAAATCTGGATCCTGTATTCCTGATCTTCCCATAACGCCGATTGGCATTGATTACCGCAGTTGTTTTTATGTGTTTACTCCAATGTGTTCCGTAAAAGAAAACAAGCTCGGGGGATTGTGAAATTTGAGCCAATGCGGATGCAAGCTCGAATGTATACCTCCCAACCCCCGTTTTTTGCATCAGCAAGGGAATGCCATCAAGCCCAATACGCAACAAGTGTATTCCTTAATCACTTATTGATTATAGCTTTAGCTCCGCAAATATGCTATAATATAGCGTAACTATTAACA
>CAZJXD010000053.1:0-32018 GCA_964549945.1 uncultured Desulfobacteraceae bacterium | reverse complement strand
CTTGCTCTTCAAATTCGGCAGGCCAGAAGCCCAGATTGTAGCCCCACCATGGGTTCTTTAGTTTTAGCGGGGGCAGCTTTTCCTCTTCCCAAATCTTCATTGCCCGCTCCATAAACTCCTTTTTAGGTAAAGAGACTGGAGGATATTCCCATTTTATTGTGGAATTGACTAGCAGGTGTGAGGCCTCGGGCATTTGTTCATAGCGAGCATCCCATTTAAAAGTAGCTTGTGGTGAGACAAGTGAATAATCCATCAGTGATGTACCAGGATAAGTCTTTATGCGGCAGTCTCGGTGGGGCTGCACACGGTAAGAAAATCCCCACATTATCGCATCTGCATCCTCAGGATCTATATCCTCACCGACTGCCATTATCAGCTTAGTGTTGGCACTGTTAGGGATAACCCATTTGGAGGCTGCTTCCAGAGTTTCCCAGACCTTTGATTGCTCTATGTCTAATACCTGTATGACCATGAGTCCATTACTGCCGGTTGCTTCGTGGAATGCTACCCTGGCAACCCAGGGTTGTCCACAATCATATTTCAGGTATTTGTAAACAGCACCCTCTCGACCAAGGCCCCTTATCACGCTACTCTCGCTTGGGGGAAACTGGCTAAGGATACATTGCCATATTGGGCTCTTTCTGTGTGTGATACAGCTAATAGTGAAATAAGGCATCCACATTCTCTGTCCCATATAGCCTAGAGCCTCTCCGAAAGGAGCTTCAGGCTCTACTTCATCCATTGAAATCTCCCCTTCAAAAACTATCTCGGTGTAGGCAGGTACCTCCACATCTATGGTCTTACATTTGACAAGCTCTACTGGATATCCGGCAATGGCACCAGCAAAGGCAAATTCGTTAATCTCGGGTGATAACCTGGTTACTGAGACATAACCAATATTGGGAGAAGCACCAACTACGAGGGCAGCTTGGAGAGGTATACCCATTTTCTTGCATTTAGCCCAGTGCCGAGCCATATGTTGGTTAACGGTATACCAATTTATTCCCGTTCTCAGTGGGGACTTTACATGTGCTCTATAGGTACCTATATTTACTATTCCTGTTTCTGGGTCTTTGGTTACCCAATGCGGTGAAGAGATATATGGCCCGGCATCGTAACCCGGGGTAGATATAGGAATCGGAAATTCCTCCAATCCACCATCCTCAAGTAGTCCATTCCCTAAATGTATTTCCTCATGGACCGGCCCGTCGTCAATTATTACTGGCTCGATTGGATTTAATTGTGCCTCAAACCACTTATCTGAAATTCTATGTGGGTCACAATTCATACCAAGAGCATAAATATCTGGAGAAGCACCTAGTGCACCGACAACCACCGGTATGTCGTAGTTTTTCCCCTTAGCATCTACCACATTCTCGAATAGAAACGCTTTTCTTTCCTCTTTAGGCAGACCTCTATACTGTAATCTAACGAGGGGATGTAGCTCAGTATCTTTATTTATTTCCCTCTTTATTCTAACCAGTTTGTCCTTCTCTTCAAGGAGCTTTAAATAGGCCCTAAGGTCAATAGGATAATCCATTTCTCCCTCCAAGGTTCTAATTATTCAGGAAAGTCATAACCGAAATAGTTCTTCCATCTGGAAGAGTTTTTCTAAATCTCGGCACATCTGTGAAAGAATCAACCGAACTCTTGTTTATCCTTTCTTCTGATCTTGGCCCATAGAGAGCTTTGGGGTGTGAGTTATCGTAAATATTAATATCTCCTGCTACGACAACATCAAGTTTCGAAAATGATCTGATGATAGTTTAACATCTGCAGTAATTAATCATTTATGAGATCCGAGGGGTATTTGCTCGAACACAAAGTCGGCCGGCCCTGACTAATAGCGAGACAATGATCACCTACTCCTATTCTCTTGTATATTATCAGGAATGTTAGGGTCGCTAAGCCCCATTTCAATATTATCGCAAGAAAGCATTATTTAAAATGACACACCTTTGTCTCAGTCAAACAAAACTAAGCGTACTATTAAGAGGTTCTTATTGCTCAGCGCCCAAGGTGCGGTTTTTCCATGTGCGCAATAAGGGAATTACCCAACCCACCAGCGACCCAATCAATAGAACCATCAAGTAAATATTTCCACCTCCGAATATATAGCACGCATCTGCTATCGCAGCGATAGCTAGGATTATTCTACTGACAACGCCCATCCTAAGGATTGGTAAACCACCCCATGCACTACCAACACCGTTCACTACCAAGAGCAAGTATCCCAGAATTGCTAGGCCTGAACCATAAGACATCTCAAAGAGATTCAGCAGCTCCGGATGAAAGACGAAGGCAAAGGGCACGAGGAATAGAGGAAATGATAATTTCATGGCATACCATGCAGTTGGCCAAAAATCGGATCCTGCAATTCGACTTGCAGTAACGCATGCTCCGGCTACCGGTGGGGAAATATGGGAAAAGCATGCAAAATAAAAGGCGAAAAAGTGAGCAACTATCATCTCAAGGCCTAAGTCTTGTACGGCAGGAATCACAGCTATCGAAACTAAGGTATAGGCTACTACAGTGGGTGCTCCCATACCGATAATAATTGTAACGCCCATTAGAACTGCCAGGGACAAGGCAAAATTTCCTCCCATTATCGCTTCAAAAACCCGGCTCAAGCGAAGACCCAGGCCAGTAGTGATGAATGCCTGCCCTAGAAATCCTATACTCATGCATATTACCGCTATTTGGCTCCCTAGGATCGCGCCTTCACTAATTCCCAGAGCTAACCTACCGAACGACGGGCGCAATGCTTTGCCCTGGGTTTGCGATAAGAGCAATGCAGCGATGATTGCTAGAGTACCAGCATACAAGGGGGAATAACCGGTCGCCAGCAATCCGATAAGTCCGCCCAGGGGAATAACAAATGTGGGAAGGAGTCGATAAAACTTCCTCCAATCAATTTCTTCTCTTTCACCCTGAACGGCAATGCTCCTGCTCATACCGAGTTCGTTTTGAGCCGCGAAATATGCTGAAACCATTAATCCCCCGTAGTACATCGCCGCGGGTATTATAGCCGCGAACATTACGCTTACATATGGCATTCCAATTAATTGGGCCATCACAAAGGCAGCGAGACCCATCATCGGTGGGACAATCTGAGAGCCTGTAGAAGCTAGCGCTTCAAGGCCTGCTGCTGTTCTTGGCTGTAGGCCAATCCCTTTCATGGCTGGTATGGTGACACTGCCGGTTAAGACCACATTAGTAGCGGACGACCCAGTAACCATGCCGACCAAACCACTTTCAACGACACAAACATATACCCCAGCTGCTCTGGACGCCCTAGACGCCCATTTTAGAAGCTCTGTGAACGCGTCTGTCGCACCTGTAGCTCGAATTACTATACCAAACACCATAAGTGGAAAGAATACAGTCATTGAAAGAGACATAAGCCAGAACATGCCAGTTGTAAGACTCATACCGAGATAGCTAATGGCAAAAGGTAAAGATGCCGCTTCATGACCAAGAAGGCCTGGGAGATGTTGACCAAACAGAAAGTAGAGTATACCAATCACACCAACAAGTGAGAGCGCAGGACCCCATGCGAGCCAGGTGGCAGCTAATACTGCAAAAAAAAGCATAAAACCAACAACAACGTCGTTGTTAGAGATCCAAGGCCATTTTAATTCGAGTCGAGCCGATTCAGCCCATGCATAGAGAAGGCACCCAACTGCCAATATCATTATGAAGCTCGGGAAGATCAAATAGCGGGATGAGGATTTAGGTGTGCTCAGCAATTCCCTAATTGAAGCCATGCAAACTAGTAAAATCGCTCCTAGCACATGTAAAATGCATAAGGTGAGTGAATCCTGCGTAATCACAATGGCTTGGAGCAACTGGTAAATAGCAAAACTCACAGCAAATAAAACGGAAGAATCAAGAAAAAGTTGGCTTTTCTTCCTGCCCTGAACAGCCTTAAAAATATATGCTACTATTGCTGCGAAATGTTTCATCTGAATATAACTCCTGCCTGTTATCTGAAAGAAGCCTTCCCCTATCGAAGCAATGATATCGTTAGGGGAAGACCGTATCCGCGAGTACTTCTACCCGTTTCAGCCATAACTGTATGCTAAGTGAGCACTAGTTCCAGACACCAGCTTCCTTGAATGCACGAATGGCCCCAGGATGTGTGTTCTCTTCGGTAAATCCCTTCATCGATAGTGTTCCTTCTGGTATGACGAAATATTCACCTATCTTGGTGTACTTAGCAAGTTTATTGCCATGTATAATAAGAAATTTGGTAAATTCGTAGGCTACCTCATCGGGAAATGTTTCATGTACAGTCCAGCCAGATGGCTCAACGCCGGCTGCAATCAGCTCCTTTGTCTGTTTTGGTAAAGTCCCCGGCTCGATTTTTAAAGTACTAGCCAACGTATAACCCTTTTGCTGTTTCATGCGATCAATCCATTCGGGGCCATAGCTCACGTAATAGAACTCTCTGCGGGAGGCAATAACCCTTTGCAGAGTCGCCAGGGGGTGGGCTTCCAATTTCTTCCCGGGCGGCTGTGCATGTGGGTAATATACCAGTGCTTGCGCCGCACTCACGCGTCCGTCTAGTAAAGCATCAATTGCCTTTGCGCCTCCTAAGTATTCGAGCTTAGCATTGATCCCCAAGGTCTCAACAGCAACCGTCGGCCAGAGCCCAAAGTTAATCTGGCCCTTTAGCCCTACACCTAATCGCTTGCCATCGAAATCCATCATATTCTTAATTTCAGGATCGAGGGTCACCCAGAAAAAAGCGGAAGTAGCACAACCATTACTGGGGTATAACAGTTTCCATGGTTTACCAGATATAGGCTCGTCAAAAAAAGGCTTGATGGCGTGTTCTGCTGCTGCCATTACAGGCATATTCACAGCAAATATAACTTCTTTCCATCGTTCCTTCTTGTTAGCCATCATCTTCAGGTTGTATATAAAACCGGGCGACTCCTGAACTATTGGGCGCAACCAGGGGTGGTATTTCTCAAAGATCCTCTCATAAATTCCCCACCATTCATAGAGCCCGGAACCCATCGGCGTAGAAAAAATAGGCACGCGCACTATTTCGTGCCCTGGATTTTCACCGGCTCTGGCAGATGGGACATAAACTGCCATCATTGTTAGAATCATTAAAGATAGGAATATAACCAACATGCTTGATTTTATGTGTTTCATCCTTGATACCCCCTTTCTCTTTCCTGTGTATCCAGCATGACTGAAGTACATGCCAGTTTTGGGTTCTTTCCCTTTTTTGTCAAACAAGGCCTTTTGTCTTTCTTTCAGACATTCCTTTTCATAACCCGTAATCCTTTTACCCTCACCTCCTCCCTTCCAAAATACGTCCTTCCACAAAATTTTTACTATTGACGCCCTATCCTACATTGTTCACATTATATACAAATTATCTCTCCTCGATTTTTAGATAAATCTTTATTCAAATCTGAGCATTTCCCAAGGTCCAATCCAAAACTCTGGCTTATAGACTATCCAATAGGCAGCTCTTTCAGCTGGAACGGACACGAATGGGCATGGTATTTCGTTCATATATGACTCTGGGTACCCACCTCGATGACTGCAGATTGTTGAAGCCCCGTTTGGATTAATATATTTTACTGGCAGATGCATTTTGTGTTTATCGCTCCATGCACAATCCGTTCTTTCACCCTCCTTATTATACCAAGCATGTGAAGCCAAGAATTCATTTTGAAGCCATGCAACATTGATTCTTCCATGAGCTTTCATTCCTTCCCAATAGGCAGCCCAGTAACGAGTGGAGCTACCTGGTTTTCCATCATCGTGCAGCCCCGCTCTTTCCATCATCGAGATATCAGTTTTAACATTATTTTCATCATAGCTATGATTAACCAGGGGATGATTAGCACAAACAACGAAGTTTTTTTCACCAAAATCTCCAGGGTGGCGAACTGCGTAATAGTGTGAGGTAGATTCCACTACAGCAACCTCTCTTTCATCGGCAAGGGTAATTAGAGCCCCTCCCGCACGGACAACACTTTTTCTCCCCGTTCTTTGCCGATATTCCGGTGTACCGCGAGTTATTATCTCGATAGCTTCTTCAACCTTGTTTGCATGTGCTAATAACTCAGAATAAATATACATCCCCAGAACTCCATATGCGCTATCGGCTTTACCGCCAAATTGCACTCGCAGAGCTAGACCTTTGTCATTTACTCCCTTTAAATTTAGAAACATCCCTGGGATAGTCGAGGTCCAAAAACTGTTTCCGTTTGGAGGCTTAACGGCAAAAGCCAAGATATAGGCACCTACACCAAAACCATATTGTGTATGACCTGCAAGCATGGTCATATTGTTAGCTGTTGCCTCTGGCATCGCTGCAATGGATGTACAATCACTAGAGAGATATTCTAGGTATTTCCCGTCTAACTCATTTATTTGATGTATGGTTTTTGAATCGAGACAAGGAGGTGAATCAAGATTTTGCCAATAAGCACTTTCTTGAGGAATTTCTATTGGGTATTTTTCTCTCGCACTTGGGTCACAACTTTCAACAGGATGGCAGAAGGAAAGATGGCTATATACCTGCATAAATAAAGCTTTCTCATAGTGTGAAAGACCAGAAGGATACCGTGATTTATCTAACTCCTCGGAAGCTCCGTCACCTATGCCCTTGATAAGGTCAATGTAATCTGGATTCCATTCCCTGAGTCTCTTTTCATATCTATATAAATCCTCGATCAGATTTTTGTAACCATGCTTCATTAGCATCTTGGGGTAAAAAAATGGGATATCAAAAATAATGCGCATTAAGTTTCCTGCTTTTTCGCCATATTGTTTACCGATCTCATACCATGATCCATTCAAAACACCAAGGAATGGAGGCCGTCGGGGAGCCATCGGACATCCGGGTGGAACTTGTATGAGCTCATATACACTACAACCGCGTGGAACCGAATTCTCCCCTTCTATCCATTTCGGAGTTAGCATAAAAATCACTTCTTTATTTTGATGTTGTCAGTAAATCAGTTGAAGGTTGAATTGCGGTGCGCTTCTTATTTCCTTAACAAATATAGCAATACCCAATGCCAGTAGTCCAATCATGGGTTCCACAATGGCCCTCTCGCCTATATAATAACCGCTGCTTGAAGGCCCCCCCAATGTCAAGACAAGAAATGGACCTTTTAAAAGTCTATTTTCCGCCCAGCCCAACTTACTGCTATGTTACCTAAGTACCTCACTGGTTGTGCCGGCGGCTCATCGATAACGGGCCTGACGAATAGCGCGTCCGAAATGATTGGAGTCTGGATGGATCTAAAAGTAAATGATTCAATAGCGATTGCTTTATGCCAGTGATCCTCTCCAGGTGATGAGATGTCAGTTCTTCCAGGAGTCAGCACAACTTCCTCATTCTCTTTCGTTTCTTGCCCCTTTAAGGTCTTACCAGCAAATATTAAGCCATGGATAAAAATGGTAGGATTTCAAGTAATTAGAGATTATTGCTGATTGAAAAGGTGTAATATTTTGTTTACATGTAACTATTTAAAGACATTACATTATTGCATCTGCACTCCAGAAAGAGTTTGGCACAGAAAGAGTTTGCGCTTGACAAACAGCGATGTTTCCTCTATGTTTCTAATAAAAAAAATTTCCTATTATTCCTATCTTTTTCCGCTAAAAGAGTGCCCTCGATTATCGCTTTTCATGCTATATACAGCAATTCAGTAAGGCAGGGGGATGCCTGTTTCTGCGTGCAAAGGGGCAGTAGAGAATCCTTTTCTTGGCATGAGACTGGTAATGATGGTTCCAATGGTAAGCTATGACTTCATCGAGACGATTCTTTGCCAGGGAGCGGTAATTTGATAATGGGAGGGAAAAGATATCTGGTAAAAGTAAACAAACATAAAGAGAATAGGAGTTATGCCCAGATAAAGGCGACAACTATCAACCTTTTAACAGGAGGCTAGAGGATGTTCCACGACCTGAGGGAGTTTATCAACAAGGTAGAGGAGTTAGGGGATTACAGACTGATTGAAGGGGCCGATGCCAATCTGGAAATAGGAGCTATTACTCACCTATTATCGGAGATTCCTGATTCACCTTTGCTCGTGTTTGATAAGATCAAGGGCTATGAGCTAGGGTACCGAGTTGTCAGTAATCTATTTAGTACACCACAGCGGACAGCGCTTGCTTTTGGCTTTCCCCTTGAAGCGAAAGGAATAGAGCTGGCCAGGGCGTTCCGAGATAAGATAGCGACAGGAATGAACCTCATCCCACCGGAGTGGGTGGGCAATGGTCCAGTCAAAGAGAATGTCGTACTAGGGGATGAGGTTGACCTGCTAAAGTTCCCGGCGCCAAAGTGGCATGAGCTTGATGGCGGTCCATATATTGGAACGGGAACTATGACTATCATAAAAGATCCTGACGAGGGCTGGATAAATGTAGGTTGCTACCGAGTCCAGGTCCATGACAAGAACACCGCTACGATCCACGTTACGCCTGCCCATGCCCTGTACCCATTGCAGAAGAAGTATTGGAGCCGAGGGATGAATTGTCCGGCCGCAGTGAGTTGCGGGCAAGAGCCAATAACCTGGCTCGGCTCTATTTGGCCAGCCCCACCGGGAGTCTGTGAATACGACATTAGCGGTTGGTGGAACGGTAAACCTGTTGAGGTGATTAAAGGGGTAACCACCGATCTACCTATTCCAGCCACAGCCGAGATAGTATTGGAAGGAGAGATCGTTCCACCTGAGGTGGAAACAAGGCCGGAGGGTCCTTTTGGAGAGTGGAGTGGTTATTATGCCACCGGTAAGGTGCAGCGACCGGCTTTCAGAGTCAAGTCCATACTTCATAGAAACAATCCCATCATACAGGGAAATCCACCCTCCCGTCTTCCCGCAGTGTGGACCTTAGGGAGACACGTTCAAAAGGCGGGTACTGTGTGGGCCGAGCTTGAACGACAAGTCCCTGGTGTAAAGGGGGTCTGGCTTTTAGAAGAGGCCAATTCGGCTAACTGGATGGTTATATCGCTTAAGCAGGAATATCCAGGGCACGCCAAACAGGCAGCCATAGTAGCTCTTGGAACCCAGATGCTCGCCCGTTACGTGAAGTACCTGGTTATAGTAGACGAGGATATAGATCCATCCAATGTGTCACAAGTCCTGTGGGCAATGGGTACAAGGAGAGATCCTGCCGAGGCAATTGAAATTGTCAATGAACAGGTGTCCGCCATGTTGGATCCAGTCATTTCCCCCGAAAAAAGACGGCGTGGGGATAGCACTGCCTCAGTAGCAGTCATTCTCGCCTGCAAGCCTTACCACTGGAAAGATGAATTCCCGACCGCGATTACAGTGAGCGACGAGTTAACTGCTGAAATAAAGAAGAAGTGGAAGGATCTGTTCGAAGCATGATAACCAAGAATGACCTGGACTTGGATTAAATAAAGTTCCCCCTGAGGCAGAAAATAAAGTCTCATGCGGTAATGATTTCCCGGAGTTGTGACATTTAGAAGGCCTGGGTGCCCTCAATGGAGTACGGAGAAGGAATCGAGAGAGGATAAAAAGATACCAAAGGGAGCGCCGATACCGCTTAAATTATCCGCGTTTAGCTCTTCTTGAATTTAGCCATTGCCAGCCAGTTGCGATGGAAAGCATGCCGATGCCAATAATGTCTGTCCTTAAGCCAGGTACAATCATCGTGAGTCCGCTTCCAAAGAAGAGGAGTCTCTGGAGCGAGTTTGTCTTGGTAAATAAATACCCTTCTATTCCCACGGACAGGGCAAAGACAGCAATAAGGGCAGTCACGGAGGCCAGAGCAATCTCTCCAGGAGCTCCAACCAATATTAGAGCCGGGTTGTACACTATAATGAAGGGCACAAGGTAGCAAACAATCCCCAATTTCATCGCTTGGAATGCAGTGGGAAACGGATCGCCTTCAGCAATAGCAGAGGCAATATATACCGCTATGCAATACGGGGGAGTTATGAAGGTTGCCGTGCCCATGTACACTAAAAAGAAGTGGGCTGCATTCTCGGGTAAACCAAGCGTAATCATTGAAGGCGCTAATAGAGAACTGAGTATTATGTAAGTTGCTACAAGTGATATCCCCATACCCATCACATAAGAGGCAACTGCCGCCAAAATGATTAAGATCAGCAAGCTGCCGCCTGAAAATGAAATCAGCCCTGATGAAATCTTCGGCCCAAGGCCACTGATTGATAACGAGCCTATGATGATCCCGGCTGCACCGATAACCGCAGCTATGGGTGCCGTACTTCTAGTCCCGTTATAAAAGG
This sequence comes from uncultured Desulfobacteraceae bacterium, assembly GCA_964549945.1. Lineage (GTDB taxonomy): Bacteria > Desulfobacterota > DSM-4660 > Desulfatiglandales > B25-G16 > B25-G16. Next base: position 21,760 of record CAZJXD010000053.1, on the reverse strand, counting down.
AATCTATGAACTTCTTTATGTTCAGCCTATGCTGTTTTCTGAACATGCTTGTCGCGATTAAAACCACAACTGAATATACTGCGGCCAGTTGTGGAGGGAACCTGAGCACAAAAAGGAACAAAAGCAAGGCGGCAAAAGGTATTAGAAGATCCCAGCCCTCAATCATTACGGCCCTGAGTGATGGTAATGTCTCGCGGGATATGGAACCATGGCCTTCCTTCACCGCCCTCAGGTGGCTTTGGGTAAATAAGCTGGAGTAGTAAAGGATAGCTGGTATCGCGGCCATGGCAGCTACGGTTGCATAAGACACACCTATCATGTCGGCCATAACAAAGGCTACGCTTCCCATTATTGGTGGCATGATCTGGCCCCCGGTTGAGGCCACAGCTTCTATTGCGCCAGCATACTGGGCACTATATCCGGTCTTCTTCATCAAGGGGATGGTAAATGTACCCGTCACCGCTACATTAGCTGAAGGGCTTCCAGACAAAGTCCCGAAAAGACCGCTGCCCACTATTGCTGCCTTGGATGGCCCGCCTGTCATCCAGCCGGTACTGGCAAGCGCAAGCTCGGTAAAGAACTTGCCTCCACCTATATTAATAAAGAAGGCACCAAAGACGATGAAGGAAATGATTATAGTACAAAAAACGGTTACGAGTGACCCATAGATACCTCCCGTAGAGAGGTATAAGTCTCTTATCATTGAAGACCAGCTATACTCATAAGCACCGAGCGGGCCCGGTATCAGGTAACTGAATTTGAGATAAAACAAGAAAATTGCGCAAACGATAACCATTGGTTTCCCTAGAGAGCGCCTTACAGCTTCAAACAGTGTGATAATGGCGAGAAAGCCAAGTGCCATTTCAAACGGTGCTGCATCCAGCTTGGTCATTCGTGCTATTTCAAGGCCATAGATAGCGATGTATAAATGCCCTGCCAGGGAACATAGAATAAGCAGTATGTCGTACCATGGTACTTTATTCCTGGGCGCCCTCTTACCTGCTGGGTAGATAAGTAGAAGAAGTGTTACAACCCCTGCCAAGAAGATGGCGTTGAACTGAGTAAATAAAATGGGTATCCTTAAATAGAAAAAAATACCCGCAATATATAAAAAACAGAGTATGGCCAGGCCTGCGCCAAGTGCTTTTGTTAAGATACCCAGCGGGCCATGAAACTGCCTGACCTTACCCGTCTCTTCTACTTTAGCGGGTTTCTCTGGAGTTTTATCCTTTTGTGAAGGAGATATCTGATCATAAGTCATGTTAAACCCTTTCTTTTCTCTGATATAAAGGAGACCCTGGCTTACTCAAGGAGCCTCAACGTCGGTAATGTAAGCCGAGAACCGTCTCATTAAATCTTGTCACGCTTCTCTGGTTCTCGTTCCGCCAAGCATAGCATGTCGATTCTAGTCCATAAGCGCTCACTAGAACGGTAAGACTACTTCCGTTGCCCTTTGGGCGCTGACGTATATCGCCTCCTGTGGGCAGTAATCCTCACAGATATGGCAAGACATACAATCCTCAATACGAGAACTCTTGTGAATTATATCTAAATAAGGTTATCCATTTACATCAGGATATTTCGGCTATTGAGTGAGGTTTTTTGTTATGAGAAGTGGTTTTATTGAATTCTTCTTTGTATAACTATTTGAATTTACAATGAACTCTTCCCGAAGCAAGCTTCGGGAAGAGTTCATTGGGAACATAAAGATAGTATAGTTGCAATGGTTCGGTTCTTATTTAAAGAACGATCGTTGGGCTTCCTCAAGTTCCTTGGTCCATACACCATATTCTTTGTACGCCTTTATGGCTCCTTCATGATAGGGCATATCTCCTATCATCGCTAAGGCAAACTCAGGCGTAAAATTCATAAGGTTTTTGTGTAAGGTTTGTGCTTCCTTATAGTTATCCAATGCGGTCTTCACATAGGTATATATTATCTCATCAGGTACATCGCTACGAGTTGCTATGCCCATAGGTTTCCCTATAACCGGTATACGTTCTCCCTCTTCTAGGTCTAGCTGCGGCGTGGTCTTTGGCGTGGCATACGCTGGGGTACAAGTTATCATTGCGCTCGGATATTTCTTCTTTGCCTCCTTGAGCTTATCCGGCTCGATCGGCGGAACAACCAGTTTGCCTACTGTCTCCTTTAGATCAAGGATCTTGGCCCCCATCAAAGCGCTGAACAAAATATCAATTCTCCCTAATTTCATCTCGCTAAAAGCATCCCCTGAGTCTGGCACCATTACATTTTTACAATCCTTCATTGGATCAAGGCCGTAAACCTCCATAATGGCATCTCCTAGCGCATTGGTGTGCACAGTAAATCGAGATATTCTCTTGCCTTTGAAGTCGGGTATCGTTTTTATGCCGCTGGATGCCGGACCTAGAAAACCCTGCCAAATTAAAATTGTCGTGGCTACCCAGCGCAAGTTGTTCCGAGGGCCCTTATCAGCCCACTCCTCCCAACCGTGGTAGGCGAAAAAAGCAGGTGAGCCAAACGGCCCAGTTAGGGAACACTGCCCCTTCGCCAGAGCTTCGATCGCAACCAATGGAGCCCTCGAGCTAAGGGTTATATTCAGATTGCTTTTTCTGTTTATCAAGTCGGTGAAAGCGACTCCTTGAGCATAACTCGCCCATGTTGTCGGACCAGTTGTCTGCAAAAGCCTTATCTTTTGTGCTGCTGCTGTCGAAGCATAAGCACTGATCAAAGAAAAGACAACAAGCAATAACGCTATCCTCGTTACAATGTCTACCTTTTTCCTGGCACCTTTCTTCATCTTTTCCTCCTTTGTTATTTGGTTTAATAATTGTAGGAGAAATTTCCTATGACATTCTCCTGTCCCTTAGACCAAAGGCTAAAATATGACCTCACCATCTAACCTTATTGAAAACATGGGTATCATAAAAAAATTAACATAAAATGCAAGCAAAAAGTTTTTAGTTCTTCTGACCTTTCCCCTGAAAACTAGGCCATTTTCATTAAGCTAACACATTGCGAGTTTGCCCTCTTGAAACTTTCATTTTCCTCTCCTATATAAGCCTATAGAGAATGGTATAAAGAAACGCCATTTAACTTGATAATTCCCTTAGCTTGCTACAGGGTTACAGAACAGAACTTTTCTGTCATTGCGAGCGTAGCGAAGCAATCTCTTTTTATGAGACTGCCACGTCGTCCCGCTCAACGCGGGACTCCTCGCAGTGACATTTGTTTTTTTGAATTGATACCCTGCAGCTTGCTGCAGGGAGGTTCATTAACATGGAAAGTAAACAGATGGTAAGAATATGAAAGATCAACAACAAAGAGCGGATATGCTTCTCTTTAACGGCAGAGTCCTCACATTGGACCAGGATTTCTCGGTTCATCAGGCTTTAGCGATCCGTGGCTCACGCATTCTCGCTGTAGGGGGAAGTGAGGAACTGGAGTCCCTTGCTGATCCTCACACGAGAAAAATTGACCTTCAAGGGCACACGGTAATTCCTGGAATTGTCGATACCCATGCCCACATGGACCGTGAGGGCCTCAAAAAGATCTTACCGAGTCTTGAGGAGGCTCGATCGATTTCCGAAATTCTCCCTGTCATCAAGCGGGAGGCCGAACTTAAAAAGCCAGGAGAATGGGTGGTCACTATGCCCGTCGGAGATCCACCCAATTACGCTGATATTCCTTCAAAGCTTGCCGAGAAAAGATACCCTACACGATGGGAACTTGACACCGTTGCTCCAGACAACCCAGTCTATATCAAAGGCATCTGGAGTCCCTGGAATGTCCCGCCCTCTATCTCGGTAGCTAATAGCTATGCCCTGAAGCTCGCTGGCATTGACCGCAATACCCAATCGCCTCACCACAGCGTGAGGATTGAATGCCATGACAGGGGTGATCCTACTGGTGTTATAGCCGATAATAACATGTTTCCGGTAACAGAGTTCAGCCTCATGCGGGTGGTGCCTCGATTCTCCCACGATGAAAGGATTCGGGCCCTGAAGCATTCAATGCAATTGTACAACAGTGTGGGAACCACGACCATTTACGAGGGGCACGGCGTGGCACCAGAGGTTCTCGAGGCCTACAAGGCGGTTTGGGATGAAGATGATATGCCGGTACGTAGCCATCTGGCCATTAGCCCAACATGGAGTTCGATGAGAGAGGCGGAAAACGATATGTCTCGCTGGGGCTGCTGCGCATCGGGCTATGGTTTTGGTGATGACATGCTGAGGCTTTGTGGATTTTTTATTCAGTTCCGTGGCCAACGCCATGTAGCCCCGCTGCGCTCGGCCGAGTTACCCTTTACAGGTTGGGCGGGGTTTGCAGTGTCCTACAACTCATATTCGCGCTTTCTTGCCCTGCTGCGCTTGGCTGCAAAGCATAGGCTTCGTGTTCACACACTAGCGTCAACCGTGGAGGCGATGGAGAAAGTGCTCAGGGCCTTTGAGGTGCTCCAAGAGGAGTTTCCAGTGGCGGAACAACGCTGGGTTCTTGAGCACGTAAGGGATATCACTCCGGCCCAATTGGAGCGCATGAGGCAGCTAGGTGTGGTATGTGAGACAATCCCGCTGACCCATTTCTGGCTTCGTGGAGCTGAGTACCTAAAGGATCCTGAGAGAGCTAACCGGGCTGTGCCGCACCAGTCCTGCCTTCAGTATGGCCTCCCCTTCGCCATGGGCACTGACAACAAGCCCTATAATCCATTCTCCACATTTTGGTCGGCTGTCACGAGGATTGAGCGGAACAGCGCTCAGGTCATTGGCCCGAAGCAGTGCTTAAGTCGCGCCCAGGCTTTACAGGCTTTTACCATGGGAGGTGCATATTTATGTGGAGTGGAGAAATCACGAGGCTCCCTGGAACCGGGGAAGCTGGCGGACCTGGCTGTGCTCTCCCAGGATTCCTTAAAGGTGTCAGAGGACCGATTGCCGGAGACCCGCTCCCATATCACCATTGTGGGAGGCCGTGTAGTTTACAGCGATGGAGCGTTGGGCGTGTGATAGATAGCGATCTGTGAACATGGACTTTCATGAGATGGCCTTCAATAACGTAAGTGTCTATGCAAAGGTAATTTCCTTGGACATATTTCCGAGGTGAGTTCGTAGATGCAGCGTATCATTCCTTCTTCCTTGAAACACCACAAGGTCTATTAATGATTGTAGCCGTATTCCTCGATGCCTTACCTAGAAGGGTAGATGCATCAATTCAACATTCAGGACAGGGAAGAAAGAGGGTGGGATGGATACAGGTTTTAAGCAACAGCACGCTAATACCCAACCTTATACATGACATAATCCATGTATCCCACGACTACTCTAATATAGCCACTCAATTCCTCATCAAGCGCTTCATCTCCGGTGTCAACCAAGAGCGGTCTACCCTTCAAAGAGGCCAATTTCTCCTTTGTAGCGATCACTATGATGTTTTCTCGACCTACCCCTCGAATAACCCTAGGGCTAATTTGCTGATTCCCCCGACCAATAACATGGCCTTGTCCACCGATAACCGTAACGACGATCCTGGCCCTATTTCCCCTGATCAGGTCTATTAGCTGATTTTCGGATACATCTTTAGCCACAAGGCACTTACCTCGAACTACATCTACCCCAAGTAAGGTATTTTCAAGCCCCAGATTCTGCATTATGATTCTGGTTGTTGTGCCTGGTCCAATGATATAATAATAATCTTCGTGCATTGAATTGATAATGTCCGCTGCTATTCCTTGAAGCGCATCCTTTTCAGACTGCAGCCCGCCGGACTTTGCACTCTGAACATACCTGCTTTCTTCGGGCACACATAGCATGCCGTACAGTTTTTCTTTAACGAAACCTTCGCGAAAGGCATCCTCATCAATGTCCATAACCTCCTTTAGGATGTTTTGTGTCAACCCACCTTCCAGAAACATCACGGCAACCTCTCCAGCCGCTCTTGGGGTCACCGCATAAACAGCGGAATGGATTTTTACTCCGGCAGGGATTCCAAGTACTGGCACCTTATGCCTCACAGCCTTATAGATATTGCGCGCTGTGCCGTCACCACCAGCAAACAGCAGCAAGTTCACCCCTTCCGCCACCATTTGCTGAGCCGCCTTTTCCGTGTCTACAGGCGTGGTTTTTCCGCTCCTGATAACACCGATTACCTTCGGGAGAATTCCTGCTGTGCAACACTCTTCTTCCCCCATCTCATTCGGATAAGTGATAACTTCGATTCTGTCTTTAATCCTTGAAACGATCTTGAGGGCCTCTACCGCTCGACTTGGGGATTCAGGCTGTGCGCCCAATTCCCTCGCCATACGAACAATTTCACTGCCATCGCTTCCTTTAAGTCCCACTCTGCCACCTATGCCGGCTACGGGATTGACAATAATCCCCAATTTCTTCACACCAATCACCGTCCATAAGAAGGAAACGCATCTTTTGCACCTTGGTGTAGCAAACGTTACGCACGTTTCCTTGGATTTTGTACTATTTAATTCTCTTCTTCTTATACTGACGCCAGGTCACCGCGATCCTTTCCGGTTCATTGATGCTTGGCGTCAGGATCTTATGAATAGTGGAGTTATATGGTGCGTTTTTAACAAACTGTGGATCCTCATAGGCCTCTTTTGCAATCTGGCTCAGGATTGCTGCATACTCATCGATGTCATCCTTTGAATAAGACTCGCAGGGCTCCAGCGTAAACGGCTCCGGTACGACCAAGGGATGGTGGCTGGTCCAGTAATGTTGAAGGCCATAGTCGACCATCCTACGCCCGATGTCCTCCGTGCCTACCCCGGTATCCTCCTTCAGTTTCTCCCAGCAGTATCGAACCTGTTCCAGCCTTCGCTTGCCCTCTGCATACCACACGGCAACGCCCGGAATCTCCCTGATCTTCTTCTCTAGATAGTTGCTATTGAGCACCGAACATTTGGCAACTTCCCTCAGACCATCCGCTCCATGCTGCATGATCCATGCATAAGCCTTCAGAATGAGAGGTACGTTGCCAAAGAAGGATCTTACCCGTCCGATGCTCTCCGGCCGGTTGTAGTCTAGGTAGTACTTTCTGCCGTCAAACTCTACCCTTGGAACTGGAAGGAATTTCCCGAGTTCCTCCCTCACGCCGTTTACTCCCGATCCCGGACCCATACAACCGTGCGGGGCGGAAAAGGTTTTGTGTAGATTAAAGTGACATAAGTCGAATCCGGATTCCTTCGCCCTGGCAATACCCAGTAGTCCGTTTGCATTGGCCTGATCATAGGAGCACAGGGCCCCAACGGCGTGAGCCGCATGCACATACTCGTCAATCCTCGGGTTATAGATGCCGGTGTCTTCCGGATTCGTGATAAAGATCCCGGCGGTGCGCTTGGAGACCGCTGCCTTCATCGCCTCCAGATCCGGATACCCATTTTCGTCAGGCATAAGCGTGATGACCTTGTATCCAGCAGTGGCCGGAGCGCTGGCGTTGGAAGGGTGAGAGAATATCGTGGTAATGATTTCGTTTCGATTATAATCACCCCTCGCCGCATGGTAAGCCCTGATGATGCAGGCGTTTGTGAATATAGCCTGGGAGCCTCCAGCGGGCTGAAAACAGAAATAATCCAACCCGGAAATCTCCTTCAGGAATTGCTCAAGCTTGTAGTACATCTCAAGGATGCCCTGGATGGTATCTTCATCCTGTAAAGGATGGACCTCTGTCAAGCCCGGATGCCTAGAAGCCAAGTGCTCCTGAACTTTTGGGCTATATTTCATAGTGCAGGTCCCCATACTAATATCGGCCGTCACATCCACCCCCATGGTCTCTTGCGACAACCGCGTATAGTGCCTGACAACTCGTAATTGGCCTACCTCAGGAAGTGCTGGAGGCTTTTTCCTCCTTAGGTCGTTGGGGATAACCGAAATCCCTTCCCCTACTTCAGCTCGAATCCCATTATCAGCATTAGGCACCAGGACTCCTCTCTCACCGGGAACGCTCATCTCGAAGATCATATCTTCGTCCCATCGAGCCTGATGGAACTTTCGAAGAAGGGTACGCTTATTCCTAGGCATGGTATCTCCTCCTTTGCTATGCAATGTAGGCTAGCTATATCACTTCTGGAACTCACCTGGTGATTTCCTCAAGAGCATAGGAAAGTTTATCGGCATCTTCCTTCATCACGGTTTCCGTTACACAATAGAGCGCACTTTGGCCTAGTTCCGGAAATTCACCAGAAACATCTTTTCCACCGAAAATCCTGTACCTAAGGAGTGCTTTGTTGATCTCTCTCACGCTCTTGCCCGTTTTGTCGAAATTGACAACAAATTCCTTAAAGAAAGGCCCATTGAATGCAAGATTCACCCCTTTGACCTGGCACATCCGTTTGGCTGTATACTGGGCCTTTTGCATGATCGTCTGGCCGATTTCTTCCATTCCCTTGGGACCCATAAGAGCCAGGTACACTCCGGCGGTAATGGCCCAGAGTCCATTCGATGTCCCTGTATACTCTTTGGCCTTTTCCCTGGAGCCAAAGGAGGTTCTATCAAATAATACATTTCCGAAGCCGTATTCCCCCTGTTCAATCGTTTCTGTCAGGCCATGCATCTTATCCTTAAATTCAGCAATATACTTCATGTCATCATGCGTCGCAATAAAACCACTTTGCCCGCCTCCGCACTGCATGTGGATACCCAAGGAATGATAATCCCCGCAGGCAAAGGTCGCCTCATAGTGTGCGGGAGGAGCGATCACACCGAGGGAAATCGGATCTGCGAAAACAATGAACTCGGCGCCGTTTTCACGGGCAATTCCTCCTATCTCTTTGGCCTGGGTCTCGATTAAACCTAGATATGACGGGTTCTCGATAAATACGGCCGCTGTTTTGGAGGAGACTTTCGACTTCATATCGTTGATATCGATCAGCCCGGTGTTCATATCGTACTCCATCATTTTTATATCTATTTCCGGCTCGCGAATTCCTTTCATATAATTCTTCACCACCATCAAAGCTTGTGGGTCCATCGTCCTGGGAAGAAGAACCTCCTTCCGCCCAGTGACCCTGGAGGCCATACGCAGGGATGTGGCTGCCGCCTGTGTTCCATCATATAAAAAGCCGCTTACAATATCCATGTCAAGCAGTTCGCCCATGAGGCTGCAATACTCAAACAAGGCCTGCCACTTTCCATGGTCAGCATAGAATTCTGCCCCGTATGCCGTGAGGAACTCTCCACGCCCGTTGATCTCATCGCATACCGCTGGGACAAAATGCTGAGCGCACCCAGCTCCTAAAAAGCTCAGGTATTCTGAGCAGTTTTTATTCTTGTTCAGCAAGCCTTCGATATGTCTTTTTAGTGAATACTCGTCCGGGATCGGTTCGGGCAAATTCATTTTTCCATGATACTTCAAATGTTCTGGAATCTCAGCGTAGAGGTCCATGATGTCCTTGACGCCAATCTCCTTAAGCATTTGCGCCTTGACTTCTGGCACCGAATTGGGAATGTACGAGTAGGTAATCTTGTTCTTGCTCATCAGTATTCCTCCAATCTGTCTGGTATTTTCACGTATTGCTTGCCTTATCCCCGTGCAGCACAAAGGCTGCCCTCTTTACAGTTCTTCCGTACTTTATTCTTGTTCGGTTGGGTATGTTGTAGGGCGCCAATTCTGCAATCTGTCGGTTAAGACGCGGGAGTTCTTCAACCGCTGCACCCTTTTCGCGACGTGGACCTCACAGGTGGACTGTTAGCCCTTCAAGCGTCTTTGTGGAGGTCTCGCTTTTGGCCGTTGATAGCCTTTGGTGGGGAGTATATAAGACTACTATTTGTAACTCTCTTCTTCTACCGCTTCGCGCTATGGGCAAAATTATCAATCATTTTCTGTTTTGGTGGCCATAGACGCTCTTATCCGTTGTCGTTCTTCCTCGATTATTCCCAAGTTCTCAAGCAGCTTTACTGTTTTGGCAATTCTCATATCCCGCTTCTCCATCACTTCATCGACAGATTGTCCCGAATAATCATACCACCCCTTAGTCGTCTTAGGTTCTCCTGGTACCCAGGGTAACTCTCCCGCTGCGGACATATCCTTTAATAGCTGAGGCGCACGATATCTCTCCTCGCCTGTTTGGGAATAGATAAAATCACCTATTTTGGCACAGAGTGACCTTGGTGCAGTCAGGTCAAGTGATCGCAATGGGCCATGAGGCAATAACTGGATAATGAACCCAAATCTAGCCATATTGTCTACATCTTCTATGCTGATAACCCCCTGCTCAACGAGTCTTACGGCCTCGTTGAGCACCACCGTTCTCAATCTAGCCCCCACATATCCAGGAATATCTTTCTTCGTAACACAAGGAATCTGCCCCAGTTGCAGGACAAAGCTCTTGGCTCGCTTAACACTTTCGTCCGAGGTCTTCTCACCGCGATTCACCTCTACCCTTGGTAGCAGGTAAGGAGGGCTAACCCAGTGAAGGCCAACCACTCTGTCCGGGCTGTTGATAATAGAGGCTATATCGGTCACGCTGAGTGCTGTCGTACCAGTTGTTAAAAGTGCTTGTCGCGGACAAAGCTCATCTAACTGTTCGAATACTTGTTGTTTGAGCTCAAGGGTCTCCGGGACCGACTCAATAGCTACATCGCAATCTCGTACTGCCTCCGCTAGATTCTGGGTTCTCTCAATTTTTCCAAGTGTCCATTCCGCATCACGGCTTGCAATGATCTCAGCTTTCACCAATCTCTGCACTATGGCCTTTGTTTCCTCAGCTGAATGTCGTAAGGCTTCTTCCTTGACATCCATTAATCTGACGCTTAAGCCAGCCTTAGCACACACTACGCCTATGCCCGTAGCCATCATCCCAGCACCAATGATGGCCACCTTCTTTTCTGGCTGCGGACTATGACTCATGCTCCCTCCTTTCTCCTAACACACTATCCTATTGACAAATTCAGCCTGGTGAAAGATCAAGAAAAGATTCCTCACCTGCTTACGCTTGACCTTGGTCGTTATGCTCCCTTGGAATTTCAGAGTAACAGCTCGATTAACCTTCTTTGACGCAGCGCAGAGCTCTCGGAATTGGCCCATTTTTAGACTTTTTGCTCAGTGCCACCCAAATTGCCCTTGATTCGCGAGGGATAAATTAAGCTGAAAGATCCGGATGCACTGGCAGGGAAACGAAAAGCTTTCCTTATCTCGCATACATCACCTGCTTAGGCAATTTAGCTTTTCCCTCCGCCTTTAAACTCTATGACCTGTGGATAAATATAGTGTACCGCCGGTTCAGTTCCTGTCTCAGGGAGGAGAGTAACAGATTGCTTTTCACGCAGTAACTTTGACACTTCACTTGTCGGATCGGCGAGATCCCCAAATCTTAAAGCCCTGCCAATGCAAGTCCTTACGCAAACGGGATCTTCCCCCTCCTGAATCCGACTGACACAAAAGGTACATTTCTCTACCCCATTTTCTAATGGATCAAAGAGCATCGCACCATATGGACATGCCTCCATGCAGGCAGAGCAGACAAGGCAGCGCCTCGCCTCTGCCATGGCCATATCCTGAGTGAGGCCAAGCTCTGTTTCAGCAAATCCTTTCAGTCGCTCAGGCACTGGCAGAGAGGGCATGGGCTGCCTCGGTTCCTTGTCAACCCTTTCCACATCTACGGGCTTGGACAAAACCCCTGCGGGCGGCTTTGGTGGAAGCTTCTCACCTCGCAGATAATAGTCTATTCCCATCGCTGCTTTATGTCCAGCTCCGATGGCCTGAACAACATCTTTCGGGCCAATTCCCTCCGCATCACCTCCGGCAAAGATCCCTTCTTCGCTCGTGGCCAAGGTTTCTGAATCAGTGGCTAAAGCGCCTTGTTGAGTTACTCTTATCTCATTTCCCAAGAAGGATAGGTCTGGAGCTTGACCAATTGCCAATACAATGTTATCGGCATCAATGATGGATTCGGTGCCCGGGATAAATGTAGGATTGAATCTCCCTTCGCCATCAAAAACGGATTTTACCGCGATGGTTTCCACGCCCGTAACTCCACCATTTCTCCCTAGAATCCTTTTAGGCCCCAGAGATGGATGTAATATAATTCCTTCATCGAGAACATCCCTTTTCTCCTTCTCGCTGGCGGGCATTTCCTGCCTCGACTCAAGACAAACAACGTGCACTTCCTTAGCTCCCAAACGTAGGGCAGCACACGCCACATCCATAGCCATATCTCCCCCGCCAATCACTACAACTCGCTCCTCGATGGTTGGCGATAGCTCTAAATTAACTTCACGAAGCAAATCAAGGGCAGTCATTACTCCTTTTAATTCCTCACCCTCAATCCCGAGACGTAGAGCTCGATGAGCCCCGGTAGCAACAAAGATGGCTTTATAATTTTCCCTTAACTGCGCCAGAGTTATATCAGTGCCGACACGGGTATTTGTCTTCAATTCCATTCCAAGTCCCAGAAGTGCCCCAATCTCCCTATCTACCACCTCCTTAGGTAAACGATAGAAAGGAATACCAACCCTCATCAATCCTCCAACCACCGGTAGAGCCTCAAAAACGGTGACTCCATATCCAAGCTTGACCAAATCGTGTGCTGCAGTAAGCCCCGCGGGACCGCTTCCAATTACGGCAACCTCCTCTTTCCTTGTCCTTGCCACGTGCCTGATTTCTGGGCCACCGTTTTTCACCTCCCAGTCAGCAAGGAATCTTTTCAGCGCAGCGATTGCCACTGGATCATCTACTTGCGATCGGCGACATTCATTCTCGCAGGGATGTTTACAGACACGCCCGCAAATACCGGGGAAGGGAATTGTTTCCCGCACTACATCTATAGCCTCCCGAAAACGCCCCTCGGCTAATAGAGATATATAGCTTCTCGGACTCAAACCGGCAGGACAAGCTATCTTACATGGTTCACAGGCTATGCATTTTTCTTCACTGATCAGTACGATGCCCCCATCTTGCTTATAAATGGCCTGATTTGGGCAAGCATCTATACACGGCGCTTTCTCACAATGCATGCACATAAGGGGAAAGTAGTACATTTCCACATCTGGAAAGCTCCCTTTTGGGCCTGCTTTAACCACTCTATTCCACCACTGCTTTGGTCCCACGGTGTTCTCATGCTTACAAGCAACAACGCATGAACGACATCCAACGCATCTATTTACATCGATTACCATGCCCCATCGCTTAGCCATCTCTTAGTCCTCCTTTGCGACCTTCTTTACCTCGACCAAACAGGTATTATACGTGGGATTTTCACCATACATGGTTAGACGATCGTGGGTTAAGACATTGTTCATTCCGTGCTCCGGCCAATTCCCCTCGTAAATTCTCACAACTCCAGGTTTGATGTTCTCAGCGACGCTTGCCTTGATTTGGATAGTCCCCCTATCATTGAAGACCGTTACTCGGTCACCATCCTTAATACCTCGTTTCAATGCATCGGCGGAATGGATTAAAACATCGGGCGTATAGAGCGCTAGTAACTCGGGCTGATTACCAAAAGAGGAGTGAGCACGCCATATCGGCTTTGGAGTAACCAGTATGAGTGGGTATTTTTTATAAAGTTCTGGCGTGCTTACCGGACCTTCTTCTGGTTCTCTATAAACAGGAATGGGGTCATAGCCCTTTTTCAGCAACCTCTCACTATAAAGCTCGATTCTCCCGGAGGGCGTTTTAAGATCCCAAGTGGGTTTTGGTGGAGGAACGGCAACGTCAACAATTCCTTCCCTTTTAAGCTGATCTAAGGTGAGCGGTTTTAGCCAAGGAAATCTGGGGTCTTCTTTAGCCATATCCAACACTTGCTTAATCCATTCCTCCTCATCTTTCCATGGGAAAAAATCACCATAACCCATTTTCTTGGCCAGACGACAGGTTATCTCAAAGTCACTCTTGCTTTCCCACAGTGAATCAACGGCTTTCTCAGCGAAGAAGAGTTGTCTTTTTATGGATGTATCGTGCCATAAGCGCGGCACATCGAGACAAGCAACCTCACCGCCCTCCGCGATAGCAGCCCTTTCCAACAATGTATTCACAGGAAGTAATATATCGGCATATCTTGCTGTTGCTGTCATAAATATTTCAGAGACGGCTATGAACTCCAAATTCATCAGTGCTCTAATGGTCTTGTTAGAGTTGGCATTCTGGTTCACCGGGTTGCCTACCATTACAAACAGGGCCTTGATATTGGTATTATATCTCGAGGGATTAAGGATTGCCTCCGCGAGGTGGTTTACCGGGATCCTTTTCTCCACAGGGTTTTCAACCTCAAGCTTCTTGAGCGTTGCTTGAAAACCTAAATCAACGCCGCCAATTCGAGGGTCTAAGAGTGGAAGGTCCCCAACCACGTTTCCAGTTATGACATTCAACGATAAAAGAGCATAAACAGTATTCTCGGCCCATGATGCACGATTTAGTCCAGGGGTAGAGATGAGTTCTACTTTCGCTGGCTTGGCTGTCCCAAAATCCTTGGCAAGCCTCTCAATGGTTTCGGCAGGGATATCCGTTACGGCTGCAGCTTTTTTAGGTGTCCATTCATTGACAACTTCGATTATCCGCTGCCAGACAGGCTTGACTGTAATCTCCCCTGCTGCATAAGTGCCCCTGAGTGCAGGCATTATGCCTGAACTTTCAAAGGCTCGGGGCTTGTTGGTCAAGGTATCCCATATCATGTAGTTATTTGAGCCGCCCACCACTATATCGCGCTCTCTCAAGAATTCCCCACTATCGTCTCTTACTAGAAAGGGAGCATTGGTATGATTTAAGAGCGTGTCAATATCGTAAAGCTCGTCTTTTATAACAGAATTGATCATCGCAAATGCTAAGGCTGTATCTGTTCCCGGTCGAATCGGTATATATTCATCGGCCAATGTAGCTGCTGTTGCTGTGAATATCGGATCAATAACTACGAACTTTGCCCCCCTTTCTTTGGCATCCAGAAAGGACTGAAGTATGCCCCTTACCCGTGTCCTTGCCGGATTTGTGCTCCATATTATGATTAACTCGCATTCGGGATTTGGCGGAAAAACAAAATGCCTGCTACCAAAAAGGTGAGTGGTCGCTTCGATGTGTGCTTGCATGCACAAGCTTCCCCTTTGGTACGCCGGTATGCAACCACCCCAAAGGTTGAAAAGCCTCAATATAGTGGATCTCATACCCGGGGAACCAATGGGTAGCCCGTGAGACCCCACATAGTGATACATTACTATCGCCTCATTTCCATATTTTGCTTTGACTCTGTTTAGTTCGCTAACAATTATGTCAAGGGCTTCATCCCATGATATCCTTTCCCATTTTCCCTCTCCTCTATCCCCAACTCTCTTCATAGGATATTTCAAGCGATCCGGATGGTAGAGCCTTGATATGTTCGTCCATCCCTTGGGACAGGGTGGATATTTCGTCTTGGGATGCATTCCGAGATGCATGGCTTTGCCATCTTTGACGGTGACTCGAAATCCACACGGAAATCCCATACAGTGCGGTGCACAAAAAGTATTTACAATGTTCTCTTCTGCTTTCACCATCTGAGTACCCCCTGGCTTTTCGTTTCAAAGATTTTAAAGAATAGAAATAAAAAATCTTATCATGGACTCCACGCAAAATAAATCGTGCCACCTATATGTGGGCACCTTTTCTTTTATGGCTTCAACAATCTCAACTCCCCAGAGGACCGCATTGATCACCGGCGCAAGACACAAACTAAGGGCTATATGTGGGCTCAATGTTTAGCCTCTCCATGGTCTCAACATAGTCTCTTATGCCCCCTTCTAAAGTGAATCTCGGCGAGTACCCTAGTTCCGCTTTTGCCCTGGAAATGTCAAAAATACAATATCCGCTGCCAATATTGATCGGATCTAATCCCTTGCCAATTTCAAAAACCGCTTCGGGGTATATTTTCTTAATAGCGCTGGCCACATCTTCCAGTTTATAACCTTCGCTGGTGCCTATGTTGAATACACGGTCTTTCAGTTTTTGGGCAAAACACGCTAGCACGATACTGTTAGCAGCATCTTTAACATAGAGCAAATCGGTTCTCTCATCGCCACCTTGGAGAACAGTTGTTGGCTGACCCAACATGGCATTCTCAATCATCTTGTTAAATAGCGCAATACGACCATGCCTTACTAGCCTGCCTATACCGTATAGGGGGCTGAAACGCAGGGCTACATAGTCCACCCAGTGCATCTGGTTATAGTGATAGCACAGAAGCTCACTTGCCAATTTTGCAGTTCCATATACCCCATTCCTGGAGGAAATAGGTAGTTTAGGATAATCTTCATTCACCAGCCTGTACTTAGGGTAAGCATAGTCACCTGTGAATGGGGCAAATACCGCCATGGAGCTGGTAAAAACAACTCGCTCCACTTCCATAATTCTGGCCGCTTCTAAAACATTCAAGGTTCCAACAGCATTAATCTGGAAACCATGCCACGGATTAGTCTGACTTATCTCGCCTAGCGTTCCTGCCAAATGGCATATACGTTGAATCTTATGCTCCTTTATGGTTCGGAGGAGCATAGGCATGTCCAGAATATCTCCTCTCACCATTTCGATCTTATCGACCACGTCCTTAACCAGCATGGTGTCAACATGTCTGCTATAGGTAACCGCTCTCACTCCTTGGTCAACAAGCTGTTTGGTAACCCAAGACCCTATAACTCCGAGCCCTCCGGTTATCAGAACCCCTCGATTAGAAGCCATTTCAATCCTTCTTTTGGTTTTGAAATCCTTCAGCGGGTATCGTCGAAAACTACCTCTCTGGCCTCTCCTAGGTTTCCAGCTCCTGACTTTTCAAGCGCAGCATGCAGATTTACTACAGGAACTTTCATGCTGACGCATGAAAAGCCAACCCTCAATTCCCTGTATCAAGCACGATGAGGTTAAGGATTACAATTGCATAGAAGTCTAGCATAATATTGTCCATTCTTAAACTAATGAACCAGGTAGTGTACCGCACGAGATGGTATCTCGTGCGGGTAATGAGGTATCTCAATAGTCTCTATCACCGGTATTAAATTAATAGGGCAATGCGAAGTCTTCACATGGCACTGCGCCCCGCGGCAGATAAAGTTACCCTCGTCATGTTTTTCGAAGATTTCTTCAAGCAACAAGGGCGAAAAAACAAGCTTATTAAAAATACTTCTGCCCCTTTCCCTCTTTTTTTAGGAGTTCCGGGCTAGACTTAATTGCTGTGGGAAATCCTTGATCCAGTAATAACGCCTGAGAGCAGTATTAATTACTATTCGTGGCTCCATTCACCGCGCTCATTCTTTTCAAGAGACAATGCAAGATCTAGCCTCGAATAACAGCATCCTTTGATGATATCAATAGACATCTTTTGGTCTAATTTACTCCCCAATGCTCTAATAAGCTCTGACATTTTCAATGCGTCTATATCATCGTCTACCGCAATTAGGCATCTGCTATAGCAAGACTATGCTCCTGTCAAGCCTTGGTTAGTGCCCAGATTATTGATGAAAGTAATTTCAAAAATAACAATTGGCACAATTTTCTATTATAGGTATCTTTCCATAATTACGCAGTACTTTAGCCGAAAATTGCTAGTGATTTCAAATGCTAGACCTTGATTTCGATGGAGATTGTGTCAACTGCAGTATTTTCCTTAAAACCCGTGGGTGATCATGGGAAAAGCAATGGTAACTAAGGCGCACAATAGGAGAATACCATCGTAATGACTTTATTTTGACCCTTGAGCACCTTCTCACTCTTCTGTAAAGACATCCGCTTCCTTGAGGGCCTCATCCATCATAGTAATCCCCTCATCGATCTCATCCTTGGTGACAATGAGGGCCGGTGCCATGGCGATCACATTGCCCGGGTTTGCCGCCATGGCGATCATCCCTAGCTCGCCCAGCCGCTTGGCCACCGCGAGCTTGGGATTCATCCCGGGAAGGATCTTGGCGTTTAGAGGCATAATGGGCTCACGGGTCTTGTGGTTCTTCACCAGCTCAAGGCCTACAAAAAGCCCGAGGCCTCGCACATCACCGATGCATGGGTGCTTTTCCTTGAGCTCCATCGCCCTCTCGAGGAGGTATTTGCCCATCTTTTCCGAATTCTCTATGAGGTTATCTTCCTGGTAAACCTGAATCACCTTCAGAGCCGTGGCGCAGGCGAGGGCGTGTCCCGCGTAGGTGGCCCCGTGGCTGAAGAAATGTCCCTTAAATTTATCAGCGATGGGCTTCCGCACCACCGTGGCTCCCAACGGCACGTATCCGCAGGTGATCCCCTTAGCCAGGGACATGATATCAGGAACGACATTCCAGTGATCTATGGCGAACCAGCGTCCTGTTCGGCCGAACCCACTCATGATCTCATCTGCGATCATGAGGATGCCCCATTTGTCGCAGATCTCCCTCAAGAGCGGAAAATACTCCGGTGGGGGCACGATGACGCCGTTTGCACCGGTCACCGGCTCAAAGATAATGCCCGCCACCTTCTCACCTCCCCCCTCGAGATCGATGACCTCATCGATGTATTTCACGCACTGAAGCTCGCACTCGGGATAGCTCCTGCCGAACATGCACCTATAGCAATAAGGCTGGGGAACAGGAACCACTTCCGTGCCACCAAGGGTTTGGGCCCAGTTTCGGGGATCTCCCACCGAGAGGGTCATGGCCGCGGCAGTGGCGCCGTGATAGGAGCGGTACCTCCCTAAAATCTTCCGACGTCCGGTATACTGGTGACAGATCTTGATGGCAGCCTCGTTTGCCTCTGTGCCGCCGAGGGTAAAAAAAGAGCGCGAAAGATCACCGGGAGTAATCTCCTCCAGCATCTTAGCCAATAACGCCCGTGGTTTGGTGGAAACAAACGGAGCAAAGGAACAGAGCATCTTGGCTTGCTCGCAGATCGCCTCCACGACCCGGGGATCCTGATGACCGATGTTATGGCTCACAAAGCAGGAGCTGAAATCCAGCAGCTCCCTGCCATCCTCGGTGGTAAACCGCAGCCCCTTTGCTGAAACAACCCTGAGGGGCGATAGGGATGGCAGGTAGCCCCAGGAGTGGAATATGTTGTTAACCTCATAGGAATTCAGGTCTTCTTTGGTCGATGGAATGCTTTTTAGATCTATCATATCTGCCTCCTTTGCTTAAGGGTGTATTGGCTTGAAGATTAGCGCCTTGTCTTAGCAGTGTGAAAAATGTGCCCTCGATTACATTTTTTATTTCACATTTCAAATCAGACAGTCCTTTAGGCCAAGCTTCTCCAGGGTTCCTCTCCTGGGAACCCCGTCGCTGCCTAATCCCCTCAGGTCATAGTACTCATCGAGCATCTGCTCCAGTTCCTCGGGTTTGGTCCTTAGCCCTTTGGAGACGCCTGAGGGAATCTCCTCGTGCATGAAACGATGGGGAAGCACATCGTCTTTTCTTCGCAGTCCCTCCCGGCAGTTGAACGACCGCTCCAGGGTATGTATCCGGCATGCAATCTCGGTGAGCTCCTCAAGGCTCAGATCCCACCCCACTGTCATGTTGATGAGATCCACGTGTGTTTGGGTCAGAACCCCTCCATACACCCCCTCGGAGAAGTGGCACACGATCATAGAATCCCCGATGGCCGTCCAGTTTGCCGTGTCGTAGGCAAGTAAGACCTTTCCCTGGGTAGTGAGCCGCTCGTCTCGCTCCAGTTTGTACTCCGGGCCGGGCCGTGTATCGTGGTGGCTCCCGCCCCGCGGTGACACGGCGTAGCCGATCCCCATACTCTTGAGAGCCCTGCCTGAGTGACCGGGAGGTTCAAGTCCTCGAATATGGCAGGCGAATTTGTCCGAGCCCTGCCCTATCCTCTCGGCTATGGCTTTTACGCCCTGGGCGATGAGATCACCAATGCCCTCCCGTTTTGCCACGAGATGAGCGCACTTCACGATTGTCTCACCCTTTCCAAAGGTGAAGTCCATACCGCCCGTGTCCGTTCTCATTGCGAGTCCTCGTTGGGAGCACTCCATGAGAAACCCTATGGCACCCCCAAAGGATATGGTATCAATCCCATAGTCGTCGCAGAGGCGGTCTGCTTCTATGATCGCGTTGAGGTCATCGACACCGCAATTCGAACCCAGCGCAAAGAGCGTTTCATACTCCGGGCCCTCGGTGATTACTGGTGGCTTCTGGAGGGATTGGACAACCCTCGTGCATCCGCCCATGCTACAGGCAAAGCAGGCCCAGTTGCGGATAAAATGGCTCTCCACCAGTCGGTCACCGCTGATCCTCTCTGCCTGCTCCCAGGTCTCTTCCTGCCAGTTGTAGGTGCCCAACCCACCTATGGTGTTGATCGTATTAACGAGGAATGGGGTTCCCAAGTTGACTAAGGCCTTGAGGCCCAGAAAATTCTCCCTCGTCTTATCGTGGAACTTCAGGAGACCCCTTATATCGGCAACCTGAATATCCCTGGTCCCGCGAACCGAGATGGCCTTCAGGTTCTTGGAGCCCATCACCGCCCCGGTGCCCCCTCGACCCGCTGCCCTTCTGCCGCCAATGGAGCAGGCAATGGGGACCAGATTCTCCCCAGCAGGCCCACAGCACACAGTGCTGATGCCTTTCCCGAATCTCTCTACGAGTTTGTCCTGGGTATCTTTGGTGTTCATGCCCCAGATATCATTAGCGGGAACCAGCCTTACCTTCTCATCATCACAGAGAAGGACCATCGGCGCAGGAGAGCGCCCCACGATCACGACCATATCTCGGCCGGACTGCTTCAGGCATGAACCAAACTCCCCTCCAAAGTAGCTGTCCATGAAATATCCGGTGAGGGGTGACTTGGTGATGATGGCTGCCCGACCACTTCCATGAGCCAGGGTGCCGTTGAGAGGACCAGCGGCCACGATAAGGGCATTCTCGGGCCCCAGGGGATCGGCGCTCGCTGGGACGCGATCGAACAATACCCGGACCCCGAATCCATTGCCACCCAGATACTTCCTGGCAAATGCCTCCTCAAGGTGCTCATCCGACACCCTGCCCGATGAGAGATCCACGTAAGTGATCGTGCCCCCATACCCTTTCATGACGCTACCTCCTCCACTCTCAGTGCGTCCCTTGGGCAGGCCTCAACGCATTTCTGCACGCCGCCGCCCCCGCAAAGGTCGCACTTGAAGATGTATTCGTAGTCAGGGTGAATGAAGATGGCGTGGTAGGGGCACGCATCCACACACAGTTGGCATTCGTCGCACTTCTTCCGATCAAACTGAATGATTCCCTTTTCCTCATCCACGTAGAGCGCCCCTGTTGGGCAGGCCTTCACGCATTCGGCATCTTCTTTCTGGCGGCAGATAAAGGCCTTGAACTGCCCGTACCATCCCGTGTGCTCGATTCTCAGATTCGCCTTGAGCGGGTTGAACACTTTCTGCCAGGTAGCTGAGCAGACAAGCTGACAGATCTCGCACCCGACGCATCTCTCTTCATCAAAAACAACAAATTTCATAACGTGTCCTTGTAACGGGTAGTTTTGAAAAGGCAATCCTAATGGCCGGGTGAACTTTGAGCGCAAAATAATAAGACAGCCAATTTTTTGTTTTAAAGAAAGCAAGAACTACGCCATAGATAATAATCTAAGAATTGCAAATAGTTAAAGAATATTTCACCACTTGGAATCATGTAATATTTTGTTTACATGTAACTATCTGGAAGCATTTATTTTGCTTATGAAAAAATAAGACAACTCATTGCTCGGGTTCGGAGTTCAAAATATTTCAGGCAGTAGTGTGGCAAGGCCTTTGGATGGATTTTAACAAGAGAACGGATACTTCTTCGGGGGCGGGGTCGTATTATGGTGTAGCCATCAATTTATATTTCTTCATCTTCTTATAGAGGGCATTTCTTGAGATTCCCAGTAG
>CAZJXD010000052.1:0-32538 GCA_964549945.1 uncultured Desulfobacteraceae bacterium | reverse complement strand
GCAGGGTGTGGCTACCCCTTTTCTTGTAGTGACACAAAACTCTTGACGTTACCTACCGTCCATGAGGCCATTCAAAGATCAGGTAAAGCAATCCGGGATATTATTAATCTATACAAACGTGAAGGAAATTCCAATGCTGTCAAGGTAATTTCGCGCTTCTTACACGCCACTCCCAAATGATAAGCAACAAGGCCACGCCACCGCATGCGAGGTTAATGAATGAGCTAAATGCGGCGAGGCGGCTTTGAATCGGGATCAAAAGGCCAATGCCAGCGAGCCCTGAGATAACCCTCTTTGCCGCGCTGAGCTCTTGAAATAAATAGCCTGATAGGGCGGCGCTGAGCACGAAACAGCCTAAAAGCGCCGTGATGACGGCAATCAAGATCTCGCCCGGGGAACCCTTGAAAAGTAATCCAGGGAAAAAGATAAACAGAAAGGGAACAATATAGGCGATCACACCGAAACGTGCTGCTGCAAAACCCGTGCGCATAGGGCTTGCATTTGCAATGGCGGCACCCGCATAGGCTGCGATGCAAACCGGCGGCGTCACCATGGAAGCGGTCCCGAGATATAATATGAACAGGTGAGCCGCGATGGGTTCAGCGCCGAGCTGCACCATGGTCGGTGCCAGTAAAATGGCTAACACAATATAAACCGAAAGGGTCGGCATGCCCATCCCCATAATGAGACTTGCCACGGCCACGATCGGAAGTAGAAGAAACAAATTTCCTCCTGCAAACTGGCCGAGATACAGGGAAATGATAAACCCTAATCCGGTATAGGATATTGTGCCGACCACAATACCTGCCAGGGCGGCGATGCTGCCGAGCTGAACCATGGCCTGGCCGGTTTGATGCAGGCCGTTGAGGATCCAGCCGATGCGAAAGCGCGTCTCCTTCTGAAGGAAAAAGCCGAGGATCAAGATTGACGCCACGCCTATGAGCGCGGCTTTTGCGGGCGCGAGATACAGGATGAACAGGGCGTAAAGTAAAACGGCGAAGGGTATAATAAAGAAATGGCTTTTTCCCATCACGCTGGTAATTTTCGGCAATTGCTCTCGTGGCAGGCCCTTCAGGCCGGCTTTACCTGCCTCCATGTCCACCTGAAAGAAGATTGATGTATAGTAAAGAAAGGCGGGAATGATTGCGGCAATAGCCACCTTCTGATAGGGTATGCCGAGAACCTCAGCCATGACAAATGCTGTCGCCCCCATGATAGGAGGGCATATCTGGCCCCCTGTGGAGGCGACCGACTCAATCGCCCCGGCGATGTGAGGCTTGTAGCCGATATGTTTCATGAGGGGTATCGTTACCACGCCGGTGGTCGCCACATTCGCAACAGCCACCCCTGAGATGGTCCCGAACAGGCTCGATCCCACCACGGCCATCTTTCCCGGGCCCCCGCGGAATCGGCCGAAAGCCGCCATGGCCACATTGGTGATGAATGCCCCTCCCCCTATGCTGAATAGCAGGTTGCCGAAGAGAATAAAGGCCAAGACGATTATGGCCGCTACCCCGAAGATAATGCCGAGCATGGCGTTGGTTTCCAGAAAGAGATAATTGACCTGCTGGCTAAAGGGGATGCTCAATCCGGAAAATAGATCGGGGAAAAGCCAGGACAGATGAGGAAAGAGGATAAAGAACAGGCCGAAGGAGGCCAGGAACCAATTGGTCACGCGGCGGGATGCCTCCAATACGAGTACAAGCGCTATGGTGCCGATGATTACCCTGTCCGGGGTGATAGTGCCCAGAGCCAGTGTAATCCTGAGATAAAATATGGCGACATAGAGACCGACGATAGCCCCTAAAATGGCGAGAACGGCATCATACCATGGAACCCTGTCTCTCGGCGATCTTCCGCTCATCGGAACGAGGATGAAGGTGCAGGGTAAAATCATTGCCAGTATGAGGCCGTAGTATTGCTCCCTTAGGACGCTCCATTCCAGGTAGAAGGGAATATCCATGATGAAAAAACATCCCACCACCGGCATGGCAATGAATATTGCCTTGGTCAAGCGATTCAACCAACCACCCAAATCCCTGTAGTATCCAAACGACTCGCCGGGAGGGCCGGTCTCTTTGTCGCTCATAACATGGGTTCCTCTCCGCAATAACCCCCTTCATTGGGGGTTATTGCGGATATAGAAATAAAGGAGAGCTCTTTCTTTTCAGGGATTATTTCATCTTCAGGAGCTGATTCTGTTTTTCTTCCATCTCAGATGTCCACACGCCCGCGTCCTTGTAAAATTGAATGGCCCCGGTGTGATAGGGCATAGTAAAATGCGGGTTAACAAAGGTCTCAGGGGTCCATGTTTTGAGCACAGGATGGATGGATTGATAATCCTTGTAATGGTTCCACCAGGTCTCCACTATCTTGTAGGCTACGTGATCTTGCATGCGGGTTGTAGCGATGTTGGCCAGAGGAGCGTGCCACACAGGCGTATCCTCGGGGATACCGGGAGGACCAGCCGGCTGGATGGCCGTATAACAACCGGGCATGGCCCGTTGTCCTTCCTTGATCATTTTGGGATCCATGGATCCATGCAGATAACGAACGCCCACAAGAGCATCAGCTTCGGCAACAGCACCCATCCCCAAAGCACATACCGTGGCGTCAATACGCCCTTCCTGAACCGCCTTGACAGCCGACACGACCTCTGTCACGGGTACTGTCTTGACATCATCAATGGTGAGGCCTCCATTTAAAAGAACGGCCAGAGTGATCGCGATGTTTGGGGGAAAGGCGGTCCACTCCCACGCGATCCTTTTCCCCTTGAGTTCGCGAACATATCTCAACCCGGAATCTTTTCGGACGAGCATACTCATTTTAAATGCGGGCCCTGCATTGAGGATTCGAACGGTCGGGGTTTTGGGGTAGGGTGGCTTATTGCCGAACCCCTTTGGGACAGGCTCCGGTGCGATTACGCCAGTCCACATCTGCGCGATACTTGCGAAGTTCTCCATCCCGATATCGATCGTTCCCTGCTTGGTCATCATGGGGAGCCATGTGTAAGCCCCGGCAGTCGGTACCACGACCACGGTCATGGGGGATTTATCCGAGGCTACCTTGCAAAGGCCGCTAATGAGGATATAAAGCAAGGTACCCGGTGAAAGGGACGCAAAGCGGACGATCTTCGGGTATTTCAGCTCTGACTGTGCGGAAGCAGGTCCAACCGTAATTCCAATGAGAAACAGGAAAGCAATGAGAAACACTGAACAAATAAGATACATTTTACGCCATTTCTCTCTTTTCATAACATAACCTCCCTGTTAAAGGTTTAGGGTTTGCAATCCCCGGATTGATTCTTGGTGTGCGTTCCCTTGAAGCCCTCCTGGAGCCAAGAAAAATAGCGATAGAGTCATCTTGAGCTTGGTCCGTCCGTGATTCAGCGGTACACGCCGTATTCCTTGGTGAAGTCAACCATCGCCCTGACATTTTCCGGCTTTGCCTCATTAATGCTTCCCGAAGCATCCATGATCAAACCGCCTCCCTTCCCGACCACATCAATGAGCCTTTTGCAATAATCTCTGACTTCTTGGGGCGAACCTAAGTTCAGCAATGAAGTGGGCACGTTTCCTGAGATACATGCCACCTCCCCTAAGATTTCCTTTGCCTTTGCCAGGTCCACACGCTCAAAGTGATATAAAACCTTTCCCTTCGGGACATCGCTAATAACCTCAAGTCGCGAAGTATAGCTGCCTTCAGTATAGGCATAAGGTATAAGCCCTGCATCAATTATTCCCATCATGAGCTTTTTTAAAAAAGGCCAGTAGAAGAATTTATATTGTTCCGGGGACATGAGGCCATCGGCTCCCTTATGGAGAGGTATGAATACCATAGGAATTCCGCCTGCTGCCGCTCTGCGCGTTGCCATACTGATCGTTAGTTGTGTTGCTTTTTCAAGCGCTTCAAGCAGCTTATCAGAGTTTCGATACATATCTAACATCATTCCACGACTTCCCCTGAAATTATCAGCAATAAGATCAAAGGGTGCATAGGTGGCGACAAAGAAAAAGGGATTAAAACCCAATTCTTTCATTTCCTGAATAAATGATCGCAGATGAGTAACCCACCTCAGCGATTCTCGCGCTGCCTTTAAAAGGGTCTGAAAGGCCTCTTGAACCTCTGGTGTGCCCATGGTTGCCAGTCCAGCACTAGGGGCTCCATAATAATAAAATTGATCCAGGATCCCTGGAAGATTGCTGAAGGGTTTCAATGCTCCATATATGCGCGGCATGTACCTCCTTATTATCCAATCAGAGGGATTTTCGATGAACTCATCGTACTCATCTGCTGGCATATATTCCCCTTCGACAAACTGGTACACCAGATGTGGCTCAACCCCATGGCCAGGCCATTTAAGCTGCTTAAGGTCAAGGGTTTCTAACACGGGGCCAGAACGGAAGATTGCGGGGCCTGCATACATATCCGGCTCAAAATCGATAATTGCTTTCTTGTATGCTGCATATGCCTTATCGTAATCGTACATGGCTTCCTCTGGAGTTATTCCCGCATAATAGGCGGGGAAGAACTCGAAAACTGGTATCAATGGAACCCTATCGGGGACCTTCAACTCAATGGCATCCCTGACCCGGTTTTCTCTCTCTTTACCCAGTTCTTCAGCTGTTTTCGCCATTTCCTATGCACCTCCAAACCTTTCTTCAGTTAAGGACACGGCGCCCATGGGGCCTTTTACATAAGCGTTAGGCTCGTGCAGGCCCATAAATCATCGTCGATCTAGCCTCCTTGCCCCCACTCACTACTTGTACGCGCCGTATTCCCTGGTGAAGTCAACCATGGCCTTCACATTTTCCGGCTTTGCCTCATCAAAGAACGCACCGTTGCCCATGATGAAACCGCCGCCCTTGCCGGCAGTCTCGATGAGTTTCTTGCAGTAAGCTTTCACTTCATCAGGGGTGGCTAAGCCCAGCATGGAGGAGGGCACATTGCCGATGAGGCACGCATTCTTGCCCAATGTCTCCTTGACGCTCGCTATATCTGTCTGGTCAACCATCCACATCGTCTTGCCTCTGGGTATGTCTTGAATAACCTTCAGGCGAGAGCCCCAGTGCCCCTCAAGCGCAGGGAATGGTATGCATCCCCCCTCAATGAGGCCCACCATGACTGCTTTAAAGGTGGGCCAGTAGAATTTCTTGAACTGCTCGTCGGACAGAAAGCCATCAGCACCCTTATGGAGGGGCATGAATATCTGAGGATTTCCGGTCTGCTGCATCGAGCCTATGCCCATACCGATCATGATTGGGACGAGTGCCTCCATGGCCTTGAGAAGCTTATCGGGCTGCCGGTACATATCCACCATGATTCCTCTGGTGCCCCTGAGGGTATCGCCGATCGTGTCAAACGGTGCCTTGGTAAACCCGCCGAGGATGTTCGGAAATCCTAATGATGCCAGCTCAACATTCAAACCACCTATAGCCATTGCCCATTTCAGGGCTTCCGCCCCGGCCTCAAAAAGGGCCTTAAAGGTGCCCTGAACAGGGGGTAGTGCATAGGGTATAAAATTAAAGGCAACCCCATATATTTCAAGTATGCCGGTGAGAGGGGGGAGCATGGTGAACCCCTCCAACGCCCCGAATACGCGCGGCAGGTAGAAATTCCTGAAGTAAAACGATGGGTCGGCAATCAAGAGATCATATTCCTCCGCCTTCATGTATTCTCCCTCAAAGCATTGGTAGGAGTGTTCAGGCGCGACCCCATGGCCCGGCCACTTGTATAGCTTGTAGTCAAGGATCTCATAGAACTTTCCCGGCCCCGCCTGTGCAGCGCCTATATGCATATCCGGCTTAAATTCCAGGATGAATTTCTTAAAGGCCGCTGCGCATTTGTCGTAGTCATACATGGCCTCTTCAATGGTCATTCCAGCATTAATAAAAGGGAACATGCTCGGAAGTAGGGCGATCGGCACCCTGTCCGGAGCCTTTTTCAACTGAACGGCATCCTTGATTCTGATTATGCTTGCCTTGTAGGCAGCCTCTGCTTCCTTGCTTTGGAATTGAAGGTCATTGCCCTCAGGGTCTTTCGGCGTAAGCAGCTTTTGAAACTGCGCCTCCTGCTTTTCATCTGCTGACATCTCTTCCCATTTCTTTTCCATTGTCTTACCCTCCTATCCAGCCTTTGGCCAGGCTCACGGCCGCCATGGCGTCTTTTCCATAGGCGTCCGCTCCGGTAAAATTCTTGACCTGGTCGTCGATCTGGCCTCCTCCGATCATGATCTTTACCCGGTCTCGGAGCCCGGCGCCTTTGATCGCATCTACCGTGTCCTTCATGGACTGAAATGCCAAGGTCAGGAACCCGCTCAGGCCGACCACCTTAGCGCCGCTCTCTTTAATGGTATCCACGAATTTCTGCACCGGCACATCGATGCCCAGGTCGAGAACCTCAAACCCGTTGACATCCAGCATAAAGACCACAAGATCCTTCCCTATGTCATGGATATCGCCGGCCACGGTGCCAATAACGACCTTTCCCAGGCGTTCTGCCTCTTGGCCTTTCTTGAGATGGGGTTCGAGCCTTTCCACGATGCCCTTGAGGATCACCCCGGAAAACACGAGATCCGGGATGAAGTACTCATCACTGGCAAATCTCTGGCCCACGATGCTCATGGCTTTCTTGGCCTCCCCCAAGAGTTCCATGGGATCGGCCCCCTCTCCCAGGGCCTTCTCAACGAATGCTAAGGCCTCTGGTTCCTTCAAATCCGATAGCAATTTCACCAATTCTCCTGACATAGCTTCTTCCTCCTTTTAAATAAGTTAATAAAAAGCCTTACGCCGGGAATAAATCCCTCCCCTCTTGAGTCCCGTCCTTGACGGGACGCTATGGTAATGCGCCAGTCCGACCCGGGCCGGAACGGACCGGGAGGGCCCATGAATCCGCGGATAAAATCGAGAAGCGAACCACTATTGTCTTACTCCATGCTTTCAATAATAATCTCAGCGGCAAGCCTCGCGCCTATCCCCGGACCCAGACCGCACTTTTCAAAGCCCTTGGCCTGGGCAAAGGCCTCCATATTCTCCTCGCTTGCCGCGGGATCCATGTAACGTCCGAATATCACGTCTTCCTGTATCTTAGGGCATAGTACAGAACCTATTTCCCCCTCGAATTGGGGCAGAAATTTCCGGGCAGCCACAATAGTTGCACCGGTCCTTTCATGATCAAGCATATCATCACTGCCGAAGAAGAGCCCGAGGACGATCAGACCCCCTGTTACACCGCCGCACATCCAGCCGGTCCCCCCGAAGCCGGGAAATGGGGAAAGGGCCTTAATAATCTCCATGCTGCCCAGACCAAATTCCTCCATCACGGCGAGGGCTGTACCCTTGGCGCAATTACAGGCAAGCAAGTTATATTCCTCCCCCCTCCGCTGAACGCGATCTAAGATTTGCTGTTTATTGGCCAGGACCTCATCCCGATTAAGCGTCTTCCTGGGAATCCCCTCCGAGGCCAGTTTTTTGTACCTGGCCTCAATGGCCTGCACATCCCAGGCCCTTTCTGCCAGTTCGTCTACCCTTTTCTTCAGGGCATCATAGTCCGCCATAGCTTCGTTTCTTCCTTTTTTAATTCGATTTCTATTCCCCCTTAGGATGTCATGGCATCAGCTACATCTTCAAGGCCAAGCATCTTGAGCCTTTCTCGCGTTGGGGCGCCCGTGTTCATATCCCAGCCCCGTTCCCCGTAGTATTCATCCAGCATCTGTTTGAGGTCATCTTTGCTGATGAAATGTCCTTTGGAGCTTCCCTGCTTCAGGGGTTCGGTCATCAGCCTATCCGGTAAGGTGTCATCATCCCGCGTAAATCCTTCCTGCACATTAAAGGCCCTGGCCAGGTTATTGATCCGTTCGCCCACCGCCTGTACCTCTTCGGGAGTGTACTTCAGGCCTGTAACCGCCCCCATCAGATTAGCGGTGTTTTGGGTGGCAATAGCAGGCACGGCCATGTCGAGAAGAAAGGCGCACATGGTTGGAGCGTCGCATGTTGCCGAGCGAACATCCTGATTCCACTTGGTCAGCTTGCCTTTCCCCTTAGCGGCGAAGCGGTCTACCTCATAGGGAATGGGAATACCGAAGATCTCCTGAAAGGCGTAACCCCGGTTGTGGTCCGCGCCCGTGTAAGATGTGGCATAGTTGAGCCCGTGGGCCTTGGCGCCCCGAACATCATAGCCGGGGAGTTCAAGCCCTTTGACATGCATGGCATATTTATCGGAACCCCTGCCGATCCTCTCCGCCGCTTTCCTCGTGCCATCTGCGAGGGTGTCGCCAATTCCCTCGCGAAAGGCCATCAACCTGAGCAGCGCGACCATGGCTTCTTCATTGCCGAAGTTGGGCTCAAGACCTCCTGTCTCCTCCTTGCTGAGGATTCCCTTCTCATATAACTCCATAGCAAAGCCGATCGTTGCCCCTGCCGAGATCGTATCCAGTCCCAGCTCGTCGGCCAGTCGATCCGCGGCAATGATGGCGTCGATGTTGTCCACGCCTGTCATGCCACCGAAGCTGTACATGGTCTCGAACTCGGGGCCTTCGGACATTACTCCCGCGTAGGCGCCTGTTTTGGCCACCTTCAGCTGGCTGCATCCAACCGGGCACCCGTAGCAGTGCTCGCTGCCCACGTTCCTGGTCTCCTGGACCTCTGCCCCGATTTTATCCGCAGGAGCGAACTCTCCTGTCGCTGAAAAATTCTTGCCCGGAAATATTCCCATGGCACACATGGGATCAACGATCATGGACGTCCCGAGTTTTGCGAATTGGGGGTAAAGGACAGGGCTCTCTTTCATGGCCTGCGTAAACTCAGCCCTTGCGATCTTCAGTTTCTCCTTGTCGGCTATTGCTATCTTGGTATTCCCCCTGACCGCTATGGCCTTGAGATTCTTTGACCCCATGACCGCCCCGAGCCCTTTTCGTCCCGCAGCCCTTAGCTCATTGATGATACAGGCTATCTTGCACATGTTTTCGCCGGCCGGCCCAATGCAGGCGATCCTTGCATTCTGATCGTTCAGCTCGTTCTTGATGATCTGCTGGGTATCCGTGGTCTTCATCCCCCACACCTTTTTGGCGCTGCGGAACTGCACTTTTCCGTTTTTGATCCAGACATAGGTGGGCTTTTCCGCCTTTCCCTCTATGATCAGGGCATCATAGCCGGCATATTTCAATTCAACGGGGAAGTGTCCGCCCGTAAGGGCCATTCCCACCGCGCCTGTAAGAGGCGATTTGGCGGTAACGGCCATCCTGCTGGCGCAGGGAATGGTGGTCCCCGAAAAGGGGCCTGAGGCAAAGACGAGCTTGTTGTGAGGGACAAGGGGGTCTGTGCCTGCCGGCACCTCATCATAAAGATACTTGATCCCGAATCCCGCTCCCCCGATATAGTCCTTGGCAACTTCTAAGGGCAATTCTTCTTCATTTGACCTTTGCTCCGTAAGATTAATCCGTAAAATCTTTCCGGTATATCCACCGTTATACATGTTTCACCCCCCTATTTGGGATTACTCATTTGTGTGGCGAAACGTCATCACCATAGAAGCTTCGCCGGTTAACCCATCTCATGGAAGGACATTTCGCCGTTATTGACGATGTCAGTCTTAGCCATGGCGTTGCATTCTTCCTGTGTGCTCATACCGGTCTAAAAAAGATGGCCTCGCTTATCCTCCGGAAACGGGGGGCATTATCAAGACCTCGTCTCCATTGTGAAGCACCGTTTCCATCCTATTGAGGAAGGCTATATCTCGGCCATTGACCATTAATCGAATAGAGGGGAAGACCCTTGTGCTTTTTGGTTCGAACAACTGGGATGCCAATTCACCTCCCCATCTGTTCACCATCATTGTAAGAAGCGCTCCTAAGGTGCTTCTTTCCGGCATAGGGATTTCCACTTCTCCTCTGCCGAGAATCTTCTTTAGGGTCAGAATTGTACGAACTTTGACCGTGATCAATGCTGAGGCTTCTTGCTCGTTAACGACGGCGACCTTAATTTCCTTTGTTCCCTCCTGATCTTTGACCATATCCGGCGGGCCGCTCATGGGGGCATAAGTTGCTCGCTATGGATTCCCATACCCTCGCATCCTCAGCGAGGGGCATCCCATTAGAGGCCCAAATATGCCTTTCTTATCAGTTCTTCCTCCAGCAGCTCCTTGCTTTCCCCTGCTAAGGTTACTCGACCGTTTTCTAACACATATGCCCGGTCGGCTATCTCCAGGGCTTGTTGGACATTCTGCTCAATCAGGAAGAGGGCAATGCCCTGGTCGCGAAGCCCCTTTATAATTTGAAAGATTTCCTCTACCAGGAGCGGTGCCAGTCCAGATGACGGCTCATCGATGTTGCACAGTCTCGGCTGTGACATTAAACCCCGGCCCATGGCTACCATTTGCTGCTCGCCGCCGCTTAATGTACTGGCTAATTGTCCTTGCCTTTGCTTTAATATGGGGAAAAGTTGATAGACCTTATCAAGGGTTTCTTGCTTCTTTTTCCATGCTCGTTTGGTATAGGCGCCCATCTCCAGGTTTTCACGCACCGACATGTCGGGAAAGAGTTTTCTGCCCTCGGGTATATGGGACATGCCCAGTTCCACGATGGCGTGGGATTGTAGCCCATCGATTCTCCTGTCAAGGAACTCGATACTTCCAGAAGCCGGATGCAGCAAGCCGGATATGGTGTTAAGAAGTGTCGTCTTACCGGCTCCGTTGGCGCCAACCAGGGCGACTATTTCCGCCTCGTCGATTTGTAAAGAAACCCCCCATAATGCCTGGATCTTGCCATAAAACGTATCTATGTTGTTAACTGCCAGCACGGGCCTTCTCCCCTAAATATACCCTGATCACCGTTTCGCTGGTGGCAATCTCCTTTGGTGTTCCCTCGGCAATCTTTTGACCGTGATGGAGCACCATGATCCGTTCACACACGTTCATAATTGCCTTCATGACGTGCTCGATCATAACAATGGTAATACCCTTATCCCTAATTTTTACGACCAATTCCATGGCCTGGGCCACCTCAGTGGGGTTTAGCCCCGCCATCATCTCATCAAGCAAGAGAAGCTCGGGATCGGTTGCCAAGGCTCTCGCCACTTCAAGCCGCTTCTGGTTGGCCAGGGTTAAGTCTTTCGCAGGGGCTGTCTTTACTGCCGATAATCCCACAAACTCCAATAACTCCGCGGCTTCGCGGGCCGCATCCGCTGATGACATACCGGTTGACGTCCCAAAAAAAGAGCCCAGTAGGACGTTGTCAAGAACCGGCATATTCGCGAACACTTTCACCGATTGAAAGGTTCTCGCCACTCCCATCCTACAGATTTTATAGGGCTTTAAGCCGGTGATGTCTTCACCTTTGAATCGAATGATCCCTGATTTGAGCACAAGGGCGGCCGATATGAGGTTGAACAGCGTTGTCTTGCCGGCTCCATTGGGGCCAATCAGGCCGAGAACTTCACCCCGTTCCACAGTGAAGTCCACATTTGATACGGCGGCCAACCCGCCAAAATACTTGGTTACCCCCTTGCCTTCAAGTATGGGCATGGTTCCTCCCTGGAATTCGTTTCCATAACCTTTGTATCAATCCGACAAGTCCGTCGGGCAGGTATAAGATAGCCACTACCATGATAATGCCGAAGATAAGCATATAGTAGTAAGGGAACCTGGTTATCAGGAATTCCTCCAGGTAGGTAAAGATGGCCGCGCCGATTACAGGACCGTAAAGCTGTCCCATGCCACCAAAGATGGCCATCAGAACAGGCAGAAAGGAGATGAGAGGGTTAAAGGCAATCCTTGGGTCGATATACGTCCAACGTGTCGCCATGATTGCCCCGGCTGCACCCATGAAAAAAGCGCTGATAGCAAAGGTGACAATCTTCAAGGCAGTGACATTAATGCCCGTGTGAGCCGCTGCTTCCTCATGCTCTCCGATGCTCTGGAGGGCTAGCCCGAATCTAGAATGTCTTATAAAGTAGGCGGTGAACATCAATAGCGTAAAAATAGTGAGCATGAGGTAATAAACAGTGGTGTTACCCACGGTGGGAACCACTCGGCCGGTCGTACCCGTTATATTTACCTCCCACCAAAGCACAAAATGTAAGAGGAGCTCAACGAGCCCGAAGGTGAACATAACGAAATATATGCCCCTGAGCCTCAGGGTCAATGCGCCGACCAGAAGGGCCAGGCAAAAACTGGCGAGACCACCAATACCGATAACGACGGGCAAGGGTAACATGAGCCCCAGGAGGGCCGAGGTGTATACACCGGCCCCGAAGAATGCGGCCGGCGCGAGCGAGATGTAACCAGTAGGACCTGAGAATATGGTCCAACTCACCGTAATAACGATATACATGAAGATGCTGGTGAGGAGTATGATGGTATACTGAGGGGCATAGAGGGGAGAAGTGGCTAAAAGGATGAAAAGCAACAGGATGAACCCCAGGACAAATGATCTTTTAGAGATAACTCCTCCGATATTCATTTCTCTATTTCCCCAAAATACCTTTTGGCTTCGCCAGGAGCAGGAGCATGAAGATGACATAATAGGCAACCAGTGCCAGTCCCGGCTCTATATAGGTTACGATGCTGCCGACAAGGCCCAGCAAAAGACCCCCGATAAAACTGCCGGGGATACTGCCCAATCCCCCGAGGACGATCACGATGAGGGCGATTACGGTATATTCCAACCCCATCGTTGGTTGAATCTTGTAGGACATGCTGATAAGGGTGCCGCCTACACCAGCCATCAAAGCACCAAGGCCGAAGCATAAGGCCAGCACGTGGTTGATGTTTACCCCCATGAGTCCGGCGGTAGCTGGGTCTTGGGCGCCTGCCCTGATCGCCTTTCCCAGGCGGGCACGGGCCAAGAAGAGATAAAAGACTATACCTATGACCATTGCAAACCCGAGGGTTAGCAGGCGATTGGCGGCGAATTTCGTTCCCCCGAGATTGACCGGAAAGGCCAAGTAGGAATAGCCCTTGATGTCGGCTCCCCATATCAAGATGGCTACATTTTGGATGATGAAGAGCAGGCCGAAACAGGCCAACATGGAGTTGCCCTCGAAGGCAGCTGGTGATGCTGAGGAGGTTCTAAGGCGTGCGAACAAAGTTCTATAAAGCAGAACACCGATTATGAATACGATAGGGCCGCAGATGACCAGGGAAACCAGCGGGTTAATCCCGAAAATGGTGTAGAGTGACCACGTGATAAAAGCCCCCAGCATGATAAACTCGCCGTGAGCTATGTTCAGTACCCGGGCAACACCATATTGGAGGCTGAGTCCCACGGCAATCAGGGCATAGATGCCACCCAGCAGTAAACCGGCAATCACTACGTCCAGGATCGTCACAATCATCGTGATGGCTTCCCAGTGTAAGGGTTCAGAGGTTCAGGGTTCAGAGGTTCGGGTTTCTGGGGTTAATCTTGCGCGGTGAATCGTGAACCCTGAACGGCGAACCTTGCTACTTTTTTGGCCACGCTGGCTTGGGGTATAAAGGCGGTGCGGTACGCTTCTCCCCGGGGTCTATGACCTCAAACACTCCCTTTTGCCACTGACCTATCTCACCGGGATGATTTACAAAGTATCGATTCTCATCGTACCAGAACGGCCCCAGCGCTGTATCGAACCTCTCTCTGGCCATGATATCCCTTATCTTTTTCTGATTTAGGGTTCCCGCCTTCTCGATAGCCTGCTGGAAATGCTGTAGCGATGACCAGTAGTACAGGCCTCCCCAGTAGTCGGGCTCCATGCCAAAGCGTGCCACGAATTTGTCAACGAATTGCTTGGCACCGGGAGAGCTTTTCGCATTCCACGCGCCGCCGCCCATTACTCCCTCCACCGTATTCACACCGAAGGTATCTCTATAGAGGTTGGGGGAAAAGGGCGTAACAGTAATGAACAAGGCGTTGAAGTTAATGCCAAGCTCAATTGCCTGGCCGGTAAGAAGCATGCCTCCATCAGGATAGGAAGCAGCGCAAAAGGCATCGACACCAAGGGACTTGGCCTCCTTCAATAGCGGCGATAGGTCCTTAATACCCGGGGGATAGCTCTTCTTCATCTTGACGTCAATGCCCCTCTTCTTGAAAAACGGAACCATGGCATCACCGTACTCCACGCCGTGGAGGTCTCCACGGTAGATCACCGCCGCCGACTTTGCACCGACCTCCTTAAAGATGTCGGCAAGAGCGGGAGCCTGAGTTTCGGAAAAATTTAAGACCTGGAAGAAGTAGGGCAGCTTAAGCTCTTTGAGCTTTAGTGCACCACCGGGGCCACCGATCAGTATATAGCCGTACTTGTTGGCGACCTGGGCGGCAGCATAGAGCCACGCGGTACCCCAGGGGGGGAAGACAAAGTCAACCTTGTCCTCCACAATCAATTTTTCCAGCAGGTTCGTCATCGTGCCGATATCGCTTTTATCGTCATATCTCTTGAGCTCCACGGGCAATTTCTTGCCATACTCCTTCACATATATGCCGCCACCTTTATTGACCTCCTCAACCCACATCACATAGATGCGACCGCCTGCTATGGCAACACCGCCCGCGAGGGGGCCTGAGAGGGCGATAGCCTGGCCGATGACGATTTTATCCTTGGCGAGCGAATTTGTGGCTCCGGCGCCAACCAAGAAGGCCACCGCTGCTGTGCACGCGAACAACCCAAGCAATACTTTGTTTTTCATTTTGTCCCTCCTTGTCTTTTTCTAAACCCTTTACTACCTATCTCGTCCCGCCTTTTCTCTTCGATAGTTGCACCTCCTTTCTTAATCTACTTATTCGCCCAAGCTGGCTTTATTGTGAGTGGTGAGGGAATTGTATCTGAACGCCTCCCCATTATCAAGAAATCAATGGGAATAAAGCCCTAATCTATCATCCGCCGTGAATGGCTTGTCAGGCGTGCGCACGGGCTCCGCCGGCCCGACCTGCGTGCCTCTCCCTTCCCTGGAGAAACGACGGAGGTGCGTGACCCTATGGTCGAAGCACCGGCTTTATCACGCGCCCCTTTTCCATATCTTCCACCGCCTTGTTTATGTCATCGAATGGATAGAATGTGATCAACCGGTCAAAGGGGAATCGCCCCTGGCCATACAGTTCAATAAGTCGCGGGATAAACAGATCCGGAATGGCATCGCCTCCGAGGATCCCCGTAACCGTCCGGCCATTCATGATCAGGTCCATATCCAGGCTGACTTCCGTGCCCGGTGGCACCACCCCGATCAGCCCGCAAACCCCGAGGCGGGGCAGTATGTCTACCGCCTGTCGAAATACAGCAGGATTGCCGACACACTCAAGGCTAAAATGCGGGCCGCCGCCGGTCATATCCAGGATTGCCTCAACCGGGTTTTCCTTGCTGGCGTTGACGGTATGCGTGGCACCTAGTTCCTTGGCCATCTCAAGGCGATCCGAATTAATGTCCACGGCGATAATGGTAGTGCAACCGCACACGAGGGCAGCAATGATCGCGCTCATCCCTACCGTGCCGGCACCGAATACCGCAATGGAAGAGCCGGGCCTGGCTTGAAGTGTGTTCATGACCGCACCGGCGCCGGTCATCACGCCGCACCCCATGGGGCCGAGTATCTCAAGGGGAACGTCATCCCGCACCTTGACCACATTGCGTTCGTTGGCCAATGCGAAGTCGGCAAAAGAGGACTGGCAGAAAAAGGAGCCGTGGATGACCTGATCGCCCTTTCTCAAGGTGGTGGTACCGTCCGGGCGGGCACCGTGGAAATTGTGCAGGAAGAAATTCAGACAATAGAGTTCCTTGCCTAATTTGCATGCAGTGCATGCCCCGCAGTAGTCCCAGGCCAATACCACATGATCGCCCGGTTTTACCTTGGTCACCCGGGAGCCAACCTTTTCAACCACGCCGGCCCCTTCATGTCCGAAGACACTCGGCGGCGGCGGAATCGGTAGATACATGTCCCGGGCTGCCAGATCCGTATGGCAGATCCCCACGCCGACGATCCGAACCAGCACCTCATCGTCGTTCGGTTCACTGATGACCAGCGGTTCAATCTTGAATTCTCCCGATTGCTCAAAAACGACTGCGGCCTTAATTTCCATTGTTCCCTCCTGATTTTAGGTGGAATTTATATCTTGAATCTCAGGAAACGGTCATATTAGGTCTAGCTTGTTTAAGGCTTCTCAGATTCTTGGATTAATTTGCCGATTATTCTTTCCCATTCTGCGAGATACTTTGCCCTGCCTGTGTATGCCGGAAGAACCCATTCCATCTCCTGAAGGTTCTGGGTCATAATAGGTGATCCCGGATGAGTACACCGGGGAGTGTCTCGCAATCCTGGTTGAGAGGCGCATTAGCTCCCGGGACGTGATCGATCAACTGTTCCATGTGTTTGTCTTCATGGCTCGGCGCCATGCGTAATCCGTTGAACGACTTTACTCATACCTATATTTGACTACCGGTGCATTTGGATCTGCTGTCCATTCCTGTATCGAGCCGTCATATATCTTTACATTGTCATATCCAATCATCTGGCTTAGGGGAAACCACACTGAGCTTGCATACCCCCCAACACCACAGTAGACAATGATCTCTTGGGATGCATCCTCACCAAGTACAGCAAGGGCCATTTCTCTAATTACATTGGCATCTTTCCATGTTCCGCAAGTTATTGTTCCTTTTTTATCTTTTGCAAAAGTCCAGAGCCAGGGACTGGGCAAATTCTTAGCACTTGGGATATGGCCTGCCTTTTTGGCCCAAGGTTCCTGCACTAAACCAAAATAGACATCAGGGTCTCTCGCGTCGACTATGAGGGATTTCCCTATCTTTTTTTCAACATAGTCCTTTGTGACAAACATTGCCTTATTTACCGCTCCGGTGTATGTTACTGGGGTTGGCGCAACAGGTACGGTAGACGCACTTCTTCCCTCTGCTGCCCACTTGTCGTATCCCCCGTTGAGTATAGCCACGTTTTTAACCCCGGCATATAGGAGCGTAATGGCAACCCTGGCAGCATCAGCCATGGCATAGGGGGCAAAGGGGTCAGTTGTTCTGCCAACAACAACGACGAGGGAAGCGCCAGTGATCCCCGCGTTGCCAATAGTGCTAAAAAGAGCTCCCTCTTCCGGCAATTCCATCCAAGGGAATTCCTTGGAGAAGAGGTTTATGTACCAGTTGCCAAGACCGGTGATATTGATTGCGTCGGGGATATGGCCTTTTGCATAGTTGTCCGGAGCCCTGACATCAAGTATAACCAAGTTTGGAAAACTCATGTTGTCCCCTAACCACTGAGTGGAAACAATAGGGTCAATCAGCGTTCGGGTTGGAGGGGTTGGCGGGGTTGTGATGGTTTTTAGGGTACAAGCAACACACAAAGGCAATGCTGCTAATGCCATAACTACCAAGCCGAACAATACCTTCTTTTTCATTTTCTTTTCCTCCTTCCAAGGGTTTTCACGAACTATTTTGGACCCTGTTATCATTTAATCTCACATATCGCATCCCTCCTTTCCATTGAGCAGATCTGGCCTTTTAGGGAACTTGTGAGAGGTGTTTTGTGGGGCCGATAAGCCCCATGATCTGGCATGCCTCTACGTTCAGGTTAACCTCGTTTAAGGCCGTCAGACCACCAGATCTCTTGGTGATATTTTCCAGCCGGAACATCACTGGATTGGAAGCGCTGCTCATTTTATTCATGTTCCCTCAGGGGCCTTACATGAGAAAATGAGACTATTATAAGGGGCAAGTTAGCGATTGAAATCTTCTTTATGATGAACGCATGTTGTTCTTGATTAATTTTTTGAGCTTGTCCAGAAATTCCGTTTTCTCTTTCCCTGAAAAATCCTTCAGGGTGAGTTCAATGCTACGGTCCTTTTCCTTCTTTATATTCTTCAGGGTCCTTTTCCCCTTTGGTGTGATTTCAAGAATGGTTACACGTTCATCATTGCTGTCTGATTTCCTGATTATAAAACCATCCCTCTCCAATCTCTTGGCCAGGCCCGTCATATTTGCCCCTGGAACGAGCATGATCCTGCTAACCTCAGAGATCTTGTTCATCCCGTTCCGTGATGCATCCAAGACCCTGAGCACATTGTACTGTGGAAATGAGAGGCCGTAGTTCCTGAAGATGGAAGAGTGGGTTCTTTTGAAGCTTTCTGCGGCCCTAACGACCGCCATCAACACTTTTTCGTTGGTGCTCAGATCACTCACATATCTTTGCGTATCCACATCACACCAGTGGTAGTATTACTCGCAAATAAACAATTTGCATAATATCAAAAGATTGAATAATTTTGCCCAGGTAACCTTGATATCATATCTTTTCTTCAGTAGCAATACTGACTATAAAATCTGGACTGGATTTTTTTGGATGTAAGTTCTACGGCTTAGTAAAAAGTCATTTTTCCGTTTTTTCGTCATTCCGGCGGAAGCCGGAATCCAGTAAATTCAACACGTTATGGATGCCGGATCAAGTCCGGCATGACGATTAAAGGAGCTTTTACGATTCCATCAAGTTTATTAGGTTTCTCAGCTTCTCCATGAAACCTTATAGGGGAATCTCTCACCTTTATAATGCAAATCTGATACATTATAACTAACTGATTTTACGTTATTTTATTAGTCTAATCGTAATGGGATATAGGTGAACGCTTACGTTGAAATAAAATATAAAGATATTAATAATAAATAAATTGATGAAATGCTGCTCTAATGCCCTTAACGGCAACGACAGTAAATGGGTTAGCTAGGTTTTTTAGAATTGTGTCGAAAGCTAGCCTGCTTGATAAAAAGCTGCCCTTAATAGCTGATGAAAGAAGGCAAAAGGGTAGCAATCTGCGGGAAAATCATTAATATAACCGTCACAATAATCAATGCCCCAAGGAAGGGGAATATTCCCTTGAAGATATGCTCAATGGGTACATCAGGAGCGATCCCCTTTATGACAAACACATTGACCCCTACCGGCGGGGTGATCACTCCCATCTCGCCCACGAGCACAATGATGACCCCAAACCAGATCGGGTCAAAGCCGAGCTCCATAACGAGCGGGAAAAAGATGGGGACGGTAAGCACGATGAGGGCCATGGAATCCATAAAGAAGCCGCCTATAAAGTAGATGAAGATGATGACCGACATGACCGCCATCGGGTGTATGTGGAGTCCCCCGAGCCACTCAGCCAGCATGAAAGGTATCCTCGATATCGCCATGAATTTCCCAAAGATGTTAGCCCCAGTGATAATGAAGAGCACCATACACGCTGTTCGCAAGCCTTCCATGCCGGCCTCAAAAAATGTCCGCCAGGTAAGCTGTCTCCGGGCCAAGCCAATGATCAAGGCACCGCCGGCTCCGATTGCTCCGGCCTGCGTGGGGCTGAACCAGCCGAGAAATAACCCGCCGATAGCCAGAAGGAATAGAATGATAGCCGGAATAATTCCGCCAGTCGCTCCCAACTTCTCTTTCCAGGTGGTTGTGGTTCCGGGGGGGCCGATAGCGGGATTGCGCCAGCACAACAAGGCCACGGTTGCGGCAAAAAAGATGCTCAGGAGTATCCCCGGCAAAACGCCGGCGATGAAGAGTTTTCCGATGGATTCCTCAGTCAAATACCCGTACACGATGAGAATGGTGCTCGGCGGGATAAGGATGCCAAGGGTGCCGGCAGCAGCAACGGTACCGGTGGCGAGCGTGTCATCGTAGCGATACTTCTTCATCTCCGGAAGCGCTATCTGGCCCATGGTCGCTGCCGTTGCCGTGCTCGAGCCGCAAATAGCGCCAAAGCCTGAACAGGCAAAGACAGTGGCGATGGTCAGGCCGCCCCGGAAGTGCCCGATCCAGGCATAGGCCGTCTGGTATAGCCTTTTGCTGATTCCCGAAGCGTAGGCGAAGGTCCCCATGAGGATAAACATGGGGATCACGGTGAGCGGGTAAGAGTGAAACGTGTCGAAGATCTCGCGGCCGAGAAGACCGAGTGCCGCTCCTGGGGTAGCCAAATAAGCAAAACCAACAACTCCAATCAAGGCCATGGCAAAGGCAACCGGCATTCTGAGGAGAAAGAGGAATACTAGGAGTCCGATACCGATGATACCTGCGGCAGCCGAGCTCATTTCTGTTCCTTCTTCTTCGTTAACGATTTAAGAAATTCCAGTAAAAATACCAGACAGACGGGAATACAGGCAAGGGCAATCCCATAGGCGAAAGGGTAATAGGGTATATAGATAGTTGCGCTATAGTCGCCTGAGGTTTGCAATAAACGACCAAACAAAGACATTCGCCACAGAATCACCATGAAGAGCCCTAAGCAGAGAAGCAGAACAATGCTGTCAATCACTTTCTGGGTTCGCCGTGGCAGCAGATTGAAAAGAAATTCTACCTGGATATGCCGGCCGAGAATCAGCGCCATGCTGGCAGCAAAGGCAATTGCCACTGTCTGGGCAAGCTGCACGATGTCAATAGAGCCCATGAGAGGGGAACGAAAGAGCTTAGCCCCCACGACATCGATGCAGGTAACAACCATCATCACCAGCAACCCCACCAGCCCTATCCACTCAAACCACCCACTTAATCGGCGATTCAACCTTTCACCTGTGTCTAACACTGAGCCTCCCTCAACATCCTCGGTGGGTGCGGGGGCTTCGACCCCTCACCCACCGAAGGTCTGTACTATAGATTGATAAACAATCCGAGGCTATTACCCTTCCTCCCCCCACCGTATGACACCTGTAGGGGGACTTGCCTCAGAGAGTCAGCCTGCTTATTTTATAATCAGAGCCTCTGGTTTTAGCTCCGGAGGCCCGACTGCTGACGGGATGTGCAGCTCTATCTGCTTCTGCTTCCAGAATTCAGCTCGATCGTACAGGAATTTGATCCACCCTCTGGCCTCTGCCTCGGTATACCCTTTACCCTCCAGTTTTTTCACATGATTATCTATTACCGGTTCGACAGCTGCCTGCCACCTTTTCATCTCATTCGCGGGCAGTTCAATAATTTCTACCCCATGCTTCAAACCAAACGCTTTACCGACGAAATCTATGGCATTCCACATCAGGATATATCGCTCCTTGTACTCTCCAACAAGTTTGTCAAAGATGGGTTTAATGTCTGCTGGCAACCCCTTATAGCTGTCCTTATTCATCACCAGATAAAAGGGATAGGGATGGTTGATCGCCCCGATTGACGTGGTATATTTTACCACTTCGGCAAACTTGAACGCGAACAGTGTTTCGAAGTTCGAAGCCTCTCCATCAATGACACCTTTCGAGATCGCGTCATACACCTCCATCATCGGCGTGGGGGCCGGGGTTCCACCCAGTGCCTTAATAACCTCGCCGGCCGTCCCCGGTGCACGTATGGTGAGCCCCTTGAGGTCTTCCAGCTTGCGTATCGGCTTCTTTGCAGTGGCTATGGCACTATTGGGGGAAGCATTCATCCAGAGCATTTTTACCGCATCAAATTCTTTGGGCTGAAATTCCTGGTAGAAATCATTCATGACCTGACTCGCTACCCACCCAGTGGCATAGCCGATAGGCAAGCCACAAGTTTCCGCAACCAAGAAACGCCCGGGGGTGTAATACACATGGGAGTACCCGATGTCGGCGATTCCGTCCACCACCCCATCAAACATCGCTGTCGATTTCAGCAATGAGCCGCCAGCAAAGTAATCAACCTTTACCTGGCCATTGGTGCGCTTTTCTAGGTCTCGACAAAATTCTTCTAACACTGTGGATTGAAAAGCTTTGGTAGGAAAGAAATTGGCTACTTTTAGCCTTGTCACCTTTGCAGAGGCTGGCGTGATAAAGGCAATCGCCAGTAGAATTGTGAGGAAGATCATCAAGGTTTTTGTTCTCATGGCAGGTTACCTCCTTTTGTTTTGGGATTTTAGGATCTAAAACCCTTTTGCCTATTTATCTCTTATTGTATGTCACCTCCTTTCTTTGCTTTTGCTCTCATATATCTTTTGGCACATAAAATCAAGTTTTTAAAATCATCGCCTGAATTCAGTCTGCGGGGCCATGCCATCTCTTAGTACCACCGCCATTATCCGTGCCGAGCGGTTTGCCTGGAGACCTCACCTCCGGCTCATCGCTTCAGGCCCGGAGGAGAGAGGGCGAAAGGCGGAGCATCTACTGGAGAAGGGAAGGGCATGGAGGGCAAAACACTGGCCCCTGCAACTGGTCTCTAGGGGTTTCCTGAGACGACAATGCCAGGGAGATTAGCGTCTTGGCATGTTGAGGCCGATACGCGGGGGTTCGCCATCCTTGTGCTGACACTCAAGCACGTGGACGTGCTTCTCGCCGGTAACGACGATGTCAAAGGTCTCGAGCAAGGCCTCGGGCGTTATTACTTGTTGCGGTGCGCCGAAGGCAACTACCTTACGAGCCAGGAGCATTACCTGCCGGCAAAGGGCTGCTTCTTCCTGAATGTCATGAGTGGCGATGATGACAGAAGCTCCCCGGCACAGTTCATCATTGAGGGCGTGCAAATAGAGCTCACGGCCGCCAGCATCCAGACCCGTAGTTGGCTCGTCAAGCACGAGCAGGCTCGCTTGATGAGCCAACACTTGAGCAAGATAGGTACGCTGTTGTTGCCCGCCCGATAACGAGCGTAACGGTACGTCTGCCAGCTTTTCGATACCCATGGTTCGCATGGCGGATAGGACAATTTCATCATCCTGTCGGTCCATTCGTTTCCACAGCCCGTGTTGTGGGAACCGACCCATGCGCACGACATCGATGGCGCGGAGCGGGAGGACAAATCCGGAGCGGTGGAACTGGCCAAGGTAGGCTATTCGTGCGTGATTTTTGCCGGGAGGTATTCCGAATACCGATACCCGGCCCCCCATAGGTGGCAGCAATCCTACAATTGTCTTGAGCAGAGTGGACTTGCCGGAGCCATTGGTGCCGATGAGAGCGAAAGCTTCTCCGGGTCCCACCTCAAAACTCACGTCTGCGACAACAACTTCGTTGGAATAACCAATATCGAGATTCTCTGCCCTGACATAAGGGACACCATCAGCGGTGAGCCCGGGTTCACCGGTTCTTCCTGTTGATAAAACAGCGGTCTCCTTCTGGCTATCCATGTTCTGCCTCCTGAGCAGGAGCAATTTGACGATGACGCATATTCTGCAAGATGAATACGATAAAAAAGATCACTATCGTTACC
Organism: uncultured Desulfobacteraceae bacterium; assembly: GCA_964549945.1. Classification (GTDB taxonomy): domain Bacteria; phylum Desulfobacterota; class DSM-4660; order Desulfatiglandales; family B25-G16; genus B25-G16. The sequence goes on along the minus strand of CAZJXD010000052.1, from coordinate 9,447 downwards.
AGTATTATCGCTGCGCCCGCGGCGAGGTCAAAGTGATAGCTGATCAACAAACCCGCGTACATCGACACCGCGCCAAAGAGCATTGCCCATGCTATCATCGCCTCGATGCGTCGGGCAAGGAGGGCACCGGCGCCAGCTGGTGCAATGAGCAATCCGAAGACCAACAAAGTACCTACGGTCTGGAAGGACACAATAACCGTAATGGCAATCATGAAGAGCATGATATTGTGATAGAGACGGACTGAGAAACCGGCAACCTCTGCTTGCTCAGGGTCAAAACTGAGCAACAGGAATGGACGAGCGCACACAATCGCAATGGCTATGATTACAACCGTGGCCACGAGTTGAATCAATATTGACTGGATACTGATACCCAGAATCTCGCCAAACAGTATTCGGGTGAGGTCACCGCTAAAGGAGCTCGAGCGGGATACGATCACCACGCCGAGGGAAAGCATCCCGATAAATAGCAACCCAATGGCGGTATCGGAAGATAATCTCGACCGCTGCGTTATCAGGGTGATACCTCCAATCATGAAGGCGGCACCGATTGCCGCTCCGATCATCCCCGGGAAACCAACCAGAATGGCCACCGCTATGCCAGGCAATACGCCATGGGCGAGCGCATCGCCGATGAAAGCCAACCCCCTCAGGATAACAAAGGTGCCGGCAACTGCGCAGGCTATGGAGACCAGGACCCCTGCAATCAGCGCTTGAAGCATAAAGCTGTTGGTTGAGAATGGAGTTACCAGCAAGTCCATAGCCACCCCTATTTCAATGCATTGGCAATATCGGCAGCGAGGTTTCTCATGAACGTGAAGTACGAGCCATCGCCAGGCAACGCGTGTGTCGTGAGTTCAACCACCTTTACCCCGGTCTCATTGCCGATGGTCTTAGCCACCGCCGGCGATGTGCCGATCTCGGTGAATATCGCCTTGACCTGGTTGTCGAGAATGGCTTTCTTAAGGGCTGCCAGGTCCGCCGCCGATACGCCCGCCTGCGAAGACAGGCTGGGAACAAGGACACCAACCAGCTTAAAGCCATAGCGCCGGGCGAAGTACCCCATTGACTCGTGACCGGTAACCAGCTTGCGGTTATCCTGGGGTATCTGTGCCTCGATATCAGTAACCTCGGCATTTAAGCTCTCCAGCCGGTTTTCCATGTCCCTTGCCTGGGCGGCGACATCCAGATTGAGGCCTTCCATGAGAGCGGGACCAAGTGCACTGATGACACTCTTCATGGTCACTGGGTCCATCCACAGGTGCGGGTCGGGTGCGCCGATCGCCTGGTCGGGGTCACCAGAGGGAATTCCCTCTCCAGGGCCCACATGACGAACCGTAATGTGATCTGAAGCCGTAAAGAACTTGACACCGTTTCTTTTGGCTGCCTCAAGGGTCTTTTCCATGCCGCCTTCAAGCCTAAGCCCGTTTTCGACAACGAGGTCGGCCTTGTTTATCGTTTCTATGTCTTTCGCGGATGGCTCCCATTCATGCGGGTCCAATCCATTGGGCACAGAGACAGCAACGGCTGCCTTGTCCCCGACCAATTCTTTCACGATAGAACCAAGAATGGAATAAGTAACGACGATAGATTTCTTCTCACTGGTGGCTGACGGCTGACAGGATAACGTGCCCAAAAGAAGCAACGGAACAAACATCGATACCGACAGGCATTTGCGTCGCATTCTGCCCTCCCCTCTCTGAACCGCACCCGCTTTAATGCTAACCCATAATCAATCAATTGGCAAGCAAGTCACCTGGTCCTAATAAATATTTTAGGATTGGCATTAAGAAGACAGAGAGCCATAAAGGTTTATGGGATTCCGAAGGTATGCTGAGCAATTCAAGGGCTGCCCGGAAAGTCCTTGATATTGGGCCTTGTGCTACCGGAATAGTAAATCACCCATTTTTCAGACCAGTATTTCTAACCTCGTAAAAAATTCATTTATAACTTTATAATGTTCAAGGAAATCAAATCCATTTGGGTCTATGGTGGAAAAAATGGCTGAGGGAGATACGGCAACGTGCCGCCTGAAGGAGCAGGGGTTCAAGACTGGCAGCTGTATGGTGGCCTATGGAGCCCAGGGGATAAAATAAAAAAAAGTTGACAGTGTTAATGGTTTGCTGCTAAAAAATTATGCATTTCCATCCTCAAGTCATCCATGCTTTAGCTGAGGGCAAGATGCCTTTGTCTGTTGTTATTTCCTTTCTGCTTTTAGCCTTTACATTGAAGCCATCCTACCTGCGTTTTTCCAGGGATGTAGCATCGAGAAACAGAATCGTATAGCGATTTTGTGACGACATTTATCTCGGTGGGGATCTCTCGTGGTTGCATGAAGAAGGATTTTCTTAGACCTCGCAATTTTTAAAAGGAGGAAAAAGGGAAGAAAAAAAGACATTGGTAGGCATGAGGCAAAATTTCACGGCAATTGGGCCGTGAAGAGGCGAACCCAATTTAGAAAGGAGGTATTAGCGATGAGACAGAAGAAATTATTAATCGTGGCGGGAATTCTCTGCGTTGGGCTAATGGTAGTTGTCCTAGCCTTCGAGGGAGCGTATGCAGCAGAGAAGGTGATAAAGCTAAAAGCCGCCAACTTCTTTCCTCCCCCTTCCTTTCAATCGAAGTATCTTGGAGAGTTCTGTGCCGAATTGGAAAAGCGCACCAATGGCAGGGTGAAGATCGAATACTTTGCTGGCGGCTCACTGCTTAACGCCCCCGGGATGTATAAAGGAATAGTTACGGGAATTGCAGACATAGGTTACTCTCATATTGAATACACGCCGGGGCGCTTCCCCGTTACCGGGGTGTGCGAGTTGCCCCTGAGCTATCCGAGTGCCTGGGTAAGTTCTCAAGTTGCCAATGACTTCTACAACGAATTCAAGCCGAAGGAATGGGATGATGTGCACGTACTCTGGATGAATACCAGCAACCCAAGCCTGATGATCACCAAGAAGCCGGTGCGCAGGCTTGAGGATCTCAAGGGGCTGACGATACGGGCACCGGGAATTGTCGGTTATACGGTTAAGGCCCTGGGTGCAACCCCAGCACCGACACCAATGATGGAGGTCTACGATGCGATGGCGAAAGGGGTGATTGACGGCGTGAATACGCCCTATGAAACCCTGAAGACGTTCCGGTTTGCCGAGGTTGTCGGTTATACGACCGCGAGCTGGCAGACCGGCAATGTCTACTACTTCTACGTGGTTATGAACAAAAACAGCTATAAGAAGCTGCCACCGGATATCAAGGAGATCTTCGATGAGCTTTGCGGGGAGTATAAGGAGAGATATGCCCTGTTTTGGAATGTGATTGATTTCTACGGGAGGGATTTTGCCATAGAGAAGGGCGTAGAGATCATTGAGCTATCCGACCAAGAGGCAGCCCGGTGGAAGAAAGCCGCAGAACCCGTAATCGAGGACTATGTAAAGGATATGGTTGGGAAAGGCCATCCAGAGGCAGAGGTGAGAGGGTGGCTTAAATTCATACGGGAGCGCATGGACTACTGGACGGCCAAGCAGATAGAGCTGGGCATCAAGTCTCCAACCGGGCCTGCTGCGATGAGGCCATGAACGGATTGGGTAGTAGTTGTCTGTAGCTGACCTATCCTGGGGGCTTCCGCCTGTCTGATATGGCCACGCTTTACAAAAGCGTATACCGCTGTTGGAAAAGCCCCCAGGACAAATGCGTGAACGGTAATCGCAAAATAAGGTGAAGCTCATAACCCTGTTAGACAAATTTGATAGGTTTAATCGCGTTTTAAGTAGCTGGTTTGAGTGGATAGGGCTTACCGGGCTCCTGGTGGTGATGGTGATCACGTGCATCGATGTAATCGGGGCCAAGGTGTTTCTCAAGCCTGTCTTCGGCGCCATCGACATCGTGATGCTTTCCCAGTTAGTGGCAATCTCCTTTGCTGCCTCCTTTGCGCTCATTCTTGGCAGACATGTTCGCGTAGAGTTTTTTGTCACCAGGCTGGGAGGGCGAGCCCAAGCAGTTATCGAGAGCATCGTTTTTCTCATTGGATTCGTCCTCTTCGTTCTCATTATCTGGCGCCTTTGCGTATACGGCTACGACCTTCAAAAGGCAAGGGAGGTGAGCGCCACGGCCCTCATACCCCTCTATCCTTTTGCCTACGGCATTGCGCTTGCCAGTGTTCCCGTTTGTCTGGTGTTTCTATCAGGGTTTCTCAACGCGCTGTCCAGGATGGTGAAGAGATGAGCCCAATTATCGCAGGCATTGCCGGTATTGGCCTTCTCCTCGTCCTCTTTCTCCTCGGACTGCCGGTTGCGTTCGCCATGGCCTTTGTCGGCCTTGTTGGTTTTGCCTATTTAGCCGACACGGGACCAGCCCTTAGCCTTCTCGCCCAGGATATCTTTGAGCAATTCTCCTCTTACCCGTTAAGCGTTATCCCCATGTTTATCCTTATGGGAACCTTTGCCTTCGCCTCGGGAATCAGCCGAAGGCTTTACCAGACCAGCTATACCTGGGTTGGACAATTCCGGGGCGGGCTGACCATGGCCACCGTGCTGGCCTGTGCCGGCTTTGCCGCCATATGTGGATCAACCGCAGCCACGGCAGCGACCATGGGCAAGATAGCGCTTCCGGAGATGAAGAGGTATAAGTACGATGACACGCTCGCCACCGGTACGGTTGCCGCCTCGGGCACGCTGGGCATTCTTATTCCGCCGAGCACCATCCTCATTGTCTACGGGATAATGACCGAGGAATCCATAGGCAAGCTCTTCATCGCCGGGATATTGCCGGGGATACTCCTGAGCATCTTTTTCGTGGCGACCGTGGCCATTCTCTGCTCCCGTAATCCGGATATCGGTCCCCCTGGAGTCACGACGACCTGGAAGGAGAAGCTCCGAGCGATTGGCGGGATTATTCCAGCCATTATTCTATTCCTTTTGGCAATCGGGGGGTTATTTCTCGGCTGGTTCAGCCCCACTCAGGCCGGGGCAATCGGAGCCGGCGGTGCCTTGATCATAGGCTTGGCCCGCAGGCAGCTTAGTTGGGCGACATTTTTTGAGGCCGGTAAGGAAGGCCTGCGAACAGGCTGTATGGTGATATTCATTATCACCGGGGCGGTAATCTTCGGCCATTTCATGGCGGTATCGACGATACCCTTCAGGCTGGCTGATTGGCTCGGGAGCCTTGCCATTCACCGGATGGCTATCATGGGTGTCATCGTTTTCATCTATTTTATAGGTGGTTTCTTTATGGATTCCATGGCCCTTGTGGTGGTTACCATCCCCATATTTTTCCCGGTCGTTATGAAGCTCGGTTTTGACCCGATTTGGTTTGGGGTCATTATTGTGCTCGTAGCCGAGATGGGGGTTATCACACCGCCGGTGGGGGTGAATGTATTTGTCATTAAAGGGATTGCCCCTGACGTGCCCCTTGAGGCTATCTTTAAGGGGATATTCCCCTTCCTTGTCGCACTGATTATTGTGACGGTGATTCTCATATTCTTCCCGCAGATCGCAACCTTTTTACCCGGCTTTATCACCTATTAGGAAGGGCTTTATACCTGGAAGTCCCACTTGACCCGAAAACCTGCTAGGGTTAGAGGTAAAGGATAGAGAAGATCGTCAAGGTTCCTGACAAGAGGGCCGGTTTCCTGCTCAGCCAAGTAAACACTGCCTCTCAACCCCGAACATTGGATCTCCAGAAAATCTCTTCCCTCATTTTAATTGATATGTAATGCTTGACGGATATATTGAGTACAAAAACAAAGCCATAGCCAAAGCATGAAGGAGTACAACCATGGAATACATGATCAATGAAGAGAAAATGAAGTGGCAAGACCATCCGAGAATGAGACTGGGGCAATATAAGCTGCTTTACTCAAAAGAAAAGCACGGATCTTTAGCTACCATACAATTGATAAAAGTGCAGAAAGGTGGAGGGAACGAATTTCATGTGCATGAAGAATCGGATGATATTCTATATATATTGAGTGGCGAAGCAAAAATGGAAATTGAAGGAGTCGGCTCAGTTCAAATGAGGAAGGGAAGTTGCGTGAGAGTGCCGAAGAATACCAGGCATCGAATTTATGATGTTATCGAGGAATTAATTGCATTCGATGTATTTGCCCCACCGGCCCGATAGAATTCGGTGTCTGAAGTTATGGGTGTTCATTAAAAAAAGGGGTGACTACCTGAGTAGTTACAAAATGGTTCATATGAGAAAAAGTATCCCGTGGGGGTATGCATCTGTTTCTTCAATAAATATTTAGCCTATTCATTTTCAGCGTACCTCAGCATCTTGCTGTCAATGACCAAGTTAATTCCCCACCCCTGGGACCGCAGCAGTTCCCCGCTTTTGCCTCCCCTTCTCATCCCCCAAAATCCTTCCACAACGATCTGATACCCATCTGGCTTCATGATCAAAACCAACCTTGTGGTAAAAAGAAAGGAGTTTTCGATAACGATCCACGATATCGAATCCGATACTGCTATGAAGCTTCCGAAGACAGACCGGGCACAGGGCAAGTGGCCTCGCGTCGCTCTCCTCGAGATGGTTGGACCCATTCATGAGGCAGTGGAAGTAAATGCAATGCCTCAGTGAGAACATATGGCCAATCTCGTGGGCCAGGACCTTGCAGCTTCGCCGCAGCAGGAGTTCCTGGTAGTCGTCTTCTCGCTCTTGTCCGTAGAACGCCGGGTCATAACGGGCAAAGCTAAAAACCCCGACCCTGTCCTGAAGGGAGGCCTGACCAAAGACGAAGTTCCACGAGGGATGGGGATAGAGGTCTTCCATGGTGATTACCAGAAGGCAAAAGGCATCGGAGGGAAGCCTTCTCTTGAGAAACATTAGCACATCACTGGTCAAGATCTGGAGATTTCTTGACAAGGGGTTGATGCGGGTTGTGAGCCTGGCATGGCTCGTATTCAGCGGTGGGAGGATTCTCACATCGAGGGTGAAATAGGCGGCCGCATATTGCTTCAGGGTTTCAAGGGGAGGGCTTTGACCTTCAGGGAATTCACCTAACGGTTGGAGGTAAATCTTATTTCGCACTGCATCAGGTTTGTTTCTTTTAGTCCTTAGAAACTCTTCAAAGCTCTGGCCGGCCTCAGGATGAACGTCCAACCAGTCACCTGGTTTTGGGACGGGCAGTGGGGCGAAATCGTTGCCTGGATCTAAGGCCCGCTTTAAGCTTATCGGAAGCCCGTCGGTCCTCCCGATGGCGTGGAGGATTTCTTGTGGTTTCGGAGCTGTGAAGTCCATGGCCAGGCAGGTGCTGAACGCCAGCAGACTGAAAAGTTGAAAAACTGCTCTCATGCGACTCCGGAGTCAGCGAATCGATATACAGCACTACTCTACATGAAAAGTGAACTGAAAGCCAGCGTTGATTATCACAACATCTGCACCTTTTGCGGGCACAGCAGCATGGAACTAAACGGTTGCAAAAAAGACATCCATATCCCTGATGGCAATCTAGTTGCGGAGTTTAGAGCCATAATCAATAAATGATATTGAACTTTCTACTACCATAGGTATACTGATATCTATTCTCATTTAAAGTATATGGCACGCCACCCAAAAGTCTGCGGGTGGAGCCTTTTGCCCTTTGATGATTTAAATACTGTCCCTTGAATCCCTTAACATTTACGTAATCAAAGGAGGATACCATGAGCGGCAAGAATTACCGATCTATCTCCCGCCGCGACTTTCTGAAACTAGCCGCGGCGACCACGGCTGTGCTGACTGTTGACTGGACTAGGCTCGAGGTTCTGGCAGCCGAGATGGGGCCAAAGAAGGAGCTGCCGGTGGTGGTCATCGGCGGCGGCTTGGGGGGGCTCAGCGCCGCAGCCATCTTTGCCCGCAACGGCTTCCCAGTGGCCCTGGTTGAACAGCATGACAGGCCCGGCGGCTACGCTACTTCCTTTGACCGGGCGGCTGGCAAGTTCACCTTTGATGTCTCGCTACACGCCACTGGCGACGTGAGCGGCGGTCCGATGAGGACCGTGTTTGAGAAGGCTGGCATCCTGCACAAGATCGAGATGGTCGATCTGCCAGAGTTATGCCGCATCATCACTCCGGACCATGACCTCATCTGGCCCCGGCGTGACCCAGAGGCTATCATCGATCAGCTCTGCAAAACATTCCCCGGCCAGTCCAAGGGCATCAAGGGTTTCTTTGACGAAATGCTCGGCATCTTGGATGAAGGGATGAAGCCTTTTGACCCCGATTCCTGGTTGGACAAGATCATCTTCCCCATCACCCACAAGCGTATGTGGGCCGTCCGCAACATGACCCTGGGAGATCTCCTGGATAACCACGTCCAGGACCCTAAAGTCCGCTCGATCTTGTCCGTTTTCTGGGGCTATTACGGCCTGCCCCCATCCAAGCTGAGCGGCTTTCTCTACGCCATTGCCACGGCTTCCTTCATTCGCTTCGGTGGACACTACGTGAAGCGCCGCTCCCAGGATCTGAGCTATGCCCTGATGGATTCCATAGAGGGGGCGGGCGGTCATGTCCTGCTGGAGACCGAGGCAATAGGAATCACCATGAAGGATGGAGCTGTCTCGGGTGTAACCCTCAAGGATGGCCGAACCCTTCCCGCCAGGGCGGTAATCTCCAATGCCAGCGTGCCGGAAACGATCAAGATGCTGCCCCGAGACGCTGTGCCGAGCGATCAATCCAGCAAGGAACGGAAATACCTTAACAAACTCAATACCTACCGGCCGTCGCTTTCCAGCTTCATTGTCTGGCTGGGACTCAATCAAGAGATCCGGGGCAAGGTCAAGGGCTACGAGATCTTTGCCACGGAGCACTATGACCCCGAGGAGGCATACCTGGGCTGCCTGGCCTGCGATCCGAAGAGGTCTGGCCTGGGCGTGTCCATCTACGATAACGCCTACCCCCGCTACTCCGAGCCAGGAACCTCAACGGTAACTGTCATGATGCTCAGCGGCTACGAGCCCTGGCGCCACTTCGAGGCAGACTATCTGGCCGGTCGCAAGGAGGCCTACTTGAAAGAGAAGGAACGTATCACTGAAGAGCTCATCGAGCAGGCCGAGAAGCTGGTCATCCCGGGCCTTCGCTCTATGATCGAGGTCAGGGAGGCAGCCACGCCCCTGACCAACCTGCGCTACACCAAAAACCCTGAGGGTGCGATCTATGGTTATGAGCAGTCCCTGGACAACTCTTTCATGAACCGGATCAAGAATACCACACCCTTCAAGGGCCTCTACCTGGCCTCCGCTTGGGGCGGCGATGGCGGCGGTTACCAGCCATGCCTGGAGTCGGGCCTCAAGGCCTTCAAGGCCGTGATAAAAGATTGGGGTGGCGAGGCCTAGGGCGAGCTACTCCAGTCCATGGAGTTAAGGTACGGTCGGAAATGGCCCTGCCTTCCTAAAATGAATGCCAGCGATTGTATAAACTAGCTGCTATCTATACGTAACAAAAAGATAATTGACTCTTAATAGGGTGAGAGGCATT
>CAZJXD010000051.1:0-32791 GCA_964549945.1 uncultured Desulfobacteraceae bacterium | reverse complement strand
GCAATCTCATACGCCCTATTGTAGTCGTCTGTCCTGGCCATGTGTTATCACTTCTAAAATATTGCCGATTCTGCTATAATTATCCTGCTCGCAAAGAGAATCCAGGAACCTGCTGAGCGATCTTAAGGCTATTTTATTTAGTTAAAAGAAGATAAAAAGTCAAATACTACCATGAGGAGGAAGAGAAGAAGGGCAAGGGTTGAAGCGGCAGGGGAGAGATCTGAGAATGACCAGACCCTATCCAATCGGCCTTTTGAGAGCCAGTTAAAGGACCTTAAGGGCGTAGACGAGAACCCCGGCGATTTAGCCGCAAGTACGGCCGATGAGATAGTGGAGGAGAGCGACGAGGATCTCTTTCAAGAGGCCATGAAAGACGTCGTGCCTTTACACGATAGCAGGAAAAGGATCGTGAGATCCCCGTCAAGCAGGGAGGAGTTCCCCGATCACCGGCAAAGTCAGGAGGAAAGGGAACGGCAATACCTCTCGGCCCTGGTAAAAGATTCATCTGCCTGGGATATCTCGTTCAGCGATGAGTATATGGTGGGGGCGGTTCCGGGTGTGGGACCGAAGATCATGAGAAGGCTTAAGAGAGGGGAGTTCTCCGTCCAGGACTATATTGATCTCCATGGGCTAAAGAAGAAAGAGGCAGAGGCGGTCGTCCATGAGTTTATCGTCAAGAGCTATCAAAGGGGATTGAGGTGTGTGCTCATAGTCCATGGTAGGGGGCTGGGTTCGGTTGACCATCAACCTGCGATAAAAAGGGAGCTCCCTGTCTGGTTTAGAAGGGGTATGCTCAAGAGGATAGTCCTCGCCTTTGTAACCGCACGCCCCTGCGACGGAGGAGCCGGTGCCCTGTATGTGCTGTTGAAAAAACGATGAAGTCGGTGGTCAGTGGTCAGTTGTTTTTCTTCCAGCTTATTAATTCTCGATTATGTGGCGGAATAGAGGTACATATCAAAGATCCAGCAGCTCGCAAAATAAACAACTTTAGTCACTTTAGGCACTTAGCACTTTAGGCAATTCAAATGTTGATGGTTAGTCTCACAGGTGGCATAGGGAGCGGAAAGAGCGTTGTCGCCCGGATGTTCAAGGTTGAGGGGGCCTGTGTCATCGATTTGGACGAGCTCGCCCGCCGAGTGGTAGAGCCCGATAAGCCTGCGTGGCGGGATGTGGTCGCCTATTTTGGGACGGGCATTCTAAATCAGGACAGAACGCTGAATCGATCTGCCCTTGCGGAGATTGTCTTTTCCGATCCAAAGAGCCGAAGGACCCTCGAGGGATTCACCCATCCCAGGATCTTTGAGGAAAGAGACATATTACTCGGAGCCATCAAGGACAAGGATCCATGCTCTGTCGTTGTCATAGACTTCCCTCTTTTATTTGAATTGAGCTTTCAGAAAAAGTTTGATAAAATCATCTTAGTTTATGTATCGAGAGATGCGCAAATAAAGAGGGCAAGAGAACGGGACGGCCTTTCAGAAGAGGAGGTGGAGAAGCGACTCAAGGCTCAGATTCCCCTTGATGAGAAAAGGCCGCTCTCGGATTACATTATCGATAATGAGGGGAGCTTGGCTAACACGAGACATCAGGTCAGAGAGGTTATGAGAGACCTGCGGGAATTAGCCAGGGAAAAGGAGGTAGAGTTCAATTGTTCTTGACAGCGAGAAAAGAGAACTACAAGCCAGGGGATGTCATATTCAAGGAAGGGAGTCATGGCGTCGCTGTGTATATCATAGAGTCTGGAAAGGTGGAGATCAGCAAAGACGTTCAGGGCAGGAAGTTTACTATCGAAACCCTTGGCCCTGGAGACATGTTTGGGGAGATGAGTTTTATCGATCACGAGCCACGATCAGCTACTGCAACTGCCCTTGAAGACACGGTATTGGAGCTGTTGGATAAGGATTTCATTGATAGCGAGTTTAACCAAATATCCTCGGATTTCAGGGGGGTAATCGGGACCCTTGTAAAGAGGCTGAGAAATACCACCATGAAGCTTAGTGGCGCTACCGCTCCAAGGCGTACCGAAGAGAGGGCAAGCGCAAAGATTCGGATCACCTTCAAGAAGGCGAGCGATTTTTTCAGGGCTTACATAGGAAACCTCGGAACAGGTGGGTTATTCATTAAAACAACCCAAACGGTCCCTGCTGGCACCGCCTTGAACCTGGAGTTCAATCTTCCCGATGGCGATCACTTAATACAAGCAAAGGGAAAGGTGATCTGGGCAAGATCGAAAGAGGAAAGCGACGAAAGGAAACCCCCGGGATTGGGAATCCAGTTCGTTGAAATGAGCGACGAGGACACCAATCTCCTCAATAACTACATAAAAACGTTTAAATTTTAACATTTCCTCATTTATCCCCGGAGCGTTTCTCCCTTCAAAGCGGAGCCCCGTTATTTCCCGCCTATTCGTAACGCAGTGCCACAATGGGATCGAGCTGCGCTGCCTTTCGCGCCGGATAGAAACCGAAGAATACACCCACCGCAGCGGAGAAAGTGAAGGCGAGGATCACCGACCTAATCCCGATTATTATGGGCCAGTCGCTTACTATCGCGATACCTATTGATCCGCCTACGCCTATGAGGATACCCATGATTCCGCCTATGAGCGAAAGGGTCACCGCCTCGATCAAAAATTGTGCGAGAATGTCTCTGCTCTTCGCACCCACTGCCATTCTGAGGCCAATCTCGCGCGTGCGCTCGGTAACGGAAACGAGCATGATGTTCATGATGCCAATACCACCCACCACTAGCGACACGGAGGCCACCGCAGCGAGAAGCAGTGCCATCGCCCGCGATGACTCGGCACGTGTCTCGAGAATCTGAGACAGGTTCCTTATGAAGAAATCGTCGTCCTGGCTGGATCTCAAGCGGTGCCGCTGGCGAAGCAGTTCCCGTACCTGCTCCTCGACCTCGGAGACGAGCTCTGAGGTCCGCGCCTTCACAAAGATCCCGCCTACTAACTTACCGCTGATCCTGCGGCCGCCCAGCACCCGCTTCTTTGCGGTGGACAACGGTATGAAGGCGACGTCATCCTGATCATGACCCATTGGCGACTGACCTTTTCCCTTGAGCACGCCGATCACCTCGAATGGCACGCGATTGATGCGAACAATCTGGCCTATGGGATCCTGTCCGGGGAAAAGGCTCTCAGCCACTGTTTCGCCAAGAAGCACCACCTTTGCCGCGCCTTTCACCTCCTCATGGGTAAAGGCTCTTCCGGTGGTGATTTCCCACTCGCGCACCTCGAAGTATTCCGGTGTAACACCCTCGATGAAGGTGGACCAGTTGAGATTGCCGAACACCATCTGGCAGCTTCCCCGAACATGGGATGCGACAAGGCGCACGCTTGGGATCTCGCGCTGGATAGCAGTAGCGTCATCTTCCGTAATGGTCGGTAAAGTGCCCCTCCCGAGCCGCACGCCTCCCGAGGTGCTGGTCCCGGGGCCCACGATGATGAGGTTAGAGCCCAGGCTTTGAATCAGCTCGGTCACCCGAGTCTCTGCCCCGGTGCCGACCGATACCATGATGATAACCGCTGCAACGCCGATAATAATACCAAGAGTGGTGAGTACGCTGCGCATCACATTGGCACGAAGCGCACGGACTGCATCAAGGAGGGGGTCAAGGAAGCTCATCACGGCGTTGACTCCTCCACCGGCATCTCGGAGAGCGTCTTTTTCACTGCGTTTAGGTGTTTCACCATCTCATCGCCCATAAGCCTTCCGTCACGGAACCGAAGTATACGCCGGGAAAACCGTGCGATCTCAAGCTCGTGGGTTACGAGCACGATGGTGATTCCGGCGTGGTTGAGGCGCTGAAAAAGCGACATGATCTCAACGCCGGTTTGCGTGTCAAGTGCACCGGTCGGCTCATCTGCCAGAAGAAGCACGGGCTTGTTCACAAGTGCCCTTGCAATGGAGACACGCTGTTGCTCTCCTCCCGAGAGCTGGGAAGGGAGGTGGTGGGCTCGGTCGGAAAGGCCCACTTCGGCCAATACCGCTTTGGCTTTATCTCGGCGATCGCGGCGCGAAGTGGATGCATACCGGAGTGAGAGCTCCACGTTTTCCAGTGCCGTTGTCCGGGGAAGGAGATTGAAGCTCTGAAAGACGAAGCCGATCTTACGGTTCCTCGTGTCCGCGAGTTCATCACGGGTAAGGGATGAGACATCGTTTCCATCGAGGATGTAGCGGCCAGTAGTGGGCGTGTCCAAACAACCAAGCAGGTTCATGAAAGTGGACTTGCCTGAACCGGAGGGCCCCATGACCGCCACAAACTCCCCCCGTTCGATCTCCACGGAGATGCCGCGCAGTGCATGCACCACCTGGGGGCCTAGGTTGTAGTCCTTGATGAGGTTCCCTGTCTTGAGGAGGAGGCTGGGCATTCTAGAATCCAAACCGCCTTAGGCCACTGCCTGATGACTTGGGATTTTGTCCGCTTGCCCCGATAATTATATCCTGTCCGGCCCCGAGATCGCCCTGGACGATTTCAGTGAAGCTGCCATCGCTGACCCCGATGATCAGATCCACCGGCACAGGCGATCCGTCCTTATTCAACACCCAGACACGCCCGCGCGTCACCGGGTTTGCCGCCCTGGAGGTGACCATCCTCAGGAACTTTTCGCGCTGCCCTGGATGGAGAATCGCGGAGATGGCACTGGTGCTCTGCTCCCGCATTCGCTTCCATTCGGTACGAATATCTTCAGCAGTTGCACCTTGTCCTCGGAGGGTCATGATCCGCTCGCGTTGCTCGGCAAGGATGGCGCGAACCCGGACCTGCTGATCCTTATTGAGCCCGAGCGTCTCGATGAGCCGTTTAAGCCGCTCGGCTTGCTGCCCGCTTTCTTCACTCGCGATCCCGCCCCTATCCACACTGCTTGTGCCTGCCACCCTCCCTGTTTTCGTGCTGGACGGCCGAAACCGGAGGGCCGCGTTCGGCACCTTGAGCGCCGCCTGGCGTTCGTCGATCACCACCTGGACATTGGCGGTCATGCCAGGCAACAACTGCTGATCCTGATTCTCCGCGGATACGACAACGGTGTAGGTCACCACATTTTGGATAGTCTGCGGCGCCTTGCGGATCTGCTCTACCTGTCCTGTGAATTCACGGCCTGGAAAGGCATCTACAGTGAAGATCACACGCTGGCCTACCAGTACGCGGCCGATATCGGCCTCGTCTACGTTGGTGTCTACTTGCATTTTCCTGAGATCTTGGGCGATTGTGAAGAGCGTAGGGGCTTGAAGGCTCGCCGCAACGGTCTGACCGATATCCACATTTCGCTGTATTACCACGCCGTCCAGGGGTGAGCGAATAACCGTGTGCTCCAGATCCACCTTGCTATTGTGTAGGGCGGCCTCTCGCTGCTTCACCTGGGCGAGGGAGTATTCTACCTGGGCTTGGGCCATCTTGACTTGGGCTTTACGGGAAAAGACGATGGAGGCCTGTGCCTGCTCCTGTGCCTCGGCAGCACTGAGCTGGGCATGCGCCTGATCATGGACGGCTACTGAATCGTCTATCTGGCTCTTTGAGATTATGGCCTGGCGGTAAAGCGCCCTCTTTCGATCGAGGTCGCCTTTCGCATGGAGGAGAGCCACACGAGCTTTTTCGGTTTGGGCCTTGGCGGCAGCGAGCGCCGCGTACGCGTTCTCAAGCTCCGCCCTCGTGCGTTCTAAATCGGCACGCTGTATAGCCACATTGGCACGGGCCACGGCAAGCTCGGCATCCGCTTGACGGACTCGGGTCTCGAAGTTTTCAGGGTCGATCCGGGCGATAACCTGCCCCTCCTGTACTTTGGAGTTGAAGTCGACGTACAGTTCCTTGATCTGGCCGGAGACCTGAGAGCCTACCTGCACCGTAGTGACCGGGGTGAGCGTACCGGTGGAGGATACGGTGCTGATGATTGGCCCTCGCTCGACCCTCGCGAGGCGATAGGCGGGCCGTTTATCATTGCGATTGGCGTACGTAAACGCCAAGATAGCCGCAATAACGATAAAGGCCACGACTATGAACAGCGTTCGTTTGCGCATGGATGTACCCCCAGAATATTACGTCATTTCAGTTGCTCTGCGTCAAGAAAAAAACGTAAAGATGCCTTTCAACCAGCTCGCCGAACGTACTTCTCTCATCATTCATGGGCGATCTCTTTCGGGCCTTTCTATTAGACGGTTGAGGGGAGGAAAAGTCTACATTTCTTTTTGGTGCCGCTGGCTATAAATCCTCAAGGGAAGGATCAAACCAAAGAAGGGGAAGATATACATCGCGGCAACGGTTGGCTCAAGGGGACCGAAGAATTGAGAGGCAAAAACGATGATCAGGACATTGTTTATATTTCCCATGATGATCGCTGCGGACAGTTGATTCTCGATCGTTCCCCTTGGGAGAGCGAGGATGCCGGTTAAAAGATAGATCCCAGCGAGGACTATGGCAACCACTAATGCCTCCAGGATTGTCGTGGGTTTTTGGCGGAAAAACTCGGCATATCTTGAGAACACCCCGAGATTAATGAGGGCAATGGTAACCAGGGACACGAGAAATTGTCGTTTCATCATGGTCGCTACAAGGCGAGGCCAAATGCGACGTAATATCTCCACCACACCAATAGGAACGAATAAGACAAGGCACAGCATGCGAATCATACTCCACATTGAGATATCAACCGAACGTGATAGGAGCA
The DNA here is from genome assembly GCA_964549945.1 of uncultured Desulfobacteraceae bacterium. Lineage (GTDB taxonomy): Bacteria > Desulfobacterota > DSM-4660 > Desulfatiglandales > B25-G16 > B25-G16. The sequence continues at coordinate 26,121 of CAZJXD010000051.1, read as the reverse complement.
TCTTGGCTATGGCTGGCAGCGTGAAGGGCGCAATCAGGGAAGTGATGACCACCATAACCAGAACCAGAGGGCTGTTGGCCTTCACTACATTTGAGATGAAGGGGGCTACAACCCCTGTTGAGATGCCGGACAGCAGCAGTGCCGCAATGGCGTAAGATGGATAGAGAACCTTACAAAGGAAGTATACTCCAATAGGAAGCGCAATCGTCTTTAAGAAGCTTAAAAACAGAATGGATCGGGCGAATTCTCTGGCTATATGAAAAACGGCGTCGAGCTTGATGGAAAGAAAGCTCAAAAAGAGCAGCAGCATCATCAAATAAAGGGGGGACGACTGAAAAGGGGCACCGATGCGCGGCACCAGGATAGCAGCAAGAACGGAGAGGAAGATAACGAGAAGCAAGATGAGGTCATTTACTCGAAACATAGCGTCACATTTACCATACGTCAGAGAAAGAGATCTATCCAAGTAAAGGGGTCTTATATCCATAAAATAAATAATGATACAAGAAAAAAAGACCGCTTCATTAAGTCACAAGGGTATTGTCTGATGGGGAGTTGCGAGAGGTCTTGCTTGTTTTCCCCATCCGGTGGCAGCCCATATGGAAAAAAGGTTTGACAAGTAAACAATTTCTCTTTATTTTGTTTACTATGGTAAACAGATTAAAGAGAGACGTATTGCTCGCAATCATTGCTGAATGGCTGGAAGAGGGCGATATTCCCCCGTTGATCCCCCGCAGCCAATCCAATAAAGAGCCCATGAACCTCAAGCGTATCCTTGCCATCGTGGGACCGAGACGGGCGGGAAAAACATACTTCATGTACCAGCTCATTCAGTCGTTGCTTGAAAAGGGTGATTGTTCAAAAGAGGATATACTCTTTGTGGATTTCGAGGATTATCGACTTGGTGAATTCACTGGAGATAACATGGATGAGCTTCTCGCCGCGTTCCACCAGCTCGCAGGGAGGTATCCTCGTTTTCTCTTCTTTGATGAGGTTCAACATCTTCAGGGATGGAACCGAGTGCTTCGCACACTCCATAACCGCCGCCGTTTCAACATCATCATCTCAGGGAGCAATTCGAAGCTGCTCGACCGTGAAATAGCGACGGAACTACGAGGGCGTTATGAGGATATTACCATGCTGCCGTTCTCGTTCCGTGAATACCTTGGATACCGAGACATCTCGTTCACCCCAGTCTCTCTCCGCACCCCAGCCCGTGGAAATATCGTGGCCGCATTCGATGAATATATAAGACACGGGGGATTTCCCGAGGTTATTATGGCCCGCAACGAAGCAGAAAGGCGCAAGCTCCTGCAAAGCTACTTCAAAACAATCTTCTACAGGGACATCCTTGAGAGATATAATATCAAGGCGCGTCATGTTCTCGATGCGCTTATGAACGAAGTCCTAGAGTCCTATTCGGGCATCTTTTCGATAACGAGATTCGAAAAGCACCTAAAGGAAGGTGGCCTTCCAGGCAGCAAACGCACCATATCGAACTATCTCTCTTATCTACAGGATGCATTTTTCGTTATTGAAAACGATAAATTCTCCTACTCACCTCGCCGCAGGATTATGAATCCCAAAAAGGTGTACCTGACCGACACCGGTTTCGCTGCCCTGGGGCGCCCCTTTGCCGAAAACCGCGGAAGACTCCTTGAGAATCTTGTCGCCATAGAGCTATTCCGCCGCGGTATGGAGACCTACTACTTCAAGAACAGGCACGAGTGTGACTTTATCATCAAGCAAGGCACCAGGCCGACCCATGCCATTCAGGTCTGCTGGGAGCTGACGAACCGGAATGAGAAACGAGAGCTTGCCGGGCTTGTGGATGCAAGCAGTTTACTAGGCCTGACGTCAGGCACCATACTGACATACGCTCAAGATGAGGAACGTGAGAAGAACGGATTGAAGATATCGGTGCTGCCAGTATGGAAATGGCTGCTGGAAGAATACTATTAGGATATTTTTCATGGCGGTTTTAGGAGACTTTCCGGACAGGGGCGGTCAATAATGCTGCTTCATGATGTTGCATGAGAGATTAATATGAATAAAAAACAAAAATTGGAGCTCACCTGGATTGGAAAGGAAAATCGGCCCAAGCTGGAGCCTCGCATTCTGCTCGAAGACCCGGAAAAATCCTATCATGCCAAACACCGGTTGACGGATAAGGACATCTTCGATAACCGGCTTATATTCGGCGATAACCTGCTGGCATTGAAGGCGCTGGAGCATGAGTATGCGGGGAAGGTGAAGTGTATTTACATCGACCCCCCTTACAACACCGGGTCGGCGTTTGAACACTATGACGATGGGGTCGAACATTCGCTTTGGCTCGCGCTAATGCGTGAACGCCTTGGGATTTTGTGGAGGTTTCTCCGACCTGATGGATCACTCTGGGTTTCGATTGACGATCGTGAAATGCCTTACCTTCGGATCCTTATGGATGAGACTTGCGGGAGGTCGAACTTCATCGCTTCTAATGTCTGGCAGAAGCGCTATTCGCGAGAAAATCGCGAAGCGATTGGTGATGTGCACGAGTATGTTATCGTCTATGCGAAAAATGCGGATTTATTCAAAGATACACGCAATAGAGTACCTCTTGATGAGAAAAGTCAGAAAATTTACAAGAACCCGAACAACGATCCTCGTGGGCGGTGGAGGGGCATTCCGATGACAGCCCAAGGATATCGACCCAACCAGATGTACAGCATTAAAGCTCCCGGCGGCGCGGTTCATTATCCTCCAAAAGGAAGGTGTTGGAGTACTACCGAGGAGAATTTTAAGGAAATGCTTGCCCGAGGACGCATCTACTTCGGAAAAAACAACAATTCACAGCCAAACGTCATTCGCTACTTAAGCGAGGTAGAAGGATTCGTTCCTTGGACATGGTGGCCACATGACGAAGTCGGCCACACTGACGAAGCAAAAAAGGAACAGCAGAAACTATTCGACAAGGACAAAACGTTCGATACCGCAAAACCTGAGCGCCTCATCAAACGCGTCCTCGAAATCGCCACCAATCCTGGCGACCTCGTGCTTGATTCCTTTGCTGGCTCCGGTACCACCGGTGCGGTGGCCCACAAGATGGGACGGCGCTGGATCATGGTGGAGCTTGGCGAGCATTGCCACACCCACATTATCCCCCGATTGAAAAAAGTAATCGACGGCGAGGACCCCGGCGGCATCACCAAGGCGGTCAACTGGAAGGGCGGCGGCGGATTTCGCTACTACCGCCTGGCGCCGTCGCTGCTGGAGAAGGACAAGTGGGGCAACTGGGTGATAAACAAAACCTATAACGCCGCTATGCTGGCCGAGGCCCTGTGCAAGCTGGAGGGATTCACCTATGCGCCCAGCGATTCGATCTACTGGCAGCACGGCTATTCCACGGAGCAGGATTTCATCTATGTGACCACGGCCAATTTGAACCACGATCAACTCATGCAGCTTTCCGACGAGGTGGGACCGGAGCGCACCCTGGTTGTGCTCTGCACCGCCTTTCGCGCCCGGGCCGACCTGTATCCCAACCTGACCGTAAAGAAGATTCCAAAAGCTGTTCTCGCCCGCTGCGAGTGGGGCCATGACGACTACAGCCTGCGGGTGGAAAATCTACCCCAGGCACCGCCCAAGCCTGGCCAGTTGGGTCTGTTTGAGGTAGCCGAGGAGAATGATACATGAGCAGGGCTCCATCCCTTTACAGCCGCATTAAGATCATTCTCGAATCTGCGCGTACCGGTATCTCACGAACGGTCAATACAACGCAAGTCATCGCCAACTGGTTGGTGGGTCGCGAGATCGTGGAAGAAGAACAACAAGGCAAAAGACGTGCGTCTTATGGCAAGAGGGAGATCGAAGCACTTTCCAAAAGATTGCAGTTGAAATTTGGTGAAGGGTACTCGGTTCAGAATCTCTCCTATATGCGTCAATTTTACTTGACCTATCCCGATTTTCTGGAAAGATCACCAATTCTCCACGCACCGCGTGGAAAATCCCTGATCACAACGGCGAGTTTTCAGGATGAAATTTTCCACTCGATGCGTGGAATATCCACGGAAGTATTGGGCGAGGCGCTTCATCCGGGAAGGCTTAATCCCAGCCTGTCATGGACCCATTATCGAACGTTATTGCGCGTGGAAAAACAAGAAGCGCGGGCGTTTTACGAGATTGAAGCGACGAAAAACAACTGGTCGGCTCGTGAGTTGGAACGTCAGATCACCAGCCTGTTATATGAACGACTTGCCCTTAGCAGGGATAAAAAAGGGCTTATGGAACTGGCAACCAAAGGCCAGGAGGTCCAGAAACCTGCCGATGCCATCAAAGATCCGCTTGTTATGGAGTTTCTCGGTATGCCATCCGTACATCAGTTGGTAGAAACGCAGCTTGAACAGGCGCTCATCAGTAACCTGCAATTTTTCCTCCTGGAATTGGGCAAAGGTTTCGCATTCGTCTCACGGCAAGAGCGCATTACCCTCGATGGCGACCATTTCTATATCGACCTTGTATTTTACCACACAGTTCTGAAGTGCTACGTGCTGATTGATTTGAAGGTGGGCAAGCTCACCCACCAGGATCTTGGGCAGCTACAATTCTATGTTAATTACTTCGATTGTGAAAGGCTGAGCAAAGGGGACAATCCGACTATTGGCCTCATCCTTTGCACTGATAAAAACGATGCGGTGGTTCAATATACCCTTGGGAAAGGTCAGAGCGAGCGACTTTTTGCAAGCCGTTACAAGTTGCACCTGCCGACCGAGGATGAGCTACGCGCTGAAATAAAGCGGGAGTTGGGCTATCTTTCACCGTCCTCAAAAACAGTAGCGAGGAAAAAGCAAAAAACCTCCAGCAGGAAATAAAATGAACCGACACGTCAACTCCATATCCGGCCGCCTGAGCCTGCGGCCACCCCAGCGCATCTCACTGGAGATCCTCCATCGAACCACCGAGATCGCCCCGCCCGGTAAAGGTGTCGACACGGCTGCTCAGCTTGCGGCGATCCAAAGCGAGTTTTCCTCGGTAGTGGACTTCGAGCGTGAATTTCCCTCCCTGTGCTTTGCCTTGGCCACCGGTGTGGGCAAAACGCGCCTGATGGGCGCTTTTATCAGTTATTTGTATCTGGCCCATGGCATCGGCAACTTTTTTGTGCTGGCTCCCAACCTGACTATTTATAACAAATTGATCACCGATTTTACCCCAAACACGCCTAAATATGTGTTTAAGGGCATTGCCGAATTCTCCGTTCATCCCCCCACCGTAATCACCGGGGATAGCTATGAAAGCGGTGTTGGTGTGCGTGAGGCGTGGCGCAAGCAAAACGCCATGTTTCGAGAACCGGAAGGCGTCCATATCAATATATTCAACATCTCCAAGATCAACTCCGAGGTGCGCGGCGGTAAGTCACCCCGCATCAAACGCCTCTCCGAATACATCGGCGAGAGTTACTTCGACTACCTGGCAGGGCTGCCTGATCTAGTGCTGCTCATGGACGAGTCCCACCGCTACCGGGCCAGCGCCGGGGTACGGGCCATTAACGAACTCAAGCCCATTTTAGGCCTGGAGCTGACCGCTACCCCCTTTGTGGAGACCGGTCGTGGGGCGGTACCGTTCAAGAATGTGATATATGATTATCCCCTGGGAAAGGCCATGGCCGATGGCTTTGTTAAAGAACCTGCGGTGGTGACGCGCAAGAATTTTAACCCAGCTGGCATGTCGCCCGATGAGATCGAGCGCCTGAAGCTGGAAGACGGCATGCGCCTGCACGAAAGCGTTAAAGTGGAGTTGGAGACGTTTGCCCGTGAGAGCGGCAACCCCATTGTCAAGCCCTTCCTGCTCGTCATCGCCCGCGACACCACCCACGCTGCCCAGTTGCTGCAATTGATCCAATCCGACGATTTTTTCGAAGGCCGTTACAAGGACAAGGTGATCCAGGTGGATTCAAGCCGGACCGGCAAGGCCGAAGAGGAGATGATCGAGCGACTGCTCAAGGTTGAACAGACGGATGAGCCCACCGAGCTGGTCATCCATGTCAATATGCTCAAGGAGGGCTGGGATGTCACTAACCTTTACACCATTGTACCGCTGCGTGCGGCCAACGCACGTGTCCTCATCGAGCAGTCCATCGGCCGCGGCCTGCGCCTTCCCTACGGCAAACGAACAGGGGTTATGGCCGTGGATCGGCTGAATATCGTGGCCCACGACAGGTTCCAGGAAATCATCGACGAGGCCAACCGGCCTGATTCCACCATCCACTTGCAGGCAGTGGTGCTGGATGATGCGAAACTTAGCCAAAAGACAGCCACCTTGGTATCCCGGCCAAGACTTTCGGGAAAATTGGGATTAAAGCCTAGTCAAATGACCACCAACACCCAGTTAGCCGGACAAGATGAAATCCCGGTATTCACCAAGCCTGAAGAGCAGAAGATAGCCCAAACGGCCTGGGAGGTGATCCGCAACCTGGAAGATCAGCCCCAGAAGCTGCCCAGCGTGGCCCATTTACAGAAACCGGAGATTCAGGCCGCCATTGTCAAGGCGGTGGAAGGGCGGCAGCCGTCGCCCGAACAGATGGCGCTGGAGGGTTTTACGGAAAAGCCGGATATTGCCGCTGTGGTATCCAAAACCATCGAGGTGGTGAAACAACAGACCATTGACATCCCGCGCATCCTGGTGGCGCCCAAAGGGGAGGTCAAGACAGGATTCAGGTCCTTCATCCTGGACTTGGATGCCCTGAAGTATCCCGCGGTTTCTGACGAGCTGTGGATTCAGCATTTGCGAACCAGCCAACTGGAGATAGTGGCTCTGGGGCGTGATGGGATCGAGGAGGCGCGACTGGAAGATTACGTGGTCAACGGCCTGATGGATTTTGATGACATTTCCTATGACGAACATGCCGATCTGCTCTATGATCTTGCCGGTCAGACAGTACGGCATTTTCAAACCTATTTGTCCGAAGAGGAGACCCGCAAGGTACTGCGCTGCTACCAGCGCGATATCGCCCGGTTTATCCACTCTCAGATGCAGTCCCATTATTGGGAGGAGGCAGCCGAATATGAGGTTACGGTCAGTAAAAGCTTCACTGAACTAAAAGAAAGCGCCTATTCATATCCGGTCGGGGAACCGCCCGTTGATTATCGTGTTTCCCCTGCGGACAAGGGCAACATGGCTAGATATCTCTTCGGTGGCTTTACGCGTTGCCTCTATCCGGTACAAAAGTTCGACTCGGAGGCCGAACGTAAGCTTGCCGTGATCCTTGAGCGGGATGCTCTCAAATGGTTCAAACCCGCAAAGGGCCAATTCCAGATTTTCTACCGCCATGGTGCCGATTATCTCGAATACCAGCCGGATTTCGTGGCCGAGTCCACGGATGAGATTTTCATGCTTGAACCTAAGGCCAGCAATCAGATGGATGACCTCATCGTACTTGCCAAGAAAGAGGCCGCCGTGAAATGGTGCGCCAATGCTTCGAACCACGCACAAAGCTATGGCGGCAAGCGATGGCGATATGTGCTGATCCCCCATAATGAAATTGTAGCCAATATTACACTGGAGGCTTTGGCGGGCAGGTTCGGGGAGTGAGACGAGCCTTGCTAACCGAAAAAGCTGTATGTAGTGACGGCTTATTCGCCAGAACATTCTAAGAGAAAAAAGCGCAGCCTATAGAAAAGAGATTATCGCCGCGCTGGGGCGACAATTGGGCTGGACCCATTTCAAGTCCCTGATCCCCATCGAAGATCTTTTGAAACGAGAATTTTACGCCGAAATGTGCTGGTGTAGAAACATGGGTTGAACGATCGTCAAAGCAGGGCTGTTGGTTACCTAATGCAAAATGACCGGCTGACCATCCAGGATTATGAAGCGCTTTGCCCAGAGGTAAGTCGGCGTACCCTTCAGCGCGATCTTAAGGCAATGTTGGACAAGGGCATACTGATGTCGAGAGGCGCTACTCACCATTAGGAGTACCAATTTAAATGAAGGGGTATATGTTCGCGACAGGTTCACGACATTATTTGCGACATCTTTGCGGCAATACATACGCCACGGAGCTAGTGCATTGAGCCCCTGACCGGATGAAGGGGTAGGCTGAATTTGCGACAAGTTTGCGACAAAATCACGACATGGCATGCGATATCTAGCCGTGGATAGGAGGGCAGGGAAATTGGTTTTGGCGCCGCTTTAGGAAGGAGTAAGGAAGAGATGTATATCTATTCTTGCCTCTATGGATTCACGATGAATCCCTCTTTGAGCGCGGCGTTTTTAAGGTTTTGATCGAAACAGACCATGGCAAGTCGGTGAGGGTCCTCTTGTGTGGCGACTAACACAGCTGCAAGTTGGCAGGCATCAGCTGCACGAAGAGGATGAACCTCCAGCAACCTCAATGCCCTGGCCCTTACCTTTTCAAAAGCCTGTACCTCATAGGCCCGTTCAATGAGATCATTCAAATGCCCTTTCGCCTTCTGAAATTCTTCCTCGCCGAATGCCCCATCTCTAAGGCGCCGGCATAGCGCACTGATAACCTCAACCTTGCTCAAGCACCAAACCAGCATCTCTTGATCATCAGAGAGGGTCTTCAGGCAATACCTTGTCTCTTTTTCTTTCACTAGTAAGGCAACGAGAGCCGATGAATCCCAGAACTTCATCTCCCGGTATTCCTCTCTTCAAGCAGGGCTTCGAGAACCGAGGCCTTAGCTGTTCTCCGAGTCAAAACCACGTTTTCCTCAGCGATAAGCTCCGGTGGAAACCCTTTTTTCTGGGGCGTCTTCACGATTCCAAGCAGCTCCACCTCCTTGATCCAGGGCGTTTCGTTATCTTGAGCTTCTGACCGAGACACATGAATTAATCGAGCCAGGGGAGTTTTTCTGTCAAGGATTTCAATCTGTTCTCCACCGCGCACAAGCCTCAGATAATAGCTAAGCCTGTTCTTGATCTCGGATATGCTCACCTGAATCATTTTGAACTTCCTTTACCATCTCTATTGGTCATTTAATTATGGCTATAATAGCCTTATTATTATAGCCTGTCAATACCACTTTATATTGTCATCGATATTATCCGGGCTTTTGCTTGGCCTCTTTCTGCTTTTTCCTCTTCTGGATTCTCTCATCGGCGACCTTGCGGGCGATGGCGTGGGTTGGCTCTCCCGTTTTCTTGGAGGCTGAGATGATTTCCCCTATTCTCTCTCCGATCTCCTCGACCTTTTTCATTATTTCCTCGGTAGATGGCTTTTTCCAGTCAATGTAGGCCGAAATCAGGCCTCCTGCATTTATCGCATAGTCAGGTGCGTAGAGGATTCCCCTCCTGTGGAGCTCATCACCATGGGTGTTTTCCTTTAACTGGTTGTTAGCCGAGCCGGCAACTACCCTGCACCTGAGTTGCGGGATGGTCTCATCGTTTATGATTGCTCCAAGGGCACAGGGGGCAAAGACATTGCATTCCACCGAATAGATCTCCTCAGGTGACACCACCTTTACCCCTAATTCGCTGGCAATCTTTTTTATGAGTTCTTCCCTAACGTCGGTCACGATAAGTTCAGCGCCCTCTTGGTGGAGAATTCGAGCGAGATTATAGCCAACATTCCCTATCCCCTGAATGGCGACCTTCAACCCGGATAGACTGGAAGTGCCGAATACCTCATTAATGCAGGCACGCATCCCGCTCACTACCCCATGAGCGGTGAAAGGAGAAGGATCCCCGACCTCTTCGGATATTCCCAGTACATACTCGGTTTCCTTTGCGATGATCCTCGCATCTTCAACATTAATGCCCACATCCTCTCCCGTAATAAAGCGCCCATGAAATGTATTCACGAACCTGCCATAGGCTCGTAATAGTGCCTCTGTTTTCTGTTCGGGCTTCGCAATGATGACCGCCTTTGCGCCCCCTGCGTCTATTCCCGATATAGATGCCTTGCGGGTCATGCCGTTTGCAAGCCTCAGTGCATCAATCAACGCATCCTCTTCCGTTGGGTAATCCCATAACCTGGTACCGCCAAGGGCAGGGCCCAAGGTTGTGTCATGGATCACGATTATTGCCTGAAGGCCTGTGTTTTTGTCATAGCAAAACGCGATCTCCTCACAGCCATATTCTCGTATTTTCTCAAATACCATTGCATCACCTCCTGGATGAATTTAGAACAAGAAGTGTTGTTTTATGCATGCACTTATTTCGATTAACGATATATGACTTGTATGAGCCGAAAAAGGGTTTGCGCAAGATGATCGCACTGAGCAATATAAGACGGAAGGTATTGCATCTCTCATCAAATATCAGTTTATTTGATTAAGGAGGGAAATTCAATCAGGGAGTTCGCCTAAAAACATGAAGGGCATACCTATTTTATCATAGGGGTTCTTTGTGTCTTCCTTTATTTATGGAAAGCAAGATATTTGTGTTGATTCAAGAACGACATATAATATAGTAGGAATTGCTGATGGTTGCCTCCAATAAGATGGGACATGAGGTATGGCGAGGACGAGACCCTTTGAAGAACACCCGCTTCTCTACGAAGATTGGTTTGAGAGAAACAGGTTTGTGTATGAGTCCGAGCTGCTCGCGGTAAAAACTCGGTTGCCCGAAAGTGGCAGGGGCGTGGAAATCGGCGTGGGGAGCGGTAGATTTGCGGCCCCGCTTGGCATTAAGATCGGGGTTGAGCCGGCAGCCGCCATGAGGGAAATAGCCAGAAATAAGGGAATTGAGGTCATTGGCGGGGCAGCCGAGGCCCTTCCATTTAAGGAATGTGAGTTTGAATTCGCCCTGATGGTAACGGCCATATGTTTCGTGGATAACGCCGAGGCCTCGTTAAAGGAGGCATACCGGATTCTAAAACCGAATGGTTCGCTCGTTATCGGGTTCATTGATAAGGATAGCCTCATTGGTAAATCGTACCTGAAACGGAGACATGAAAGCATATTTTATAGTATTGCCACGTTCTATTCGGTTGATGAGGTCACCAATTGCCTGAGGGAAGCAGGCTTTTGGGATTTGGGGTTTTCACAAACGATCTTTCGTCCTTTAAGGGAAATAACGAATATTGAGCCCATAAAGGAGGGATACGGGGAAGGATCGTTTGTGGCGGTAAAGGCGAGAAGATGAAACACGAAAGAATATCGAGTATCTGATGCCAAAGAAATCATTACCATTTTGCCTTCTGATTATTTTCCTTTCCGGCTGCACTTTGGGCTGTAGTGTCATCATAAAGGGTAAAGATACTAAGACCTGCTTTCCTTATCAGTGGGTTGGAGATATAGACAGGGTGAATCTAGAAGGGCCATCGGGAATCGTGTATCACTCTGAACGCCGGACGCTTTTTGTGGTGGGCGATAAGGGAGATATCTGCGAGATTCAGAGGGATGGGGCACTGGTAAAGCGGGAAAGAATCCGCCATGCCGATTTTGAGGGGATCACCTACAATCCCTCATCCGGACTCCTCTATATCGCTATCGAGGGCGAGGAGAAGATTATAGAGGTCGATCCAGCTGATTTCAGGGTGCTCAGGGAATTCGAGATCAATCGGACCTTCAGGGGCTCTACGGTGCTTAAGGCCGGGGGCGATGGCGTTGAGGCAATCAGCTTTGTACCCGACTCAAATCACCCTGAAGGCGGGGCCTTCTATATCGCCAATCAGGGATTTGATCTGGAGAACAGGGAAGATCCCTCTGCCATCTTTGAGATTGAAGTGCCCCTTAAAAGTGGTTCCTCGAAAGGGGGGATGGCATGGATCATCAGGAGCATCTCATTGAGTGCCGTTGACCTCTCCGGCCTTTGCTACGATAAGAGGAGTGATCATCTCTATGCGATAAGCGGCGTCGGCAACACCCTCTTTGAGCTTACCAGAGACGGGGATATTCTCGCCGCCTACACCCTTCCGGGGGATAACCAGGAGGGGATCGCGGTGGATGAGAGCGGATTCCTGTATATCGCGCAGGATTCAGGAGGGATCGTCAAGGTCAAGTGGGATCGGGGAATGTAGAGGATCTTTGGCCTCGCAATAAATGATTGATTTCATCAGCATATTTAAGGTAAAAGTCTAGTGATTTCGATTTAATGAAACTCATTGTAAATTCAGAGGAGGGACTAGCGGTGGATATCAAGACAATAGGCGTTGTCGGCGCAGGCCAAATGGGATCGGGTATCGCTCAGGTAGCAGCTACCCATGGGTTTAGGGTGGTCATGAATGATATAGGTCAGGAATTTGTGGATAAAGGATTCGGCGCTATTGATAACAGCCTTTCCAGGTTGGTGAACAAGGAGAAGATATCCTCCGAGGAGATGAGCACCATAATGTCCCACATAAAGGGCTCAACACGGATCACCGATATGAGTGAAGCGGATTTTGTGGTGGAGGCTGCAACCGAAGATGAGGAACTCAAGCTCAAGCTATTCCATGAGCTCGATGGAATCTGCTCTTCTGAGGTGATCCTCGCCTCCAATACCTCCTCGATTTCCATCACCAAGATCGCAGGGGCGACGAAAAGACCTGAACAGGTGATAGGCATGCATTTCATGAATCCCGTGCCGATGATGAAATTGGTTGAGGTTATCGGGGGTTTGGCGACCTCGGAGGAGACTACACATGTCACCAGCGATCTCGCAAAAAAACTGGATAAGACACCAGTGGAGGCAAATGATTTTCCCGGCTTTATCAGCAACAGGATACTCATGCCCATGATAAACGAGGCTATTTACGCGCTCTTCGAAGGGGTGGGAAGCGCAAAGGCTATTGACGATGTCATGATCCTGGGGATGAACCATCCCATGGGCCCTTTGGCCCTGGCTGATCTCATCGGGCTCGATACTTGTCTGGCCATAATGGAGGTGCTGTTCAAGGGCCTCGGTGATACGAAATATCGGCCATGCCCCCTGCTCAAGAAGTTCGTGGATGCCGGCTGGCTTGGAAGAAAGACAGGTAAAGGGTTTTATGACTATAGCCATTAAGATAAGCAGATCAATGAGGCCAGGTGATGTTTGAGAGAGAGGTTAATCCGGAGAACATAAAGAAGGCCGACTTTATGGTTGCAATACCCTCATACAATGAGGCGGATTCGATTGCATTCCCTGTGCAGCAAGTGGACAAGGGCATACAGTCATACTTCAAGGATATGAGCTCTGCTATCATAAACTGCGACAATAACTCGGGCGATGGCACCAAGGAGATATTTCTGGGCATAAAAACTGAAACGCCTAAGATTTATATATCGACGGAGCCCGGCGTGAAGGGTAAGGGCAACAATTTCAGAAACCTCTTTCAAAAAATCCTTGATCTGGAAGCGCAAGGCGTGGTGGTCGTCGATGCGGACCTGAAGAGTATCACGCCGGAGTGGATAAGGCATTTGGGGGAACCCCTGTTTCAAGATTTTGACTATGTTGCTCCTCTGTATGTCCGCCACAAGTACGATGGCACCATCACCAACTCGATCGCCTACCCCCTGACGAGGTCGCTCTATGGCAGAAGGGTAAGGCAGCCCATCGGCGGCGATTTTGGCTTTTGCGGAAAGTTGGCGGAGATCTATCTCGAGAGCGATACCTGGTCGGAGGCCGTGGCCAACTTCGGCATCGATATCTGGATGACGACCATTGCCATGAACGCAAACATGCCCATATGCCAGGCCTTTATGGGGAGGCCCAAGATCCACCGCGCCAAGGACCCCGGCGCGGATCTCGGTCCCATGTTTCGGCAGGTGATAGGGACTATGTTCGATATGATGGTGAAATTCTATCCATTCTGGAGCAAGGTCAAATGGAGTAAGCCCACCGCAATCTATGGGTTTGGTCTCGGGGACACGGAGATGCCACCGCCGGTGAAGGTAAACCCAGGGCTTTTGTTCGAGAAATTCCAAGATGGTTTCAACTGCTATGGCGAGCCTTGGAGTAAGATATTGCAAGGGGAAACGGACAATAAACTTCAGGAGATAAGGGGTATGGATCGGAATCGATTCGAATTCCCGGTCCATCTGTGGATCAACGTCCTGATCGATTTTGCCGTCGCGTACCGGGATCAGGTATGGGAGGAGGATGAGCTCCTGGATTCCCTCATCCCCATATATCTGGGCAAGACCCTTTCCTTTGTGAAGAAGACCGAGAGGATGTCGGTAAAGGAAGCGGAGGAATTCATCGAGGAAGAGTGTGTCCAATTCGAGGGCACCAAGGGCTTATTGCTGAAGCGTTGGAACACCAAAGCCGATCAATAGAGCCCTTTTTGATCATTTTTATTCGTAGGAGAATGACCTATGGCCAAGATATTAGTTGTCGATGATGAGGAGCACATCAGGCTACTCTACTCAGAGGAGTTGAGTGAGGCCGGATATGAGGTCATTACGGCCGCGGATGGCTTTAAGCTGATAGAGCGGATAGAAGAGGAAAGGCCCGATCTGGTGGTATTGGACATCAAGATGATTGATTATAACGGACTGGATCTCTTGCAGGAGATCAGGAACAAGTTCTACAACCTGCCGGTGATTCTCTGTACTGCCTATGATACGTACAAAGAGGATATCAAGGCAATTGCCGCGGATTTTTATGTGATTAAATCCTTTGATTTAACTGAGCTCAAGAAGAAGATCGCGAGAGCACTAGAGACCACCATCCCATAGCCTATCCGATATCAGGTTTCCGCTGTGAGCATAAGGTAAATACCGAAGAGTGAGAAGAGGAGGTTCGCGAGCCACGCACCTAACACAGGAGGCAAGGCTCCGGAGAGGGCCAATGACCGAGAGAGCCCAAATGCGAGTAGGTAAAGAAAGCTGATACCTATCGCAATGGTGATGCTCAAGGGGATTCCGCCCCTTCTCTTCCTCAAGGCAAGTGGAATTCCCACCAATGTCAGCACCAGCGAGATAAAGGGAAAGGCCATTTTAGTATTAAGCTCCACCTCGGATCTCGTTGAATCATATCCCTCCTGCCTAATCTTTTTCGTATAGTCCCTAAGTCCCCAGAAGCTCATCTCCTCTAATGATTTCATGGTCCTCTCGAAGTTCTCAGGTGTTTCAGGAAGCTTTATCGGATAAGACTTGAATTTCATTGACTTCCGCGAGCCATCGGCATCTATTTCTTGAATGAGCCCATCGCTAAGAAGCCAGCCTTCATTAATCCATGTCGCCTTTTTGGCATCAATTCTCTTGCGTAGCGTAAAGTCCTTATCGAAGAAAAAGATGGAAAGCCCTTCTATTATCCTCTTTCTGCCATCGTAGGCTCGAATCTGATAAATGGAATCCTCTCCCCTGTACCAGAGGTGAGATAACTTATAGGTCCCCTGGGGGCTCCTTTTCTCGACCATTATGTTCCAGATATAATTGGCCTTTGCACTGGTAATGGGAACAAAGGATTCTGAGAGAAAAAAGGATCCTATTCCGATGAGCAGAGAGACGACTATCAAGGGATAGGCGATGTTAAAAAGGCTGAGGCCGGAGTTCTTCAAGGCCAGTATCTCGTTGTGCTTGTTCATTATGCCCAACATCAGCATCACGGAGATGAGCACCGCGATAGGCATCATCTGTTGAAGGATGAAGGGGGTCTGATAGATAAAATATGAAACCACCACCCCTAATGAAACTCCTGCCTCGAAGAATTTATCGATCTTTCCGAAAAAATCGATCACGAGGTAGATGATGAGAAAGGCGAGAAGAGAGATAAAAAATAGTGTGAAAAACTCCTTGTAAAAATAGCGTGTGATTATTTTCATATCAGGGTTATTTCACCTTCAGATCCAGTATTCTCGCGACCTCGGAGGCGATCGCATCAATGAAGAGCTCCCGATCCTTTCCCCTGGAAGGGGCCCCTTTTTGGAGCCGCTTTTCGATCCCCTTGGGCTTGACATGGATAGGGCTGTTTCGAAACTCTTTCCTTGGCTTGACCTTGAATTCAGGGGGGAATCTATCGGTAAGATACATCTCCTGGAACGAGGAAAACTTTAGGACATGAGCCGTGGCGGCGAGCACGCCGATCTCAGCTTCCGAAACAAGGCCTTGTCTTATGGCCTTGATAAAGCCAGCCATAGACTCCCCTCCCTGGGTGCAGGAGATGTTGCCATTCTTGTTGGCCGCTATCATTGCATCCATTATCTCCTGCTCGGATACCTCGAGGAAGAAGATCTTTCTTCGCCCGGCTGCCCCATTGTAATCCTTTACCAACTCGATTACCCGCGGCATGGACACGGGATTGCCGATCATGGCCGCCTGAGCTACGCTTGGCCTCACCTCTACAGGCTTGAATTGTCTTTGAGATGGGTCATCCTCGAGGTAGTAGCGGTACACGGGGTTTGCGTGTTCCGACTGGACACCGATGATTGTGGGAAGCTCGGCGATGAGGTCGGCCTTAAAGAATTTCAGGAACCCGCTGATAATGGCGGTAATGTTCCCGGCATTGCCGATTGGGACAACGATCACCTTATCACCAACAAAATAATCGAAGTCCTGGGCGATTTCGAAAGAATACGATTCCTGACCGAGGATCCTCCAGCCGTTCTTTGAGTTTAACAGGGCCACGGGATAGGTCTCGCTCAAGGTCTCCACCACCTTCATGCAATCATCAAAGACCCCGGGCATCTCCAGAACGGTTGCCCCGCTTCCGAGCGGCTGCAAGAGCTGTTGCGTAGTGATCTTGCCCTCGGGGAGGAGCACCGCGGATTTCAAGAGATCGGCAAGGTACGCGGCGTAGAGTGCTGCCGAGGCCGAGGTGTCGCCGGTAGAGGCACATATGGTGAGAAGATCCCTCATGCCCTTGCTCTTCGCAAAATAGTTCAAGAAGCTCAGCGCACAGGCCATCCCCCTGTCCTTGAAGGAGAGACTCGGGTTGAGCCCCTCATCCTTGAAGTAGAACGGGCGGCCTACTGCTGCCTCCAATGGGCCGTTTGCCATTACCATGGGGGTGTGGGCTTCTCCCAGGTATACGATGAACTCTAAGGGAATAATGGGGGCAATGAACTCATAATATCGAAAGATACCCTTCAGGGGATTGGCATTAAGCATCCTCCTGAAGTCGAAGATCCTTCTCCAGAGGGCGCCATCTCTGGTGCTAGTTTCGGGCATTGATTGATGGTGAAGCATTAGTATGCCACCACAAGAAGGACATGTATAGAGAAGGTTATCGATGTCGAACTCGTCCCTGCACGCGAGACATCGGTAGAACATCCTGCCTGATGGCACGGGCATGAGGTAGTTCTTGACGTCTTCTGGGAACTCTGCAAGCCTCATTTCATTCCCCCTAATCCGACCACCCGTGGACACCGATGAGGTTCACGAAACGACATCCGCCCATGTTCTCGTGCTTGAGGTCTTCGCCCTTCTTTGTAATCCTGACCAGTTCCTGGGTGTATCGGTCACCAACGGGGATGATTATCCGCCCGTTATCCGCGAGCTGATCAATGAGTGGTTCGGGGATGCGAGGTGCACCAGCCGTCACCATAATCGCGTCGAACGGTGCATATTCCTTCCAGCCCAAAGTTCCATCAAAGGCCTTGAACAGGATGTTATCATACCCCAGCTGGGCCAAGAGCTTTCTGGCATTTACCAGGAGGGATTTGATCCTCTCTATGGTGTACACCCTGCTCGATAATTCGGCCAGGATCGCTGTCTGGTATCCGGAGCCCGTGCCTATCTCAAGGGTGTTTTCTCTTCCTCTTAACTCAAGTGCCTCCGTCATGAGTGCTACGATGTAAGGCTGGGATATGGTTTGCTTCTCTCCGATGGGGACCGGATGGTCGTTGTATGCCTCTCCAGCCAGAGCCTCCTCAATGAAGAGATGCCTCGGGATTTTGCCCATGGCCTGGAGCACCCTTTCATCTTTGATACCCCGGGCGATTAATTGATTCTTTACCATCCTCTCACGTGCGAGCTTAAAATCATGGTCGTGTGACATGAGACGCTGTAACCCCTTTAGCTTTTTTTGAATCTGGAATTGGAGATCCATAACTCGAAAGGCGGCTGTCTGCTGGTAGGTTATTTCTCCTGGCGCACCTGACGCTGAGCTCTTTTGATCTCACTAATATGGCCTTGATGGTTGCTCTCACACTTCGAGGCCTTCCTCATCCCACTTGTGGTATGACGCATTGAATACCTAGCTCCGGGCTTTGATCACCTCGCTATTGCCTCAGTCGATAGCCTTGAGGGAATGGTTGTCCGTCTACATACACATTACCGTGTTCGTCAAGAGAAAATCGTCCCCTGGCAATCATCTCTACGGTGAGCGGAAGGATATTCCAATCGCCTATCTCCTTGAGCCTTTTTTGGTGTTCATCGATCACTTTTTGAAAGGCACGCTTGTCCTCCAGGAGATCTGGTAATGGTGATGGCAATTCTACCGGAACAGGACCTGAGACCATGAGAAGGGGTCCCGTATCCACATCCTCATCGGTCCAGATGGTTGAAGAACGCAGTGATGTTTCTCCATTGGCTATGGCATCCGCCACTGCGTGATCGCCAACGTATCTCCTTTTTCCATCGGGCGTGAGTATCGAGAGATCACCGGGATGCACGTTGATACACCTGTTCAATGTCAAATAGCTCATATACCCTGCGAGCACAATGATATCTATCTCAAAGGCCTTGATCAGGCGAGAGGCAACGGAGTCAAATTCCCTTCTGGCCGATATGCCTTCAGGGGTTCCCGTATTTCTCTTCAATCCCTTCAGCTCGTGAAATCTCCGTATATCATAGCTGAAGTAAGGTATTCCCCTGTCAAGGGCAATTTGTTCCCCTGCGGATTTACCGTCGGAGCGGTCGCTGAATATAAAGTCTACTCTAAAGGGGGAACCCCCGGGCTCCTTTTCCAGTTCCCTTTCCCTTTTGATAAGGCGGATTACATTGGTTCCCGAGCCTGACATGAAGGCAGCGATCCTCATGGCCCTGCCCTTCTTCTCGGGATCAAAGATAGGCGTGAGTGTCATGTGTGGTTATTGTTTTACGAGTCGTTCTACTGGTTTAATCCTAAAGGGACTCCCCTGCTCTAAGGCCTTAAAAACTGTTCCACCGCCGCTTAGTTAGTAGCATTCGGGATCATTTAACCCTTTCAGGTACACACCAGGGCATGGGTTCTTTAACTCCTCCAGCGTGTCTCCTGCTCCATGTATTTTATGATCGTAATCCCGTCTGAGTTTGAGGCGGGGTTTATTCTTAGCCTCGGCCATAGTAGGCCTCCTTGTTTCGTCGGTCGAGCTTGAGGTATTATCTTTTTACATATTCTTTTGCAAATAATCAAGATCGATATTTGCCCGGCTCCATTGCCTCATTAATCTACTTCATTCATAGGGATTTACGGTATCGCGAAAGATCTACTTGACAATAATTGCATATAAACTATGTATAGATTCTTATGTGGCAATGGTGTGATAAAATGGGTCAGACATTTTGAGTGTTCAGTGTTCAGCGTTCAGGGGGAGCAGGAGCCATGAAAGACAGGGGAGCTTTCCTGAACACTGAACACTGAACCCCTGAACACTTGACGATGTTGATTCAATGTTGAAGCGAATTTTAAATATGTTTTGTTAGCTATAGGGGGCAAGAGGATGGCATGAAAATCAGGACCATTACAGCGGGCTTTCACCTTGAGCTTCCCCTTGACAAGGGGCGGATTAGTCATATTGCCGAATTCGCGAACTCCGCAAAGAGGGCATTCGAGGAGAGGGGATACCCTGTGCAAACGGTGAGGGTCGCGACACAACCATGGGAGGAATACTATACCTCGAAGGCCCAGATAGTGAGGCTGGTGAGGGAGCTTGAAGATTTTCTCAACACATATGCTGTTGACTATTTCAATGTGGGTACCACCAATAACCCCGGGCTCATCCCCCTCGTCTATGATTTGATAAAGGGCACCTCCAAGCTCTTTTGTACCTCCCTCATAGCCGATAATACGAGGATAGATCATGAAGCCGCCAGACAAACGGCTGCCATTATTAAAAGATTATCAACAATAAGCCCGGACGGCTTCAGCAATCTGAGGTTTGCCGCGCTGTGCAACAGCGGGCCTGGAGGTGCCTTTTTCCCAGCGGCCTATCACAGGGGACCCGATTCCTTCGCGATCGGAACGGAGAACAGCGATCTGGTGTTCAAGGCGTTCTCCTGTGCGCGGGACATCGAAAGCGCAGGCCGAGTTCTCAAGAAGATCCTCACGGAGGAATTCAAGGAAATCGAAGAGATAGCAAACCACATAAGCGAGAGGCAAAGGATACAATTTGCAGGAATAGATGTTTCAATTGCAACCTCTGTCAAGCCGGATGAAAGCATTGCGTTTTCCTTCGAGCAGCTGGGATTAGGCAGATTTGGTGATGTTGGAACACTGGCGATTGCCAAGATAATCACTGACACCATCGGGGATTTAGAGATCAAGAAGTGCGGGTATTCAGGGCTGATGCTGCCCATTCTTGAGGACTATGGCCTGGCCACGAGAAATATCGATGGAACGTTTAATCTCACTGATTTGTTGCTCTATTCATCGGTTTGCGGAACTGGACTGGATACCATTCCACTGCCAGGGGATATCACTGAGGAGAAACTGTATGCGCTGCTCTTGGATATCGCATCGATCTCCATAAAGTTGGATAAGCCGCTTTCGGCAAGGTTGATGCCTGTTCCGAATAGGAGAGCTGGCGAAATGACCGATTACAACTTCGAGTATTTTGCGAACACCAAGATTATGAATGTTTAGCAAATATATGTGAAGTTCGCTTCAATAGTGAATCCACGTTGATCGCAACGGGAGTGTTCAGCGTTCAGAGTTCAGCCTATTGAGAGACCCCTCGGTTTTGGCTAGTTCGACCCTGAACAGTTCTGCCTTGAGCTCACTGCCGAAAGTCCTCTCGCTCGACCTGGAGCCTATCGGCAGGCAGGTCGAGGGAGGGGGAGTAGGATCCATGCAGTGGAGAAATTTTTTCCTGAATACTGAACCCCTGAACACTGAACACTAAAATTGTCGAGCTACAGACATGGGGAGAGCACGAGAGATCTCCTATTCTTAAGCCCCGTAGTGGGACAGCTCATATATTCTCTGGCCGATCTGGGAAAGCCTCTCGAGGATAAGGGAGTCATCTCCTTCAACGCCTTTCAGGGCATCCCGTATTTCCTGATTAATAAAGCTCACGGCGTTTTTATAATTGAGCTGTGAGAGGGCACCGATATGATCGATTACACCCAGTTTATGAAACTGCTTCCCAAGGTAATCCATCTTCTTTAAGAGGTCTTCCTCTGTTTTAAGCCTCCTAATTTTTTGTTGGCTCATCGATTTCACGGCGATCCAGTAGGATTCAAGGAAGGTCTTTGAAAGGGCAGCCCAGATGGGCAGTTTATCAAAACCGAGTTTGGTGATTGTGTATCCGCCGTCGAGTGCGTGAGATAGCGAAACGTAATTGGATTTCAGAAAATATTGAATAACCGTATTGACGCTTTCCTGGAGATCTTCCTTCTCCTCAAAAACAAGCTCGTTTTTGAAGAGATTTTTCAAAAAGGCATAATCCGATAGTATCTGTTCAGGGTCTTTTACTTCCTCAGTGCCGGTAAGCAGCGATATGGCCACAAGGGAATGAGGATTGAAGAAATGGATAATGCTGTTTTTGTAATATTCGAGTTCCATTTTCTTATCTTCATCTACGTAGTAAAAAGTCTCCTCCTCCTCCTCCTGTTCATCTCCCAGAAAATCGACTATCTTCAAGCCGATCAAGGTCGATAGGGTTTCATTCACGAAATTAGTTTGATCGGCAAAGGTGGCGGCAAGAGGAACGTCGTAGGTCTTAAGGAATTTAAGAAGAATATCTACTGTTTCAGTAAGCTCCGCGAGGTGGAATCCCCTGCGGTGGTTTGCCAAAATGGCCGTGGCAATCAGAGAAAGGGGTGTCACAGGGGTGACCGAATTTATGGAGTTGACTATATGAAGAGCCAGGCTAGAGTGAGTATTTTTCACCGATGGATCTCTTTGATCCATGTACTCATGTAATGAGAGTGGATGAGCAAATCGAACATAAATCCTACCGTACCTTCTCTTCAGAAATCTTCTGGCTCTTATGATCTGCCATACACTTTCTTTCTCCTTACGTACACCCTCAATCTCCCTTAGATAGGATTTTTCCTCCATGATCCTGTCATAGACTATGGAGGCAGGAACAAATATCAAATCATCGCAGCATCCCTCGCGATAGGCCTGAAGGAGAATGGAAAGGAAGCCTGTCTTTGGAAGGGCCAGTTTACCATTCCGGCTGCGGCCGCCCTCAATAAAGAACTCAATAGGGTGCCCTTCTTCGAGCAGCGCCTTGATGTACCTGTTAAATACATCTGAATAAAGTTTTTTTCCCTTGAAGGAACGGCGGATGAAGAAGGCCCCACAGTTTCTGAATATATGTCCCATTGGCCAAAACGCCAGATTAGCTCCGGCAGCAATCCTGGGAACGTGCATGTGGTAACCGAGAAGTACATAGTTGAGGATCAGGTAATCGATGTGGCTTTTATGGGAAGGAACATAGATCAATGGCCCCTTTCGAGCCCATTCCCTGACTTCTGCCAGTCCATCCATGTTTACATCCACCCCTTCATAGATCTTTTTCCAGAACCAGCTCAAGGCCGTAATAAAGGACTGAATGTAGGCCATGTTATAATCCGCGGCAATCTCCTCAAAGTATTTCTCGGCCTTTTTTCTTAGTTGCTTCTGCCCCTTTTCATCTCCAGAGGCCATTATTTCGATTCTCTTTTTGACCCTTTCATCCGTGAGAACCACTTCCTTAAGCTGCTGTCTGGATTTCATTATCGGTCCTAGGACAACCCTCTTCTGGGTATCGATGCTTTCTATGAGCATGTTCCTTATTTCCGCGGCAATATCGGGCAGGGGCTTCGCGGATGGCTGTGTTTCCAGGTAGGCCTTCAAATCGAGAGGCTGACCGAAATCAATAAAGGCCCGGCGATGGTGTCTAAAGAAAAGGACAATCTTTCTTATAATGCCCGGATTGTCTTTAAACCCAAAAAATATGTCGGCCAGCCTTGAATAATCCCTTTCAGGTGTCATCTTATGGAGGATAAGTTGTGGAACAATAAAAATGGGACGATCCATGTCCTTTTGCGTTTCAATAAGAAATTGGAGTTGGTCCTTCTCCGCGTGGATAAATTGTCTCACGAAACCCTTTGGGTCAACGAGAAAGACGAGAGAGGTGATACCCTCCTGCACGGCATTTTTATAGAACCCTGATTCATAGGGACTCGGAAATCGGCGATATCTGAATAGATAGGAGAGTTGGGATGTGATAACCCTTATAAAGTAGGTAAAAGGCAGTACCATGGACATATTGAGGTCGAAGGCTATCTTGGGATAAGGCAGTCGGTTCCTGCGGAAATTATAGTGGCAGAGAAGATAATCGAGTTGCCCCCTGTACTTGATCGCATAGACCACTGTTCCTTTTTTATGCATCTGTTTCAGGTCTTCTTTCATGTTCTCGCTGAGGCTAATTCTTTTAAAGAGCCGGTACAGCAGCCAGCTCAGAAAGAATCCCGGCTTGTAATCAAGCACATAGGGGTAATAAACCTTTTCCTGGGAATCATCCATTGGTTAGGAGCTCACGTTTAAAATAATGTTTCATAAACTCCCTTTTTCACGAGAAGTGATGATCATATTAAGGAATTGTATAAAAAATATTTGGATATGTGAACCACTTTCTCTGTAAAATATAGAAAAATATCAAAGGTCATGCATGGATATATAGAGGGGAAGATTATGATATGCAAGGGATTACATAACCTGACGTTCCCGCATGGCTCGCCTGGGCCCTCGCGCGCAGGGCAGTTCACTCCCAATGGCCTTTCTATTTCGTCTCAGAAAACCACATCCTCCGGGCTTGGTCAGAGACGATGGCTTTGCCGGTCATTGTTCTTTCTTTCACACGGAGTGATGGCCCGCCCTGGCGCGACTTGTTGAAAATACAAGCATGCCTCGTTTCTGTCTTATCGCAGCAAGTATTACTCAAATGACCCATTCCATTAGGTCTGGGCCAGGGAGTATTGGATGAGTGGAGCATTGAAAAGCATCGGAGCCGATGCTCTCCATAAAAGGTCAAGGGGAAACGGTGTTTGTGCGGCCCTCCTGACTTTCAAACCCTTCTCTCAATTTGAGACCGGTACTCCACTACTCCATTACTCCGACAATCCTGTGATCTTGAGGGCACGCTTTCGGCCCCTTTCCAGGGGGCGCCACACAAAGCCACGTCCTCCGGGCGTGGATTCTTTACTGATGTGTGAGCATCAATCAAGAATTATCTTAACTTTCTTATATCCATCCAGTGATTCGTATATTTTAAGATCTTCCAATGGTAAGATAATTTGCTTTTCTATTGAAATACTGATACTTTAACTTTGCTTTGCAAGAGATATTTTGATTGTAAGTCCTGAATTTGCCATTTAAGTAAGGGTACATGATGAGCAAGGCAGAGAGAGGGAAATTAGAGAAAGTTATTGGTACCCTCTTTAAAGGATCAACCATTATATGAGAGTGGCAAAAGCAATTCGGCTGACCATTGAGCTACAGGTCAAGATTGACGATGTCTACGAAAAAATTGTGAAGTGAGTCCATATAGGCGATTAAGGGAAAACATTCAGGTTGACAGACATTTCTGCATAGACTAAACTAAGTTTAGTTTAAAAGATCGAGGTACCATTATGCGTAAGGTGAACATACATGAGGCAAAGACTCAGTTATCGCGACTGATTGCTTCCGGAGAAGAGATAGTGATAGCCCGCTACGGTGAGCCGGTGGCACGTCTGGTTCCAATAAAGTCACCAACTTCAAGGCGCGTCCCTGGCTCAGCCCTTGGGAAGTTCGAGGTTCCACCAGCTTTTTTTGAGCCACTTCCGGATGATCTTCTCGAAGCCTTTGAAAAATGAAGTTACTTCTCGATACCCATACCTTCCTTTGGTGGATAACGGATGCGCCGCAGATCTCAGCAACAGCACGCGATCTTATAAGTGACGGTCACAATATTTTGTATTGGAGTGCAGCGAGTTCATGGGAGGTATCTATTAAATACGCATTAGGACGACTGCCGCTTCCCGATACTCCAGAGAGATTTCTGCCATTTGAGCTTGCACAGAATCGGATTGAGTCTATCCCTGTAATTGATGATCACGCCTTCCAGGCAGGGCAGCTCCCCCGCCATCATCGAGATCCTTTTGATCGAATGCTGGTGGCCCAGGCCCAGGTTGAATCACTGGTGCTTTTGTCCAATGACCCGCAGCTGACCCTTTACGATGTCAGTGTGCAGTGGTGAAATGCAGCACAAGAGCCTGCCCTCACGTGTAATAGGGTAATCGTAACACACGGTTCTCGTGAAAATCTAGATGCGCTTTCTTGGCTTTCGTTCAAATCATGGCGGTGATATATTCATTGAGGAATGATTCCTAAACTTTCCAGACGTGCGTGGATTCGTGCCGTTCTGTATTCCGGCATAGCAATAACAGGAGGGGTGGGGTATGTTTCGTCTAAAAGACTTGAGATGGTTCATACGGATATTCCTCTGATTGGCTTGCCCAGGGAACTTGAGGGGCTTAGGGTAGGCGTCTTGTCTGATTTTCACGCGGGGGCCTTTGCCACAAAGGAGGACATAGAGCATGCCGTGCGGATGGTAAGCGAAGAGAATCCCGACCTTATAGCACTGCTTGGGGACTACGTGGATGGCGCATACAGCCGCAGCCCTAAAAACGTGGAGAAGGGCTCCTACGTCTTTGATGCGCTTGGCTCATTGAATGCCCCGCTTGGAATATACGCGGTCTTAGGCAATCATGACCACTGGACAGATGCCGATCTGGTACGGGAAAAGCTGTCGATGCTGCCGGTTGTCACCCTCAACAATAAGGGTGTTGAATTGGATAATGGCCTTGCGGTGGTTGGGGTCGATGATTTTTGGGAGGGGCCTTCGGATGCCCTCAGGGCACTGAGAGACATCAGGCCGGAATCAGTGGCCCTCATGCTCTCCCATAACCCCGATGTGAACATCCAGCTCAGAGGGGATAGAGTCGTGAGGCTGGTGATATCCGGGCATACCCATGGAGGCCAGATCAGGGTGCCATTTCTCAATTGGGCCCCCTGGGTGCCGTGCTCCATGAAATACAGGGGATTCTCGGGCCTCATAAAAGAAACGAAGCGGCGCTGGACCTTCATCACCAAGGGGATAGG
>CAZJXD010000050.1:0-33527 GCA_964549945.1 uncultured Desulfobacteraceae bacterium | reverse complement strand
ATCGGGATTGTTCGTATGGATCTTATCGTGAGGGTAAAAAAGATAAAAGGAACATGCCCTGTGTATAACGTTGGGGATTCGATTGTCATACGGGACGGCTATATCCTCGATACGAAAAAGAGCGCCGAGGTGTGCATGCACTCATTGGCCTCTCTTATGCCTTACTATATTGCCCTCTCACGGGGTATCTCACCTGAATCCCTGGGCTTATCAGGACCCAAGCAGGGCGTGGCGTACCTCCAGTGCCTGGACCCCTGCGAGCTTACCGGTGGGGGAACGGTCATCTTTGAGGTTATCGCTGTGGATAAAACCAGGCATCAATAAAGATAATTATACCATGGACATCTATTTCTATAACTGCTCCACCTTGCGGTACTAACAAGAAAAGGACTGATGTTTTTCTTTATCGGCGGGATTCAACCGAAAACGGTCACCATTGAGAAGCAGGCGAGAGCCTGCCCGTCATGCGGGCATCTTGGTGTTTCCCTCAAGAGGGTAGATCACTATGTGAGCCTGTTTTTTATACCGCTTTTTCCGGTGAAAAGGGGCGTCCCTTTTTTGATCTGTGACCATTGCAGCACCGTCCTCGATGAACATGGCTACCATATGGGTGCTGAGCGGCCGGTGCGAGAGAAGAGGTGCCCCTCATGTGGGAGGCATGTGGATCAGGATTTTGCCTTTTGCCCCTATTGTGGGAAGGAGATTTAATAGGCGGATGTCCGTCGTCAGTTATCAGTTGTCCGGTATTATTTTTGCTATATTCTATTAGTATGTCACATCGCTCATTTTTCCCGGCAATCAGCGGACAACGTGCCACAATCAACCAAGATCCTTGTATATGTTATCTATTTCTTCCTTTGGTATATCAAAGACCACATCATTCGGTGGGAGCTTCTCGGTTCTCATGAATCCGGGTAGTTGATTTTCCACATCCGTCCAACCTGCTGAGCGGTTAAAGGCCAGCTCTTCCCTGATGGTGGTGATTCCCGTATTTATCATGTCCTCTGCCTTGAGATCCGTGCCGTACCTGGCATTGATCAGTTTCGCGAACACCTCATACATGAGGCTCCCCTTGGAGGGCATGGCGAGAAAGCAATACCCCACGGAATCATTCGCGGCCATCAGTATCTGATTGTTCCTCGACCTCGTTACCTGCCCTTCTCTGGAGAGGGGATCCCTGTAATCGATGCCTGCCGTATGGTCCGCACCCATGGGCGAAACACAGTAGGTAACCCCCACGGCCTTACAAGCCCTCGGATCATGGGCTGGTATCGCCTGGCCTTTGGCCGTGGGTACACGATCGAGCCCGAAATAGTGGGCAGTGAATGCAGCACCTTGCCCCACAACCCTTCCCATAGGTGCACCCTTACCGATCTCTTTTAAGACCTCCAACACCCTTTGCTCGTCCCCAAACTGAATGACGCCCGCCTCCATAACCTGAGCGATCGCGCTGCCTACCTCGATGGTATCGACACCGAGTTCATCGCACATCCTGTCCATGCGTGCGATCGCATCGAGGTTGGCAATGGCCAGATTGGTGCCGAGCATGCCCAGGGTCTCATATTCCAGTCCGGAGGTGAGATGCGTGCCATCATCACCGTGGAAGACGATCGAGCATTTGACCACGCACCCGGGCATGCACCCATGCATTCGCCCTCCCCTGCCCTGATTGACCCGGGCGATCGCGTCCCCATAGATATTCTCTATACCCTCAACAGGACCACCGTGATAATTCCAGCTCGGCATGCTCCCCAACTGGCTCAGGAACCTGATTCCGCCCGGCGTCCCGAACTGCGAGAACGACTGAGAGCCTTTGTCCTGTTTCAGGGTTTCGATGAGATCCCTGACCGTCTCCTTGAACGCCTCCTTGTCCAGAGTATCCGCAACCTTGGTGCCCTTCGCATTGATCACGATGGCCTTTATACCTTTCGATCCCATGACCGCACCGAGGCCGCCCCTTCCGGCGTGTCTGGAGGGCCTGCCATCCTGATCCGTCACCGCGATGGAGGATGCCGTCATTTTCGCCTCGCCAGCCGGTCCAATGGAGATGATCCCTATGTCGTTGCCATACTTATCTTGAAGGAGGCCGGCAAGCTCGTAGTTCATCTTCCCGGATAGCTCGGGGGCGGGGAGGAGTCGTGTTTCTCTCGCATCTATAAGGAGAATATGGCCTTGATCGTCCTTGGGTTTACCCTGGATGATGACTGCCTTGATACCCAGGCGGTCGAGTTTCTGCGCTGCGGTGCCACCGGCATTGGTTTCCTTGATGGTGTGTGTGAGCGGGCTTTTTGCGCCAAAGGATATCCTTCCAAATGAAGGGGCCATGGTCCCCGCCAAAAGGCCTGGTGCCACTACGAGTTTGTTTTCACTGCCTAATGGGTGCGCAAGCGCGGGAACCTCCTTGTTCAATATCCTCGCGCTCAGGCCTCTTCCTCCGAGGAATTGGTAGTCTGCTGGAGTTTTTTCGGTCGTGACCTTTCTCTCCGTCATATCGATTCGAATAATCTTTTCCATTATTGCTCCTCTGCGATTGGTTCAGGTTTTACTCAGGATTGTTTGTGAGCGAGATCCTCCAAGTATTCCTCCCATTCGATTGGCAGGAGGTACTTCTTTTTATTGTTACAATCCTTGCAGGCAGGAACGAGGTTTCCCTTTGTGCTCTTACCGCCCCTTGTGAGCGGCACGATATGATCCATAGTTAATTCCCTTTGATCTACCGATCGCCCGCAATAGTGGCAAATCCCCTTAGAGATCTTTCTCTGCCACCATACAGATTGCCTCAGCTTCCTCGCCTTTAGCTTCTCGCGGTTTATTTCTCCTTTTTCTATTGGATGGTCGAAAGAGATTGAATATGCCTTTCTTTTTGTTGTTTAAAAGCAAGAAATAACATAATTATAGATTTTCCTATATCATAACTCCATATTTTTTGGCTAAACAATCTTTATCATATTAGCACATGACCCCGACGCTTCGCTTCAGGGTTATACATGAAAAAAACTATCTGTTGAGCATGGCGATGTCTTTTTTTGTCTCATGCCCCTGGCCCAGACCTGACATGCAAGGGCTGAGTTCTATGGATTACACAGCCGCTTTATTACCGTTTCCCTTAAATGCTCCAACCAAGTCGCGCCAGGGCAGGCCTTGAACAGGGAGCTTCAGCGTGCCCCGTAAATCGGGGCAGGTGCGCAACGCGGATTTGACTATTGTACGATATGGCGGTCGGTGCCCCGATTTATCGGGGTCTGCCTGTGCATTACTTCTAGGGCATGAGACAAAAAAAGACATCGCCATGCTCTGCACACTTAGTTTCTTAGGAGAATGTATCGCACAAAACCGAGGAGATGGAGCCAAGATATCATTTCCGTGTTTCGCCTTTAATAGAGGGTTTTTAAGGGCGTAGGGAACCAGCATGAGGATAGCGGTCAGTTCAGAGGGCACTGATCTGAATGCTCAGATAGGCCATAGATTCGGGATATCCCCCTATTTTATTATAGCTGACCTGGACACAGGTGAATGGGAGGTAGTGCGAAATCCTGCTTTATCGGGTAAGCAGGGAGCAGGCGTTGAGGCCATAGTACTCGTCATTAGCAAGGATGTGAGGGCGGTGTTAACCGGTTACTGTAGCCCTACTGCACGCAGGCATCTCGAATCCAATGGCATCGAGGTTACAATTGGGCTCAGCGGAACTGTGGGAGCTGTTTTGGAGAACTACAGAAAAGGCGAGATCCAGGAACCAGAAGAATGCACTGTTGAACGGATGTCACAAAGAAGTATGGTCGAGAGGAGTGTTTTTTCAGACGCTCTTAGACGTTCCGGGAATCAATTCGCCTCCATGCTTCCTATACTGGCAGGCGTGGTGCTGCTCATAGGGCTTCTTAACGCCCTTGTTCCGAAGGAGATCCTCGCATCGCTTTTTTCAGGCAATGCGATCCTCGATACCCTCTGGGGGGCATGCTTTGGGAGCATTCTGGCGGGGAATCCAGTTAATAGCTATGTAATTGGAGGAGAGTTGTTGAAACAGGGAGTAAGCCTCTTTGCAGTAACTGCACTGATTATCACGTGGGTGACCGTGGGCCTCGTTCAGCTTCCGGCTGAGATGGCGGCCCTGGGCAGGAGATTCGCTATTCTCAGGAATGCAATCTGCTTTATTCTATCCGTGCCCATTGCTCTTATTGCAGTGGCAATTCTCAACATCGTTACAGGGTGAATTTTGTGAGCAGAGGAAGTGCCCGAGAAACCAAAGGCGGAAGAGCCCTCAAACGTATATCCCTCTTCCCTGTTTTCGTGTTGGCATTCTATGTGATCCTTTATGCCGTATCCCCTAACACGGCGTTGAGGGCCTTGAAGGCCAGCGCCAACATATCGCTCACTATTTGTGTGCCCCTTGCCCTGGTCTTTGTGGTGATGCTTTTATTGAATCTCCTTGTTCGACCGGCTCAGATTGCAGGCCTTTTTGGTAAGGGTGCAGGCATGAAGGGAATGTTGCTATCGATTGCGGCCGGAATTATCTCAATGGGGCCTATCTTCGCGTGGTATCCTTTGATGAAAAAGCTGAGGGAAGAAGGAGCAGGCGAAGCCCCGATCGCTGTTTTTCTGTACAACAGGGCCGTCAAGCCATTCCTTTTACCGATGATGATCGCCTACTTTGGATGGGCATATGTGGTGATAGTAACAACGCTGACTATCCTCGGATCAATCGCCCTCGGATATTCCATGAGCATTATCTCTCGCGACTGAACCTGCCAATAAGGACACATGTTCAGGTTGGGAGATAGTTGCGGGTTCAGCGATCTTTTGGATTTACGGGATCGTTGTTTTCAAAGGTGAAGCGGTTCAACTCCCCGCCCTCGAGATCTACATAAACCATGGTGTTTCGGAAAACAGTACCGCGTTTTAGGATGATCTTCAATACCTCCATGGCCTCAAATGCCCCAATAATAGCAGGCGTTAGCGTCGGGACCCCGAGGATCGCCTCAGGGCTTTTTGGGTCAACTCTCTTCATCCCTTCATCTCTATACAAAAGCTTAAGACCTGTATCATCTGGGAATACGGTCATGAGCTGGCCCCCAAAGCCCGCGAGTGCTCCATGTACCAAGGGGATTCCACGCCTTTTCGCCTCACTCTCCAGTATAAGCCGGTCCGGTGCGTTATCCAGGGCGTCAACCACCACATCGGAGCCGACGAGCATCTTCTCCGCATTTGTAGAGTCAATCCTTACCCGATAAGGCGTTACCTCTACGCCAGGGTTAATCGAACGCACCATCACGGCCGCCTCCTCGGCCTTTGACCTTCCCACGGAGAGAGTAGAGCACAGGGCCTGTCTATTAAGATTCGTCTCATCGAACGCATCGGAATCAACAACGATCAAGCGCCCGATACCCGCCCGCGCGAGCAGCAGGATTACCTGTCCCCCGAGCCCGCCCGCCCCTATCACGGATACTTGTGACTGTGCCAGTTCGAGCTGTTCCTCAATGGATATTGAATCCCTATTTCGAAGGTAGCGGTAGGGCAGTATTCCCAGCCTCATGGCCTCGATATACACCTTATGGACGCTACATAGACACGCCCCCGCGATTTCCTCAGAGTGGGTATCCTCCAGTATCTGCAACGTTCGCCTGGCCGGATCCTTGAGTTTTCTCGATATCCTTCGAATCTTCTCCTGGATCTCTGGGCGTGTATCGCTGCTCATGGTCGCTCCTTTCTAATCCCTTGTCTTGTTTAGCCTTCGACACGATAAACAACTATACCTTAAAATCGTTATCACTGGCAATTGAGCCTTAAGTCTGATAGAATATTTTAATAATCGAAGAGAGATTTGCTGGTTGCCAAAACTGATCGTTTTTCTGACTAAGGCAAAAGCTCATTTCATGGAAGTTACACTGAATCTATTTGTAACGCTTTCGCGATATATGCCTCACAAGGCTAAGGGAAGATCTCGCACCCTAGAGGTCGATGAAGGGACCAGGGTCAGGGACCTGTTGGAGGGATTGAAGATTCCCGCCAAAATGGTCAGGTTAGTGTTCTTGAATGGGGTCCACTCAAAGGGCGATGAGATCCTCAAGGATGGGGACAGGGTTGGAGTATTTCCTCCTATCGGTGGAGGATAGGCTTCTAGTGGCTAATTGATGCCTGATTACCTTATGCTACCTCCTCGAAACCCGCAAAAAGACATACCGCTCCTGCCACGTCATGTCTCTGAGTTTCTCTGGGGTGATCGCTTCACCATCCACTTCGGCCACCTGGCAACCTTTCCAGAAATCCTGCGTCTGAATTCTAAAGAAATTCGACAAGTTCCCTCCATCCACTAAGATGCCCTGTGAGAGAAAAAGAGGGCCTAACTCCTTGAGCGTGAGATTGAAGAGCTTAAGGAACACAACTCCTTCATGAGCGGCTTCTATATCGTTCGCTTGTTTGTAGGAAATCTGGCTGCGCAAGGGCGCGTAGTAACCCCCCCTTCTTAAGGTAGCACCGGCCAATCCGGGGAGGGCGGCGGAGAGAGCGAGTGTTGATCCGGACTGAACGTAAGCAGAGGCTACATCATCGATGGGATTTCCATCAAGGAAAATCGTCTGGACCCTTTCTTCCAGGTACTCCGGGCTCACGCCTACCTGTTGGCGAAGCAATTCTTCAACCGTGCATCCCACACGGACCTTGAGCACGAATCCCTGCTGAAGAATCAGGAGAAATTTCTGGATAAGGCTATCCGCCACAATTAGAACGATTTTTGTCATGGCAAATTCAGCCAATTGACACCCCAGGCTAAGAAAATGGGGAAATCTACGATGGATCTCCCCATTTCGTTTCAGACAAGGCTTTCACGCCTACCAGTTATAGAGGGTATCCAGATCCTCATCCTTTACCTGGAATGTGAGGTTGTGAGTTGGAAGCGGTTCCTTCTTGAAGAATTCAGGCAGTCGATCGTGCTTGGCGGTAAAGCCGGCCCTGGCATTGAAATCCCTCTCGTTCTTGAGTATGGATTTGCCCAATTCAGTAACATCATCGGCGGTCATATTCAGGCCATAGAAGGCGTTAATCATATCGATCATGGCTTGGAAGGTTTCGGGCTGGTCTAAGGCAGCCATTGCTATGAAAAGACACATGCCGGTGGAGTCAAGTGCAGCAGTGGTGATCTGGAGATTCCTGGAGAGTTCCACTTGTCCCTCGGGCTTTAGTGGATCCACGCTTCCACCTATGTTCATAATATTGGTTGCCACCGCGTAGCCGGAGGTGTGATCGGCACCCATGGTGCTGGTGGCATAGGTGACCCCTATGCCATGAATACCACGTGGATCATAGGCCGGAAGCGCCTGCCCTTTGACCACCGGCACCTTCTCCACGCCGAAAACCTTACCGGTTACTGCCGCGCCGCTGCCCAGGATGCGGCCCAAGGGGGTACCTTTGCCCACTTCCTTCACCAAGTTAATGGCGGCCTCTGCATCTCCGAACT
This sequence comes from uncultured Desulfobacteraceae bacterium, assembly GCA_964549945.1. Classification (GTDB taxonomy): domain Bacteria; phylum Desulfobacterota; class DSM-4660; order Desulfatiglandales; family B25-G16; genus B25-G16. The sequence continues at coordinate 26,080 of CAZJXD010000050.1, read as the reverse complement.
CAGCTACACCCGCGTCCATGGCAACGCCGATGGTCACGCCCATCTCGATGGTGTCCAGTCCGTAGTCATCGTCCAATCGGTCGAGCATGGCAATGGAGTCCAGGTCATCTATACCGCAGTTTCCACCATGGGCCCAGACCGTCTCATATTCAGGCTGCTTGGTCAGGTAATGGCCGTCTTTGTCCACAAAAATACCTGAGCACTGGATGATGCAGCCACGGTGGCAACCATGGGTAGCCTTTCCACCACGGGCCGTCTCGGTCTCGGCCTGTGTCTCGCCGCTGATCTTTGAGCAACCTTCAAACCGGCCCCACGTGAAGTTCTTGGTTGGATAGGCCCCGGCCTCATTGATCACATTGGTCAATACGTTGGTCCCGAAACCAGGAAGACCCTCGCCAGTGACCGGATTTTTTTTGAGGCCATCGACCCAAATATTATTGGCCTCCTTGAACTTCTCGGGATCCTTTGGGCTTCTCATGCCCATCCCCTTGTCATCGAGCACGATCACCTTGATGCCCTTGGCGCCCATAACCGCGCCAACCCCGCCGCGTGCCGCATGACGCGTCGGTCTCAGCTCCATGTCTGTAATAGCGACTGTGGAATTTGACATCTTCATCTCACCGGCTGGACCTATGGAGATGCAGGCGATTTTCTCCCCAAACTCGGCTTTCATCTTGTCGATGAGGTCGTAGTTACCGAGCATCTTGAGGCTGTTATCGGGCGTTATCTTTACCCCTTCCTTGTTGATGAATACCTTGTAGAGGGTGTCGTCTTTGGGCTTTCCCTCGAGCACGATGGCGGCATAGCCTAGCCTCGCTAAAACTTGAGAGGCCTGCCCACCCGCATTTGCCTCTTTGATAGTACCGGTGAGCGGGCTCTTGCAGCCTACTGAGATTCTCCCTGACATAGCCGCGGTAGTTCCGCTCAGCAAGCCGGGAGCAATCACGAGTTTATTATCCTCTCCCAGGGGGTGGCAAAGCGGAGGTACTTCTTTGGAGACGATTGCCGACGTCAATCCCCTTCCTCCGAGGCCTGCATACTCACCCAAGGGTTTTTCGGCGGCCTTAGGGCCGCCCTCTGCTCCTACGTCGATTCGTAAAATCTTGTCCATAGTTATCCTCCTTTCCCGTTTGTTTTTAATGATGCAGTGCAGAAAGAAGTATTTATCCGCGATGATAGGTAGATAGCATCCTCTAATATATGTGGGGCATCCCCTTTTTCTCTGTCTAAAAATGCATAACCCCGGCCCTGAGAAATGTCAAGAAAAAATAGTGATATTAATAAGTTATATCATTTAAGACATAAATCTCATGATCCATAAAAGGAATAGCAAGGCCTATAGCCTGGATACCTTCTCCTGTTGAAACTTGCCACATTACAGAGCGAATAGGCCAATTTATTCATTAGCCCCTCGATTCATAAATCCGATTACATATTTATTCACTCGGGACTAAGAGGGAGGTGAGCCATTGCAAAGTTTGTATTCATAAAAGTACTTTAGAGTACTTACGAATCCCCTTAGGTATTTCTCCCTATGTGAGATAGGGAATAGGGACAATTTTGATGAATCCCTATGGTTAAATGGGTGGGGTCTCGTCGTTTTTGAGTAAATCACCGGATTGCAACCATCCCTATGAATCAGTAAAAAGGCGAAAATACCTTTACTCTTGTGATTGCCGCGTGATGAAAAACCATGGAGTGCAATGGAGCTAAGCAGTATTAAAAAATTTTAATTCAGGGGAGGAACGGTGATGAATGACAACTTGGCTAACCCAGCACCTCTCGGTCTGATGGGTTTCGGTATGACGACTGTACTTCTCAACATGCACAATGCGGGATTTTACCCCCTCGATTCAATGATAGTGGCTATGGGAATATTCTATGGTGGCATAGCCCAAGTCGTTGCGGGCATCATGGAATGGAAGAAGAACAATACCTTCGGAACAACCGCATTTACCTCCTACGGTCTCTTCTGGCTCTCATTTGGCGGCCTCATCCTGCTTCAGAAGGGCGGGTGGTGTGAGGGTCCCACGTGCATAGCCCTGGCAGCGTACCTGTTTATGTGGGGCCTTTTTACGTTCTTCATGTGGATTGCCACGTGGAAACATCACAGAGGGCTCCAGGTAGTGTTCTGTACGCTGACCATATTGTTCTGGATGCTTGCCTTGAGGGATGCCTTCGGATGGACAGGTGCATGGGCAACGTTCACAGGGTATGAGGGCATCTTCTGCGGATTTTCCGCAATTTATGTGGCTATGGCGCAGATCCTAAGCGATGCCTACGGCAAGACGATTTTGCCGCTGGGTGAAAAGACGACAGCATAAAATAGTCCTTAATAAAGAGGCAGTATAGGCCTGGAGCAATCCAGGCCCCTTTTTTTGTTATCACTGGAGTTCTCTATTTCCATTCTATATATTATATCCACACATTATACTTCGCATGCATACCGAGCTATTTCCCGCCTCATTAATAGCAGGATTACTTATATTTTTCATAGGACTTATACGGGTATATTCGATTAATTGCGGAAGTATGCATGAAGGAAACATTAACAAGAGCGGAGAAGGATTAGCCCGCTTGTCCGATCAAAAATTCGAGGTCTTCCATATTCTCGGAAAAAATCTTGACAAATAGAAATAAGAAGATTAAATAAAAAAAGCAAAATAAGCAAAAATGGAAAAAAAAGCATTTACCACATCTGAAATAGCTCGAATTTCGAATCATTCAAGGGATAGCGTTAAGCGGTGGTTAGAAAGGGGGGAGATTAAGGGGTACCGGGTGGGGACTTCAGGACATTGGCGTGTGCTATCAAAAGACGTAGCGCTATTTTTGAAGGAAAACAACATTCCCTTTCCAGAGCCCTCGGAGATAGGGGTTGACCTGAAAGCCCTGGCGGATACCGAAAACATACCAACATTCTGTTGGGAGTTCCACAGGGATAAAATTAGTGATCACCTTCGCTCTGGCCGAAGCTGTGCGGAATGCCTCGTGTTTAAGGTTAAATCAATCAACTGCTACGCCTTAAGGGATGAGGTCGAGCATAGAAAGATTTACTGTGGCCATTCATGCGAAGATTGCGCCTACTTTTATTTTCAGCACAGGGAACTACTTCCCAGAAATGAGTGAGGCCTCGTTAACGAAGAATCTGCCTTTGTGTTATGCAAAAATCTGGCGGTGATTTGTGGGCAATAGAGGCGAGCTGAATAGGCTAAAAATTACTGTTATCGCAGAGGATTCCGTAGCGTATGAATCCTCCTATTTAGGGCAACACGGCATCTCCTTTCTCATCACCGCCCAAAGAGACGACCTCGCAAGAAATGTCCTCGTTGATGTTGCTCAGAATCCTGATGCCTTGCTTGAAAATATGGCAAAGATGGGAATTGCTGCGTCGTCCATCGACACCGTTGTGCTGACCCACTGTCACTATGATCATACCCAGGGGCTCGGGAAAATACTTAAGGAAATCGGCAAGAAAGACCTACCCGTCATCGCTCATCAGGATATCTTCCGCCTCAACTTCATCACCGATCCTTACCTAAGACACGTAGGAGTTATGTATGGAGATAGAAAAGAAGAAATTGAGTCGGCGGGGGGTACGCTCTTTCTCACAAGGGATTCCCTAGAGCTAATGCCGGGGCTCATCACCACGGGGGAGGTCGAGAGGGTAACGGATTTCGAAGGGGTTGGAATTTCCCTTTATACTATAAACGAGGGCGAGCTTCAAAGCGACCCAATGAACGATGATATCTCCCTTGTGGCGAATGTGAAGGGAAAGGGATTGGTAATCATCACGGGATGCAGCCATGCCGGGATTGTGAATATCACAAGACAGGCATTTAAGCTGACTGGGAGGGATAAGGTTCACGGAATTATCGGTGGCTTTCATCTTATTGAGGCCCCTGTCGATAGGATAAAGGAGACCGCTCAGGCGCTGAGGGAGTTTAATCCTGATTGGGTATATGCGGGTCACTGTACCGGATTCAGGGCTCAGGTGGAGTTATATAGTAGATTGAAGGAACGCTTTTCACCGCTACATACCGGTATGATTGTTGAGGTTCCATAATGGATAGTCTTCGCGAAAGCGTTAACATTAAAAAAGGGGGGATTTATGGCAAACGGTAAAAAACATTTGCGAGAGGAACTTGGAATTCTGGATGTGACGGCGATTACCGCAGGTATCGTGATCGGCGCCGGTGTATTCGTGGTCACTGGAATCGCGGCGAAGTACGCGGGGGCCTTGACATGGGTGTCGTATGCCATTGGGGCTGTTCCCGTGATCCTGGTGGGCTTGAGCACGATTATGCTCAATCTCATGTATCCTGTGGAGAGCGGGGAGAGTTATGTGTATCCGACCCGAGTGGTATCTCACTATGCGGGATTCCTATCCGGCTGGGCGATGTGGATGGCGCTGATAGGCCCCGTGGCAATCACGGCAAAGGCATTTATCATGTACGTGAATGCCCTTCCGGGGCTCGAGACAAAATGGAATGTGATTGTAGGGGGAGTTATCGTTACTATTGGCTTTTTTATCATTAACTGGTTGGGCATCAGGACGGTTAAGATAATTCAGAATATCTTATTTCTCTTCATGGTTGTAGGGCTCGCGATCTACATAGTCCTCGGGTTACCCCACATGAATTCAGAGTACATCACCATGGGTGCGCCCATGGGATTTTCCGGTGTGTGGAAGGGGGCATCGCTGCTTATCTTCGCCTATGCAGGGCTCACGCTGGCTGCTGATCTGGGTGAGGAGGCCAGAGATCCTGTAAGGACTATATCATGGGGTATAAGCCTGGGCATAATTGTGCCGGCAATCCTCTACATTGGATCCGCATTCGTATGTACAGCGGTTATCCCGTGGAAGGAATTCTCCGTATCCGACGCACCTTATGCCACGGTCGCGGGCAAGTATATGGGGGCATTTGGGGTTACCTTCATTATCCTGGTTGCTTGGGCGGCGATTTTATCATCCCATAACGCCGAGCAAACGGTGGGGACCCGAATCCTGTTCGGAACCTCACGCGATAAGATACTCCCGAAGGCCTTCACTTCCATTAATTCATTTGGGGTGCCGGGCAACGCATTGATCCTCACCGCTGCCGTGGCCGTGTTTTTGATTATCTCGGGAACCATACAGTTGGTGGCGGAGATCGTGGTTGCCATGTTCCTCTATAACTGGATCATAACCCATGTTGCAGTCCTCATGGCGCCGAAGACCCAATCAGAGTTATATCAGAAGGCACCAATGAAGTTGAGTGGCTGGAAAGCCATCGTGCCTGTAGGGGGGATCATTATTTCCGTGGCGCTCCTCGTGTATCAGGGGCCAAAGGCACTGCTCTACTCGGCCATTTGGCTCGCAATAGGAAGCGTCTTCTACTTCCTCGGCTACCGATCAAAGAAGGAAGAGGTAGACAAGCTCATCACTGAATGGCCACGCAACAGGTATCTCTCCTAGGTTAAGGGTTTTGCTTAATCCAACTAACCTCCAATGGCAATAATTTTTCGCCATTGGAGGTTACCGCCTTTTTAATTCAAAAGGGAGCGAGAAAGCCCCTATCTTCCTGCTTCTTGACCCGCATAGTATTCCTACAATAGAGGCCATTACCTATTATTTTTCTTTTGACATTACCTCGGTCTGCATTTAACTTTGTTCCCGTGGAATATAATAACTATGTTGGATTTATCTTGCTATTGGTATATAATTTAATTCAGAAACGTTCAGCGTGTTTCAGGATTTTAATTCCATTGGCTGGTGGTACCGTGGGGCAATTATCGGAGTAGGGTTTGGGATAGCGGAAAGAGAAGGGATTTAGAAAGAGAAGAAATAATGAGGAAGGCTCTCATAGCAATAGGGATGATGCTCCTTCTCGGGCTTGCCTTTTACTGGACGTTCACGGATCACGGAAAGGAGATAAAGGCGAGCCCACCATCGAATAGGAACCCTATTGTGAAAGGAGTCCCCGTAGAGGTACTATTGCTACAGCGGGGCTCCGTTGATCATCGCCTTCAGTTGACCGGGACCATTATGCCCGACGCGGTGGTGGATGTATTCTCAAAGGCATCCGGCATTCTCGAGACCATCAAGGCGGAGCAGGGAGATGCGGTAAAGGCGGATCAGGTGGTTGCAGTGGTTGAAAGGGAAGAGCGGGAGGCAAAGCTTCAGGAGAGCCGGGCAGCCCTTGATGTGCTTCGAGCCAGATGGGCACAAATGGAGACGGGAGCCAGGCCTGAGGAAATTACTCAGGCCGAGGAACTGGTTCGCCAGGCCGAGGCCCGCTGGAGGAATAGCCTTGACACCCACAAGAGGTTGAAGACGCTCAAGGAGAGGGATTTTATCTCCCAGCAGCGACTGGATGAGGCCATGCTCCAGGTGACGATCAGCGAGGCGGAACACAATTCAGCAAAGGAGAAGCTGACCCTGATGAAAAAGGGGGCAAGGCAGGAGGACCGTGATGCCCTGCTCGCCCAGATTCGTCAGGCAGAGGCCACATTGAAGCTTGCCGGGATTAACCTAAAGAACGCAACAATCCGCGCCCCCATTAGTGGGATCATTAGCAAGAGGTTTCTCGATCAAGGTGCCTTAGCCACCACAACCTCGCCCTTGATAAGGATCGTTGCCATGGATATCGTAAAGGTTGCTGTGCATGTGGTCGAGAGAGAACTTGCCAAGCTCAGGCCGGGATCTCACGCCGAGATCCGTGTAGATACCTATCCAGATGAGCTATTCCGGGGATCAGTGGTTCGCATCAGCCCGACTGTGGATCCTGAGAGCAGAACGGCCGAGGTGGAGATACAGGTAGACAACAATGATCATCGATTGAAGCCAGGGATGTTTGCCCGGGCGAGCCTCATTGTGCAACGGCGTGATGATGTTCTCTTGCTCTCAAAGGATTCCCTTTTGAGGGAAAGCGGCCCTCCAAGGGTATTCGTCCATGAGAAAGGTAGGGCATCGCTCAGAGAAGTCATGCTGGGGCTCGAGGGAGATCAGTACGTCGAGGTTCTGGCGGGATTGCGAGACGGCGATGAAGTTATAGTAGCCGGTCAATACGAACTCACCGATGGAATGCCGGTAAATGTTATCCGGAGACATGAAAATCCATGAACCTCTCCAATCTGGCTGTTCGAAGGCCCATCACCACATCCATGTTTTTCCTTGCTCTCCTGATCTTTGGCTCTATCTCCGTGCTGCGCCTTCCCATAGATATCCTGCCCGATATAACCTACCCGTCCATCACGGTCGTCACTAATTACGAAGGAGCCGGGCCTCAGGAGGTGGAGAGGCTCATCACCGAGGTTATTGAAAAGACCGTCAGCACCATAGAAAACGTCAAGGAGATTCGCTCCACCTCAGGTGAGGATGCCTCTAACGTCACGATCGATTTTAACTGGGGAACGAACCTGGATGAGGCGGCAAATGATATCCGGGAGAAGCTTGATCGCGTTCGCAGTTTACTTCCCGAGGATGCAGATGACCCCTTTCTCTATAAATATGACCCTTCAAACCGTCCTACTATCTTCTTTTCATTGAGGGGCCCGATCAATGAATCCAGCCTGAGGGATCTGGCCGACGACCGCATCAAATATGATATCGAACAGGTAGAGGGAGTGGCAGCCGTTGATATATGGGGGGGGCTGGAAAGGGAGATCCAGGTAGAGGTCAACCGAGGGAAACTTCGATCTATTGGCCTCTCCATCGATCAATTGGTCGGCATCCTTAAGGGAGAGAGCCTCTCGCTTCCGGGGGGATATCTCGAGGCAGGGAGGAGGGAGTGGCTGGTCCGTCCATTGGGGGAGTTCTCGAGCCTGGAGGATATAGAGAACATCATAATTGCCACCAGGCAGGGCACCCCTGTCCATTTGAAGCAAGTGGCCCAGGTGAAGGATGGGTTCAAGGAACTCCGCTCATACACGAGGACTAACGGCGAGAGCGGTGTAATGGTGGCTGTAAGGCAGAGATCGGGAAGCAACACGGTGCAGGTTTCAAACCGGGTTCTCAAGATACTCCCAAGGCTCAAGAGCGAGCTTCCCGAAGGGGTAACCCTCAGCCTTGTGCGTGATACCGCGGATTTTATAAGGAAATCCATCAAACAGGTACAGCAGGTCGCCTTCATAGGGGGGATCCTGGCGATAGTGGTATTGTTTGTCTTCCTCAGGAACATCCGAAGCACCTTCATCATCTCGACATCCATACCAATCGCTATCTGGTCCACCTTCTTCCTTCTCGAGCGCATGGGCCTTACCATCAACATGATGTCCCTGGGAGGATTGGCCCTCGGAATCGGCATGATCCTGGATAGCTCCATCGTGGTGCTCGAGAACATATTCCGCCACCGTGAGGAGGGAAAAGGGCCGATAGAAGGGGCCACCGAGGGGAGCAGTGAGGTGGGGATGGCGATCACCGCCTCAACGCTCACCACTATTTGCGTGTTCCTTCCCCTCCTTTTCCTCAAGGGGATAGAGGGGGTGATGTTCAAGCAGATGGCGCTCACCGTTACCTTTTCCCTGGTGGCTGCGTTGGTAGTGGCCCTGAGCCTGATCCCCATGCTTTCATCGCGCTTCCTGAAAGTCGAAACAAAACAGGCGGGAGCGGTTCCTCCTCCCTTCTACGAGCGGTATCTGAAAGGGTTGGGGTGGTCACTGAATCATAGAAAGACAGTCTTGGGAGGGTCGGTGCTCGTTCTGTTTCTTGCCTTTTGGTCCCTTCAGCTCAAGGGTGTGGGAACAGCACTCCTTCCGGAGATCGATGAAGGGGTTATCGATGGGGACATCGAGATGCCGGTAGGGACCCGCCTCGATATCACCAACAAAGTAACAGAGGAGGTGGAGGGGACAGTTCTTCGAGATGTTCCGGAGAATCAGAGGATGTTTTCCCGATCGGGAAGTCACTGGCGCAGGGGAGGGGGCTCTCACACGGCCTACTTCCGGGTGTACCTCGTGGACAAAAATGATAGAAGGCGCTCAACAAAGGAGATCGTGGCGGACATAAGGCCAAAGCTCGCAAACCTTCCCGATGCCAAGATCCGTATCTCTGAGGGGAGATCCATGTACTCAAGGTTTCTCGGTGGGGGGAGGGAGGAGAGGCTCGAGATCGACCTTCTGGGATACGATCTCGCGAAGGGCAAGGCCCTTGCCAAGGAGGTTATCCGCAGGATAAAGGGGGTCGAGGGAGTTATCTATCCCAGGATGAGCCTTGAGGACAATCGGCCCGAACTCCAGATAGCCATCGATAGATCCAAGGCAGCAACATTGGGTCTTCCGATCTCGCGAATTCTCCAGGTTATCAATACCAATATAGAGGGGACAGCAGCCTCCAAGTACCGAGAGGGAGGAGATGAGTTTGATATCCTTGTCCGGTTGCGAGAGGAGGACCGCAACAAGCTGGAGGATATCCTGAACATATCCATCATAGGGCCGGGAGGCAAGGAAATCCCGTTGAAGGGATTTGCTACCGTTATTGAGGGGAAAGGGCCAACCAGAATAGATCGCAGGGACCAGGAGAGATTGATCACGGTGATGGCAGGGATTCAGGGGAAGGATCTGGGCCATGTGGTTCAGGATATAAGGGAGAAGATCGGCAACCTGAAACTGCCCCTCAATTTCCGACTCGCGTTCGCAAGCGAATACGAGCAACAGAAGGAGGCTTTCGGAGGATTGCTGTTCGCCATTGCCCTGGCCATTGTCCTGGTGTACATGGTGATGGCCTCTCAGTTCGAGTCCCTCACCGAGCCGTTCGTGATCATGTTCACGGTACCTTTTGCCTCAATCGGGGTTATTCTCGTATTATTGCTTCTCAACATGAATGTGACGATCCCAGTATTTATCGGAGGTGTGCTCCTCATTGGCATCGTGGTGAACAACGGCATCGTGATGATAGACTATATCAACCGACTGAGGAAAAGGGGGAATCCTCTGGCTGAGGCGATCCTCATCGGAGCGAGAAGGCGCCTTCGCCCAATCATGATGACCACCCTCACCACCTGCCTCGCACTGGTGCCTATGGCCCTCGGGTTCGGAGAGGGGGCGGAGATGAATGCGCCCCTGGCCCGGGTGGTAATTGGAGGGATGCTGGTATCCGGGCTTTTCACCATCTTCTTCGTTCCCACCTTATACGCTTCCATAAAGGGGATTGGGAAGGATAATTAGTTTGAAGAGGCCCTGACTTACCCTTTTCCTATAGCTTGAATGAAAAACCCGTGCCAGCGCTTGAGACCATGCTCTGGGATTCGGGGAATGCCCCTTTTCCCGTCCTACCCCGAGCGAAACCCTCGCAGAGGCGGCGCGGGATGCTCTGGGAAAGCCTATTTACCTTCCATAAAAAAATCTGCGAAAAGCAAAGAGCCTCTCAGATAATAAAAGAGAATGAACTCTTATGATCTGTTTGGTACATCAACTCGAGTTGGTTGAATACGGTAGGGCCCATAAGCTTCAGGGAACGCTCCATCGAAAAAGGGTGAATGAGGAGATACCAGATGTTCTGCTGCTCCTGGAACACCCTCCCACCCTCACCATAGGGAGGTCGGGAAGCATGGAGAACGTCCTTGTGTCCAAGGAGAAGCTCGCCGATGAGGGAATAGCCCTCTTCTTTATCGAAAGGGGAGGAGATGTCACCTTTCACGGCCCAGGCCAGCTAGTGGGCTATCCGATTATGGACTTGTCACACAGAGGGAAAGATGTTCACCGCTATGTGCATGACCTTGAGGAGATCCTCATACGAACACTGAAGGACTTCTCAATCGATGCCTCGCGAGATGAGAGCCATGCCGGGGTCTGGGTGGAGAACGAGGAGATCGCTGCCATTGGCCTCAGCGTGCAAAAGTGGGTATCCATGCATGGGTTTGCCCTCAACGTGAACCCCAACCTTGAGCACTTCTCCTATATTAATCCCTGTGGCTTTCCAGACAGAAGAGCCACCTCCATTTCCCGGCTCCTTGGCCAAGAGGTACCCATGGATGAGGTTACAGATCGCTTGCTCGCCCACTTTTCAGAGGTCTTTGACATAACTATGAAGGCGAGGCCGGCGGAGGAAGTGAGAAGTTTAGCCGTCTAGGATTTCAAGTGTCGAGCAAAAGATAGAAGAAAGTTGGTATGAGGTTGAATCGTGGAACTCCTTCAAGCGTTTCCTCAATGCGCTGACTGTCTCATGGGTATGGCGCAACAGGTGACGGATCTCGCCGCCGCTAATGACCCCGACCTTCCAGCACGGGCCGGGTCGGCGGCCCGTGAGATAATCGGTCATGCCCGTGATTTGAACCTAACTTCCCCGGAGGCTGCGAACCAAATCCTCAGGAAGATACGTTACCTCTCAGGCGTTTCGGATCCCTTTGCCCGGTTTAAGGCTGGTGAAATGGCAGGGGCAGAGAGGATTTTTTCCATGCTGGAGAACTATATGAAGGATGACCTCAGGTACCTAGTGAGCCTCGCTGTTATGGGAAACAGCCTGGATTTTTTCAAGGATGCGGAGCAGGCGCTTTCAGATATACCCGATCAGGCCCGGAAAGGGATCTCCTTTTATCACGATGATATCGCGGAGCTCGAGAACTTCCTTCTGAGGGGTCCAAGGTTGGTCATGTACCTCGCGGATAACGCCGGGGAGATCTATTTCGACTACCCGCTGTACACGTATATACGGGAAAGGGCTGGGAGGACGATTCTGGTGGTAAAGGGCGGGCCTTCCCTGAATGACCTGACTCGGGCTGAGCTAGAGGGATCTCAATTGGGGGCCAAGTTCGGCGAGGTGGTTGACACCGGCACGGACGGTGTGGGCATCGAGTGGGATCGAGTCTCTGAGGAATTTCTCGGCCTCGTTAACGAGGCTGACCTCATCATTTCCAAGGGAATGGCGAACCTCGAGTCCATTTATCCCAAGAGGCTCTCATGCCCTGTGTTCTTCCTTTTCAAGACCAAGTGCCGGCCCATCCGGGACTACTTTAACGCACCGGCAGAGAGCTTCTGGGCGCTATGGCACGATGGCAAACCGAACTAAATGAACGCTGATCCCTAAAGCCTTTCATTTACCTTTATGTGTACTACCTGGAATCTCTTCTTATAGCTCCAGGATGTCGTCCTTGGGCTTGCCGTTGGGTTTGAGTTCATCCTCGGACATTTCGTTGCGCAGACATTAATGATGGATTTTGCACTTCTCTCTTGGCTTTTATACTGCTTGGGGACTTTCCATCAACGAGTAACTATTAAAATCGATAACTTAGGAATTCCCTTTTTTAACCCGATATAGTAGGTAATTATAAGAAGGGGTATAGACATGGTAGGAGAAGGTAGCAAGGATTACCCATCACAGCATGAGACCGAGGTTCTCCTGAAGGACGGCATGAGAATGATGCTGAGGCCGATCAGAATGGACGACACTGAGTTGTGGCTCGCCTTTGTCTCCAGGCTCAGCCGTCGGACAAAATACCTACGCTTCCACTCCGTGCCCAAGTTGGGCCCTGAGGATGCCATACGATTCTGCACCCTGGACTATACCAACATCTTCGCCTTTGCGGCCGAGGTAATAGAGGGCCAACGAAAGGATATTGTAGCTATTGGGCGCTACTACCGTCTGCCTGATAAGCGCTCTGCAGAGGTGGCCTTGGTCATCGAGGATGCCTACCAGGGAAAGGGCATCGGGACTAAGCTCATGGAGCTGCTCGCCAATGTGGCTCGGGAGCACGACATTACTGCCTTTGAGGCGTATGTGCTCGCCGAGAACAAGGAGATGATGGCCGTGTTGAAGGACTACGGTTTCCATATTACGAGCGAATACCAGGAAGGCGTGTATCACGTGACCTTTCCCATTGCCAAAACCAAGAGGGTGCTCAAGAGGGAGGAGGAGAGGGAGCGGATCTCAACGGTGGCCTCCCTCCGTGCCCTATTGCACCCAGAATCGATCGCGGTAGTCGGCGCCTCCAGAAGGGCAGGCTCTATTGGGCAACTGCTGTTCAAGTGCATCATGGAGAATGGATTCTCGGGCGTTGTCTACCCGGTTAACCCCAGCGCCGATTCAGTGATGTCGGTAAAGACATACCCATCGGTTCTCGATATATCAGGCCCCATTGATCTGGCGGTGATTGTCGTGCCCGCTTCGATCGTGGCCAAGGTAGCAGATGAGTGCGGGCGCAAGGCAGTACGCGCGCTCGTGGTAATATCCGATGGGTTTAGAGAACGAGGACCTGAAGGGGCACAACGGGAACGAGAGCTCAGGGAGATTGCCTTGGGGCACGGGATGAGGCTCGTGGGCCCAAACTGCTTGGGAGTGATCAATACCGATACCTCTGTGAATCTCAATGCGAGCTTCTCGCCGGTGTATCCCCCGGAGGGCAACATCGCCTTTCTCTCCCAGAGCGGCGGTCTAGGGTTAGCCATCCTTGACTATGCCAAGAGCCTCAATATGGGCATCTCAACCTTCCTGAGCGTGGGAAATCGGGCCGATATCTCCGCCAATGATATGCTCCAGTACTGGGAGGTTGATCCTAGGACAAGGGTGATCCTGCTTTATCTGGAGTCCTTCGGCAACCCCCGTAAGTTCGCCCGCATTGCCAGGAGGGTCTCGGCAGCAAAGCCGGTAATAGCGGTCAAGAGCGGTACTACGCCCGCTGGATCGCGCGCTGCCTCGTCCCACACAGGTGCGATGGCGACCCCTGAGGTAGCCTCAGATGCGCTGTTTCATCAGGCCGGCATAATAAGGGTAAGCACCCTGGAGGAGCTCTTCGATGTGGCTACCCTCCTCTCCAACCAGCCAGTACCACAAGGGAGAAGGGTGGTGATAGTCACCAATGGTGGTGGCCCGGGGATACTCGCAGCCGATGCCTGCGAACACCATGGGCTAATCTTGCCGGAATTCTCGCAAGAGACTATCACAAAGCTAAGGGCTGTTGCCAAACGCGATATTGGCTTAAATAATCCCCTCGATTTAACCGGTGGCGCAACTGAGGAGGAGTTTGAGAATGCATTGAGGCTCCTTGCCCAGGACAAGGATAATGATGCCCTTATTATGATATTTGTCCCCCCTTTAGTGGTTTCACTGAAGGCTATGGAAGATGCCGTACGGCACGTAGCCCCTATCTTTCTGCGGCACCGCAAACCTCTCCTGGCCTGCTTTATGGGGAAGCGTGGGTTCAAGGCAAATCTAAGTTTTCAAGAAAAATTCGTACCTTCCTACCCTTTTCCTGAAGCGGCCGTCGTTGCCCTGGCGAGGGCGGCCGAGTACGGGGAATGGCTCAGGGAGCCTAAGGGATCTATCCCCAAGATTCGTGGCATTAGGCGAGAGAAGGGGCGAAGGATAATTGAGGGGGTGATGACTAGAACCCCCCAGCGGCCGCTCTGGCTTTCAGCCACGGAGATATCAGAGCTCCTCAGGTGCTATGGCATCCGATTTACCCAGACACTAATAGCGAGGACGGCGGACGAGGCAGCTACCCTAGCCTCTAAACTGAGGTTTCCGGTAGCGCTCAAGCTGGCCTCCTCCACCATCGTGCACAAGACCGATGTAGGCGGAGTGAAGCTTGGCATCAAGTCAGAAGCTGAGGTGAAAAGCGCCTTCCGCGATATTGAAACCAGGCTCACTGGCATGGGTCGCCGGGATGAGATGGAGGGGGTTTCTATTCAACGCATGGTCGATGGAGGGGTGGAGGCAATTGTGGGGGTGACGCAGGATCCCTCCTTCGGGCCCCTCATCATGTTCGGTCTCGGGGGAATCTATGCCGAGTTGATGAAGGATATTGCGGTGAGGCTCCACCCCCTCACCGACTCAGATGCGAAAAAGCTGGTGGGCTCTATCAAGATGGCAAGGCTATTTGAGGGATACAGGGGTTCGCCCCCCGCAGATACCGAATCTCTTGCGGATCTGCTGCTCAGGCTCTCCGCGCTGATCGAGGATGTCCAGCAGATTGCCGAGCTGGACTTAAATCCGGTAAAAGTGATGCCCCAAGGAGAAGGCTACTGGGTGGTGGACGCTAGAATCATGGTGAGATAACAATGGAGTTAGGAGCAAGATCATGATGGAATATCCAAGGTACAAAGCGGAGCGCAATGGCTTCTCTGACGTTCATTCATGCACCTGTTTGCACCCTGGTCCAGGCCATCAGGGCTTCCTCGAATTCCTCCCTGCTTGGGGGAAGTCGTCCATATCGCGCCTGAATATATACTTCTGTAATCAGGGAAAGTTCTCGCTCCTTTTGTGGAAATCTCCCGCATACGATCTTCAGGTACTCGAGCGGGGTTTGGGAAAGAGACCTGGCTGTGTAATGCTGTGCGGTCCATTGGAGCAGTGCCCTGTAAAGACCCCTTGGCGTGGACAGCGGCCTGTCATTCGGTTTAGGCCGAATGGAAAGGGCTGATCTCAAGCTGCCGAGGAGGCGAAAGAGACGTCCTAGCATCCTACCGATATTCCCCAACAAGGCCGTCAGTGCCTTGAACAGGCTGGTTCGGATCGAGGCTGTTTCAAAGGCAATTCCCTGAACCGGTTCGGGCCGGCGTTTCACCCTGGATATGGTGATCTTGAGGAAGAGCAAGGCGGCGGCCAGCATGAGTCCTGCAACAACAAACCATAAAAGACCCTGGTCGTCTCCTATCCCCGCGCCATCGGGAAGGGGCTGAATCTCATGAAAGGGGGATGCTTCCTTAGAGGCCCTCATGGTACAGCCGGAAAGGAAATGGATATCCAACGGTTTCCCGGCGGGCGCTGGAGTAGCGACCTGATCAAGCCAGCGTACAAGGAGGGACCCTAAACCCGTCAAGGTGCGTAGTATGGCGCGGGCAAGATCAGGGGAAAGAAAAAGCAGCAAGATCGTTCCGGGTACAAGGATCGATAAGACTCCCAGCACCAAGGAGCGCGGCCTCATGGGCTGGAGCACCGCCGTGCTCGGGAAAGCCGAACCATCCCAGCGGGCCAGGGTGAGGGCTGCGACGGCAAAGATGGAAAAGAGTATCACCGGAAAGAGCATCTTGGTCCCGAGTACGACGGAGGCCATAAGGACCAGGGCGGCGATCTGGAACCGAACGTGGATGTGGCGGTGACCTGTCTTGTGCGGTATGACACTGACCCCCAGCCACCATAAGAGGGCACAAAGAACGATCTGAAAGGCCACACCGAGAAGATTCCCCTGCATAGACCTGAGATCCTCAATAAAAGGAATATCCAGGAATGAAAACGCGGCTGCGCCCAGGGCAAAGGCCATCCCGAGAGCAGTGAGGATCCTGCCCCTGTTGGCCGTTTGAGCCCGTCCCGTGAGGGTGAGGTTGAGGAGAAAAACAGAGGGATAGCAAAAAAGGATCAAGAGAAAGGGGGCAAGACCCCATCCGAGGTGCTCCCTCATCAGGGCTAATCCCGGATAAATACAACAGACCTCCATGCCGAGGGCGGTCAAGTGCACTGAAAGAGGCCACGATCCTTGTCTATTCATGGGGCCTCCTCCGCACGGGCAGAACGGCTGTTGGGGTAAGGAGCCCGAAATGCTGGAATCCCATCGAGATCGTCCCCGGATTGCACATTTCCGAGGGTCACGAGAAACAATGAATGCCCTCTTCTCCTTAGGTCCCCCATGATGGCAGCCACTGAAGGAGACAGCACATAGGTGATGATGGCCAATGTGGTGCCGAGATGAAAATTTGGCCTTTCCCTCTCAAGAAGATCATGGAGGGGTAAGCTTGATCCTGGTTGGACCCTTGCGAGCGCTTCCAGAAAGGAGAGGAGCTGATCCCCGTAAGAGGATACTGGTATCCGTATTTCAGGCGAGGCATTGGCCATGAGTCCCACGGCGCATCGTGCACCACAGAGCTCATAGGCCATTGAGGCCGTGAGGCTTACCGCCAGTTCAAAGGCCTGCTCGTCTTCCCGCCCCTGCTCGCAAAAGCCCTGGGCATCCAGCACAAGAAGAAGACTGAGGCCGGTGCTGGATTCAAACTGCCTTACCTGAAGGCGGCCCTGCCGGGCCGTTGCCTTCCAGTGGATACGCTTGAAGGGATCGTGGTGACGGTAGTCGCGTGGACCTGTTGAGCGGTTCAAATCCTCGTAGAGTTTTCTGGCTGTCTCGACCTCCCCCAGAACCTCCCTCAAGGCCGGATTCAGCATGTCGGCAGGTACAATCCTGGGATAGACCAGGATAGACTCCGGTTGGGGGATGATCATCTCCCTTGGAAAGAGCCCGAACATGTCCCCTGAACGGACCCTCACCGGTCCAAGCCTGTACTCACCTCGGGCCCTGCACGTCAGATGGTGGCGCCACTTCAAGCGCTGCCCACCGGAAATGGACGCGGTCCAGCGAAACCGCTTTTTGCTGTAACGGCTGGGAGGTCTCAGGCTGCCGGTGGCCAGCCGATAGGGAACGCTCTGTTCGATTTCCACCCAGGGAAGGGGGAGCCACTTCTCGTTTATGAGTTCGAGGGAAAGCTCTATGGACTCATCAGGGAAGGCCCTTGTTCGGCTCAATTCGGTCTGGAAGGAGACATTTTTCATGGATCGACGGCTCCAGGTCCACGAGATCGCTCCCAAGAGCAGGAGAGAGAGGGAAAGGACCAGGAGAGGGACGGAGTGCCGAACGGCGGAGGAAAGCACCAGAGCCAACAAAACCCCAAAGGAAACCCAATGGAACACGAGCGGGTAGCCAAGAGCGAAGATCATGGCCCGGGGGTTCTCGTTTGTCTTAGTCTTCGACGGGAACGGGGATGGAAGATAGGATGCCTTCAAGGAGATCCTCTTTATTTCTTTTGGTGAGATACGCTTCAGAAGACAGAATTAGACGGTGGCTGAGGGCCGGCACCACCAGCCGCTTCACATCATCGGGGATGACATAGTCTCGCCCCTGAACAAGCGCGAGGGCCTGGCTTGCCTTGTAGAGGGCCAGGCTGGCCCTAGGGCTGGCCCCCAGTCGTATCATGGAATCAACACGGGTCTTTCTTGTGATTTCCAGAATATAATGGCGTACGGATTGTTCCACATGGATGCCATGGACAAGGGAGATAAGCCCCAGGAGTTCTTCCCCTGAGATCACATCGCTCAGCGCTTCTAAGGGATTGTCATGGTGAAAGCGAAGAATCATACGGTTCTCTTCTTCCTCGGCGGGATAGCCAAGCGACAACCTTAACAGGAAACGATCCAGCTGGGCTTCGGGCAGGGGGAAGGTGCCCTGGAGCTCCACCGGATTCTGCGTGGCTATGACCAGGAAGGGGCGCGGGAGGGGCATGGTCACTCCATCCACGGTGATCTGCCGCTCTTCCATGGACTCCAGAAAGCTGGACTGGGTACGTGGCGTGGCCCGGTTGATTTCATCGACGAGAACGATGTTGGACATCACAGGACCGGGGCGAAACTCAAATTCCGAGGCCTTCTGGTCAAAGAAGAAGGTCCCTGTAATATCGGAGGGCAAAAGGTCCGGTGTGCACTGAATGCGACTAAAGTCGCACCCTATAGACCGAGCAAGACTTTTCGAAAGCGTGGTCTTCCCGATGCCGGGAACATCCTCAATGAGGATGTGCCCTTCGCAAAGCAGGGCGGATAGCATCATCTCCAAAACGTCCTGCTTCCCCACGATGACCTTTTGCATGTTTTCCAAGACCCGGGTAATGCCTTCTGGAATCATGTCTTTTTCTCCTGCCGCGAGGCCCTAGAGAGGATCGCTTAGGGTAAGATGTGGAATGGAATAAATCTAGGGCGAAGGTACTATAAGGCAAACCTTTTTTTGATGCAATTGAATACTTTTTCGACTCCGGTGTCTATGGTATACGTAGAAAGGGGGCGTGCTGCCTAGAGGAGCATGAGGCAGAAGATAGCCTTGAGGGCGGGGTATAGGGAGAAGGAGGCAAGGAGATGACGTGGCTTTGGCGAGGCGGCGAGGGACCAAAAGAGATACCTCAATGGGCCTACGCATACCTGGTGGTTTCCCTCAAGGCCGATCCCGACCATTTGAGCCCGCTCAAATGTGTTGAGCAGCTGGACTACCTTGAAAAGAGGCCCGTTACTCTTATCAGGATCTTTGATCCTGGTGCGGCCCGAGGCCTGGAGATAAGGGACTTTGCCTCCCTTGACCAGCACCCTGAGCTGATCCTCTATGAGGGGTACAGGGAAATACAGGGGGAGAAGATAGAGATTTTGCCCCTGAATGAGCCATCAGGGTAGGATCGAATAACACCTCCCTATAGAGAACCTTGGACAGGGCTCACTGTCCAAGCCTCCATGTGACTAGCCTAGAGATATCCATACTTCAGCAAATATTGATGCCTTGAAATCCTGACTTACTCTATATGGTTATCCCTTTCTGATAAAAGCTCTCCAGCAAATCATCTTTTGTGTGCCCTCATCATAATATGAAAGAGGTGGGTGTTTGATCAAATTATGGCTAAGATGCGTTATGCCTCAGTAAATGGGCTCTTCCTCTTTTTCTTTACGCGCGTTCCTTTCTCAGGAGCTGGGGGAAAATAGAGGGAAAAGGTGGTCTCGCCCGAATGGAGGCAATCCTCCCTTTTTGCACAAAAGCTGCACTCGCTTATTCTGCCCGGACAGATATCACTTTCCCTTGGGATAAACCCGCACCTTGTGGATTCCATCGCTATTGTGAAGTTATATCTCTCGGAGAAGATCTTCATTCTAAGAAGATCGGCGCCCTTTCCCCCGGCATTGAAATCGAAGGGCCTTTTCGAGGAATAATCCATGGTATCGCGCGTGGTGAAGAAACCCTCAAATATCCTTTTTTTATCCTCATCTATAATGCCAACGCCGCAGTCATGGACCATGAACTCAGTGCCTTTTCCCTTCTTTCGGACGGTGATCTCCATCTTGCCCTCATCGGGTGTGTTTTCTATGGCGTTTCTCACCAGTCCATCAATTACCTTTTGAAGCGGGTCCAATGGCATATATATGAATGGGGCAGGCTCCATGCGGGTTACTACTTCAACCTGCCTTTGGGAGATTAATGGCCTGAGGGCTTCAAGCCGTTGCTCAAGGAATGCGGAAAGATCAATCTCCCTGATGACGACCTCCTTGGGACCGAATAGATCCTCTATGCGCTTCCTGACACGTTCCACAACGGCTCCTTCGCCGATCTCCTCGGTGAGGAGCACCTCAAGCTCATCCGTGCATTGATCGAGAAGCAATGAGAGGAGGCCATAGGTCTTGTACTCCTTATCCTCCATGATATCCTCAACCTCATACTGAAGATCGATGATGCGATCCAGATTCCTTTGGGCCATCTCGATGGTGGGCTTCCATGTCTTTTCCGGGAGCTCGGAGAGCCTTCGCAACAAGAGGTTCAGAGAGCCGGAGAGTATTGCAACGGGGGTCTTCAGCTCATGGGAGAGGTGGTTGATGACCTTGTCCTTTGCCCGGTTAAGGCTCGTTACCTCTTGATAAGCCTTCTTGAGTTCTTCAGAGACCCTCGCGTTTTCAATGGACAGGGCCACCGTTCCCCCGATCATATTCAGGAGTTCGATATCGGTTTGGTCGAAGGCGCCTTCGTTCTTATTGCTGGCACAGAGGACTCCTATTATTCGATCGCCGCTTCTGAGAGGGACATCAAGCATAGTGCGAGAGGTGTATCCCAGCTGCTGGTCGATGATGGAGTGATAGTCGGGGTCCTTCGAGGTGTCAGGTACGATGACCGGCTCGCCCGTCTTGATAACCCTTCCGGAAATGCCCTTTTCGGCGGGATACCTGATCTCCTTTGCCTTTTTTTCGGTGGCCTCATCGTCATAGGCTGCTCCAAGAAAGAAGAGCTCGTTCTGGTCTTCATCTAGAAGGATGACAATTGCTCCCTGAACGTTCAGGGCCCGCTTGATCTCACCGCTGATATAATCGAGGAGATCCTCCAGATTGGGGTATGCGGGAAGGGCCATGCTGATATGGAGCAGCGTTTCATTGATACGTTGCATCCTCTTTTCCTGCGTCACATCCCTCAGGATCATGAGCACTACACCGGAGGGCTTGTCTTTTGATTCCGAGTGTACGGATGCCCTGACGGCCACATCTAAAAGTCGGCCGTTCTTGGTGAAGCGCTTGGTTTCATAGGGAGATAGTTCCCCTCCCTTTACGAGTTGATTAAATTTTTCGAGGCTCTCTTCTTCGAGATCTTTCGGGACATAGGGAATGCTCTTTCCCACCAATTCCTCCTGGGTCCATCCGAAGGTCTGCGTGAACGATAGGTTTAGGTAGGAAACGAGTCCTTCTACGGTGAGCACTACCGTGGGATAGGGTACGAACTGAAAGAGGGTCCCCAGGCGTCTTTCAGATTTGCGAAGCTCCTCTTCCGCATGCTTACGCTCCGTGATATCCTGCAAGGTTTCTATGGCCCCGATGATGTTTCCCTCCGCATCCCGCAAGGGTGCTGCGGTAAAAAAGAGATATTTCCCTTCATCTCCAAGGTCGGGGAAGAAGTCCTCTGCTTCATATGCTCCCTCAATGACCCCTGATTTCCTATACTTGCCGCCGTAGTATTTGGCTATTTCTTTTTCTGGTGCGTTTTCCACGATGAGATCAGCCATAATGGGTCTCTGCTTGGAATAGAACGTCTGCCACTGTTTCTGTGTTCCGAGCATCTCACATGCTGCTATCCCAGTGAGCTCTTCATAGGCCTTGTTACAGTGGGTTATGGTATGCTTGTCATCGATAACGATGGTAGGGATCAGGCTTCCCTGGACGATCTGGGAGAGTATCTTTTCGCTCTCCCTCAGCGCATCTTCCGCCGCTCTTCGCTTGGCTGCCTCTTTCTCCAAGTCCTTGACCCTTTGTTCCAATTCTCTATGGGCCGGGCTCTTGACCATGTGGAAATCCTCCTGATGACCTAATAGAAAAGGGGATCATGGTTGTTTCTGACCTTGAAGGCCACTTTTGCCTTCAATTTGATTCAATATCATTATTGGAAAAATCGGTCAAATGATTGCCTCTTTCCTGCGGTCTTTCTCTTAACGTATTTGATTTTTTAGGACGATTATGTATAAATAAAGTAAAAGGGTACTTTGATCAAATTGCTGCAAAGATCGAGATCGAGGAACTGAAAGTCCCACTTTAGTATCAAGATTGAACAGTAATTGGAGGTGATTAAGAGGGATTCACATGCAACGAGATAAGATTAAGCTGGATCTCCTGATTCATGACCTTAAGGGCCCCCTCGCGGTGATTGAGGCCGGAATCTCCACCTTGCTTACCAGGCGGGAAAAATACGGCCCACTCACCGACAAACAGGATAAGGTGTTGGTGAGGACACTGAGAAATACCAAGGTTCTTCAAAGCCTTGTGAACGATGCCCTGGAGCTAGGTAGATCGAGGGCCGGGGTTATCAACGTTACCTGCTCTAAGCTCTCCGATGTAATCGAGCAATCTCTCGTGGAGATATTCGACCTTGTTGACGGAGGCACCTCTGAAAGGATTAAGATATGTGCCGATCTACCTCGATTAAGAGAGGCCTTGGAGGAAAATGGCATTAGCCTCTTTATAGACGAGGGCCTTTGGTGCCAGGAGGTCTTCCTGGATGAGGCGAAGATAAGACAGGTTTTAAGAAATCTCTTAAATAACGCCTTGAAATACCGGAAGAACCGCGTGGAAGTAATAGTTGAGGAGGAAAATGATCACCTCCTTTTCTCCGTAGCCGATGATGGTGAGGGGATACCTCAGGTCTATCACAAGAAGATCTTCGAAAGCTATTTCCAGCTGGATGTCACAAACACTCATCCGGTAAGGGGACATGGATTAGGATTGGCCGGGGTTATGGTTCTGGTGGAGGATATGGGTGGTGAGGTACATCTTGAGAGCGACGAGGGGCAGGGTGCGAAATTCTTGGTTAAGGTGCCCCTGGCAGGTAGATAACCAATAATAGTTATGGCGTAAGGCACAGGGCAAAAAGCGTTAGGCTGATCATGGTAAAGAGTAATTCCTTGCGCCTTTTGCCGTTGGCCACCGCTTATTTCCCGGACTCGGTTAGGTATAAAAGACTCTATATGCGCTAAAACCTTGAGCTGTAGAGGCATCTAATATTTTATGAGGGAGTTCCAGAACTCGGGATCTTCATCCTTCCAGTTCGGGCCGAATCTTCTGTCACAAAATCCACTAAGCCGCTCATACCACTTCGCCCACACATTTTTCTTCTTTTCCCTGGCCTCGATGATATCGGCCACGAACACATCGATCTTGCCGATTTCATCCTTGGGCACGTAAAAGGAAGCCCCTTCTTCGAAGGATTTCTTGAGGTTTTCCTTGGATAGCGCATGGGCCGTAAGCATCAGCACAGGAATATCCCTCTTGTTGGCGATCTCCAGCAGATCAAAGCCCTGGACCCCCATGATATCCAACACCGCGACGTGGTAATAATTGTTCTCAAGCAGCTCCCTTGCCTCTTCAAAGCTTGATGCCCTGTCCACCTTGCACATATCAAGGAGCTCGGTGAGGGAATCCAGTATGTCTTCCTCGTCATCCACAATCAGGACGCGTTTCCCCCTGAGAATCTTCCTCGGATCCATTTTCCCCTCCTCAATTCAGGGGCATTGTAGCATGCGGACCCTTCTAGTCAAATTATATAATCGTTTCACGATTTTATTTGACAATTCGGTACCCTCAATTTAGTGTAAATCAAGGTGATGGCGCGCTCTCCCCGTTCAGCAATGTCTCGGGATCGCCTGATCAGAGGCAACGCTTTTGGTGAACGAGGTTAAAAACCACGGGAGGCATATCAAAAGTGCCCTTTTTCCATATATCGACCGCACATATACGGTTTTCGATAGCAATTATCCCCCTAATGGCACTCTGATGAAAGGAGGATACACACAATGACCTCAGATAGCCTATTAAAGGATAAGCATGTGCTGGTGGTGGATGACGAGCCAGATGTGCTGGATGTCGTGGAAGAAGAGCTGGATATGTGTATGGTTCGTAAGGCAGTGGATTACGACACGGCAATGCAACTGCTGGCGAGTTACACCTTTGATATTGTGATCCTCGATATCATGGGAGTAAACGGCTTTGAGCTCCTGAGGGATTCCGTATCCAGGGGATTTCCAACTGTTATGCTCACTGCGCACGCACTTTCACCGGAATCATTGAAGAAATCCATAAAATTGGGTGCAGTTTCCTTTCTGCCAAAGGAGAAGATTCCAGAACTCAGGACCTATCTCGAGGATGTGGTAATGGGTGGTGGAAGGCCTGTGTGGAAGAAGCTCTTTGACAGGATGGGCGCCTATTTCAACAAACGGTTTGGCCCCGATTGGAAGGAAAGGGACAGGTTTTTCAAGGAGTTCATAGAGGAGTTAAAAAAGGAAGGCATAACCGAGCAGGCCTGACCAATTGCCTCGTTCTCTGATCGCCTTAACGGAATCAACGGCCTGAAGGAGATTTGTTCCAGGGAATAGAGAAAGGAGAATTGAAATGGAGGGAAAGGTGCCAACGCGCGAAGATGCGCTCACATTGATGCATGAATACAACGAAGGCGATAGCCTGCGCAAACACGCGCTTACCGTAGAGGGGGTCATGCGGTACATCGCGAAGAAGCGTGGGGAAGACGAGGAGAAGTGGGGGATCGTAGGCCTTATTCATGATCTCGATTACGAGAGGTTTCCCGATCAGCATTGCACCAAGACAAGGCAGATTCTCGAGGAACATAACTGGCCCGAGGAATATATCCGTGCCGCAGTCTCTCATGGGTGGGGAATTTGCTCGGATGTAGAGCCGAGGAGCAACCTGGAGAAAACTCTTTATGCCATTGATGAGCTAACCGGCCTCGTTGCCGCCAGTGCCCTGGTTCGCCCATCGAAAAGCGTGACGGATTTGACCGTGAAATCGGTGAAGAAAAAATGGAAATCGCCGGCATTTGCGGCTGGGGTGAACCGATCGATTATAGAGAAGGGTGCAGAGATGCTGGGGGTTGAACCAGCGGAGCTCATAGAAGATACCATTATGGGGATGAGGGAGGTAGCAGACGAGATAGGGTTAAAGGGGACTATTGATTGATATTTTTCAATCGAAATCCAGCCCAGGCAGTGCTGCATTTTCTTTGCCGGCCATAATCTCAAGAGATGGGCCCTTTTAGTTCTTGCGGAACTTCTCGAGCACCGTGGAGATTCGCGAGAAACACGCCTACTAGTACCATCACCCCACCGCCTACCTGCACGAGTGTGAGCTTTTCACCCAACAGGGCCCAGGCGCTCAGTGCGGTTACCACCGGGATCCCGTTGATGAAGATCGCGGCCCTGGTGGCGGGTAACTTAGTGAGTGCATGGTTGTAGCAGAGAAACGCGCCTATAGTTGCAAAGAGGGTCAGAAACCCGAGGGCCGCCACGGAGCGCGTGCTAATTTCAGCCCACAGCACCCCGGGAAGCTCCCATAGGAATGCTGGTACAAACAGCAGGGCTCCGTATATCGTTTGAAGGCCGGTGAACTCCATGGCGGAATGATTCTTTCCGAGAGAACGAGCGCAGACCATGTAAAACGCCGCCGAGAGCACCGCGCCGAAGATGAGTAGATCTCCGAGAAGATGGCCGCTCACAGTCCAGCTTAATTGCGGATCAGCTGTGATAAGGATTGCTATTCCCCCAAGAGAGGTTCCCATACCAATAATCCCCGCCACCCTTGTGCGCTCGCCGAGAAAGAGGGCAGAGAGGACGAGTACCGCTACGGGTATTGTGGCGATGATTAAGGAGGCCATCGGTGCGGTGGTGTGCTGCATGCCGATGGTTTCAAAGGTGAAGTAGAGCCCAGGTTCACATAGCGCGATCAGGATAATCCTCGCATGCTCCCTCAGGGTTAATCGGGGGAATCCCCGGAGGACCATCAGGATCAGGAACACACAGCCAGCTAGAGCAAAGCGCGCAAGGATAAGGGTAAAGGTGGGAAAACTCTCCAGGGCTATCTTGATTGCAACAAAGGATACCCCCCAAAAGATTACCGCCGAGAATAACGACAGATACGCACCAAGCTCCTTATCGCCGCTCAAAAACCTGCTCCCCTGCTCGTGGTTAATATTTTGCCTTCAAACCCGAAAGCTATTTCTGATTGCCCATGGTGCCCTTGTTCATGACAGCACTCCCTGGTTGGAACCGTAACAACGGCAAGAGGCACTTATAGCAAGTTTTTCCCATCTCGTTAAGGGTTTTTGGAACTATGAGAAATTCT
>CAZJXD010000049.1:0-33833 GCA_964549945.1 uncultured Desulfobacteraceae bacterium | reverse complement strand
TCCGGGAAGGCGGGAAAACGGTTGGTGCGGGAGTCATCAGCGAGCTGGTAGAGTAATAGGGACGATGAATAGCCAAAAGATACGAATTCGGTTAAGGGCATACGACTACAAGCTGTTGGACCAGTCCGTTTCGGAGATTGTGGACACCGCTCGGTCAACCGGTGCTAAGGTGGCTGGGCCTATTCCGCTTCCAACGGAGATCAGCAAATACTGTGTGTTACGCTCACCTCACGTGGACAAGAAATCGAGAGAGCAGTTTGAGATTCGGACGCATAAGAGGTTGATAGACATCCTGGAGCCAACCCAGCAGACAGTGGATGCCCTCATGAAGTTGGATCTTGCCGCAGGTGTGGATGTGGAGATTAAGCTCTAAGGAAACTGATACCATGGTTAAAGGCATTCTGGCAAAGAAGGTTGGCATGACACGCGTGTTTCGAGAGACTGGCGAGAGCGTGCCTGTCACGGCTTTAGAGGTTGGACCGTGTTACATTATTCAGATCAAGCGGGAGGAGAAAGAGGGATATAATGCGATTCAGCTGGGGTATCAGCCGAAAAGGGAAAACAAACTCAACAAGCCCCTGTTGGGCCACTATAGGGCGGCGGGAAAGGGTGGATTCAGGTATTTGCGGGAGATACGGGTGGATGAGGTAGATTCTTGTGAGCTCGGTCAGGAGATCACCTTAGAGATGTTCAATGTGGGAGACTCGGTAACGGTCAGGGGGCTGAGCAAGGGAAGGGGATTTGCCGGTGTGGTGAAGCGATGGGGCTTCAGTGGGGGGGATACAACTCATGGGTGCCGATCCCACAAGGTTCCGGGCTCCATTGGGGCAAGCGCCACCCCGAGCAGGGTAATGAGAGGCAGGAAGCTCCCTGGAAGGATGGGCAACCAGAGGTTTGCGGTCAAAAACCTCGAGGTAGTTGACGTGGTAAAGGAAAAGGGCCTGCTTCTGGTAAAGGGTTCGGTTCCCGGTTCTAAAGGGGGCTTGTTAGAGGTACAGGTAAAAGGTTGAGGATAGCGAGAGGTACCATTAAACGGGAAAGACCCTCACAGGGGTCTCCATTTCATGGTGAGCGAAGCAGCGCATGGCCTTTTTAGATATCTATAACGTACACGGGGAGAAGATTTCCCAGCGAGACATAAAGGAGGAGGTCTTCAATGTCGCCATCCGTGAGGATTTGCTTCACCAGGTGGTCTGTGCACAGATGGCCAATTATCGTTCCGGTACCGCCTCTAGCAAGAATAGGTCGAAGGTCAAGGCAAGCACGAGGAAGCTTTGGCGGCAGAAGGGCACGGGTAGGGCGAGGGTAGGGGCGTCTTCATCGCCTATACGCAGAGGAGGTGGCGTCGCATTTGGACCTATGCCACGGGATCGTTCCTTTAAGGTCAATAAAAAGATACGAAGGAGCGCATTACGGATGGCCCTTGCCGATAAGTTCAAGGCGGGACAGATCTTCGTCGTTGACAGCCTCAGGATGGACGAGATAAAAACCAAGTACCTCACCGATATCCTGAAAAATCTGGAGTTGGACAACGTCCTCATCGTTACGGAAAAGAGGGACGAGAACCTCGAGCAATCCTCCAGAAATGTACCCAATGTAAAACTATTACGGGCTGAGGGACTCAACGTGTATGACATCCTCACCCATGAATCCCTCTTGTTCATTGAGCCCGCCTTAGGAGCGGTTGAGGAGAAACTGGTTTCGTGATGGATGTATATCGGGTATTGAAGAGACCTCTGGTGACGGAGAAGGGCACGAAGCAAAAGGAGCAATCGAATCAGATGATATTCGAGGTCGATCGACGTGCCAACAAGGTAATGGTGAGGAATGCCGTTGAGAGCATCTTCAGGGTTAAAGTACTCACCGTGAAATTGATGAACGTGAAGGGTAAGGAGCGCAGGGTAGGAAGGAATGTGGGAACAAGGCCGGACTGGAAAAAGGCGATTGTAAGGCTTGGTCCCGGGGAAAATATCGAGTTTTTCGAGGGCGTCTAGGAAGAGTAACACACATGGCACTCAAGAAGTATAATCCAACCTCACCGGGAAGGAGATTTCAAACGGTATCTACCTTTGAGGAGATTACCAAGAGCAAGCCGGAGAAAAGCCTGCTTAAACCTAGCAAGAGGTCTGGAGCGAGGAATTCAAACGGCAGGATAACCGTCAGACACCGAGGGGGAGGACACAAGCGGAGATATAGGGTTATCGATTTCAAGCGGAGCATGGATTCCATTCCCGCGACTGTGGCCTCAGTGGAATACGATCCGAATCGATCCGCCAGGATCGCGCTTCTCCACTATAGAGATGGCAGGAAGTCTTACATACTGGCACCCGATCATCTGGGCGTGGGTGAGAGGGTAGAATCTGGAGCCGATGTGGAGATCAAGGCGGGTAATACGTTGCCCCTGAGAAACATCCCCACGGGGATGCATATTCATAATATCGAATTATATGCTGGTCACGGTGGACAGCTTGCACGAAGTGCGGGGGCATACGCTCAATTGATGGCAAAGGAGGGCAAGTATGCACAGGTGAAACTTCCCTCGGGAGAGGTACGAATGATCTTGCTCAATTGCAGGGCTACCATTGGAGAGGTCGGGAATCCAGATCATGAGAACATAAGGATCGGTAAGGCGGGAAGGAGCTCTTGGTCAGGACGAAGACCTCGGGTCCGTGGAGTAGCCATGAATCCGGTTGATCATCCCATGGGAGGTGGAGAGGGAAAGTCATCGGGTGGTAGGCATCCGGTGACACCGTGGGGGGTTCCCACAAAGGGCTTTCGCACAAGACGCACGAAAACAAGCGATAGGCTGATCATTAAGAGAAGGAAGTAGGAAAGGAGAGGGATGTGCCGCGGTCTGTAAAAAAAGGGCCTTTCGTGGAGGAAAACCTCATGAGAAAGGTACGGAGGATCACAGAGGGGGATACTCATCAGGTGATAAAGACATGGTCCAGGCGATCGACGATCCTGCCGGAGTTCATAGGGCTGACCTTTGCGGTACACAACGGCAAGAAATTCGTTCCAATATTCATCACCGAGGATATGGTGGGGCACAAATTGGGTGAGTTTTCACCGACGAGGATCTTTTACAGCCATGCCGGAGGCGATAAGAAATCTCGTATGAAGGGCAAGAAAAAATAGACGGGCGTGCACATTGGAGTATCAGTAGGCAAGGGAACGTATTGAAGGGACACCGGGTAAGAGATGGAAGTCAAGGCAATTGCGAAATACGTACGGATATCGTCGAGAAAGGTCAGGTTGCTCATGCGGGCGATAAAGGGGAAAAGGGTTGATGAGGCGCTGAACCTCTTACCCTTTGCGCCACAGAAGGGAGGTCCTATTCTTCGAAAATTGATCAATTCCGCCGTGGCCAACGCCAACCAATCTCCCGATATTGATGTGGACAGGTTGTTCATAAAGGATATCTATGCCGATGAGGGCCCAACCTTACGGCGATTTAGGCCCCGGGCAATGGGTAGGGCAACGAGGATACGAAAGAGGGCGAGTCACCTCACGGTTATCCTCGATGAGAGGTAACCAGGGAGTTCGATAGGTAAAGGCTTGTAACCGATGCGGTTAAATCACATAAGAGGAGACGTAAGTGGGTCAGAAGGTAAATCCAGTAGGACTGAGACTGGGCATCAATAAAACGTGGAGCAGCCGCTGGTTCGCGACTTCAGAATTTCCCTCACTTGTGGTGGAGGATAGCAGGGTTCGAGTATTTCTCAAGAAGCGGCTTTATCAAGCGGGAGTATCGAAGATAGAGATTGAAAGGGCTGCCAATAAGGCACGGATCAGGATTTACACATCGAGGCCGGGGATAATCATCGGTAAGAGAGGTGCCGAGATAGAGAACCTAAAAAAGGAGATCGAGGGCGAGGTTAATCGGGAGGTATTCATCGATATCAAAGAGGTGAGAAGACCGGAGGTTGAGGCCCAGTTGGTCGCAGAGAATGTGGCAATGCAATTGGTTCGGAGGGTGGCCTTTCGCAGGGCCATGAAGAAGGCGGTTACCTCGGCTATGAGATTTGGCGCTCAAGGGATAAAGATAATGTGTGCCGGCAGGTTAGGTGGGGCTGAGATGGCCAGAAGGGAGTGGTACAGGGAGGGAAGGGTGCCCCTCCATACCCTGAGGGCAGATATCGACTACGGATTTGCCGAAGCCTTCACTACCTATGGGGTAATAGGAGTAAAGGTTATCCTATTCAAGGGCGAGATTTGGCATAATAAGGAGGAATAGAAAGATACCGTCATGTTAAGCCCGAGGAAGTATAAATATAGAAATGTGCAAAAGGGCAGATCAAGGGGGAAGGCCTACAGGGGTTCGAATCTGGAATTCGGCGATTATGGTCTCCAGGCGGCGGAGTGCGGTTTTATGTCCGCGAGACAAATCGAGGCCGCGAGGATAGCGATCACCAGAAGGGTAAAGAAGGGTGGCAAGATATGGATCAGGGTTTTTCCCGATAAGCCAATCACCAAGAAGCCCGCTGAAACGCGAATGGGGAAGGGCAAGGGTAATTTCGAGGGCTGGGTCGCGGTAATAAAGCCCGGCAGGGTGATATACGAGATAGAAGGTGTGGACAAAGAGGTTGCAAGAGAGGCGTTCAGGTTGGCCGGCCATAAACTACCATTTGCCACGAAATTCTTAAGTAGGAGCGCATGAGGTGGTGAAGTCGGAAGAGTTGCGGGAATTGGGCATCAAGGAATTACTGGAGAGGGAAGGGGAGTTAGCC
This sequence comes from uncultured Desulfobacteraceae bacterium, assembly GCA_964549945.1. Classification (GTDB taxonomy): domain Bacteria; phylum Desulfobacterota; class DSM-4660; order Desulfatiglandales; family B25-G16; genus B25-G16. The sequence continues at coordinate 29,103 of CAZJXD010000049.1, read as the reverse complement.
AGGGAGGTGTTTAACCTTCGATTTCAATTGGCTACGGGACAGTTGAGCACTCATACCGCGTTAAAGAAGGCAAAACGGGATATTGCCAAGGTCAAGACCGTGCTTAAGGAGCTCTATGCCAGAGGGGAAGCTGAGGAATAAGATGGACGGACGGGGAAAGAGGAAAGAGCTGTCGGGCGTGGTGGTGAATACCAAGATGGATAAAACGGCCAAGGTGCTGGTGGAAAGGCTCGCCAGACACAAGAAGTACAAGAAGTACATTCGGTATCGCTCCCACTACCTCGCACACGATCCCCACAACAGATGTCAACCAGGCATGAAAGTGAGGCTCATCGAGACCCGCCCCATAAGCAAGCTAAAGAGATGGAGGGTATTAGAGATCTTGGAATAGCGGGGTACATTGTAGCGATGGATTTTCGCGATACCGATGGATTATCCTTTCGAATTTTATGTACATAAGGCGCTTTCAACGCCGATAAATGTGAGCATTATCGCCATGATACAGGCTGAGACAATATTGAACGTTGCCGATAACTCAGGGGCAAAGAAGTTGTACTGTATAAAGGTGCTTGGAGGCACGAGGAGGCGGTACGCCCGTGTAGGAGATGTAATCGTGGTCTCCGTGAAGGAATCCCTGCCCAATAGCAAGGTAAAGAAGGGCGATGTGTTGCGGGCAGTCGTGGTGAGGACAACAAAGGAGACCAAGCGCGATGATGGTTCATACATCAGATTTGATGATAACTCAGCGGTGCTCATCAATCAGCTCCGCGAGCCAATTGGCACGCGAATTTTCGGGCCGGTGGCGAGGGAGCTACGGGCGAAGAGATTTATGAAGATCATCTCACTCGCACCGGAGGTGCTGTAAGTGAGATCGCGATTATCCACAATGACGAAGAAGAGATTAGATATAAGGAAGAACGATAAGGTAATGGTGATTGCCGGAAGGGAGAAGGGGAAGATAGGCACGGTGTTGAAGGTGATTCCCCGAAAGGACAGGGCAATAGTCGAGAAGCTGAATATGGTCAAGAGACATACCAGGGCTGGGGGGAAAAGCGCTCAGGGGGGGATCATCGAGAAGGAGTCCCCTATCCATGTCTCCAATCTCATGCTGGTCTGTGGGAAGTGCGCCGAACCAGCGAGGGTTGGCAAGAAGGTTCTGGAGGACGGCAGCAAGGTCAGGTTTTGCAAGAAATGCGGGGAGATCATGGATAAGTAGCTATGTCGCGTTTACGGGAAAAATACCTGAAGGAAGTGATTCCCTCCCTGATCAAGGAGTTTGGCTACAAGAACGTCATGGAGGTACCCAGGCTTGAGAGGGTCATCTTGAACATGGGCTTGGGCGAGGCAATCCACAATATCAAGATCCTCGATTCAGCCGTGGAAGAGCTCGCACTTATCGCCGCCCAGAGGCCCGTGGTCACCAGGGCAAAGAGGTCCATCGCCAGCTTCAAGGTGAGGGAGGGGATGCCGATTGGTTGTATGGTGACCCTTCGGAGGGAGAGGATGTATTGTTTTTTGGATAAACTTTTTAACGTGAACCTCCCCAGGGTGAGAGACTTTCGAGGGTTGTCGGACAAGAGTTTTGATGGCAGGGGCAACTATAGCCTGGGCATTAAGGAACATATCATCTTTCCGGAGATCAATTACGACACGATCGATAAGGTAAAGGGCCTCAATATCACCATTGTGACCACTGCGAGGACGGATATAGAGGCTCGTTTTCTTCTTGAGAAACTGGGGATGCTGTTTCGAAGCTGATAGAGGGGGTGTGGTGGCCAGAAAGTCATTGATAGCGAAGGCGCAAAGGGAGCCAAAATTTCGCGTCCGGAAGTATAACCGGTGCCCTATCTGTGGCAGGAGCAGGGCCTTTTTGAGAAAGTTTGGAATTTGCAGGATCTGTTTTCGGAACTTGGCCTCCAGGGGTGATATCCCAGGCGTTATCAAGTCGAGTTGGTAGATGATTATGGATGGAGATGGGTAATGACGATGACCGACCCTATTGCGGATATGCTCACGAGGATTAGAAATGCGATTATCGCCTCATACGATAAGGTGGAAGTCCCGAGCTCTAAGGCGAAGATCGACATCGTGAAGATATTGAAGTTTGAGGGATATATCAGGAACTACAAGCTCGTGAAGGATGCCACCCAGGGCAGTATCGTGATTTATCTGAAGTACAACGAGGACAAGAGCCCCGTAATCAAGGGCCTAAAGAGAATAAGCAAGCCGAGCTGTAGGATATACGCGAGCTCAAAGAAGGTCCCCAAGACGTTAAATAGCCTTGGGATTACCATTGTTTCCACCTCCAGGGGAGTAATGACCGATAGGGAGGCCAGGAAGGCGGGAGTTGGCGGGGAGGTTGTGTGCTCGGTGTGGTAGCATAAAAAGAGGCTTGGATGTCAAGGGTAGGGAAAAAACCAATCATTGCGCCGAAAGGGGTGGAGATTCAATTCGACGGCGAGATACTGACCGTGAGGGGACCTAAGGGGGAGCTGCGACGCCCTATCAACCCAAGGGTGAAGGTGCAGCTCGATGATTCGCGGATATCACTGTCGATTTCCGATGACTCGAAGAAATCCAGATCCCTCTTTGGCCTTTTCCGTACCCTGATAGACAATATGGTGGTTGGTGTTACCGAGGGATTTCAGAGGACACTTGAGATAAGCGGGGTGGGGTACAGGGTCGAGCTCTCGGGCAATCACCTGGTCTTGAACTTGGGTTACTCTAACCCCATTACCTATGATATCCCCGAGGGAGTGAACGCCCAGCTTGATCAGAAGAATAAGGTCATCTTGAGCGGGATAGACAAAGAGCTATTAGGGGCCACGGCGGCGAAGATCAGGAGTCTGAGGGCTCCGGAACCGTACAAGGGAAAAGGGGTAAAATACCTCGGGGAAAGGATCAGGAGGAAGGCGGGAAAGACGGGGATAAAAACGTAGAGCAGTGTGTGGTTAAAATCGCGAAGCGATTTTATACCATGAGGTCTTTAGAAAATCAACGAAACCCGGCAGATAGCACATGGCTTCCGTGAAAGAGAAAAGAATCGCTCGATTGAAGCGAAAAAAGAGGGTGAGGAACAAGATACGGGGAACCCCTGAAATGCCGCGGCTCACCGTGTTTAAGAGCGCGAAACACATATATGCGCAAATTATCGATGATACCACCGGTTGTACGCTGGCAGCGGCCTCCACGTTATCCAAGGAGCTTCGGTCAAAGGCCAAAGATATCAGTAGCAACACCAAAGGCGCCATATTGGTTGGTGAGGTTATCGCAAGAAATGGACTGGGAAAGGGCGTCAAGAAGGTCGTGTTTGACAGGAACGGGTTTCTCTATCACGGGAGGGTGAAGGCGCTTGCTGATGCCGCACGAGAGCAGGGCCTGGAATTCTAATCGATTTGATTGAATATAAAGTCAGAGGAGGTAGGGTTGGTTGTCGAAGAGGAAGAAGTCCAGCTGATTGAAAAGGTCGTCTACATCAACCGCGTTGCAAAGGTAGTAAAGGGCGGTCGAAGGTTCTCCTTCAGCGCAATAGTAGTCGTGGGCGATGGCAGGGGAACGGTAGGCACCGGCCTCGGAAAGGCGAATGAGGTGCCGGAGGCTATAAGAAAGGGAGGGGAGAGGGCACGAAAGGATATGTGTCCAATATCCCTTTTAAACGACACTATTCCCCATGAGGTGATCGGCAAATCCGGTTCCAGCTCCGTTCTGCTTAAGCCAGCTCGTCCCGGAACCGGCATCATAGCTGGTGGTGCAGTGAGAGCGGTGCTGGAGGCCGCGGGCGTGAAGAATGTGGTGAGCAAGTGTTTGCGCTCTCACAATCCGCACAATTTGGTGAAGGCAACCCTCGAGGGACTTCTATCCCTGGGGGCTCCAGAGGAGATCGCACGATCTCGGGGGAAGACCGTCGAGGAAGTGCTGGGCTGAACGGCAATGAAAGTATCGAGGCTTCTATGAAGCTAAACGAAGTACGGCCAGACAAAGGCGCGAGGAAGAAACGCAGGAGAATAGGCAGGGGAGAAGGCTCGGGAAGAGGAGGAACTGCTGGCAGGGGAACGAAGGGGCAAAACGCGCGTTCAGGTGGAGGGGTTCACCTGGGATTTGAAGGCGGGCAGATGCCTCTCCATAGGAGGCTTCCGAAACGCGGCTTCACCAATGTCTTCAAGAAGCGGTATGAGATCCTTAATATAAAGGACCTTTCCTCCTTCAGATCCGGGGAGACGGTGGACAGAGATTCCCTCCTAAAGGCGGGGTTGCTCCGCAAGAGGTGGGCAGTAAAGCTCTTGGGAGCAGGAGACATATCGCATCCTCTCTATATAAGGCTCGATAAGGTGAGCCAAGGAGCAAGGGACAAGATTGAGTCCGCCGGTGGGACGGTAGAAATGGGTTGATCATGATTGGGGGTTTTCAAAATATCGTCAAGATCCCTGAGCTAAAGAGAAGGATTCTCTTTACGCTTTTGATGCTGGCGGTCTATAGGCTTGGATGTCATGTTCCAACCCCCGGTATTGATGCCGCAGCGTTGGCCGCGTTTTTCAGCGCCAGGCAGGGCACACTGTTCGGCCTCTTTGACATGTTCTCCGGAGGGGCCCTTCGAAGGCTATCGGTGATGGCCTTGGGGATAATGCCCTACATAAGCGCGGCAATTATCCTGGAGCTCCTCACTGTAGTGGTGCCTCACTTGGAAAAATTGAAGAAAGAGGGAGAGGCCGGCAGAAAGAAGATTACACGGTACACGCGATATGGAACTGTGATTCTGAGCCTCATTCAGGGTTTCGGTATCTCTATCGGACTTGAGAGCATGACGAGCCCTAATGGCGCCTTGATTGTTCCAATAGGGGGATGGGGCTTTCGGCTTATGACGATGATAACCCTTGCCGCTGGGACAACCTTTCTCATGTGGCTCGGAGAGCAGATCACCGAGAGGGGTATAGGCAATGGAATATCACTGATCATCTTTTCCGGGATCGTTGCCAGGCTACCCTCTGCCGTTGGCAATACCTTCCGCCTGATGGGCACAGGCGAGATGAGTCCCTTTTTTGGGCTCCTCTTGGTGCTTTTTATGGTAGCCATTGTGGGAGTTATTATCTTCGTTGAGAGGGGTCAGAGGCGTATACCGGTGCAGTATGCGAAACGGGTTATAGGCAGGAGGATGTACGGGGGGCAGAGCACCCATCTTCCCCTTAAAGTGAACACCGCCGGTGTCATTCCGCCCATATTTGCCTCTTCAATTATTATGTTTCCAGCTACCATCGCGGGATTCTTAAACGTGAAGCAGATTGGGTGGCTTCAATTCATCGTGAGCTCGCTCTCTCCTGGGAGGCTCATCTATTCCTTGCTTTATGTGGGTTTCATCATCTTCTTTTGCTACTTCTATACGGCGATTCACTTTAATCCCGCTGAGGTTGCGGACAATATGAAGAAATACGGCGGATTTATCCCTGGTATCCGACCGGGCAGGAGCACCGCCGAGTATATAGACCGCGTGCTCACAAGGATTACATTCAGTGGTGCTATTTACGTATCTGCTGTCTGTATTTTGCCTCAGATCCTTATTCACAGATTCAATGTCCCCTTCTATTTTGGGGGTACCGCGCTTTTGATTGTGGTCGGCGTGGGCATGGACACGATCACCCAGATCGAGAGCCACCTGCTAACCAGGCACTATGAGGGCTTTATGAAAAAGGGCCTGAGGAGGGTACGGTAGGGCATGAAGGTGAGGTCATCCATAAAGAGAAGATGTAAGAACTGCAAGATCGTGAAGAGGAGAGGTGTGCTCAGGGTGATCTGCGATAACCCCAGGCATAAGCAGAGGCAGGGTTAGGACTCGACACAAAATAAGCACCTCTAGGATCGTGTAAGGAGAAATACATTGGCCAGGATCGCTGGTGTTGATTTACCGAAAGGGAAGAGGATTGAGATCGCGCTGACCTATATCTACGGTATAGGGAGAAGCAGTTCCCGAGATATCCTTGATAGCGCAGGCGTGGATGCCGACACCAAATCGGATCAGCTGAGCGAGGAGGAGATCACGAAGATCAGGAAGATCATCGATGAGTCCTACCGGGTAGAGGGAGATATGAGGCGCGAGGTGTCGATGAACATAAAGCGCCTGATGGATATGGGCTGTTATAGGGGATTGCGGCATAGAAAAGGACTTCCAGCACGAGGGCAGAGAACTCACACAAATGCGAGGACGAGGAAAGGCCCTCGGAGGATTATCGGGAGACGTCGGAAATAGACCCCTGGAGGAGCAATGGCAAAGGAAAGAGCGAGGTCGGGCAGGGTTAGAAGAGAGAAAAAGCTGGTGGTAAATGGAGTTATCCACATCCAGGCTACCTTTAATAACACGATCATTACCATCACCGACATGAATGGAAATGTTATTGCCCAATCGAGCCCTGGGCAGGTAGGCTTTAAGGGCTCTAGGAAGAGCACCCCCTTTGCTGCGCAGTTGGCGGCTCAGAACGCGTTAAAGAAGGCAATGGCCTTGGGCCTGAAAACGGCAGAGGTTCGCGTGAAGGGTCCTGGAGTAGGACGCGAAGCGGCCTTACGGGCATTACAGGTGGATGGGTTTTCCGTAACCTTGATTCGGGATGTGACCCCCATCCCTCACAACGGGTGCAGGCCTCCAAAGAGGAGAAGGGTGTAAGCCCGTCATAGCCCGCGGGGTACGAATTATAAAAATAGTCGAGGAGGAAGGACTGTTGGCTCGATACATTGACGCTTCATGCAGGTTATGCAGGCGGGAAAACCTCAAATTGTTCCTGAAGGGAGACAGGTGCTATACGGATAAGTGTGCCTTTGAGCGGCGTTCTTATGCGCCGGGGCAGCACGGCCAGAGAAGGGGCGGCAAGGTCTCGGATTACGGGATACAGTTGCGAGAAAAGCAAAAGGTGAAAAGGATCTATGGGATATTCGAGAACCAGTTCCGAAGGTACTATCACAAGGCCGAGCAGCAGAAAGGTATTACCGGTACGAACCTGTTGATCTTACTGGAGCGCCGGTTGGATAACATAGTCTATAGGATGGGTTTCGCATCATCACGGGACCAGGCAAGACAGCTGGTGAGACACAATCATTTCGCGGTGAATGGAAGCAAGGTGAACATACCCTCTTTCCAGGTGAAAAGCGGTGATATGATCGAGGTCAAGGAGAAGAGCCGAAAGATCCCCGTTATTCAAGAAGCAATGGAGACGGTGGTACGACGAGAGATACCCCCGTGGCTGGAGGTTGATATAGATAATTTTCGCGGCGTCGTAAAGGCCTTTCCGAGCCGCGAAGAATTGACCATGCCTATCAATGAGCAGATGATAGTAGAGTTTTACTCCAAATAAACGCGTCACGCATGTGAAAGCCGCTTACCCTGAAGATATCATCGAGCCGTTTGAGAACGGCCTGAAACAATTCGTCTTTGAGGTGATGTATATCAATGAAAAAGCTACATCAAAAAAATTGGAGAGATTTGATAAAGCCGAAGAGAATAGAGGTCGAACCCGAGACGTTCAACGACTTCTACGGGAAGTTCGTTTGTGAGCCTCTGGAGAGGGGTTTTGGGATTACCCTCGGCAATTCCCTGAGACGTATTCTCCTGTCTTCTCTGCATGGAGCAGCAATTGTCTCCGTTAAAATCGATGGCGTTCCTCACGAGTTTACCACCATCCCCGGTGTACGAGAAGATATCACCGACATTGTCCTGAACCTGAAGAGCGTGAATCTCAGGTTCGTTGCAGAGGAAGAGGAGGCAGTCAAGATCTATCTGGATATCAAGGGCAAAAAGGTAGTAACGGCTGGCGATATTATTACCGATGAGAAGGTCGAGATAATGAATCCGGATCAGCACATTGCCACGCTCAATAAAGGTGGTGTTCTGCATGCGGAGATGGTGGTCAAGACGGGCAAGGGGTATGTCCCCGCGGAAAAGCACGAAACAGAGGATCAGCAGATCGGGGTAATACCTATCGATGCCCTTTTTTCACCGATCAGGAAAGTCGCTTACGTAGTGGGCAATGCGCGGGTTGGTCAGAGGACTGATTATGATAAGCTGACCTTCGAGGTGTGGACAGATGGTACGGTAAATCCACAAGACGCATTGGCGTTTGCTGCGAAGATCCTGAAGGAGCAGGCCACCCCTTTTATCAATTTTGAGGAAGAACCGGTTGAAGAGGCAGAAGAGGAGAAGAGGGAGGAGGAAGCGAAAATCAATGAAAATCTCTTTCGGCCGGTGAGCGAGCTTGAGCTCTCTGTACGCTCCTCTAATTGTCTGAAGAACGCGAATATAAAGCATATTTACGAGTTGGTTCAGAAGACGGAGAGTGAGATGCTCAAGACCAAGAATTTTGGACGAAAATCCCTGAACGAGATAAAGGGCATCCTGGAGGAAATGGATCTTCACTTTGGCATGAAGCTGGAGAATTTTCCCTTCCCCGAAGAGGGTGAGAGAGAGGCTGAGGAAGTAGAGGAAGAGGATAGAGATCAATGAGGCACAGAAAGGCGGGCAGAAAGCTGAACCGTGACTCGAGCCATCGTCGGGCCATGTTACGAAACCTGATAACATCCCTTTTCAGACACGAGGAGATTTTAACCACACACGCAAAGGCAAAGGCGGCACGACCCATTGCCGAGAAGATGGTTACCCTCGCAAAAAGAGGAGATCTCCATGCCCGTAGACAGGCGTTCTCCTACATCATGGACAAATCGGTAACCCATAAATTATTCGATGAGATGAAGGATCGCTTTCAAGATCGCCAGGGGGGATATGTGAGGATCTTACAGACGGGGCACAGGAGAGGCGATAATGCACCTCTGGCCACCATGCAATTGGTAACGGCAGGTAAGGAAAAGAAGGGCTCAGCGAAGGCATCGAAAAAGGCCGCTAAGGAGGAAAAGAAATCCCCTGAGAAGAAACCGGATGAGAAGGCTGCCAGGGAAAAGGAGTTGGTTACCGAGGATGCACAGCAGAAGGGAGACACAGCTTAGAAGGGGAATGGTGGGCAAAAAGGAGAAAGCGGTAAAGCTTAAAAGCAAGGCCCTGTTTTTTATACGATATACACCCCTTCCTGTTATGGCGGGAAGGGGATTTTTTTGTTTGTCTTGCCCTCATTGAAACCGGGATGATAGTGTACTATCCCGGTTTTTCGATCATACCACAACCAATTATGTGGTGAAGGCATTGATGTACCGATTTCGACACAAGGATCTGCTGGGGATCGGACAGCTGTCGGTAAGCGACATAAATTCGATCTTGGATACCGCGGATGTGTTCAGGGAGATATCAACGCGGGATATAAAGAAGGTTCCCACATTGAGAGGTAAGAGCATAGTCAATTTTTTCTATGAACCGAGCACCAGGACCAGGACGTCCTTTGAGATGGCTGCGAAGAGGCTCAGTGCGGACACACTGAGTTTCTCGGTATCTGATAGCAGTATGGTGAAGGGGGAGACGCTTATCGATACGGCGCGAAACCTTCAGGCGTTGAATCCCGATCTCATCGTAATACGGCATCCTTCATCAGGAGCCCCGCATCTGCTGGCAAAATACATGGAGGCAGGGGTCATAAACGCAGGAGATGGGATGCACGAGCATCCCACTCAGGCGTTATTGGATCTCTATACTATAAAGAAAAAGAAGGGAAGGATCAAGGGGTTGCGGGTTGTGATAATCGGGGATATCGCTCACAGCAGGGTCGCCCGATCCAATATCATAGGCCTTAGAAAGATGGGGGCCGAGGTGACCATCTCGGGCCCCGCCACCATGATTCCCGTTCATGCCGAATCCTTAGGGGTTAAGGTAGTCCTTGATCCAGCGAAGGCGTTAAAGGGCAAGGATGTGATCATGATACTGCGGATTCAACTCGAGCGGCAGAGCGGAATCCTGTTCCCAAGTACAAGGGAGTACTCTCTATTTTTTGGCCTCAACGAGGATCTCATGAAGGCGGCGAAGAAGGAGGTGATAATCATGCACCCAGGCCCGATCAATAGGGGGGTTGAGATCACCAACGAGGTGGCCGATGGTCCCTATTCCGTTATCCTGGATCAGGTGACGAACGGTGTGGCGATACGAATGGCCCTTCTGTATCTATTAATTGGAGGGGGTAAGGATGATCACCTGGATTAAAGGTGGAAGGGTAGTCGATCCTCGCGGCGGGAGGGAGAAGCCGCTCGATATCGTGATAGGTAAGGGAAAGATCGAGAGGCTCCTGCCCCCTGGAGAATTTAATCCCTCCCGTGACAGCGAGATAAGGCAATTAGATGCATCGGGAATGGTGGTCACCCCTGGTCTCATTGATATGCACGTCCACTTCCGGGAGCCAGGAGAGGAGTACAAGGAGACCATCGCAACCGGAAGCAAGGCAGCCGCCGCCGGAGGCTTTACCGCGGTAGCGTGCATGCCCAATACAAAGCCCATCAATGATTCACGGTCGGTTACGGAGTTTATATTGGAGCGGGCACGAAGGGCTAACCTGATACGGGTTTATCCGGTGGCCGCCATAAGCAAGGGCATGAGGAGCGAGTCACTCACTGAATTCGGCGATCTCAAGCAAGCGGGAGCTGTGGCAGTATCAGATGATGGAAGACCGGTTACCAATAGTGAACTCATGAGGAGGGCAATCGAATACGCGCATTTCTTCAGCCTCCCGGTTATATCCCACTGTCAGGATCTGGATCTCTCAAATCGTGGGGTTATGCACGAGGGCACTATTTCAACCAAACTCGGCCTACGCGGAATTCCCGCGGCCAGCGAGGAGGTTATGGTGGTGAGGGAGATCCTCTTAGCGAAGCTCACGGGATGTCCCGTTCATATTGCCCATGTGAGCACTGAGGGATCGGTTGCCTTCATTAGGCAAGCCAAAGAGCAGGGCATACCGGTAACGGCGGAGACCGCCCCCCATTACTTCAGCCTTGATCACAGTGTCCTCATGGACTTTGATACCAACGCCAAGATGTATCCCCCGCTAAGGGAGCCCAAGGATGTAGAGGCAATCAAGAGAGGGCTCTCCGAGGGGATAATAGATGTGATCGCAACCGATCATGCCCCCCACAGCCCGCTGGAGAAGGATGTGGAATTTGACCAGGCTGCATTTGGTATTATAGGTCTAGAGACGGCCTTGCCCCTCACCTTGAAATTGGTGAGGGACGGCATGATGGACCTACCCTCTGCCATTGCAAAGCTTTCCTATAATCCCGCTACCATCCTGAGCCTAAAAGGTGGTACTATCGAAGAGGGCAAGGAGGCGGATCTGACGGTCATAGATCTGAACAAGGAGTACGTGGTCGCAAAGGATGATTTTAAGTCCAAGAGCCACAACTCTCCTTTTATTGGCTGGAACATGAAGGGCAAAGCCATGGTCACCATGGTTGGGGGAAGGATAGTCTGGGAGTCCCATGAGCTCAATTCTGGTAGTTGATGATGAATTAAGCATGCGGGAGTTCCTCGAGATCCTCCTGGTCAAGGAGGGCTATGCGGTAAGTTGCGCGGAGAGCGGGGAAGATGCGTGTACGATCCTGGAGGGAGAGGCGTTTGATCTGGTGATCACTGATATCCGGATGGACAATATCGATGGGTTAGGCGTCTTAAGGAAGGTGAAAGAGGTCAACCCCGAAACACCTGTGATCATGATATCGGCATACGCTACTGCAGAGACGGCCGTGGAGGCCATGAAGGAGGGGGCCTATGATTATATCCCTAAGCCCTTTGAAGTTGAGGAATTCAAGAAGATCCTGCGGGATGCCATTCAAAAGAAGGCCACATCAAGGGGTGAGGAGGATGCCTTAACAGGGGGATTGCATTTTGGCTGTCTCATCGGTGAGAGCCCCCAGATGAAAAAGGTCTATGAGCTGATAAGAAGGGTAGCTGAAACCAAGACAAACATCTTGATATCAGGGGATTCCGGCACGGGCAAGGAGCTTGTGGCAAGGGCGATACATGAGCAGAGCCCAAGATGTGGGAAGCCCTTTGTGGTAATAAATTGTGCCGGGATTCCCGAGACGTTAATCGAGAGCGAGCTGTTTGGCTACAAAAAGGGGGCATTTACCGGCGCGAATACGGACAAGGGCGGTTTCTTCGAGGCCGCGGACGGAGGAACGGTATTCTTCGATGAAATAGGGGAGTTGAGCCCTTCAATTCAGGTGAAGCTCCTGAGGGTAATTCAGGAGAAGACCTTTACCAGGATAGGAGAGACACGGGAGAGAACCGTGGACGTGCGTTTTATATCGGCAACAAATAAAAACCTCGAGCAGGAGGTAATGGATGGAACGTTTCGGGAGGATCTGTTCTTCAGGCTCAATGTAATCGAGGTTCAAATGCCTCCCTTGCGGGAGAGACAAGGCGATTTACCCCTTTTGGCGCACTACTTCTTGGGAAAATACTCCAAGGAGCTGGGCAAGGATATCAAGAAGGTATCTACCTATGCAATGGATATACTCGGCAAATACCCATTTCCGGGAAACATAAGGGAATTGGAGAACATCATTGAGCGGAGCGTTGCGCTGGAGACCTCTAACATCGTGCTGCCTCAGAGCTTGACCCTTTCGGATTTTATGAAGATTCGGGTGCGGGAAGATAGACGCCGAACCGACCTGGGCCCCGATGGAATAAAGCTCGATGAGGTGATGACCGAGATAGAGAGAGATTATATAACGAAGGCCATAGAAATGACCTATGGATCGCATAAAAAAGCGGCTGAGCTTCTAGGGATTACCTACCAATCCCTGAGGCATCGTTTGGCCAAATTAGGAATATAATCCCTCATTCGCAAGATCGAAATTTCCCGGAAACGATAATCCAAACACAATCGGATATTTTTTGGACCTGTTGAAATTCAACACTTTTCTGTTGAAATTCAACATCCTTTAAGGAGATTATTTAATTATTCGTCTTACCTCGCCCTCGGAAATCCATAGAAAAATATTTTATCCTTTAGAATTGAGCACGCGCGCGGTTCATAAATAGTTTTTTCTCTATATAGATACATTAATCAGCTCAATGGCATATTAGTTGCACTATCCTATACCTGAGCGGTTAGATCTTATGGTGAAGGGAGGTGAGTATCGCATAAAAAAATCTTAGAACATGTAATCGGCTAATCATGAATCATGAAAGAGAGGAGGTTTACGATGATACTCAAACTAAACAAGATGAAAAATCAAAAAGGTTTCACCCTTATAGAGCTGATGATAGTTATCGCTATCATCGGAATCCTGGCTGCTATAGCCATTCCTCAGTTCTCCGCATACAGGAAGAGGTCCTACAATTCCGCTGCTCAGTCTGACCTGAAGAATGCCACCACTGCTCAGGAGGCCTATTTCGTGGATGAGCAGACCTATGCTGCTGCAGTGGCGTCCCTTATTGGGACTACCTTCGGCCTGTATACCTCGCAGAACGTTACCGTCTCCGTGGTGGCTGCAAGCACCGGTGGCTATACCATGAAGTCCTTTCACAGCTCCGGGGATAAGACATGGTCTATAGTTGGTCCAGGAGGCAGCATCACAAGCTGACGTAGCTCTATTGCATGTGAGGGGAGGCAACCCGCAGGGGTTGTCTCCCCTTTTTTTTACCTTTCTTTTTGTAGGGTATCGAGTAGAAAGCGCATATTCTCTCGAAAGAGCACCCCTTTCTCCTGGTAGGCCTTGGCAAGAAGGGGAAGGGTCACATTCATATCAGGCGATGTTTGGAGCAGGCTTTTTTCCTGGAGAAGGCCGCCTAAAAAGGGAATAAGATCCTTATCTTGCATGATATCGACGAAATAGCCCACGCTTTGTTGGGCCTTTTCATTATCGCCGCTGAGGGCATATATTTGCGTCAAATAGAGAAATGCCGTGAGATTCTTCTGCCTTTGGGCGAGTATCTTTTTAAAGCAGATGTATGCTGCACCGAATAGGCCTTTCTTTATATAGGCATATCCAAGCCTCTCAAGGGTGGGGAGATTGTCTGGGTCTATCTCCAGGGCCTTTTTGAGTTCCCCGATACCCTCATCAACCCTTCCCCATTTCACCATCAAGATTCCCATATTACTGTGCGCCTTCATGCTCATGGGGCTACAGAGTATGGCCTTGTTGAGCTCTTCATAGACCGCTTCGAAATCCCTGGTTGTTGCCGCCAGGATTATGGCCAGGTTATTATGAGCCCCCGGCAGGCAGGGGGTTAAGTCAATGGCCTGCAAATAGTATTCTCGGGCCTTTCCGAATTCCTCTTTGTGGAAATATATCACCCCCAGATTAAAGTAGGTAATCGCCTTCTCATCCTTGGCATCGATCGCATTCAGTCCTAATGCCCTTTCGTATCCTGCAATGGCCTTGTCTATCTCATTGCGATCCTGGTAATATTTTGACAAGTTGTGCTGAGGCCTGTAGAGAGTAGGGTACTTGTCAACGCTGTCGATCCAGAGGCTCTCCTCGTTTTTCCAGGTGAAATTTCGCATAAAGGTTGCATGACCTTCTCCAATGATAACCAGGGTTATCGATAGCGCGATTATTACCTTCATCGATTTTTTATAACTGAAGTAGGTGATGGCCCGTAACAAGCCGATTGCGATTGGCACAAAAAAGAGCATGGATGGGATGTAGTTACGGTGTTCAAATACGAGTTCCAGGGGTAAAATGGATGATTCTATCACGTGATTGAGGAGGAAGAAGAAGACGGAAAAGGAGATCAAGGGCTCCCTCCGTGCGAGATAGATGCTCCCTATGATAATCCCGATGATAAGGATCATTGATACTATGGTGGTAGGGGGGTCGAGAAGGGAGCGGGAGATGACGATGTCATGGGCAAGGGAGAGGCGTGTAGACATGGGATAGATGATGAGGCTGATGTAGAAAATGATGATCCTGAACTGGGTGAGTAGCCGTTGCCAGGGCGTGAAGGGCCTTATCTTGTAAAGATCAAAAAATGAGGAAAATTTGGCCTCTGTAAAGGAGAAGTAATAGATCGTGCCCGCAGCGAAGACTGCCAGGGCGATAATGGAAAAGATCACCAGGTTTTTTTTCAAATTTTCCCTGGTGATGCCCTGGAAAAAAAGGAGATCATAAAGAAACAGGCTCAAGGGGATCATAATCGCGTTTTCCTTTGAACCAAAGGCCAGGACAGCTGAGATACCGCACAGGGAAAAGAACAGTGATTTCCTTGAACTTCGAGTGGCGATCCTCCCTTTAAGGTAGAGGTACATGGAGAGGATATAGAACATACCCGCCATACTTGCCATTCGCTGGACGATATAGGTAATCGCTTGGGTCTGAATGGGATTTATTGCCCACAAGAGGGTGGATAAAAGCGCAATAGAGTATGAACTTGGACCATATCTTGCAATCATTCGCGGTAGGTTCAAGGTGTGGTACACGAAGAGGTACAGAAAGATTGCCGCGAGGAAATGGATTGCCATATTCACGAGGTGGTATCCAAAGACATCTTTCCCACCCACGTAGTAATTTAGGGCAAAGCTAAGGCATGCAACAGGTCGATAAATCTGGTCGGGCTCGAGTTGGCTTGCGTGGAATGTTTTTTTCAGATTTCGCCAGCTAAGTTCGGTGAGATGCAGCGCGGGATTGTCCGTGATATTTGGTTCGTCATCGAAATGCCAAGACGCATTGAAGGTGTTTGAGTAGATACTCAGCACGATGATCAGCAAGGTGATAAAGGCAAAGATCTGCTTTCGAGATTCAGTGAGGTGTGTTTCTGATTCCAGATGAAGCATTCCCGTCATTGCCTACAAGATGGTGGACATATTCATACGTGATGACCAGGCTACATAAGAGTTGTTCTCTACGAGGTAAAGCAAGAATCCTGCCATTCCTTGTGTTATCGTCTATCGTAGCTGCCGCCTACATTCCCACCTTTTCGGGTGAGTTTATACTGGACGACAGGCCATTGGTCAAGGACAACCTTTTTATTAGGGGATTTGTCTCCCCCTTTGCCTATCTCTCCCATGAAGACGGAGTGGGCACGGAAGGCGTTGCTTCCTACCATACGGGCTATTACCGCCCCCTGATAAGCATCCTGTATACGATCGATTACAAGATCTGGGGGATGAAGCCATGGGGATTCAGGTTAACCAATCTCATCCTCCACCTCATAACCTGTATTGCCCTCTATCAATTCTTCATTACGTTGGAGGCCAGACGGCTTCCTGCCTTTGCCGTTGCGTTGTTGTTCGGCCTTCATCCAATAAACACGGAATCGGTTGCCTGGGTGAGTTCCAGAAACAATATCATGGTGACCCTTTTTTCCTTGATCTCGTTTATCTGCTACGTAAAGGGCGCGAGGGAGCGCAAGATTTGGGCGAGATTGGTTTCCTATGCCACCTTTTTCGCGGCCTTAGCCTCAAAGGAATTCGCGATCATGCTATTGCCCATACTGTTCTTGTACAACAGGCTTATTTGTAAGGATAGTAAGGCGATGAGAGGGGAGATTGTTACCTATGGTCCCTATATCGCGATACTTTTATTCTATTTCATGCTGAGAGCCAACGCCATTGGATCTTTGGTGACGCCTGTGTCTGCGCCTGGTTTTTGGAGAAGCATCTATTTCGCGCCATTTTTGATCCTCTATGACCTGAAACTGATCATCCTCCCCTATGGCTTACATAGTTATATCATCCACTATCCCGAGAATGTTATCAGCTGGCAGGCCTTCGCCGGTTTCACCCTTGTCATCCTGCTCGCCGTTGTCTTGTGGAAGGAGAGAGACAATAAGATGCTTTTATTTTCCCTTCTTTCCTTTCTCGCCGCCCTTCTTCCCGTTCTCAACATCGTTCATACCTCAGCGGTAACCAAGGTATCAATGAGATGGCTTTATTTCCCCATGACATTTCTCTTTATTTCCCCTGTCTTCTCTTTCTCGCAATTGCGAAAGGTCAATCGTCTCTGCCTCTTGAGCGGCTTTGGCGCGGTAGTACTCTATTTCGGGACATACTCCTATCTTTTAAACAAGCATCTGTGGCATGATGAGGGTACTTTTTTCGGACAGGAGGTCTTCCACTTCAACAACGATTTCTATCTAGGGGGTTTGGCTGAAAGCCTTTACGAGGCAGGGGATTTAAGGGGAGCAGAGAGATATTTCCTCGCGGCCATGAAGAGGTTCCCAGAAAGGGTTGATAATTACCTGAACTACTCAGCGCTGCTCATCGAGACCGGCAGACTGGATGATGCCACATGGTACCTTGAGAAGGCTAAGTCGTTCGCCATGAGCGCGTGTGAGCGAGGGAAATGGTGTAACAATGCGGGGATGGTCAATTTCACGAGGGGAGAGTGGCGCAAGGCGTTACATCATTTTACGAGGGCTGTTTCATTGTGCCCCGGTGTAGAGGATTTTTGGTCTAATCTCGGCGGGTCCTATGGCACAATAGGGGATTATGGAAATTCGGTATCCGTCCTTACAAGGGGCTTGTCCCTCTTTCCGGATTCCGTGGTTTTAAGAAAAAACCTTGGCCTTTCCTATTATCACATGGGCGATTATGCCGGGGCAGTTTCCGTTCTTGAGGAAATCCCCCTTGAGAGCAGGAAAGGGGATCCCCATATTTCCAGCCTCATACAAAAGGCCAAGGGCATGGGGAAGGGGGGCTCTTAAGAGGGACAAATGATCTATCCTGTGATCGAAGAAAGGGATCATGTTGCTCATTTCGAAGAGGAGCGTTCCCCATGTTAAACGGGAAGAAGATCCTGGTTGTTTTGCCGGCTTACAACGCAGAGCATACCCTCGAGAAAACCTATCGAGAAATACCTCTCGATGTCGTGGATGAGGTATTGATGGTGGATGATTACAGTGCGGATCGCACCGTACCTGTAGCCAAGAGATTGGGTATCAAGACATTTCTGCATGACCGTAACTATGGGTATGGCCGGAACCAGAAGACCTGCTACCGAGAGGCGTTGCGGCATGAGGCGGATATTATTGTGATGGTTCATCCGGACTACCAATATACCCCTAAGTTGATCACCGCTATGGCGAGCATGATCGCCTTTGACGTGTATGATGTGGTGCTGGGTTCACGCATTATAGGTGGTGGTGCGCTCAAGGGCGGGATGCCGGCGTATAAATATATCGCCAACCGTTTTCTCACCGCAGTGGAAAATCTGCTGCTGGGAAGCAAGCTATCGGAGTTTCACACGGGCTACAGGGCCTTTTCCCGGAGCGTGCTTGAAGAAGTACCTTTTCAGGCTAACTCCGATGACTTCGTCTTTGACAACGAGATGCTCTCCCAGATCATCTATTTTGGATATCGCATCGGTGAGGTGTCGTGCCCCACCAGGTATTTCAGGGAAGCATCATCCATCGGCCTGAAGGATAGCATTGTGTATGGCCTAGGCGTGTTAGGCACATGCGTTAAATTTAGGGCACAGAGATTAGGCCTGGCACACTTCAGCATTTTTAGCAACAAAAGAAGCCCGATCCGCAGGGGATACTACCAAAGGATAGAATGATGATGGCGAGAGATACGCTTATGTTCAGAAACGGCAAGCCTACTCCATTGCTGAATGTATTGTTACTCGGATTTGTCCTCGCAATGGCCATTGCATATGTGAGCCTTTCAGGAAATCGTTCCTTCAATTTCGATGAATTTCAGGTTCTTTATGAAAGCGCAGCGTTAGAGAGGGGCAAGCCACTCTATGTGAATCAGATCGGGTTCCATTTTCCATTTTTCAATATCATCCTCAGTTTTCTCATCCACCTAGCTGGATCTCAAACAGTGACAATCCTAATAATTCGATACTTCGTCTTAGCGGTAAATACCCTCGCCCTTGTCTTTATCTATAAGATAGGGGAGATTACGTGGGATAAGAGGACGGGCATGGTAGCGGTCTGCTTAACCCTTTCCTCTATTGTATTTCTCGATAAAGGCATTGAGATCCGCCATGACGTTTTCAACACCACCTTTAATGTCATAGGCGCCTACTATGGGCTCAGATATCTAAAGGAGAAAAGATACCTTTATCTTATCATTTCAGGAATTTTCCTGGGAATGGCATTCGCATCAACACAGAAAGCGCTGATATGGAATGCGGGGATTATTATTGGCCTGTTGATGTACCATGTGCATGACAAATCGTATAAGAAATCCTTCACGATAGGTGTTTACTATATCATTGCCTTGCTGGCCCCGTTACTCATAACCCTCTTTTACCTGAAGTTGAGATATAATGAAGACATACATATGTTCTTGAAAAATGCCGTAGCTATACCAATTGCATTTTTCGCGCCCCATACCAAAGAATTATATCCGTTTCCATTCAACAGATATGACTTATTGAAGGACCTGATATTCCAGAATCATTTACTCTATGCCCTGGCTATAGGGGGATCTTTTGCCGTCATCATATCGTGGGTTAAATATAATACAGAGCGCATCGTCATCGCGATATGGGCCATAGTAGGGGTGTTATTTTATGTGACTGCCAAGAGGCCTTTTTTCCAGACATTTTTGCCTTGTGTACCTCCCCTCGCCATTTTAGCTGCCGGCGCACTTTCCGATATATGGGAGGATTGTAGAAAACTAAGCCTTAACCGGACGCTCCCGTTTGGCATCACCGCAATAGCCCTGCTTTTTCTATGGCCCCTGGTCTTAGCCTGGACTCAGGTGCCCGATAAGCAAAAGATGGCACGCCAGATGGCGAATGTTTCTTTTTGTTTAGAGAACTTACAAAAAGGGGAAAAGGTGCTCTGCTTTAGCCAAAATCAGGTATTCTTTGATCCAGTCCTGATGATGAACTGGTTCGGAACCGAAAAGCACATATGGGATTATGATCCGGATTGGTTTGAAGGCAGAATGGTGGGCGAGCAGTGCAGGGTAATTATAAATGATTATAGAACGGGTTTGTTAAATAGTGAAGTGAGGAAGAAGATAGGGGAAAACTATATCACCATCAAGACTGGTGATATCCTTATTCCTGGATTCACGATACCACCAGGCCATTCCTATGCAAAGAAGGTTTGGATTGCGGGTGATTACTATAGCCCGACTACTTCTCTAGAGGTAGACGGAGATAAGATACGAGGTAATTTGCTGCACCTCGAGCAAAAAGACTTCGAATTCCACAACCTCACGGATCGACGCGTTTCATTGGTATATATCTTCGATAAAGGGAGATTCATGGACCTTCTTTCAAAGGGTAACCGGATTCACTGAAATAAAGGAATCTATGGGAGGCAATCCGAATCAAGCATCCCTCGTGAGATTGCTTTTATTATCGCTCACAGGGGCACTTGTACTCTCTATCATTATCTTGGCATGCACACCGCCTATTAGCAGGGATGCCCTTACCCATCACTTGGCGGTTCCTAAGCTCTACCTGCGATATGGAGGTATCTACGAGATCCCTTTTATTCCATTTTCATATTTTCCGATGAATTTGGATCTTCTGTATCTCATCTCGCTTTATTTCGGAAACGATATCATCCCGAAATATATTCACTTCACCTTCGCCCTTCTTACCGCCCTTTTGGTTTTCTTCTACCTGACGCGAAGGATCGGTCGGGAGTATGGTTTACTTGGGGCGGCTCTATTTCTCTCCCTTCCAGTAATCGTCAAGCTTTCAATCACGGTTTACGTGGATTTAGGCCTCGTATTCTTTTCCACTGCCTCCCTGTTGCTTCTGCTCAAATGGGTCGAGAGCGGCTTTGAAGGTAAATCCTTGGCATTATCCGCCCTTTGTTGCGGGCTTGCCATGGGAACGAAATACAATGGCCTGATCACCTTTTTCCTGCTGACCCTCTTTGTTCCCTTTATCCATTCGAAGTCCTCCAAGGATAAAGATACAGGCGCTGTCCAGTCCTTGCGATACGGAGCCCTTTTTGTATCCATTGCCCTCCTTGTCTTCGCCCCGTGGATGATACGGGACTATATCTGGACGGAAAATCCCCTGTACCCGCTTTTTGACAACTGGTTTAATCCGGAGCATCCAGTCCATTGGCACGGGATTGGCCTGTTTACCTATCGAAGCGCAGTGTACCACGAACAGTGGTGGCAGGTGGCACTGCTGCCCATAAGGATCTTTTTTGAGGGGCAAGATGGCAATCCCCAGTATTTTGACGGAAGGCTCAATCCCTTTCTCATTCTACTTCCGCTGTTCGCCTTTTATCGGATTGGAAGGGAATCCGATATCGTGAGGATGGAATCAAAGGTAATGCTTTGCTTCGCCGTCCTTTTCTTCGCATTCGCCTTTTTTAGCGATAGCTTGAGAATCAGGTACATCTCTCCGATTATCCCTCCATTGGTAATACTCTCCGTATTCGGCCTGAGAAAGATGGTTCTCCAGGTGAGATCGTTACAAATTCGATTGTTACGGGATATGGGCCTGGCTGGCATCGTGCTGATTATTTCCTTTGCGCTCTGGCTGAATTCCCGCTACATAGTAAATCAATATAGATATATTAAGCCTTTCAGTTATATCGTTGGCACGGTAACTCGAGATGAGTATATAGAGAGGTACCGTTTGGAATTCCCCGCAATGCGATACATAAATGAGAACCTCCCGTCAGATGCCAGGATATTGTTTCTCTTTATGGGAAACCGAGGGTATTACTGCGACAGAGAGTATATCTTTGACATGAACAACAACAAGAGTATGCTTAAGGGGTTTTTAGAGGCTTCCCAAAGCACCGAGGATTTATTGTTATGGATACAGGGACGGGGAATAACCCACTTGCTTATTCACTATCGTATCTTTGACCGATGGGTGAGAGATACCTTCACGGCCGAGGAGCAGGAATTTTTAAGGGAATTTTTTCAAAAGCACATGAGGTTGCTCTATTTCAAGGGGGGATATGGTCTTTCCCGCCTGGAAAATCTCGCCTAGCGTTGCGGGTTACGATTTGATTCATTAGCTTCAAAAACTTGATAAGATCAGGGTTTTCGCCGATGTACTTGGACAAAACAATCGGGGTCGTGGTGCCTGCCTACAACGAGGAGAAGTTGATAGGTGAAACTTTGAGTTCAATCCCCTCCTTTGTTGATAGCGTTATCGTGGTCGATGACAGAAGCAATGACTCTACGGCTGGCATTGTGCGAGACATAGCGGAAACGGATAAGAGGATAGTTCTCATCGAACATACTGAAAATCAGGGGGTCGGGGGCGCGATTATCACCGGATACAAAAAGGTCATCGAGCTAGGGATAGATATTGCCGCCGTTATGGCCGGCGATAATCAGATGGACCCCCGGGATCTCAAGAACATCATAGAGCCAGTTGCAAAGGGCGTAGTGGATTACACCAAGGGAAATAGGCTTTTTCAGGGTGATGCATGGAATATGATTCCCCATTATCGATACTTTGGCAACTCCTTTCTCTCCCTTTTCACCAAGATCGCTTCGGGCTATTGGCACATCGCCGATTCGCAGACCGGATACACGGCGGTTTCCCTGCATGTGCTCGAAAAAATAGATCTGGACTCCGTCTACAAACGCTATGGCATGCCGAATGATATGCTCATAAAGTTAAACCAGTATGATTTCAAGGTAAGGGATATCCATGTGAGGCCGGTGTACAACATAGGGGAGAAGTCGGGTATTCGATTAATAAAGGTAATTCCGAAGATAGCATGGTTGTTGTTCAAGGGATTCTGGAAAAGGCTATTCTTTAAATACGTCATAAAGGATTTTCACCCCCTTATATTCTTCTATCTCCTTTCCTTCATCCTGTTGTGTTCCAGCATTCCGCTGGCTATTCGGCTTCTCTATTTCTGGATTATCATGGGTGATATGCCTGATATGACTGCCTTGGCACTTATCTTCACGCTCATCAGCGGGCTCCAGACCCTCTTTTTTGGGATGTGGTTTGATATGGAATACAACAAGGATTTGAAATAGGGGTTGACTGCATTGTCTCGTATCCTCATATTTCCGATGCATGATCATTAGCCGGTGCCAATATAATGGACAAGGATTTCAGCTTCAAAATGTACCACGATCTCATTGAGGAGATCAAGGCAAGTGGCTTTCAGTTATTTACCCTCGAGCAGTACTTCGGGCACAAAGGTGGAGCCCCGCAATTCTTTATCTTACGGCATGATGTGGATAGAAGGCCTGAAAACGCCTTGAAGATGGCTCTAGACGAATCCTCAATTGGAATCCATTCATCCTATTATTTTCGGGTAAATAAGAAGGTGTTCAACGAGGAGATCGTGCAGGAGATCGCTCGATTAGGCCATGAGATAGGGTATCACTATGAGGTAATGGATAAAGCGCACGGTGATATAAGAGTAGCGGAACATATCTTTGAGAACGAATTGAATAGGATGAGGAAGGTGACAGAGGTGTGTACCGTATGTACACACGGAAATCCACTATCCCGTTGGGACAACAGGGATTTTTGGAGGTACTTTTCCCTGTCTCAATTTGATTTACTCGGCGAAGCCTATATCAGCGTTCATGATCCGGATATTTACTATGCGACCGACACCGGCAGGGGGTGGAACAGAACCCAGTATAATCTAAAGGATACCTTTTTAGATTCCTCGGTGAGCCTTTTGCCGTCCCTTTCCACAACCCGGCAATTGATCAATCTTATCCGCACCAAGAGATACCCGAAGATCTATTTACAGATTCATCCAAACAGGTGGTGTTGGCGGCGATTACAGTGGTATAGGCAAGTGGGAGAGGATTTGTTTCTGAATTGGATGAAGATATTGTTGGTCTATTATCATAAGGGGAAATGAACTGATATGAGAGTGCTGCTGATAAATCCCCCTTACACAACTGAGGATAGATATGGAAAGGACCTGGGTAAATTCGGCCCTTTGAATGAACCCCTGGGCCTGGCATACCTTGCGGCGAACCTCGAGAGGGGGGGGCATGAGGTATCCATTTTAGATGCCCCGGCACTCGGCCTTGGGCCTTCGAGCATATGCGGACAGATAGAGGAAAAGCACCCGGAGGTAGTTGGTGTTACCATGCTTACACCCATGTATAATCGCAGTATTGAGGTGGTGAGAGCGGTGAAAGGGGCCTATCCTCAAATTACCGTAGTGGTTGGGGGACCTCATCCGACGATCATGCCCAGGGAGACATTGATCGATAACGAGGAGATCGATTTCGTCGTGATCGGCGAGGGAGAAGTGGTGTTTCTGAACCTCATCAATGCCCTTGATTGCTCCCGCAGTATCGAGGATATCCCAGGCATTGGATACAGGAAGGACGGCACCGTGATTATCAAGGAGCCCCCGGCAATGATTACCAACCTAGACGATCTCCCCATGCCCGCTCGGCACCTGTTACCCATGCATGCCTATCATATGACAAAGAGTAGAAGCCAGTCAGAACACGCTTTTACGGTGAGCGTAGCCCGCGGGTGCCCTTTTAATTGCGCGTTTTGCTGCAGGATATTTGGCCGTAAGGTCCGCCATCATTCCGTGGAGAGGATAGCAGAGGAGATTCGCCTATTGGTGGATGAGTATGGAGCGAAAGAGATCAACCTGGAGGCCGATACCCTCACCCTTAATAGGCATTTTATCAATTCCCTCTGCGATGAGCTTATCCGATCAGGTCTCTCGAAGAAGATCACGTGGACCTGCGAGAGCAGGATAGATACCGTGAATGAGGATATCCTGCGGAAGATGAGGGAAGCCGGCTGTTGGCAGGTAAGCTATGGGGTTGAGACGGGGTCCCAGCGTCTCCTTGACCTCATCCATAAAGACATCACCCTTGAACAGATCGAAGAGACCTTTGAGATCACTAAAAGGGTGGGAATCAGTATTCGGGCATTTTTCATGCTCGGCATACCCACGGAGACGAGGCAGGAAAGCTTGAAAACCATCTCATTCGCAAAAAAACTGGATGCCCGATGGTCTCAATTTACCGTGTGTACCCCATTCCCGGGTACGGAACTCTATGACCTGGCCCTTCGAGATGGAGGACTGAAATCCCAACGCTGGGCCGACTACAAGACCCATGGAGGCTGGACTGAGGGGAGCCTCGCCTATGTACCTGAGGGCCGCACCGTTGAGGAATTAAAAACGCTCCAGAAACAGGCCTATAGGGCTGTATACCTGCGGCCAAGGGTCTTTTTGCGTTTCATAAAGAGTATCGATTCGATAAACAAGGTCAAGGAGTACGCAGTTGGGTTTTTGGTGCTCTTGAAAACGGCCCTTCCCTCACGAAATAAGGGCTCAAGGGTGATTAGGATTAACAGGAAGGACCTGGAGGAATTTGCGAGAGGAGTTCACGTGGGCTCCCCCGTGTATTTTAGCCTAAATCCCCTGGTACGATTTATCAATTGGAAGAAGCTTGACAGCGTTTTATCCTTGCTTTTACCGCGGGGAAAAGAGCGGATTCTTGATTTTGGTTGTGGCAACGGGGTGATGCTCCCCACCTTGTCCGATAAATTCAATGCCGTTGTGGGGATTGACCTTTGCATCACCGCTGCGTCGAGAATGAACCAAGCCTATCGCCTGAGAAATGTCTTCCTTGTCACCGCAGATGGTATGAAACTTCCCTTTCATGATGACTCCTTTGATACGGTATTGGCCACCTCGGCCTTAGAACACTTCAGGGATTTAGAAAAGGCGGTAGCTGAAATAGCTCGAATTACGAAACGCGGCGGTTCTCTCTTGTTTCTCTCTCCAACAGAGAATGCATTTTACCGGTTTGGCAGATGGCTCTTTCGGTACAAAAAACCGGAAGACCATTACCACCCCGCAAAGGACATTGAGGGTATTCTTGAAAAATACTATAAAGCTGAGCTAAGAAGAGATTTTCCTTGCGACTTTCTCCCTTTTCTTTCCATATATCGCCTCGGCAGGTTTCGGATGAATGGAATTATGAGAGAAGAGGGCTGAACACCTGAAACTAACGGTTAGGTACAGCCCCTATTCTTCTCTTCCTTGACAGTATACGATGAGTCTCTCATATAAAAAAATCGGGATCCGTCTCCTTCAGGTAGTCACCGTTGCCCTCATCGGCATGTACTTTATCAATATGTATAGGTCGGCATCTGCGCTCAGGATTTCCTTCTCATACCATAATATCCAGTCGCTTTTCCTTAGTATTGGATTTATCTCCATAGGTTTTTCCATCCTGCCTATTCCAACGCTTGTCTTGCTGCGCTCGGTTGGCACGAGGGTTAGCTTCATCAGTTCGATGAAGATATTTTTCTTCTCTCAAATCGGGAAATATGTGCCGGGAAAGGTGTGGGTAGCGGTGGGAAGGGTGCTGATGTACTCAAAGCTGGGCGTGACAAGGGGAAGCGCCATTTTTATGCTGGCATTAGAACTGGTTCTCATGGTCGGTATCGCCCTTATTTTCCCAGGCAGGATTATCGCTCGCTATATCACATTGAGGCCCGGTTTGTTGGCGATACTCATGTGTTGTGTACTGGTTTTACTTTTTCTCGTCGCACAGAAACGGCATATCACCGCCGGCAAGATAAGGGAATATGTCGCGATCTTTTCCATCCCGGTGCTCATCGTCTGCACCACCTTCACCCTCTTCTGGGTCGTCTTGGGCCTTGCGTTTCAGCATCTCATCCTCTATTTTACCCGGATAAATATCGGTTCTTTCCCGGCAATGCAGATCTTCTCAGCCTCGTGGGCGGTAGGATTTTTGGCCTTTTTTATGCCAGTGGGCTTAGGGGTGAGGGAGGTCTTTATGACCGAAGCCCTGATCCCCCTGATCGGCAATGAGAATGCCCTGATGATAGCGATCGTGAGCCGTATATGGTGGACGATCATAGAGTCGATATTCATAGTGGTCTCATCGGGGAAGATGTTCTCGGAATTCCTTAAAACCAGTGCCCTGCCCGAGGTCTCATAGGCTCTCTCCTTTCACAGATACGCTCCTGAGCGCAATGCACCCTGTTTGAAGCACCGCACGTTGGCCTCATTGAATTTTCTATTGTGATCCTCTCTGCTTTTTACTACTCTCTAGCGTGAGATGAAGGGGGAGGGGAATATGAATTCCAGGCCTTTCTACTATGAGTTCATTGACCACACCGCTGACCTGGGGATTATCGTGAAGGGTCCCGATGCAGGAGGGCTCTTTTCCAATGCCGCCCGGGCCATGACCGAGGTTATGGTGAAGGGCGATCTCGGTGATAAAAGGGCGTTGAGGGAGGTATCAGTGGAGGCTGAGGATTTCGCTGACCTCATGGTACGGTGGCTGGGAGAGGTCTTATATCTTTTCGCTGGTGATAAGTTGATTGTGGATTCGATAGAGATCAAGGACCTTAACCCGACACGGATAAAAGCCACCCTTTCCGTGTCAGATTTCGATCCAAAGCATCATCGGGTTCTCAGGGAGATAAAGGCCGTTACTTATCATGGGATATCGGTTTGCAAAGCGAATGATGAGTGGGAGGCACGCATAATATTCGATATTTAGATACCATTACGATTTAGGGATTGTGTATGGAGGGATCAGGATAGTATAATTGTAAGGACTTTAGAGATTTAATCGGGTTATGGATCTTGAGGTAAAAAAGCTTGACGAATGGCGCTTTCTCATACCCAAGAGGGGTTCTATGAGGGTGCCGGGGCTTATCTTTTCGAGCGCTGAGTTGATGCCCAGCATAGAGAAGGACCAGAGCCTCCAGCAGGTAGTGAACGTGGCTCAGCTCCCGGGGATTGTGAAATACGCGCTCGCTATGCCCGATATACACTGGGGCTATGGCTTTCCCATAGGTGGGGTGGCCGCATTCAACATGGAGGAGGGGATCATCTCACCGGGTGGGGTGGGCTATGATATAAATTGCGGCGTGAGGCTTCTCACCACCGCGCTTCCCGCGAGCGAGGTTAAGCCGATGATGAAAGGGCTCATCTCAGCCCTTTTCAAGGCTATTCCCACGGGTGTGGGCTCCAGGGGAAAGATACGCCTCTCGAGAAAAGAGGAATCGAAGGTCGCGGCAGAGGGCGCCACGTGGGCCGTGAACAAAGGCCTGGGCACAAGGGAGGATTTGGAGCGGACCGAGGATCGGGGCGCTATGAGCGGGGCTGACCCCGAGGCGGTGAGCGAGAGGGCCTATAAAAGGGGGCACGATGAACTGGGAACCCTTGGCTCCGGCAACCATTTCTTGGAGGTGCAGGAAGTCCAAGAGATCTATGACCAGCGCGTCGCAAATGTATATAACCTCTTTGAGGGCCAGCTCACCGTGCTCATTCACTCCGGCTCAAGAGGCTTTGGACATCAGATCTGCGACGACTTTCTCAAGCAGATGGGGACTCACGTGAGGGAATTGGGATTTGCGCTACCTGACAGGCAGTTAGCGTGTGCGCCGATTAGATCCGACATTGGAAGAAGGTATCTCTCCGCTATGGCCTGTGCAGCCAACTATGCCTGGGCAAACCGACAGATACTAATGCACTGGACCAAGGAGGTATTTGAGAAGGCCTTGGGGTTGAGCCCCGCTGATCTCAAGATGGGACTCCTCTACGATGTGTGCCACAACATCGCGAAACTAGAGAAACATGTGGTGGAAGGCAAAGAGATAATGCTCTGCGTTCACCGGAAAGGGGCGACCCGCTCACTTCCACCTGAGCATCCGAGTGTTTCGGAGAGATATAAAAAGGTCGGCCAACCGGTCCTCATACCCGGCGATATGGGTACCTGCTCCTATGTCTTGACAGGAGCGCAAGGGGCTATGGAGGAGACCTTTGGATCCACCTGTCATGGGGCAGGCAGGGTATTGAGCAGGAGGCAGGCCATTAAGGCCACGAAGGGTCGGGCTATCCACCGAGAGCTCGAGGATAGAGGTATTGTTGTTCAATCAAGGGGAAAGACCACGCTCAGGGAGGAGATTTCCGAGGCCTATAAGGACGTCTCATTAGTAGTTGAGGCCGTTCATATGGCGGGATTGGCCACAAAGGTAGCCAAGATGAGGCCCCTTGGCGTAATAAAGGGCTAGCCCTTGTCCCGTGCTGCCATGTTCATGCCGAGGATAACCAGAACTCCCAAACACTTGCAGAGCAGTGCGCCAATCACCTCACCGTTGAAAGAACCCGGAGGGATGTTGATCTGAAGGGCGGCAACCTCTCTTCCGTAGCTGTCGGTAACGGTCGAGAGGGTTTCCTTCCAGGGCCAGACCCTTCTTAGAGAACCGAGCATCAAGCAGATGAGAATTGCCATGGTACCGCCTGATACCCCTGGAATCACATCTGCGGCGCCCATACAAAATCCCTTAATGGTGAGC
>CAZJXD010000048.1:18427-34267 GCA_964549945.1 uncultured Desulfobacteraceae bacterium | reverse complement strand
GGGGTAAGGTCACCTACAAGGGCGTTGCCGAGGCATTGGGGCTTGGGTATGTCCCGATCGAGCGCCTGCTATAGAGCCTTAACTATCACAAATGCAGCCAAGCTTTTTAGTAGAGCTCCACTGGGGGCAAGATATCTCTCCTACATCGTTATGGATGCGCACAGCGCTGGCAAGGTGATATGCTCGAAGTATCGTTTTTCCAGTTCCTTTTGTACTTACAGGGAAATGCTGGATATGCACTCAACAAAGATCACCCTGAGATATGCTGGAGAAGAGGCAATTGAAAGTAGCATTACCATGGGTCTTGGTATTCGATGAACACCAAAAGTAAAAAGAATTGGTATCGTTCAAAAGGTGCGGTTTAACAATTCTACCGATACGATCTGGATATCGAAATAATCCTTGATCCCAAGTTCCTCCTTCCAATATTCTCCTATTTATCTCTAGAGTACTGTCGTATCATGATTACTCGGAGATATTCGTGACAGCTTTATCGGACCAGCTCCACGCGATTCTCTTAAGGCAGCGACCAATCTCTCTGGCTACCCACTCTAGCAACGCTATCGTCTTCGGAGCAATGATCCTTGTCTTGAGCCAGAGCTCATTATATATCTGTCCGTGTATAGCAATTACTTTAACGGTGCCGCAATTCCTATTGATGGGGTAAGCATCATGCCATCTCTTAAATAACCCTCCAATGAAGGGCCGGGGTCATTTGCTAAAACGAGAATCGGCACGAGAGCACAAGGATTTTGTCCTTATTGGGATTGCCCAGGGAGATGCCCACCCCCGCTTTTTCCCTGAGTTCATCCAGGAACCTGGCTTTTGCATCACGGTTATATTTGTGGGCGCTGCTCACGGCGCTGTAAATATTCCCGCTGTAAAAGCCCAGTTCAAAGAGGGTAATAATCGCGCCAATCGCGTCGAGATCATTGTCAAATGCCTCATACGCGGCATATATCATTGCGCCGTTCAAAAAAAATGATATCAGCGCATCCCTCTTTCTCCCGCAATACAGATGTCCTGCGCCCGGCACCACGGCAAGCAGGCCGGCGAGCGTGGGGTTCTTCGTCCTTATCGGTACCCCCTCCTTTAGCTCCGCCAGGGTCTCCTTGAGCTTGTATTGCTCCCTGTTTTGAGGGGAGACCTTCTCAAAGCTCTCTATTGCCTTGTCCCACAACCCCATTTCCAGGTAAACCCAGGCCCTCTGATAAAGGGCTTCGTCGCTGAGGGATTGATCTGGGGCAATAGTGATGAGGTTGCTTAAGGCAGTGAGGGCCATGGCATAACGGTTGAGCCTGACGTATGCCTTGCTAATTTCTAGATATGATTTGAACGCATACTTCGTGTCTTGATACTCCTCAATGAGGGCGTAAAAGGCCTGAATGGCCTGCTCGTACCGCTCGCCTTTCAGATACGACTGGCCAATCCGGTATTTGGCAAGCTCAGCCTTATCGGCGTGAGGGAAGAAGTAGATGAACCGCTCGTATTCTCCGATTGCCCGATAATACTCGCCTCTTTGAAAATACTGCTCCGCGAATTGAAATTGACGTTCCGGATCGAGCGCTACCCCAGAGGCAGCATAGGTATAGACAGGCGGAAGGCAGATAAAGAAGTATATGATCGCTCCTGCCAAGCCCGCCAGCGAACCGCTGGATTTACTGCTTATTCCGCCACCAGAAATCATTATTCTCCAACGGATCGTAGCACCTCAGCTCGTCGTTCACTACTATCTCCGGGGACAATCGCAATTCATCCCTGCCGCACCTCAACAAACGATCACAGGTCATCACCCACCCAACGAAGAGCCCGTGTTTTTCAAAACACTGGAGGCTGTAGCGCGAGCAGGTAGGATACATGGGGCAATTCTTGCCATCGATTGGCGAGATATACTTCCTGTGCAGCTCGACCATGAATCGCAGGGGATTAGAGCTTTGATTGGCGTTCGTTCGGAAGGCCTGCTGGGGCTCATTCCATTCCCATGGCCCCTTGAGGGAAGAGGCATGCACAGGGGCTGCGAAAAGGGAAAAGATTATCAGGAAAAGTAGTAAAATTTTAATCTGGAAGGATAGGGAAGCGGAGAAGCGGGGAAGCGGGGAAGCGGGGATTATTTGATAAGCCATTTGTCTGCCTCGTTGATCATCTTTACTATTTGCCCAATGATTTGATCATAAGCTGCATCCAGCTCATCACCCATCGCATCCTCTAGATATCCGCATCTTCTAGCAAATTCAATCCATACCTGTGTTTCCATGCCTCGCTTTCTGCATCGCTCAATTTGGCGATAAACATCGCTTTGTATCGGCGTTTTCGCCATGCTTCAGCGAGATTTGCACAAACCGAACGCGATAAACGACGCATCTGATCAACCATTGAATATCTCTCTTCCGGCGGAAAATTTTTCGTCAACTGAAAGATCCTCATTGCCGAATCCATCGCATTCTGAAAAACCCTCAGCTCCTTATATGCTGTAATCCTCCCTCCCATTCACCGCTTCCCCGTTTCCCCCATTCTCCCCCTCTCCGATTCACCTTTCACTAATGCTACTTCTGCGTGACCCTCAGGACCTCCTCCACGGTCGTAATCCCATCAAGCATCTTCATGGCACCGTCCTGGCGAAGGGTTATCATTCCCTGCTTCACGGCCCTGCGTTTAATGGTATTGGAGTCAGAGGTCTTCAATATGAGATTCCTGATCGCATCATCCATGCTCATCAGCTCGAATATGCCCGTTCTCCCCCGGTATCCGGTATTGAGGCAGGCCTGGCATCCCGTGCCCCTGTAAATTTTTTTACCGCTCGTCATTTCAGAGGTTATGCCGATATTGTTCAAGGACTCCTCATCTGGCACATACGGTTCCCCACACTCACTGCACACCGTTCTCACGAGCCTCTGGGCCAATATTCCAATCACCGATGAGGTGACCAGAAAGGGCTCTATTCCCATATCTATGAGCCGCGTTACCGCACTGGCGGAATCGTTCGTGTGAAGGGTTGAAAATACCAGATGACCTGTCAATGCTGACTGGATAGCAATCTCCGCGGTTTCTAAATCCCTGATCTCACCCACGAGGATCACATCGGGGTCCTGACGCACGATAGATCGCAGGCCATTTGCAAAGGTAAGGTTTATCTTGGGATTCACCTGGATCTGACCGATCCCCTCGATCTGGTACTCAATGGGATCTTCTATGGTAATGATATTGATGTCCGGGTTGTTGATGGTGCTCAAGGCGCTATAGAGGGTCGTGGTCTTACCGCTCCCCGTGGGACCCGTGACGAGGATAATACCGTGGGAAGATTTGATTAGTCCCTGAAAATACCTCAGCCCATCCTCAGGCATACCAAGGTCTGAGAGCCTCAACAACACATTGCTCTTGTCCAGCAGCCTGAGGACCACTCGCTCTCCAAAGGCGATGGGGATGGTAGACACCCTGATATCCACGTTCCTATCTCCTATCTTGATCTCAATCCTCCCGTCCTGAGGAAGCCTCTTCTCCGCAATGTTCAGCCCTGCCATAATCTTGATCCTGGAGATCAGGGTAGATTGAATATGCTTTGGCGGAGTAAGCATATCGTAGAGTATGCCGTCCAGCCGATACCTGATCTTCAGCCGGTTCTGGTAGGGCTCGATATGTATATCGCTGGCCCTTGCCTTCACCGCCTGAGAGAGGATCAGATTCACCAGTTTGATGATGGGGGCATCGCTTGTATCATCTAAAAGATCGCCCGTTTGTTCAACCGCGGAGAGGATCAGGTCCCTTTCCTCCTCGTGCATATCCTGAATAACCTGCTCTGCTGAATCCCTGTTCATATCATAGGCATAGTTAATGGCCGAAAGGATGGCTGAATGAGGTGCGAGCACGGTCTGAACGCCGTTCCAGCCCTGGATCAGGCGCAGATCATCAAGGGGTTGAAATAGGGCAGGATCGTTCACTGCTATATAGGCCTTGTCATCAGTAGTCACGGGCACCATCCTGTACTTCTTCAGGAACTGAATGGGAATGTGCTCCGTGAAACCGAGATCCATGCCCTCGGTGGAGATGGTAGAGAATATCGGCAATCCAAACTGGATGCCGAGGGCCTTTAATAGGTCTGCCTCTGTGATCGCCCCTTTCTGGATCAAGATTTCGCCTATCCGTCCGCCCTTTTCCTCCTGGATCATGAGGGCCTCGACGAGCGTATCCTCTGAAAGGGAACAAACCTCCTTTAATATCTCTCCGATGAGCCTTTCCATCACCGTTGATGATCCTTATTCCACATGCCGTTCCTCGTCAATTCGTTCCGGCTTTTTATACATCTTAACAGCGCCCCCTTGCACTCCCTCCATATTCTCTTTTTTCTTCTCATAAATCTCCTTTGCCTCGCTGGGATTCTCTATGATATAGGGCGTGAGAAAAACGAAAAGGTTCGTCTTGTTTCGGGATTTCGAGGATGCGCTAAAGAGCCACCGCAAACCAGGGATATCTCCAAGGCATGGCGTCTTGTAGGCGGCCTTTTCGGCGCTCTCTCCGATAATTCCACCAATAACCACGGTATTCTTATCCTTGACAATAACCGTGGTCTCCGCAGATCGCTTGAGAGTGGTGGGCCGAAATATCTCGGTCCCCTTCTTTAGTGATATATTCTCCTGAAAGATCTTGAGCCTCACAAACCGCTCCTGGTTAATTTGGGGCGTTATCTTGAGCGTCACGCCAACATCCCTGTACTCGTATGTCTGATAGGTCTGGTCGCCCGTTGCCTCCTTAGTGAGGTACGGGACGTTTTCACCCACATAGATCTCGGCCTCTTCGTTGTCGGTGGTTAAAATCTGAGGGGTTGAGATGATATTTACATCGGAGTCCTTTTGGTATGCCTGGAAAATCGCGCCCAGATTCGGAAACACCACATCACCGATCTGAATAGCCTCACCGAATACCCCGAGGGAAAACCCAGAGGGCAGAGTTGGGGGAACCCCCGAGATCCCTTGAATGTTCCCGTAATCACCGATACCGCCTGACCCCGCAAAAAAGGCGCCTTCTTTGCCGCTGCTATACTTAAAATCCTCCATTCCCAGCCATTCCACCCCGAGCTTAAACTCCTTGTCTACATTTACCTCCATGATAAGGGCCTCGAGGTAAACCATGCTTCTGGGTATATCGAGCTTTTTGATGATATCCTCGAGCACGAGATAATCCTGCTTTTTCGCCGTAATGACCAGGCTGTTCGTGGCCTTATCCGCCACTATCTGGACCTCCTTGGATACCACAGGGGCCTTACCCTTTACCTCCTCCTTTGTTTCCTTCGAAGGGATAGCCATTAAGACCTTCTCGAGATCTTCTGCATTTGCGTTCTGAAGGTAGTAGACGTGAATATCCCCTTCTCCGCGGGGAACCGGCTTATCCAGCAGGCTCACGAGTTCCTTTATCTTTTGGGTATCATCTTCCGTAGCGAGGGTTATGAGAGAGTTGGTGCGCTCATCAGCCACGATTCTTATAACAGGCTGCGCAGGAGCTCCTCTTGCTGGCCTTCTCCTGACCTGGGTCTGAAAGACGTCGCTCAATGACTTGGAGAGCGTAGATGCCGTTGCATGTTCAATTGGTATCACTGAGACTTCTTCCCCGATTCCCTCTACATCAATAGCCTTCACTATCCCCAGTAAACGCTTGATGTTGGACTCCACATCGGTAACTATCAGCATACGGGTAGGCTCATAGGAGACCATGACGCTGTTTTTGGATATCAAGGGCCGGAAAAGTTTACTCAGCTCATCCGGATTGGCGTAATCCAGGGGAATCAGCTGTGTCACCACTCTATCCTCGGGCGCGGCAGCCTCTTCCCTTAACCTTGTTTCAATGCTTTTTGATCTGGCCTCGACCGCCGGCACAATCTTGATGACGCTTCCCGCCGGTACCGTGCTAAATCCATGTACCTCCAACACCGATTCGAATACCTTGTACGCCTCATCTATGGATATTTTGGTGGGTGAGATAATGGTGACCTTTCCCTTCACCGCGTTGTCAATGATGAAATTCTTACCCGTCAGCTCGCTGATGAATTTAATAAAGAGGTTGATGTCCACGTTGTCGAAATCTATGGTCACGTACCGTTGGTCCGGTTTTTCTCCCTGTATGGCTTCTTCTTTTTTAGTAACCGTCTTTTCAGGCACCATCATCTTCTGGGCCTGAGGACCACTTTTTGCTTCGATAGGCTTTTCAGAAGCAGCCTTCTCCGCCGGCTGACTTACCGGAACCGGAGGACTCCTTTTGATCACCGGTGCTTTCGGTGGAGCCACTTTCTTTGCCGGTTCCCGAGGCTCGGGAGCAACTGAGGTTACGCCCTCCTCACCTGCTATCCTCGCGCCCTGGGCTACAGAGCTTTGTATCGCCAGGATAATCCCCAGCCACACAAGGCACAAAACAGTGGATAATGCTATCCTAAACCTCACGTTATTCATATCCGGCATACCATTTTTCTTTACACGGGAGTGGTGGCCTGCCCTGGCGCGACTTGGCTGGAACACTATAAAGAAACTGTAATACTTCAGGTGTATAATCCATACAAATCAACCCTTGCATGCCAGGTCTGGGCCAGGGAGTTTTGGAGTACTGGAGAATTGAGGTCTTTTCTCTTCCATTTCTCCAATACTCCATTATCTCTTTCCCACTACATCCTCAAACTCCGGCAATGCTCTCAGTCCCCTCAGGTCACCATCATCCCGAGCCCACTCCTTTACCGATACATCCAATGAAACAGCCCTCCTCAAAAACTCCAAGCCCTTTTCCGTATCCCCCTGTATGGTATAGAGGCAGGCCAAATTGTAATATGGATCAACGTAATCCGGCTGCAATCGCATCGCATCTTCAAAGCTTTTTCTGGCCTCGGTGAAGTTCCTTTCTTGAAGAAAGGTAACCCCTATATTGTTCACCGCGTGGACGTTACTGGGATCGAGCGTAAGGGTCCTCTGGTAGAGCCTCCTGGCCTCCCTCGAGCGCCCGCTCTTTTGAAACCGCCGTGCCCTCTCATAGAGATCCTTCGCATCTAACACGGCTTCCTGTTTTGATGCGCCTTGCGGGCTGACACCTTTTGAAGCAGATGTTGTGTCCGGGCCTCTTGAATCCAACCATGAATAGAATACAAAAGCAAGCAAAATGAGGACCACTACAAGAGAGGTCCACCAAAGCGGCCTGCCTCTTAAGCCCTTTCTCTTTTCTCTTCGTGCCGCGAGGAAGCCGCTGTATTTCGCGGCAAGGGCATCTTTTTCCCTTTGGGCCTTCTTCAGGGCCTCATTGATGTAACTCATTGGTAGTATCTGGAGTGCTGGAGTATTGGAGTGCTGGTTTCATATTCCTCCATTGCTCCATTCCTCCACCTCTCCATTCCTCCATTGCCTCAATTCGTCATCTGGTATAATATAGCTTTTGTTCTGCGACCCACGATCCCATCGCTCATCAAACCACAACTTTTCTGGAATCGTATCACCCCCAGAAAGGTCGCCTCATCGAAAATCCCCGTAGGTTCCACCTGATAGCCAACCTCATTGAGCATCCGCTGAACCTCTAACACATCCGGGCCGCTCATACCTCTCATTAACTCAATGCGGTTATTTTCATAGGGGTAGACCCAGGAAACCCGCTGCCCCCAATGATCGAGAAGAAACCCGCTGCTCACAGGCCGCTCCTTACCACTCGTATCCACCGCAATAGCGCCCGCCTCGGATATCTCCCGAATAAGAAGATAACGCGGTGAGGCCGGGGACATAGTCGGAGAAAGGGGTAAATGCACCCGAAAGGGTTTCTTAAACATCGTGCAGTAATCCGGCTCCATGGTGTAAAAAACCAACCCCAAATGCCCATCACCGAGTGAATCGCTGTCTTCACCTACTTTGTCGTAGTATAGATCGAAGAGGCCTGCGAGACTGCTCTTCTCATCGAGAAAAAGTGGTGCTACCGTCTCTTTCTTGGGCACAGGTTCGTCTGAGGTGACATCTCTCGCGCTGGCAGGCATGGAATTTCTTCCGCCTGAGAAAAATCCCAAGAAATCATCTCTGAAGTTCCATCCGGCAAAGCCCGCCACCATGATGAGCAACACTACCAATACTATTGACGATATTGCCCTCTTCAAAGACCAATCCCTTGCCTCACCTTTAAGGGTAAGATCCCCACGGATATCAGCGATGGCCTTCGCAACTATTGCCCTGGAAATGGTGTGCTTTTCATTCGCGTATGCGATGAGCAGGGCTCGATCGCACACGGCATTGATCCTCCTTGGATTCCCCTGCGAGTATTTGTAAATCCCTGAAAATGCCGAATTTGTAAACCTAAGATCTCCTTTTCCTCCTCCCACCACTAACCTGTGTTCCACATAGCCCCGCACGTCCTTGTGATCCAGTGTCCTTAGTTCGAAACGGACCACTATTCTCTCGTTGAGCTGTTGCATCGAAGAAGAGGTGAGCAGGTCTTTCAGCTCTGGCTGGCCTACAAGGACGATCTGGATCAACTTCTCCTTCTCTGTTTCCAGGTTCGAGAGCATCCTGATCTGCTCAAGAACGGTGGGGGACAGGTTCTGTGCCTCATCTATTACGAGAACGGCGTTACCCCCTTGGCTGAAGCTTTGAAGCAGGAACTCATTGATCTTGTCGATGCACTCTTTCCTTGTGCCTGCCGCTACGCTCTTATCTATGCCAAACTCCTCAACGACTGTCTCTAAAAGTTCCTGCTCTGTGATGAACGAGTTGAAGATCAGCGCGCTCTTGATAGAGCTCTCCAATCGGCTCAAGAAGGCCCGGCAAAGGGTGGTCTTTCCCGTGCCGATACCGCCTGTAATGACGATGAAGCCCTTTCTCTCGTTCACCCCGTAGAGCATGTGATCAAGGGCTTCTCTGTGGTGAGTGCTTAAAAATAGGTATCGAGGATCCGGAGTTAAATTGAAGGGATTCTCCTTAAAGCCGAAATAAGATGTGTACATCCGGGCTCCTATCTGAAGGTGTAGTTTATTGTTTGCTCCTCTCCATCCCGCTCTATCTCTATTGCAACCTCAGAGCCCATAGTCAGCTTATCGTACATCTGGAGCACGTCATCCGGGCTCTTGATCTCCTTTCCATCCACTCCCTTGACAATATCACCATTCTTCAACCCCAGTCTCTCGAAAATCGAACTGCTCTTGATATGGGTAATCGCCAACCCGTCCGGCTTTCCCTCTTTGAAATGAGGCCTTACCCTCGCCTGGGATAGGATTTGGTGAACGTTTTCAAGGGATTTCTCTACCTCCGAGCGCTTTACCGTGATGCTTTCGCCCTGTTTGATAGGCTCTGGTCTGGCTACCTCGCTCTTTCGCCTCGATGCGGCCTCCTCTTCAATAGTCAAGATCTTATCCCTGCCCTGAACGGTGAGGATTACCTTCCCCCTTAAAATCCTCTTGACAACGGCGCTCTGAATGCTATCGCCCACCTTGTAAAGGTCCTGCTTCTTTCCCCCCTCTTCCTCGATAATCGCAAAGGAGTCCTCCTCGCTTCCAACAACCGTCCCCAGAAGGGCTATCTTTAAGGAGGTGGGTTCCAGATTCTCAATCTCCTCCTCCCTTATCTCCTGGGTAACCTCCTCACCGGAACCGAAGAGATTCCTCTCAACAACTGCGCTGAAGTAGTCCAACGAGGGCCTTTCTTGCTTTTTTACGGCCGGCACATGAGGAACAACGATGTTTTGAGTGTTTCTCCTGCTGAGCTGCACCCCGATGATCGTGTAAAACAGATCAACTGCGAGAAGGCTGATCACCGCCATCCCTATGAGGTTTACTATTGTCTGAAGCCGGGTAGACATCATAAACATATGCTCATAAAAATCTAACTTTGGGCTCGCGGAGCGTTCCACGGATAACAAAGCTTAGAGCTCCCCTCTTGAGCCTCTTCTTGAGAATATTCATGGCACTGGAAGTGCCTCCTGCGCTTGTAAAAAATGCTGCAAATGGCTCCAGTTCCCCTCTCAGGTTGAGCGAGCTTCTCTCGACTTGTTTCCTCAGGCTTATACCTCCCGAAAGTTTTCCCTTCAACTGGGTCCCGCTTAGCTCACAGCGAGCAATGCTTATCATCCTTTTCTTGAGCACCATATCAATCACAATCTCATTAAACGCAATGGAATCCAGCCCTAAAAGGGGTAACAAGAGCTCAATGGCTCCATCCAACAATCTAAGATTCGCTCCCCCATCGCCGCTCATCAGGTTCTCGGTCTGCCCACTGTAGTATATGGTACCTGTGAGGTTTCCCTGGATTCGCCTGCCGGCCAGCTCCTCTAGATATTTGTTGCCTCCAATCTGGACATCCTTTAATTCCATCTCCGCATGAAAAGGGGATGTCATGCTGTGTTGGCGAAATTGCACACACCCTCTCACGTGGCCCCCATATGCTCGACACGTAAAGCAATATCTTCCGCTGCCCTTCACGAATGACCATATCTCGGGCCTCACTATAAGGCCCTCCGCCTTAAAGAGCGTATGGGCAGGGCTGTTTTTGACTGAGATCTCCGCATCGTCCACCTTCAGGCCGAACGTGGGCCATGGCGTTATCCGGTCGATGGAGAGCACAACAGGGATATCTGGCCTATTTACGGCGTCACTCAGGTAGCCCTTGATAACATCTGAGGGAAAACGGAGGTACAGGAAGCCGGCTGTTACAATAAGGCAGTAAAATATATAGCCGAACCATTTCTTCTTTTTCGACATTCCGTGTCTCCTGAAAAACGGAGTAACGGAGTAATGGAGGATTGGAGTAATGATATTGTTATATTATCTCTCCAACACTCCGTTTCTCCAGTTCTCCGGTGCTTACTGAAAGGTCATTACCTGCAAAATAGTATCCAAATAGCCTGATTTCCCCTTGGTCTCCTTGATTGAAATCCGTTTGACGTTCACTAGGTTCTCAGGTGCCTCTATCTTGTAAAGGTAATCCAAGAGCTGGGATAGGGAGATCGCCTCCAATTTCATTTCCACCAGTGACTCCTTATATGAACCCGGCCCTGTAGAGGTTGAGGGTTTCATATATTTGATATATGCCTTGACACCGGCATCCCCGGCCGCCTTTTCGAGAAACGAAAAGAGGGTAAATTCACCTTTTCTGCTGGCAATGGCCTGCCTTACATCCTGAGAGCCTCTCCGATAGCTTTGATATTCAGAGCTGAGCCTTATCATCTGCTTTAGCGCATCCTCTTTTGCCTCGACGCCCCTCCGGATCCTTTTCATGGTCTCGAACCAGGGAAATACGAGAAATTGCAAGAGCAGAAAAACCGCGGCAGAGAACACCGCAGCCGACACGAAATATTTCTCACGCCTCGCAAGCTTCATACCTGCATCCCTAAGGCTTTTTAAATGCTGGATTATTTGTCTTGTATCTCCTCATTCCTGGCCTCACCCTTTCACCCTTTCCCCGTTTCTCCGATTCTTTTCTATCAGCTATCACTGATCACTGGCTACTGATCACTTATTCATTTTCCCTTGCTCCCCCTCTCCGCTTCCCCGCTTCTCGGTTTGCCTACCTTGCCCGTTTCAATCTCATCTCAAACTGAACTCGTTTTCCGGATCTGTCAAGGTTCGCAGAGCTAATAGTCACTTCACTGAAATATTGTGAAGGCTCAAGTCCTTTCTTGATGTTATCCACCGTGTTAAACGTATCGGTCTCCCCCTTGATCTGTACTGTCTCTGGGTCAACAACCATGCTTAACACCTTCACATCTAAAGACCCGGAAACCCTGAGCGAGATATCCCTTAACAAATCAATGACCTTCTGCTCTCTGCCGATACCGGGAAGTGATAGATCTGAAGACTTTATCTCATTTATCTTTGTCCTCATCTGTTGTACCGGATCGACGATCCTCGTTACTTCGGGCAGCGTTTGTCTGAAGATCTCCGTAATCTGATTATCCAGCATCATGTATCTCTTCTTAAGGAAATAATACTCTGTCCCCAGATTAGCAATTAACAGCGATAAGATAATGACTGAGAAGAGGGCAACATTCCGCATTAATTTCCTGAACCCTACGTACCGCCTCTTTACCTCAAATTCACCCTTTCTGAAATCGAACCCCATACCCTGCTTGTGGTCGCGAAGCGCAAGTGCTAAAGCGTTGTCCATTGTGGCGGGAATCCATGCCCGAGCTATATCCTCATCCATAGCCATCTTTTCATCCCTTGCCACATTTATCCTCTCAACCGGTATATGGAGCGCTCTTTCCAAGATCGACTCTGTTCCGGGGTAAAGGCTTCCCTCGCCGGTAACAAATGCCCTCTCCGGCTTAACCTCTCCTTTCCTCCCGGCCCCGAATGCATGGATTGTATGGTGGACCTCACCGCAGAACGAGGTGAAGAGGGATTCGATCTTCTCTTCTGCCCGGGTTCCCTCGAGGCGTTCAGTATGTTCTTCTGATATTGCTTGAGCGATAAGGCCATCGGAAAAAGGAAAGGTCCTGATCAGGCTTATGCGTCTTTTAAGGAAAAGGATCATGGTGTTCCTCGTACGCCCTATCTCCAGCATAAGTCCACTTTCCGGAATATCATCCCTTTTGAGCAGCCATAAGGCCATGGGCACACCCCTGATGTCCAGGAGGCCGGGATCAACTCCATGACCCTGTAAGTTATCAAGGTAGTCTGATATATGACTTCGTGTTATCGAGGCGGCGAGAACCTCATTCTGATCCATTTGATCCACGATGGTGAAATCGACTATCAAATCCTCTATCGGGAATGGGACCATTGTCTCAACTTCAAAGACAATGGCCTGGCGAATCCTCTTTCTATCACGGAAGGGCATCTGAAGATTTCGATAGGATATCTGCTCCGCTGGAATAGAGCAGATTGAGGTATCGGCTTTAAGATCCACTTGTTCGCTCAGTGCCGTAAGCCCGCCATCCAGCCCCCGGTCTTCCTCTATCATTGTCCTCCCGCACCCGGTGATGGAGTAGCCTCTCAGCCCTCCTTCAACCAGGACAGCGGTAACTGTATCACTATCGATGTCTATTCCCAGTATCTTTCCCGGCATACTACTCCACCTTCCAGGATAAGATCTTTAGCTTCTCATTATTTCTTTCCACAATACCCGTGATCCGCCTGCGCAGGGTATCCTTGATTCCCTCCGAGATGATCTCAAAATAGGTGCTTGAGGTAGTAATCAAGTCGGCTGGAATGATGATATCACCCATCCCCGGAACCGCTTTGTACCAATTCGCATTTGATAAGTCATTATCCTCGTCCATCCGGTAGGCAATCATCTCCTCTGCTAGATCCTGGTCTATCCGATCTGAAAGGGCCCTCAGTACCAAAGCAGGCGCAGTGTTGATATTGATCTTACCATCACCTTTTGGGCTTAAGAAATATGAGATACCGGGTCTCTCCTCCGTGCCATAAAAAAGCTCCCTTGTCATCCCTCTTACGAGCAGCAACTCCTCCGGAAATTCAATGGGTCCATTCTTGCAGGGATAGGGTTTTTCCAACGTGAGGTAATAGGCATCCTCGGCACCAAAGGGCGTCTCCTCATTATCCTCGTCAATCCAGTCCTTTATGGCATTAACTATATTTTCCGCTTCCTCCGCATCAAGCCCAAATTCGGGCAAACCCAGTAATCGCAGCAGGATATCCCTCTGGGCATCATTATAGCCTCCCTGCTCATCCACCAGTCGGTTGATCTGGATTCTCCCCGAAAGGTCCATGACATCCACGAGAAAATGTCCCTCTTCGAACAGCGAAGCAGAGGCCTCGGAAAACGCCCTTATGTACGCCCAATCATCACGCAGGGTATCTACACTTCCCGAGGTACCATCTACATAAAGCGCCGCGAGCGCGCCATTGAATCCGGAGCGTGCGATGCAGTCAAGCTTGATGCCGTCCGAGAGGTTTGCCGCCGCATACAGGTTGGAGCGCATCGAGGTATTGAACTGGAGCGTTAACGCGACGAGGAGGCTTACTATTAAAATCGTAAGGATCAATGCTATGCCTTTGTTATCCATAACTGCCTTTATCATAGGTATGCCTGCTCCATGGGGAGGGCGACGCTGGTCATGAATCTGATAGGCAATTCCGGATTTATGGTATTTTTGAACTCTAACGTGATGGAAACCGCTTTGGGGATCTTGTCTTCCATGCCCCCGGCAGTAGAATCCCAATTATTGAATGCCTGTCCGTCTTCTCCGTAGTAGGTGAATGCAACCGAGGCCAATCCCTCGCATAACACTAATCCTTCGGATTCCTCATCAGAGGGGTAGGTTTCCTTAAAAAGAGGATTATCTGCCCTGTAAAGAATGAAACCCTCTCCATCGCCGCTTTCCTTGAGGTAATATCCGATCTGTGTGGCTCCATGACCGGGGTCTTTTCCGCTAAAATCGATATGAGCGCTCGAGATAAATCGAAGTTTGTCGGCTCGTCGTCCCATAATCTCCCCCTCCTCCCCAAGGAATTGAAAGGAACTAGCCCTATCCCCTTCTGAACTCGCATGCTGATTGCCCTTTTGAA
Organism: uncultured Desulfobacteraceae bacterium; assembly: GCA_964549945.1. Classification (GTDB taxonomy): domain Bacteria; phylum Desulfobacterota; class DSM-4660; order Desulfatiglandales; family B25-G16; genus B25-G16. The sequence goes on along the minus strand of CAZJXD010000048.1, from coordinate 19,800 downwards.
TATACACGGATTCCAGATCCTCTACCATCCTCTCCATGGCAATTCTCGCCATCCGGTAGATCTCCGCCTGTGACTCGGTGTCATCTATCACCCTGAACGTTCCAGTGTACGAGCCATAGATAGTGGTGAGGATGGTTGCGAAAATAGCGATCGCGATTAAAATCTCAATTAGGGTAAACCCGGATTGGAAGTGCCTAAAGCCCGCCCTGGTGCTATGCTTTCTAATCAACCTACTAAGTCTATAAGCCATTATATGCTCGAATCAGAATATTAGTCCTGTAGGCCAGGCCTGGGCCAGGGTTATGAGTGCCTAAAGTTGTAAAACTGCCACTTTGTTTTATCGGTTGAATTGGCACAATCTGTCCAATTCGTTTATAAGTTTCTTTAATTTTAGGCATTTTAGCTCACTTTAAATTTTAGCTCACTTTACCTTCTGGCCCTGGGCACGAACCGGTATAATCTCAGTCCGTATCGAAATTGATCCTGGTCGCCCCAACGAACGGTCACATCCACTTGCTTGAGATATTCCATCTCTCCTGTTCCAGAGAGCTGCACGTCGCTTACGTTCAGCTCCCAATGGTACTCTGGAAAATCCTCCCCGAAATCCCCCGAAGTAGAACCCAAGTCCATGGAATTCCCTATCTCCACTTCAGCCATCTTTCTTTGGGCTAAAAGCGGAGCGGTCGTGTTGAATTTCGCCTCATTGGCTAGCGTTAGGCTTTGAGACTGCGACCCGAAAACTGCCACCAACACAATGGCAATAACGGTCATCGCAATCATTACCTCGAGCAGGGTGAAAGCTGAATTCTTTTTGGAGTAGTGCACTAATTGCTTTATATTAGTCCATTCCTCCATCACTCCATTCCTCCATCACTCCATTCTTTACATGGTTCCAATATCCACATATTTATCATAGCTCTTAATCGTCCCAAGAAAGGGACTCAGGATCAGGGTAAACTCCCTGCCATCCTCTGCACCGAGATGTATCACCGTGTGTTCCACATACCCCTTTTTGGTAAACCTGATGGCTACTTCGCCATCTACCTGTTTTCCCCACTCCTTTTGCCATACATCCATAATCCTTATATCCCCGGGAAGCGCGAATGCCCTCTCCCTTGTCATCGTCCTTTCCTCTTGACCCATCCCTGGAGACTCTACCCATACTTTATTTGATTCAAGATCAAGGTATAGAAAATAGGCTTTTTGCTCCCGGACTGCGTCATTTCTTATCTCCTTCACAACCCCGATCAAACGGCGTGTCACGGACTTGAGGTTATCAGTGAGTAGAGAATATCGGAACCTTGGTATGCTTATCGCCAGCATCATGCCAATCAGTGCAATAACAACCGTCAGCTCTATCAAGGTAAAGCCCT
>CAZJXD010000048.1:0-18327 GCA_964549945.1 uncultured Desulfobacteraceae bacterium | reverse complement strand
TCCAGCTCCCAGTTATTGATATCCTGATCATTGTCTTCCCCTCCCGGCTGACCATCGGCTCCATAGGAGGTGAGATCGAAATCATGGTGAATTCCAGGGGAGAGGTACACGTATTCATTTCCCCATGGATCCGCAGGGACCTTGCCCTTTTCCAGGTATCCTCCTTCCCTCCACTTCTTTGGAAGCCTGCCCACCGTGGGAGGCTCCACGAGAGCCTGAAGGCCTTGCTCCGTAGTGGGATAATAGCCGTTATCCAGTTTGTAGAGTTTCAGTGCGGTCTCTATGCTCTCTATTTGAACCCTGGCCTTCATACGACGGGCTTCCTCCGGTCTACCCATTATCCTTGGAACGATGAGCCCTGCTAAAATGCCAAGGATAATAATCACCACCATGAGCTCTATCAGGGTAAATCCGCTGTTTTGTAATCTCCTTCTCGACATTTCTCCTCCTTCTCCATTACTTCAGTTGCATCACCCATCGTGCACTGTGCTCTCTGTTGGGTTATCCTCACAGGACCATCTGGTTCATTTCAAATATCGGCAGCAAAATAGAGACAACCACAAAACCGACGATGAGGCCCATGAGCAGGATCATAACAGGCTCGAGTATGGATGTTAATGCGATGATATTCGATTCTACTTCTCTTTCATGGGTTTCTGCAATTTTAATTAACATGCCTTCCAGCTCCCCGCTCTGTTCACCAACGGAGATCATCTGTATCACCATCGAGGGAAACCATTGACTCTGTGAAAGGGTGCTCGCAAGACCACGCCCAGCATGGATATCATCGACTGCGCTATCTATGACCCTTGCGATCTGCGAATTATCGATAATCTTTCCGACTATCTGAAGGGCCGATACAAGGGGGACTCCGCTCTGCAAAAGGCTCCCCAAGGTGCCCCCGAATCGGGCGAGGTAGATCTTTTGAAGGATAGCTCCAAGAACCGGAATTCTCAATTTCATTTTATCCCACATGTACTGAAATCGCGGCCTTCTTTTACTATGCCGGACGATTACAACGACACCTGCAAGGGCCAGTCCGAGTAGCCACCAATAGGATTTGAGTAAATGGCTTACCTCTATGAGTATGATGGTCGGCAAAGGAAGGGTGTGGTGCATCTCGGTGAAGATACTCGTGATATTGGGGACGATAAAGGTAATAAGGAAGAAGAGCACTCCAGTACCGATTAGGGACATGAAGATTGGATAGGCCAGCGCCGCTTTAAAACGACCCCTCAAGGCTTGTTGACGCTCTCCGAATTCCGCCAGGTTCCTCAAGACCACTTCCAGTGATCCGGAAGCCTCGCCCGAGTAGACCATGTTAATGTAGAAGTTTGAGAATACCTTGGGGTGTTGCGAGAGCGAAGAGGCAAGGCTATTGCCCTCGTTTACCGAGTCCTTGATCTGAGCCATGACCTTTTTAAAGGCCTGGTTGGTAATCTGCGCTATGAGGGCCTCTAATGATTTTACGAGAGGCACTCCAGCCCCCAGCAAGATGGAAAGCTGCCTGGTCATCGCGTGAATCTCTCCCGCCTTGATTCTCTTGAAAGATCTAATGGTAGGCATTGACGCTGAAGAGCGGCCCTTTGGTCTGGAAAGCTCTTCTTTCACCTCGACCGGAAAAATGCCCATCCCCCTGAGCTTCTGACGGGCCGCTACCGCGCTGTCTGCATCAAGGATGCCCTTCAATGTCTTTCCGGCGTTATTCAGGCCTGTATATTCAAAAACCGGCATATTAGCGAAGCTTCGCCTCAAACTAACAAGTAACGACTAGATTAAAACATGACCCAAATCGCTTTAATCATGCGGCTTAAGGCACAAGGACCAAGGCGCACGGCCTTATGCCTTTGGCCTATTCGAATATCATGGAGACGGAAAGGAATAACCGAATGACACCATGAAATCCTCAAGTACCATAATTAACATCTATATCATATTATGCGCCCATTGCCTATTTCTTGTCAACCACGCTAAACCTTCAAGGTATTCTAATACAGTGTTTTTACTAAGACTTTCGGTTTAGCCCCCTTTCTCTCACTGGCATGTTACCCCTTTCTAGGATGGAAATGCCCCGGATAAGGTCTAGCCAAACATATTTGAAATTTGCTTCAACTGCGAATCAACATTATCGTAATGAGAGTGTTCAGTGTTCAGGGAAAATGCCCCTCCCTTTTATGGCTCCTGCTCCCTCGTTCCACCTGTAGGATTTTCGGCCTCGAGCTCAGGGCCGAGTGAATCTCGACAGGCTGAACTCTGAACACTGAACACCGAACGCTCAAAATGTCTGACCCATGTATGCAAACAACCAGCATGTAAGGGGAGCTACTATTGCCTCTCACTGATTCTCGTTGAAACCTCAGCCTCATTCTATTACAATGCATTGAAGCATGAGGAATTGTCATTGGCGCGGGAAATCGGAAAAGACCTCGGTATTAATAGAGTTCAAATCTTGCTCGGCTTGGGCGGGTTAACCATCGGAACCCTGGTATATCTAATCGACAGGCCTCCGGAGGCAACCTATTTTATCTACTTCAGCAGGATTAAAATAAGCCTGTACGGCGTGCTTCCCAATGTATTCGGCGCAATCGGTAACAGCCTGCCCGATTTCCTCCACGTATTTTCCTTTATATTGCTTACCGCGGGGCTCCTCTCCTGGCGAAGAAGAGGCTCTCTCGTCATCTGCCTTGGTTGGTTCTCCATTGATTTCATCTTTGAGCTATTCCAGAAATTCAATGCGTTTCCCCTGAGAATAATCCCTGAGTGGTTCAAGGGGATACCGTTCTTAGAGAACACCGGGAACTACTTTAAACAGGGGACCTTTGACCTTCTTGATTTGATTGCCATCAGCCTTGGCACCGTGGCGGCATATTTCGTGCTGCTCGCCACAAATAAAGGGAAGAAAGGGCTGTTGAGATGATTAAGAAGAATTCGAACTTTTCTATCTTAAATGAGGGGATCTATCTGGGGCTTAGTTTTTCTTTTTCTCGACCTTTCGCCGCTCCTCGTCCCTCACCTCTCTCCTCAAGAGCTTTCCGACCTTGGACTTCGGGAGCATATCCCTGAACTCTATGTATTGGGGCACTTTATAAGGAGCGAGTCTTTCCCTGCACCACTTCGTCAGCTCAGAGCCACCTACTCCTCTCGCGTCTTCCTTGAGCACCACAATCGCCTTTATCCTCTCGCCGACACTTTGATCTTCAACGCCAATCACACATGCGCCAATAACAGTGGGGTGATCCTGAAGCACGGCTTCCACCTCTGAGGCGGATACCCTGTAACCCTTGTGCTTGATGATATCCGCCGATCGTTCCACATACACCAATTGCCCATCGGTATCCTGATAGACATAATCGCTCATCCTGTAGTAGACCTTTCCATCGAGCTCCACATAGGAGTATCTCGTCTCATCGGGCTTGTTCCAGTACTCCTTCACGGTGTAGGGAGAGGTGACCAACAGCTCTCCGCTCTCACCCGGTGAAACGGACCTCAGGGTCTCCGGATCCACCACGATACACTCCCTGCTCTTCAAGGGCAGTCCAACCGTATTGGCCTTGGGGTCCACCTCTATTCGGCTGTAGGTCACGTGCCCGGCTTCGGTAGAGCCGTACACCTGGTAGATGGGTATTCCGAATCTGTCCCTCCATCTATTGAATACCTCTATGGGCAACACATCGCCACCGCAATAGCAGTACTTCAGGGAGCCAAGGTCATAGTAATCGATGCGGTCGTTCTCCAGTATCATCCGGTAGAGGGCAGGGACACCGAGAAGCCAGCGCGCCCTATAGCGCTGAATGGACTCGAGTATTGCATCTATCCGAGGCGCCGGCATGAGCAGTGTCATGTTACCCCTGTTGAGCCCGAGGGACATGAACAATCCAAGGGCCATGATATGGAAAAGGGGATTTACCGCAATATAGACATCCTCACCTTCCTTGAGATGGTCTCCAGCTACATCCTCTGTTACGTCGTTCACATAGGAGGTCATGCCGATGTGGTTTCCCGGCACACCCTTGGGAAAACCGGTAGTTCCCCCGGTATAGAGGATATAGGAGAGATCATTCCAAACGTCCAATTCAGCTTTTGTTCTCGAGGGTGGGTGTCTCAGAAAAGATCGAAATGAGTAGACTCTTCCGTCACGGTCCACTCTCCCGTGTGGAATCTTGTCGAAGAGCACGCCCAGATACCTTTTCCAGAAGGGAAGCAGATCCACCAGATTGGTCACAATGGCCCGTTTGAGCCCTGTCTTTTGAAATACCTCCTTGACGTAGCAGAAGTTCGTGTCCAGACACAGAATCGTCTCGGTGCCGGAGTCGTTGATCATGTATTCGATCTCGTAGGAGGTATAGATCGGGGAGACCGGCACGATCACCGCGCCAATTTGCTGGATGCCCAAGAATGCGATGACCCACTGGATGCAGTTTGAGATATAGACCATGACCCGGTCTCCCTTCTTGATACCCATCTCAAGGAGAGCGCCGGCAAATCGTTCGCTCAACTCCCTGAGCTGAGCATAGGAGAACCGCTGTCCGAGGTAGAGCACCGCGGTCCGGTGCGGATAGCGCTCGCTCATCAACTCAAATCGACTGATGGTCGTCTCCCCTTTCAACGCCTCATGGCTCGCGTTCATGGCAGGATCATGCTCCATCTTATACCCCGAAATAGGCGGCGCGCACATCGGGATTGCCCATGAGCTCCTTCCTCGTTCCCTCCATCACGGCCGCTCCGTTCTCCAAGATGAAGGCGTAATCCACGATGGGAAGAACCGGTCGTGCGTACTGCTCGGTGACGATAATGGAAATCCCCTTCTCACCGCGAATCTCCCTTATGGAACGAACCAGCAGTACCTGTATCAAGGGGCTCAGGCCAAGAAGCGGCTCATCGAGAAGGAGCAACCTCGGTTGGGCCATAAGTGCCCGACCAATGGCCAACATCTGCTGCTCACCTCCGCTTAAGAATCCTCCAACCCTCTTCTTGATCTTCTCCAGGGCCGGAAATGTCTTGAACACGTATTCCAAGCTCTCCCTGGCCTGGGTTGGCGAGGCCAGATAGGCGCCGATACGCAGGTTTTCCAACACGTTGCTCTCCACGAAGATCCTGCGCCTCTCCGGGCAGAGTATCACCCCTTTTCTGGCCCGCTCGCTTGGCTTGAGCCCCATGATGTCCTGCCCCAAATACCGGATCCTTCCGAGCACGGTGATCCTCTCACCGCCAGCCATATCCTCCTTCTTCTTTATATCCTCCATGATCCCGGACAGGGTATACATGAGGGTGGATTTTCCCGCGCTGTTGGCTCCGAATACCCCTACGATTTGTTTCTCCTCACATTTGATGCTCACGTTATTGAGGGCAAGCATATTTTCATAAAATACCATAAGGCCGGCAGCCTCAAGCATGGCTCATAACCTCCTCAGCCTCCTCTGACCCGAAATAGACCTCCTTGACTTTCTCATCGGCCATGACTTGCTCAGGGGTTCCCTCAATCACCTTCTCCCCGAAGTTCAACACCATGACTCGATTGGCAACCCGGAACAGCTCACGCAGTCGATGCTCGACCATGAGCAACGTGATTCCATCCATCTGCAACCGCTCGATGAGGGGGACCATGCTCGCGATCTCGCTCATGCTCAACCCTGAGAATATCTCATCGCATATGATGACCTCCGGCTTTAAAGCCAGACAACGCGCGAGCTCGAGCCGCTTGAGGTACCCAGTGGGAAGGGTGGATGCAAGCTTGTAGGGAACAAATGAATCCCGCTCGAAACCAATCTCCTCCAAGATATCGATACCCACCGTATCGCGGTCTCCCAGTTTTCCACCACCTCTCCACCCGCCTGTTCGCTTTGCCCGTGGTGAAAAAAGGGGGATGATGAGATTTTTATACGAGGGCAAGCTGTAGTAAGGCCTCATGATCTGGAACGTACGGGTGACCCCCATGTCCGCGATCTTGTGTGCCGCTTTGCCGGTAATATTCCTGCCCCTGAAAAAGACCTTGCCGGAGGTCATCTTGATGAACCCCGTGATGCAGTTGATAAACGTGGTCTTGCCAGAGCCATTCGGGCCGATGATGCCCACGATCTCGCCCTCATGAACATCCAGGCTCACCCTGCTCAACGCCAGTATCCCGCCGAATGCCTTGGTCGCCTCTTGAATCTGAAGGATGGAATGATTGCTCATACCCTGACCCACCTCTCAAACTGATGGTATCTCCTCTGGGCATACACCATGATCCCCTCGCTTCGAATAATAATGAACGCGACGAGAATGAGGGAATAAAACACGATGCGTAGGGTGCCAAATGCCCTCAACAATTCCGAGATAGGAACCAGGAAAAAACACCCCAATACCGGCCCCACCAGGGTGCCGGCGCCGCCGATCACCGTAGCCGCAATGGGAATGATGGAAAAATCCAAGGCGAACTGGGAGATGCCCGACCACATGTAGATGTGCACGAGACAGGCGCCTCCCAGACACCCCATTGCCGAAGCGATAAAAACGGCAATGGCCTTGTAGCGGGTAATGCTCATTCCCGAGGCCCTTACCGCCTGGTCATTATCCTTAACCGCCCGGAACACTAATCCAATATCCAGGTTCACCAACCGTCTCATCCCAAAGAGAAACAGAAGCACCATCGCCAGCATAAAGTACTGCTCGACCCATCGGTTGGGGAAACTTGCCACTCCCATAATCCCATCAGTACCTCCGAGGATATTAAGGGCCTCAATGATACGCGTCAGGACCAAGGGATACATGAGGGTCACAATGGCGAAATAGACGCCCCTCAATGGGAGACACGGCAGCAAAAGCAGGGTACAAATACCCGCGCCGAGCAGGGTGGAGATCGGAATCGTTAAAATGGTTGAAAGGCCGAACGACGTATTGAGAACAGCGGCCAGATACCCACCCGTACCGATGAAAAAGGCCCCGCCCAGAGATACCAGCCCAACGAAATGCGCTAAAAAATCAAAGCTCACCGCCAGCAATGCGTAAATACAGACGATGGAGATCACCCGCTGCCAATACATGCTGGGCATCACAAGAGGCAGGATCAGCATCCCCACAATCAACACCAGTCTCGGAACAGTCAGGTAGGAGAGCTCTCGAAAGGACATCAACGCATATATGCCGTCCGTACGGACCTTGATGCCCCTGTCCAGCCTTTCCTTTCGACGCTCTTCAATGTCCACAAGCTAGACCCTTTCCTCCAATTCCTTTTGCTTGCCGAAAAGGCCTGAAGGCTTAAGGATAAGAGTGATAATGATCGCGAGAAGCGCCACCACCATCTGAAAATGGGCCGCTAAATAAACCACGGTGAAGATCTGAACAAAGCCAATGAGAAAGGCTGCGAGCACCGCCCCCACCCAGCTCCCCAGGCCACCCACGATACACACCGCGATCGCCAAAATAAGCACATTATACCCCGCCTCAACCACGATGTTGCCCAGGGGAAGCAGGAGCACCGCGGCCAGGCCTGCGAGCGTGGAGCCAAAGGCCATGGCCACCACGGCCATGAAATCCGAATCGATTCCCAGCATCAGGGCGGCCCGTTCATCCTGGGCCATTCCTCGCAGGGCTAAGCCAATCCGTGTATAGTGCGTGAAGAGCCATAAGAAGGCCACCACAACTCCTCCAATCCCAACAACCAGCAATCGATGAAAGTCCACGGGGATGCCGGCGATATCTATACCCCCCTCCAGGAATACGGGAAGCGTATAGGTCATTCCCTTGAAGCCCCACCATCGGAATCCCTCCAGGATCGCCAACCCTATGGCATAAGAGGCAATGATCTCCGAGATGGCCATCCCTCGGACGCGAATGAGCACGAACTGATAGATCAACGCGCCGATCACCCCGGTAATAGCCATGGCAAGGATGATGCTCACTAGGTAGTTCAATCCCACGGCACGCAAAAAACTCCAAGTGATGAAACCGCTCACTACATAGAGGGCTCCATGGGCAAAATTGGGAACGCGGCTTATCCCGTACACCAGGGCAAAGCCCAAGGCTATCAGGGCCAGCTGGATGCTGTTGATGGTGCCATAAATCAGGATATCCATGATTCTATTACGGTTTGAGGGCGCAAGGCACAGGGCGAAAGGGAAAGACATCTTTTGTTTTAGGCCTTAAGTCTTATGCCTTACGCCTCTTGCTAATTGAAGACCTTCTCGCCGATACCATGAGCAAACTATCAGGAATCAAAAAGGATCGAGGCGATCTAAAATCGTTCTACTTCATCCAGGGAGGAAGTATGATCTCCCCCATGGCAATACTTTTTGGGAACACGACCACCCTTTTGCCAGCCTGCCACTGGAAGACCGTCCCCACAGCGCCTTCTTTTGGATCAAGGCTGGGGATAACCTGATGGCTCTTCGTGTCAAACCTGATCCTGCCATACACTCCCATCATATCGGTCTTCTCAAGGGCCTCTATTATTGCATCCGATTTGAGAGAACCAGCCCGCTCGATGGCATCCTTCAACACATAGGGAGCCATGTAGCTGCTCGAGGTGCCATATCCCTCGGGTTCCGTGTTCCATCTCTTCTTGTAGGCCTCCACGAATTTCATGGTCCACGGCGTGGCATTACACGGGGCATTGCCCGCGTTTACCACGTTTGCCAGGCAGTATTCCCCCTTGCCCTCGGTGGCCTCCCAGAAGCCTGGCTGTTCAGCAGGATTAATAATGGAGCCAAAGGGAAGGGCCGGGATCTTCATATCATACCACTGTTTCAGGAGAATCGATGCCTCAGGCATATCCATCCAGATGAGGATTACCTGGGCATTTTCTCGTCTGGCCTTCAACAGGCCCATGGAAAAATCACTCGCGCCGGTTGGATAGATCTCCGGATCCCCAATGACATGCCATCCCTTTTGGGGCATGGTCTTGGCGATCAAACCCCCACCGCCCCTGGCATGGGCCACATCCTGTATCATGATGAATAGCCTGTTCACACCGAATCTCTGCCCGATGTCTACCAGGCAGGGAATCATCTCCCCCATAACCATCCACGCGGCTTCACCGGTGATCCTGAAACAGTACTTGAACTTATCGTACTCCTTCTTAACGCGGGCATGATAGGCGGGGGTTAAGACGCCCGTGGTGAGAATTGAGACCTTTTTGTATTTGGAGAGCAAATCCATAGTCGCAAGTGCGGCCTCGGACCGAACCGGGCCACCCATGATGAAATCGGCGTTCTTCTCCAAGATGAGCTTTTCAACCACCAGCAGGGCCTCGCTCACCGGAACGCCGGGCTCGAGATCTCGGGTATCAATCACCTCGACCTTAAAAGGCCTCTTCTCGCCCGCCACGTTCACGCCGCCAGCGGCATTGATCTCCTCAACAGCCATAGTAATTGCCCTCTCCGCATCCCAGCCATAGAGAAAGGCCGTTGACAGTGGGCACCCTAACACGATGGGTTTCTCCGCAAGCGCGGAAGCGGTTGGCATTGCCCACAACATTGCACCCAGCGCTACTAGCGCAATAAGACCCTTTGTTTTCATAGCACTCCCTCCTTTACTCTTGTTCTCCCCCTTAATTCCCTAGCCTTGTCTTCACCTCCCTTCTTGAGTGAATGCTGGAACGCCTTTGCACCACAAGGCTGCCTCATTATGCTTGAGTATACTGGGAATCCCATCCCGTTCAGAGATTATCCCTGACCGCAGAGCGCTTCGATTCGTAAATGAAGTGACGTCAAGAAGGAATTAAGCAGAGGGGGAATCGCAGTGGAAGCCTTCAGGGCAACAAGATAACCATCCCTGGTATCATAAAGAGAAGCAGGCCGGTACGAGGAAATCGGGCTCGTTGGGATATCCAGTATGTCTCTATACGCGACCAAGTGGTAAGGCATAACTCTACCGTCTATTCGATAAGCTAAGATCGGAAAGCTTGGCTTCCTTTATTTAGACAGCTAGATAGAGCCTTAAAAGATCCTTCACGGAAAGATCGTCCAAATCTATACTCCGTGATCGTCAACTTGTCAAACTGTTTATCATAAAGGCATTATTGTGTTACCGGCTAGCCGATCTCGTCATTAAAAAACCACTCCCCCTTTTCGTGGGAGTGGTTTTTTAGGAATGCCTCTCGATTCGTTTTTCCTGTCTATCTCTTTTGCTCCATCTCCTCTAGCTGGCCGTGAAGCCTCTCTGCATTTTCTCTCACGTAGTCCCTCACCTTGGCATCCAGTTCCTTGTGCTCATCCAGAGCGTTTTTGAATGCGAACAGATCCAGCTCACAGAGCGAGTACAATGAGCCATCCGCCGGGTCCCTCCAGCGGTCGATGATCCTGGCCCCATGGAGGGTGGTCTTGGAAAAGGTCTTCAGCGCCTGCTCCACGTGCTGCTCCTCCGATGAGGCCGACATATCGCCCGCAGTGGTTGAGGCCATGTAGTCCTTGGCGAGCACTGCCACGTAGGTGTCGAGAATCTTGGCCACCTCAGCGCGAGCCCTGTTGTCCGCCGTGGATCGTATCAGTGCCACGTTCTTGATCCCCGAGGCAACCCCCACCCCGTAGAAGATCTTCCCCTTGTCCACATCGAATGCCCCGCTTCCCTTGTCAACCCATGCAGGTCGTGCGGGGGCAGCAGGCTGTTTGCCTGCGCACCCCAGGGAAATCAAAAGGCCGATGCCAAGTAATATACAGAGTGCTTTTACGATGTTCTTCTTCATTGTTACCTCCTTTTCTTAAATTCATCAATTGTAGACCTCATCTCCTGCATTAAGTCCTCCATCTCCTTCATGCCGGCGATCAATTCATCCATGTTGTACGGCTTCTTTTGGGTGAGTATCCGCCCTCCCTTCCCCTCTTGAGAAGGTCTGGGCGCGGTAGATGGTGTTTCCCTCACAGTCTGGACAGGCTCCTCTACCGTTCCGGGCTCTTCTTTTACAGGCTCTGGCCTCGTCTCGGATGGGATTGCCCGTGCAGCTGAAAACCGATATCCCTGTCCGTCCAACCAGCGAAGGGCCACATTCGATTTAATCGCGAAGTTCACATCCGTGATGGTCAAACCGTCTTCCGCCTTCCTGGCGATCATTGAGTTTATACCGATCATAAGGCCCTCTTCATTTAAAAGGGGGCCACCGGAATTTCCCCTGTTTATGCTCGCCTCTGTCTGAAAGAGATCCTTTCCGTGTATACCCGCATAATCGCTTCTGTAGGCACTGATCACCCCTGTGGTGAGGCTCCATAATCCACCCTGCTCCGGATGGCCGATGGCATACGCCTGATCACCTACTGCAATGGCCTCCGAATCTCCGAAGCCCACTTGGGCAAGCGCCGTATCAACGTTTACAATCTTAAGGAGTGCCAGATCCAGCTTCAAATCATATGCCACGATCCTAGCCTTATAGCGCCTCGACAAATCTCTCTTTGTGTCTCCCGTGACCCTTTCTGGTTTCAGGAAAATCCATAGATCCGAGACAATTCTTGAGGAATCCCGCGCGAAGATGTGGGCATTGGTAATCACCATGCCATCTCGGCTGATGATCGATCCTGTGCCGCCGCTTCCCTTGCCAGAACCTTCGGAGGCGTATATGAAGACCACGGCGGGACTGACCCTCTGGTAGATCTCCTTTGGCGTCAAGGCAAAGGCAGTGGCATAGACACACATAAAGCCGGTCACGAAGACAAAAAAAACCACGCTCCGAAGTCTTGTATTTTTCATATTCGTTCACCCATTTACGTAATCACAGGGTCTTCATGCCCTCGGCTATTGGGAGAAAATATACTTCCTCATCTCTGCGGCTATTTCCGTGGTGAGGGTATCCCTGATCTTCCGAACCGCCCTGTCTTCAGCCTGCTGGAGGTTCAAGTGTCCTTCCCTTCCTGTTTTAGTGACACTGCCGAACACGGATCCACCCTTTTTATCAACCATATCGAAGTGTGCTCGCCACTGCACGTATTTCCACTCAGCCTCGCCCATCTCGAGCGGCCTGATCTCAACCTCACCCCTTATGAGCACATTTGCCGTGCTCAGATCCTCGGAAATAGAGAATCCCTCTTGGTTTAATCCCTGTACAAGGGCATCCTGAACCTCATTCGCCCTACTTCCCGTAACAGATACCCCGATCAGAAAATCCCTGAGAAGGATGGCGTCGAGCTCGCTTTTTATCTCCGCGAAATGGATTGGCGAGGAAATTCCCCTTCCCGTTTGGCTCACAATCCGAAGCTCAGTGTCATAGGCCTCCCTCATGGCATGCTTGCCTATGGATTGCCTGAGGTACTTTACCTTCTTGAACACATCCGATTCTGCATTCGCCATATCGAGTAACATCTCCGTCTCACGATCCAGGCCCCGAATCCTGTCACTCAGTATGGTGGCTGATTGGTTCCTGTCAAGCACGGCGAGGGCATAGTAGAGCTGCTCCGGGCTTGACTGTTGATATACATGGGCAATCCTCACGCCGGAGAGAACCTTTTCGGTTGACACATCGGTGATCTCCTGGATGCTGAACGTCTCCTCCGGGCCTGATTTGCCACTGGAGGTTGTCTGTAGGTAATCCTGATACGTTCTTGTTCGAGAGTCTACCTTGCTCAGGAAGATCTTGGCGATCTCCGCCCTGGCCTTATCCTCTGCCGACTTCCTATCGGCATCATAGCCAACCCCCGTGAGATATGCAGATGACGGATACTGGATACTCTCCCCATCCACCCAATCCGGCCTTGTGCCCCTGGTCACCTGAACTGGATATCCCCTTTTCTCTTGCGGCTTTCCGAGGGGGCTTATGGCGCTGCTGTCATCTTCCGAAATCCCCTTTTCTCCTGTCTCCTCCTTTTTCAACTCCTCAAACGCGCGATCCGCCCTTCCCCTAATCTCCTCTGTGGGGATCTCTTGCTTGGTGGGGGCGCATCCCGCCACCATGACGAAAGAGATAATTATCAGATAAACCACTATCTTTGCTCTTCTCATTGATCAACTCCCGCATTCGCCGTTTCACAGGGTTATCTGAGGGTTCGGTAGGTGAAAAACTTCCTCTCCTTTTCCCTAACAGAAAATGGGGTGATCCCTCTTGAATAGATCGCAGCCCCACCTGAACTGACAAATTGTATCCTCCCCGAGTATTCTCCCGGTGGGACTATTATTCTTCCCACCCTGATCTCCGCGGGCAACAACCTCCATTGCCTTACATCTGCCTGTTCCGTTGCCACACTTGCTATATTCGCGGTTATTTTGGTCAACATACCTGCCAATGCCCCGTGTCTTTGCTCAACGACCTTACTCGCTGCCACGCTCGCCAGGTATTTCGTGGTGGCGCGCGCGATGGCCTTTGCCTTAACCCTGTTGATCCGATTTTCCAGGTTGAGGACTGCGATCGATGTGATATCCTCCATTAGCAAGGTCGAGGCACTATAGGATTTGCCGGTTTCCAGATTCCTTAAGGTTACCTCACCATGAGAGATCCCATAGCCCTTCTTTACAAACCTCGGGTAGGCAATCTTCATCACATATCCATCGGGCATTGGAATAAAAAAATGATCCTCCACCTTTTCGGGCCCCAGACCGTTATAGTGGATGACGAACACCTCCGCCATGTGCCGTTTCGTTCCCTCCTTCATGAAGGTGACGTAGGGATATCGCTTTTCGATCTGAGCAGTCTCTTCGTAGAAGTCCATTGCATCGGCTGAGGTGAGCAGATTTTCTATAAGGATAGGCGGCGGGGAGACACCGTAATTCGGTAAGTAGTCTCGCCTGTATATCTCCTCAGAGTTTCGATAAGAGATAAACGCATCGTTGATCTCCCCCTCCCCCTCATAGAGACTTCCCATCAGGAAGCGGATGAATCCGTCTTCCTTGTATACGTTCTTCTTTCCCTCCTCGTACTTGCTGTTGATGAGGTTCAACTTGCTATCGACCTTTCTGGCCTCAACAACGGCATCCTCCCATTTCCCTAAGCCCACATAGTTCAATGCCAAGAAGAGGTTGACCATGGCCATTTCGAAGTCTTCCCCTCGGTACGGAACGGTATTATCGCTGATTACAAAGGATGCCGCTTCCTTTGAGATGGACTTCGTGTAGAGTTCATCCATCATGGCTTCGGCCTCGGAGAAGCTTTGATTGCTCTCCTTGTAGCGTCCCGCAAAATGAGCGATAATGCCCTCATCGAGATAGTAGAGTACCGCGTTTCTCTCGGAGTAGGATTCCTTGCTCTGCTCAAGTACCTTATATGCGGAATCGTAATCCCCAACGAGAAGATACTGATTTATTCGCGGATAATGCTTGATAGTGGGAGCGCAGGAAGAGAAAAGGAAAAGCCCCAATAGAAAAAGAGATAGGGGGATCGACCTATTTCGTCCTATTTCCATAATGATCCCTTCCCGGGCTTTCCTACCACGTCGCCTTCGGCCTCTTGATCAGCTTCTTGATCTTCTTCTCGCCTATCCACGCCTTGAGATTGTTGGCCATATCGATCAGTTCCAAATTGGTCTGGTAGAACATCACCGCCTTGCCTTCTATCTCGTCCCTGATGGTATTAATGCTTCCGATCAACATGAAGTCAGCGCCTATCTCCTCGCCGGGGCCCTTCATGGTCTGCTCTGAGGCATGCTTTGCCATATCGAGCCTCTCCTCGCGCACGCCAGCTCTTTCCCCCTGTGAGGCCACGAACTGGACCCTGCCTGCATTGATTAAGGCCCTCTCCAGATCCTTAATGAATGTCTGGACATTGATGTGTTCGTGACTTCTATTGCTCACCTGGCCCACTATTACCGTGGGGGGTTTACCACCATGGGTGGCATTAAACCTCTCCAGCCACGGCCTGTTCAGGCAATCGCTGATCATCTCCTCTGATACCATTCTTGAATCCGCATCATTCCAGCGTCCGCTCAAATCGATGGTGGTATCAACGGCCTTTCTTTTCACCTCCGGGGTCGAGGCGCACGCTGCGAGCAATGCCAGGATCCCTAAAAAGATTATCATTGAACCGATTCTACCTAACTTTGTCCTCTCCATCTTTACCTCCCTGTGTTTTTCACATTGTTTCTACTTAACGGCTCTCAATACCGACTCGGCCCTGCCTTTTTCCATCCTCACCAACACGTAATAGTGTTCTGAAGGTCCGTACGCACCAGACCGATCGGCCCACCTGCCAATTACTTCAGTGTAGTTGAGCTCCGTGTCTGAAAGAATCTTCACGATCTCCCTCACATATTCACCGCTCGATGAGCTGATGATCGTGCCACGGCTGGATACGTGAGAGATAATCATTCTGCCAAGCTCGGCTCGGGCTCGCCTGATTGCCTGATCCCATTCATCCGACACCCTCGGAGTCGGACCTGAAACGCCGACGGCGTAATAGAAGGTATCATCGTGGGGAATTTTCTCCAGCCATCCCGGAGGTGTTTCGGCGATGGGCGTAGGGCCAGCTTGACAGCCCAGACTCACCAGAAGAAGTATCAAGGTGGCACCACACAGTAAATTACGCCATTCTCGGATCATCGAGAAAAATTGAATTATAGACCAAAAATTTGGTTAAAAATATTATCAAAAGAACAATGAATGGAGTCAAGAGAAAATATCGTGGCTGTTGGGAAAATGGTTGATTGAGGGTTATGAATCGAACTCCTCTCTCAGGCACTCCGGGAGGGCAAAGGATGCACGATGTATCCTGGGATTGTAATACCTGGTTTGAAAACCGTCGTGAAAACGTGAAAGCCCTAACCCTTCTTCAGTGTGGGCTTCCCTTGAACAGAATGCGAAGCTGTAGGGAAGCGCGCTATAGGAGGGTATAGGTGCAAGGTATGCCCTCACCCGGGGAAAGACCTCCCTGAGTTTTCTGAACACCTCTGCCACAAGTGCAGTCTCAAAGGATATATCACCCACCTGTGCCGCTAATATTCCGTTTTGTTTCAAGACACTAAGGCACTCCCTGTAAAACGGGACTGTGAACAATCCCTCGCTCTGCTTTATAAAGGGATCCGTTGAGTCGATGATGATAACATCGAACCTCTCCCTCGTCCGGGCAATGTATCGCACGGCATCCATCACCAGGACGTGTACCTTAGGGTGGTCAAGGGCGCTGCTTAAGGAGGGAAAATACTTTTTTGAAACCCGTATGACTTCTCTATCAATCTCAACCTGCTGAATTTTCGCTACCCCCTCGTGTTTGATCACCTCGCGGGCCGTACCTCCATCACCACCCCCTATAATAAGGATATGTAATGGGTTGGGATGAGAGAATAGGGGGACGTGTGCGAGCATCTCATGGTATATGTACTCATCCCTCTCCGTCAGGTTAATAACGCCATCGAGAACGAGCATCCTCCCCAATCCAACCGATTCGATCACCTCTATCATTTGGTATTTGGACTGGCTTGAATACAGGATACCACTACACTCCAGGCACATGGTGATATTGGGGGACACATCGTATCGAAAGAGGTGAGGGAGCATGGTACTACCCGAATGCGACCTTCTCATGGTACCCGGAAGAGTTTAATTCCTCCTCCATTGTCCCCCTGATAATCTCTTTGCTCATCCATTTCCTGGATTGGAGCCTCTCCTTCAGATATTCAAACCCCGCCCAGGGATCCAGGTGTGATCCACAGGTAAAAAGGTCCACTGATGCGTATCTGAACTCCGGCCATGTGTGAATTGCCAAGTGCGACTCTGCTATTACCACCACGCCGGTTACTCCTTGGGGGCTGAAGTGATGAAATATATTGCCAACAATGGTTGCACCGCTCGCCGATGCCGCCTCCAACATCACCTCCCTTATTGCTTGTTCACTATCAAGGTAAGTACACTCACACTCAAAGTATTCCGCAAGGATGTGCTTACCAAAAGGGCTTGTCATCATCGATAAACTCCTTTCTTGTAATATAGCCTGCCTGCGGCGAATGTGCGCTCCTGTCAATTCAGCAGATCGGCAAAGGAGTCCCTCTTGCGACTTACTACGCCTTCGGCTGTATCGCTATCAGAATTTCAGATGGTACTACATGAAAGATGACGAAAGAATTCGGGGAGGTGCTCTCCATTCACGCGTATCACGAGCACCTCAAAGGCGGGCTAGTATGCGGGCTTATATCTGTGGCCTTTTGTCAAGGCCAATTCCTCCCTTTCGTATGAGTTTCATCATTGTTAGATGCGCGGTTTTTATAACTCCTCACCGCTTGTTTGTCAAGGATGAAAAATCACGGAGCAATAGATAATTTCCCCTGTGATGCAGGCATTGTGGGTATGAAATTTTTCGATGTTAGCGGAGGTAAACGGGATTAGAGAAGATCCAGGGTCGCAACCCGCACAGCGCTGTCTTTCGTAACACCTCTACCCTGTAGACGCCTTTATCGTGCACTCTAACAGTGAGCTCACTGCCATATCCCATCTTAAGGAGGGCGCCATTTCTTATCACCCTTATAAGCCCGTGGCTGGGCAGCGCAATCATCAACAGCCCATGGCTAAATTCAGCCTCCTGTCCTACCTCTACGCTCCCGCCGCCTCCATCCCTTATAAAGGATACCCTGAAGCCTCGTGCGGGCACAAGCCCGTCATGGGCAATAAAGCAACTGCCCTCCTTAAGAGATCGGTAGATAAGCCCTTTATCCGTTACCGGATCTCCTTTCAGTGGAGTGCTTAAAAGAACGTGTGTGTTTATGCTCCCGAGGAGATACTCATAGGTGAGAGGAGTGAAGGAAATCAATCCCTTCCTCATCGGTAAACCATGGGCATCTGAGCCGCCTATCGCTACAATCCTCCTATCAAGGCAAAGCCTATCCCATGTGGACAGGGTCCTCGTGCTGGGGCCTTTTAAAGTGTACTTTTTAAAGAGCAGATGGAACAATCCGCTCCAGAAAGACCTCACGTTTTCCTTCCATCTGGAGGAGAAGTTCCAGATACAGATCCCCGTAAAGCCTTTCACAGACCAGTCGTTCCAAGTGTAGGCAATTCCCTTTTCTATATAGGGCATTCCCTTTTCGAAGGGGTGGGCGATAAACCCGAGCCCGCCCTGACTAGCTACGGCATCGATTACCTCCTGAGGTGATAATCGCTCATCTGCGATCTGATCCTTGATGCTATATGCGAGGTAGTGGTGAAACCTGATGCCTATCTCTGAGCCCACCAGGACAAGGATCCCCTTATGATATCCTTCCTCTCCGAGGTAAAGTGGGGTGAGATGTGAGTGATCATTCAGGGCCATGAAATCAAGGCCCGCCCTTCTCGCTGCGTTTACAATCTCCGAGGTGCTGCCACCCCCATCGGAGTGGCTCGTGTGGATGTGGAGATTGCCGAGATACTCATATTGAGCCATGATCGCTATTCATCTCTCTATATGAAGATAAAAACAATTCAGCCGCAGACACACGCAGACTAATGCCTTGCCGACACGGCAAGGCATTAACC
>CAZJXD010000047.1:27195-34321 GCA_964549945.1 uncultured Desulfobacteraceae bacterium | reverse complement strand
CCTGACCGATGACCTCCCCGTACTTCACCACATTTTGGCCTTTTTTAATCGTTTCCATGGCGAATTTATGGCCGAACTGTATCTCTTCCCCTATCTTGGTCTCAGTGGTTTTATCACCCATCATCACCTGGACCACATCATTCGCATCGACATCGGTCAGGAGTGTGGCCACATTGTCCTTTGAATCCATAACAATCGCCTTTTTCATCCTATTTCCTCACTTTCGTTGAGGTCTTTCTCCCGAGCACTAAATTGAAGGGCCATCGATCGGGATAAGCAAAGGCTCCTCATAGGTGCCCTTCTCATACATAGTTTGTTTTTGTCCTGAGGCTACGCTTACCACTTCTCGGAGGAGCCTTTCACCTGCTTGGTCTATGGTTTCTCCGGCCTCAATCACGCTCCCCACGTAGATATCGATAAGATCTTTTCTCTTCTCATACCCGTCGGGATTTCCCGACATCTTGATTACGGGCATTAAGGGAAACAGGGCGGGTGCCGCCGGCAGCATTGGAAGCAGTGAAGGTAAACCCCCGCCCATGGAGAAGACCATCAATTGACATCCGGTCGCGGCAATTCCCACCAAGAGCTCGGCGGTTCGTGCTGGCCCGTCCATGAAATAAAGGCCTCTACCAGATGGTGTTTCCCCGTAGTCTAAAACCCCCTGAAGTGGGGCAGTACCCGCCTTTATTATGGCGCCGAGTGATTTTTCCTCTATGGTGGTGAGCCCCCCAGCGATATTGGCGGGAGTAGGCTCGGATCCTCGAAGATCGACTCCCATCTCCATTATTCGGCGTTCCATGTTCCTTGCTGCCCCGAGAACCCTATCTGCCACCGCCTTGTTGATCGCCCGTTTAGCCAATACGTGCTCGGCGCCGAGGATCTCGGGCGTTTCAGTGAAGACCACTGTTCCGCCTTCGGTGATAATCCTGTCAGCCACGAATCCGGCCACTGGGTTAGAAACCACCCCTGAAGTAGTATCAGATCCCCCGCATTTTATCCCCAATACCATTTCCCCAAGCTCGGCTTCTTCCCTCCCTTGCCTGGATGCCTGATCTGACATTCTCTGTGCAGCATTTCTGCCCTTTCTCACCAACTTATCCCAGTCTTCCACCTCCTTAAGCATTAGGAGTTCGACGGGTTTTTCCATCTTTTGAATATCCTGATAGATCTTTTCAGGGGACATCTGCTCACATCCCATACCCACGAGAACTGCCCCGAAGATGTTTGGATTGCCCGCAAGGTTTGCGAGAGTCCACATGGAACGTTTCAAGTCATCGCCCAGATGTGAGCAGGAAAGGTTGTGCCCAAGGGGTATGGTGTCCGGAATCCCACGGCTGATTAGCTTGGGGAGTTCGTTAATGCATCCAGTAGTGGCAACTACTGCTACGAGGTTACGCACACCCACGCCACCATTCTTTCTTCTATATCCTTGAAATCTCATGGAACAACACTCACAATGCGGAATTTTATTGTTTATGTCCTCTTCGATAGTTGAAATCTATCACTTCGGCGGCTCGACTAGGCCCTCATCTAAGATTAACCTCACCGCCAGCTGAGAGGCCTTTCCCACCACATCGGTGCACTTGTCCACGTGGCCTCCTGCCTCTTCGAACTTCTCAAAATCATCCATATCAGCGATGTAGTAAGGGCGGCCAAACCTGATGAGCTGGATGTCCCTGCAGATGATGGAACCCAGCTCCTGGGTGTATTGTGCGAGGAATTTTCTCGCCAGTTCGAAGGATTTGAACCTGACTCGCTCAGGATCATCGAAGTTCGAGCGCTCCCGTCCGAGCAATTGACTGATGACCATGATACCGCCTACGTAACCGCCACAGACTCCGATCCCCGTCAAGCCTCCACCGCCCGCCAGGCCCGTGCCCGCCTTGAACACGCTGTCGTCCCTAATATCCAGGGTATCCTGTATTGCCGCAATTGCACACTGGGAGCAACCCCTGTAAGTCTTCTCGTACTCGAACCCCAGTTGATAGGCCTTATCCAGAAGTTCTTGTGTTCGTCCCATACCAGCTTTGCCTCCTTTCCGCTTACCCCTGTTTTAGCAACATGCCTGAATGGCCCATGCCTTTAAGCTCACCACGCCATCCAGCCTCCATCCACTGGCAAGATGACACCATGGATGAAATCGGAGGCAGGTGAGGCCAGAAAGACCGCTGCCCCGGCAATATCCTCGAGCGGATTCCCCCACCTGCCCGCCGGTGATCTTCCGAGGATCGATTTTGATCGTTCTGGGTCTTTCTGCAAGGCCTCCGTGAATTCGGTGGCGAAATACCCCGGTGCGATAGCGTTTACGTTGATGCCTTTGCTCGCCCAATCATTTGCCAATGCCCTGGTCAACCCCGCAACGCCGTGTTTTGCCGCTACATATGCAGTGACATTGATCCCTCCCTGAAATGACAGGACCGAGGCGATGTTGATGATCTTGCCCTTTCCCTTCTTCAACATGATCCTGCCCGCAGCTTGCGATAGAATGAATACGGCGGTGAGATCGCTCTCCAGGGTATCATCCCAGTCTTCTTCGGAATGTTCCACTGCGGGAGATCTCCGGATGATCCCGGCGTTGTTGACCAGGATGTCGAGATCTCCCATCTTCTCGATTATTGTCGGTATCACGTTCTTGGTCTGTGCCCTCTTGGTAAGGTCAGAGGAGTGGTGGATGTATCTGCGCCCGAGCTCGAGGATTGTCTTCTCGATATCCGGATCGGGGGTCCGGCTCACCACGGCGATATCGGCACCAGCCTCGGCGAGGGCCGTGGCGATTCCCCTCCCGATTCCCTTTGCTCCCCCTGTCACCACTGCAACCTTACCGTCCAGCCTAAATCTATCCAGAATCATTTTCTGCGACCTCCACCGCCTGGAGAAATCAGCCTATTATTTGTCGCTCGTTTCTCTCAAGAGCCCATATTTCTCTATGTTTTGGTCCGCGAGAGATTGAATGACAGCGAGTTCGGCCCGCCCGTGATTATTCGCGAATAGGTGTTTGAATCTTGCTTGGGCCTTTAGGTAATCGGTAACCGGGATTTTCCTCCTGATTTTTCGAACGCTTATGATTGTGCCATCCTCCATCTCAAAAAGGGGAACAAGGCCGCAATTGACCCCCAGACGCCCGATCTCCAATGTCCGCTCTGAGGCAAAGCCCCATCCGGAGGGACAGGGAGTGTCGATCTGGAGGTAGCGCGGGCCATTGAATTTCATGGCCCTTTTCACCTTTCTCTGGAGATCCTTGAGATAAGCCACAGAGGCTGTGGCCACATATGGAATTCCATGGGCGGCGATAATCGCGGGAAGGTCCTTCATCATCTGGGTCTTTCCCATGGATACCTTGCCTGCCGGGTGGGTTGTAGTCGATGCGTATAGGGGTGTCGCCGCGCTTCGCTGACCA
This sequence comes from uncultured Desulfobacteraceae bacterium, assembly GCA_964549945.1. GTDB lineage: Bacteria > Desulfobacterota > DSM-4660 > Desulfatiglandales > B25-G16 > B25-G16. The sequence goes on along the minus strand of CAZJXD010000047.1, from coordinate 30,924 downwards.
CCGGTGTTCATGTATGCACTATTATCAACGCAGATGTAGAGCACATCATCCCCCCGCTCAAGCATCCCCGATACTGCCCCAAAGCCGATATCAAAGGTAGACCCGTCCCCGGCGATAACCAGCACGCGAATCGATTTCTTTTTCTGGGCCCTTAGCGCTGCCGCAACCCCCGAGGCAACGGAGGGGCCGTTCTCGAAGAGATGGTGAATCCAGGGAACCCCCCATGGTGAGTAACCATAAGGTGATGAGAAGGTCTCAAGGCATCCTGTGGGCGTAACCACGATGACGTTTTTCCCCGTGGCCTTTAAGATGTGCCGCACCGCGAGTGCCATGCCGCACCCGTGGCACGCCCTGTGGCCTGAAGTGAAAAGCGCTTCCCCTTTCGCAACCTGAGGAATATTCACAGTCATCCTCCTATGGTAAAATAGTAGGGTTAAGGCCAACCCAATAGGACTCCGGCAGAGGAAGGCCTGATTCGAGAAACTCCTCCGCTCTTCGAACAATCTCGGCCACTGTTTTTTTGTTGACCTCCCGCCCTCCCAGACCAGTGATAAAGTCAACCACGAAGGGGGCATCCGGATTTCCACAAAGCTTCGCCTTCAAGTCCATCCCAACGGCACCCTCGCTTCCCATGGAAAAATTGGCCTCCATGACTCCCACAACCCTCGCATCCTTAATAGCCCCCCATATATCTTCATAGGGAAAAGGTCGATAGCAACGGATCTTCACAAGGCCTACCTTTTTCCCCGCTGAACGAAGTTCGTCTACGGCGTCCTTGATCGTTCCTACCATAGACCCCATAGCCATCAAGATCACCTCTGCTCCATCGGTTCGGTATTTCTCGATCAGTCCTCCGTGCTCTCGACCGGTAAGGGTCACCAGCTCAGAGAATATTTCCTTGATCCTTCCCTTCCCGTATTGCATGGCTTTATGTATGGCGTACTTAAACTCCATGAGGACATCGTCCTCGGCATATGAGCCCCAGCTCTTGGGATCGTTCACATCCAGGAAATTGACCGGTTGAAAGGGAGGCAGAAAGCGATCTACCTCGTCCTGTTCCATCAAGGTGATAGATTCGTAGGAATGGGTTAAAATCCAACCATCCATGCAGACCATCACCGGAAGGAGAATTCTCGGGTCCTCTGCGATCTTGAACGCGGCGATATGGGTATCGTAGGCCTCCTGACTGCTCTCCACATACAACTGGATGACCCCCGAATCTCGAAGGCTAATAGCGTCTTGGTGGTCTACCTGAATGCTGATGGGCGCCGAGATTGCACGATTCACACCGGTGATCACAAAGGGAAGTCGCAGGCCCGCGCTGGCGTACAGCACCTCGGTCATCAAGAGAAGTCCCTGTGACGAAGAAGCAGTGTAGGAACGGCTCGCCGCTGCGGAGGAACCACTTATGGCACTAGCTGCCGAAAACTCGGACTCGACCCTCACATACTCACACTCCAGCTCGCCATCGGCGATCATCTGGGCCAAGCGCTCCACGATGTGGGTTTGAGGGCTGATTGGATACGCGGATATTACTTGAGGGCGGCATGCCTTCACCGCCAAGGCCACAGCCTCTGAACCCTCTACCACTTTTGAATCGCTCATCTCATTTCTCCTCAGGGACCATCTCAATGGCCTCAGCTGGACACTCGTATGCGCACAGTCCACAGCCTTTGCAATAGTCGTAGTCTATGAGATACCTCTTCTCTATTATGTAGACGGCACTATCCGGGCAGACCATCTCGCATTGGCCGCATGATTTACAGAGGCCTTCATGGATTATTGGCCTCTGGTCTCTCCAGCCACCGGTCTTATAGTCGAGAGAGGTTCTTCCCCTGACTACCGCTCCAAGAGTAATGGTCATACTCATCTCTCCGTCGATCGTTGATAGCTTTCCTGAACGACCCGGGCGTTTTTTTCGCCCAGCTCACCTGGAAACTTACTTCTGACGGCCCTCAGCGCGGCATCGAGGCTTATTTCATTGGTGATCGCAGCAAAGGCCCCGAGAATTGCCGTATTCATGATCGGCCGTCCCAAGATTCTCCGCGCGATGTCCTCGGCGGAAAAGGCAACTACACGGAATGATCCCTTCAGGCCGAGTTCGGTGTCCGTCTTGTCGGTGTTCACCAGGATCATCCCTCCTTCCTTGAGCCCCTCAGTAACATCAAGCTCATTCAGGATCGTGGCATCCTGTACGATCACGTAATCAGGCTCGCTTACCCGACTTCGAAGTCGAATCGGTTCGTCGTTTAGCCGAAAAAATGCCATGATGGCCTTGCCCCTCCTCTCTCCGCCACCGCCGAGAAAGGGAAACGCCTGACCATACTTCCCATCTTCTGAGGCTGCAATGGCCATGAACTGGGCAAGCACAAGAGACCCTTGTCCCCCTCGTCCGTGAATGCGAACCTCTTTCATGCGGGTACTCCAATGGTATATTTCATAATATGAAAATTAGTTTCTATTTTTGTCAAAAAAAAATTACCACTGCAATTCGTTTGAAATCCTCTCGGCGGTTTCCATCACCATGGTCTTTAATTCATTACGTATCCTCTCCATGGTCATGGTGAAAATGGCACCTGTGATGCTTACTGCTGCTACAATCTCCCATCCGGCCCGAATAGGAGCGGCGATGCAGCGTATGCCCTCATAGTATTCCTCATCGTCGATCGCATACCCCTGCTTTTTGATCTTCTCTAGCTCCTCGAATAGTCGGGGCAGACTGGTGATGGTATTTTTACCATATGTCTTGAGAGGCCTTTCCCGATAGATATCCATGATCTCTTTTCGGGAGAGCTCCGAAAGCAACACCTTTCCGCCCGAAGCGGCGTGGGGATCGGTTCTGTAGCCTATATAGGTAGCCAGCGAAACCATGTTCTGGGTGTCGATCTTATCGATATAGATCACCTTTCCACCCCTCAATATGGCCAGGTGAACCGCCTCCTTGCATTGTTCGTGGAGCTCCTGCAAGTGCCTGTGAGCGGTTCTGCGGACATCTATATTATCGAGTATTACCCTGCCGATGGAGAGAAATTTGAAGCCAAGGGAGTACTTCTTCGTTTCCGGGTCTTGAGAGACATACTCATAAGGGAGGAGGGTGCTGAGCATATGGTGAACCGTGCTTTTCGAATAGTTTAACGCCTCGGACAGCTGCGAGAGACTCATGCCGCGTGGATTTTTGCTCAGTGTATCGATAAGCTTGAGGGATTTTTCAAGAGAAGCGAGTTTCATTCCGTTCAATTATATTAATTTCATATAATGAAATATGATTTAATATATTACAACAAAAGAATGATGTCAAGAATTTTTTCCTATTTTTATGCCAAGCGTTGACAGCCCATAGTCTATCTGGTATCGAGAAAAGGGACACAAGTAATCGCCGGAGAACCATCATCTGTAATAAGTAGGAAGCATGCCTGAATTTGTTCAAATTATCATAGGAATGTTTTTTCTTGTAATGGTATTTATCCTCACCCGAATCGGGATTGCCCATCATATAAGGCGTGCCGCGACGCTCATCATCCAGGATCTCGAGAGGCGAGAGGCCTTTGACCCCGGCTCTGCTGCTGAGCTGCCCTATGCCAGGCCGCAATACTTCAGGATTGGCATGAGGGATTACAGGCCCAAGGCCTTGGAATCCCTGGTCCAAGGCGGTATCGTGGGAAGAACGGAGAATGAAAAATACTACCTCATAGAACGGCCGGGATTTCAAAATAACGCCTTTTGATTTCG
>CAZJXD010000047.1:0-27095 GCA_964549945.1 uncultured Desulfobacteraceae bacterium | reverse complement strand
CCTAGGTGTAATTACCTACAATTTTCTTGACAATTCACAGAGGGAATACTATAGACACCGCAGCCTATTTTAAGGGGGGTTGCTGGGTGATCATGAATGTAATCGAAGGCGAAGGCGAGGGGAGAAATGAACGTAACTATAGATGGTACGAGGGTTGCCGTTGAGAAGGGAGCTACGGTCCTAGAGGCTGCACGGAGTGTGGGTATATACATTCCGGCGCTGTGCTCTCATCCCAATTTACCATCATCGAGGAAAGTGCAGCCCTTTGAGGTCGTGTTCCAGGGTACAGAGGAGATAGCAAATGACAGCGCATCGGCGGAATACGAGGGATGTCAGCTCTGTCTGGTTAAGGTAGAGGGTGTCGATGAGCTCGTTACTGCGTGTACCACCGAGGTTTCGGATTGTATGATAGTGCACACCAACACGCCGGAGATTCAGGAAAAACGCAGGGAGAACCTTAAGGCCATTTTGGCCGAACATCCCAATGTGTGTCTCGCCTGCGACAGGAAGGAGGAATGCGATCCCTTCAGGGGAAGCATTCGAAAGGCAGCGGTAATCACGGGCTGTGAGTTTTGTCCCAACAATTTGAGGTGTGAGCTCCAGGATGTAGCAACCTACATCGGGGTTGATCCCACCACACCTCCCTATGAATTCAAAGGCTTGCCCGTAGTGAAACATGATCCCTTCCTCGAGCGCAACTATAACCTCTGTATCGCGTGCACCAGGTGCGTGAGGGCATGTCAGGAGGTGAGGGGAAATAGCGCGATCGGGCTTGTTTTTCAAAACGGAAACGTGTTTATTGGAAGCAAGGCGCCTAGCCTTGAGGAGTCGGGATGCCAATTCTGTGGGGCCTGTGTTGATGTATGCCCCACGGGCGCGTTAACCGAGTGGGCCAATAAATGGGAGGGTGCTCCTGATCGGACGGTTGTAACCACATGCCCCTACTGTGGGGTGGGTTGCCAGTTGGAGCTCCAGATCAAGAAGGACAGGATCATAGGGGTAAACCCAAAGACAGACGGCACGGTAAATGAGGGGCAGGCGTGTGTGAAGGGCAAGTTCGGGATCGTTGAGTACGTGCACCATCCCGAAAGGCTCCGAATGCCCCTTATTAGGAGAAACGGGGTCTTCGAGGAGGCAACCTGGGATGAGGCACTCGATATGGTTGCCGAGCGGATGGGTGGTTACAATCCCCATGAGGTAGCGGTCATTTCCTCTGCGAAGTGCACCAACGAGGAGAACTACGTTGCCCAGAAGTTCGCACGGGCGGTACTTGGCACGAACAGCGTTGATCATTGTGCGCGTCTCTGACACGCCTCAACGGTGGCCGGGCTGGTCGCCACCTTGGGCGCTGGTGCAATGACTAATAGCGTAGATGAGATCAGTCATGCCAAATGCATCCTTGCAATAGGCACCAATACTACCTACGCACATCCTGTCATTGGAATGAGGGTAAAGCAGGCAGCGAGAAACGGCACAACGTTGATTGTGGCCAATCCAAGGGAGATTGAGCTGGTGCAGTATGCGGACCTGTGGCTGCGGCACAATCCCGGAAGCGATGTTGCCCTGCTCATGGGGATGATGAGGGTTATCGTGGATGAGGATCTCCACGACAAGGCCTTCATCGAGCAGCGTTGCGAGAACTTCGAGGAGTTTACCGATTCCCTTGCCCAATTTGATCTCGAGAGGACCGAGGAGATTACCGGCGTTCCGAAGGAAAAGATAATCGAGGCAGCAAGAATATACGCAACCGAGAGGCCGTCTTCAATCCTCTATGCCATGGGAATCACCCAGTCATCCCATGGTACCGATAATGTAATCGCGGTGGCAAACCTCGCAATGCTCACCGGCAATGTGGGGAAACCATCGACAGGCGTAAACCCCCTGAGGGGCCAGAACAACGTTCAGGGTGCCTGCGACCTGGGGGCCCTGCCGAATGTCTATACCGGATACCAGGTGGTGGTGAACGATGAGATACGGAAGAAGTTCGAGGATGCCTGGGGTACGTACCTGCCGCGTGAGACCGGCCTCACCTTGCTCGAGATACTGGATGCCGCGCACAGAAAGGAGATAAAGGCCCTTTATCTTATCGGCGAGAACCCTATACTGAGCGATCCTGACGCATGCCATGCCCAGGAGGCTTTGGAGGCGTTGGATTTCTTTGTGGTTCAGGACATATTCATGTCAGAGACCGCACGGTTGGCCGATGTGGTTCTGCCAACCGCGAGCTTCGCCGAGAAGGATGGAACATTTACCAATACGGACAGGAGGGTCCACAGGGTGAGGAAGGCCATAGAGCCGATAGGGGAGGCCAAACCGGATTGGTGGATTACCTGCCAGATCGCGCAAAGGATGGAGGCCAAGGGCTTTGATTTTGAAGACCCATCCCAGATCATGGAGGAGATCAGAACGCTCACGCCGAGCTACGCGGGCATTACTTACGAGAGATTGGAGAGCGGGGGCATTCAATGGCCATGCCCTACTGTAGATCACCCTGGTACGCCGATCTTGCACGCTGAGAAGTTCGCCAGGGGAAAGGGCAGGTTTGTACCCTTGGAGTACAAGCCACCAGCAGAGCTTCCAGATGATGACTACCCACTTATTCTCACCTCTGAGAGAAGCAGGTACCATTTTCATACCGGCACCATGACACGAAAGGTGGGAGGGCTTGATTTCCTGGAGGGTGAGGGCACCATCGAGATAAACCCTGATGATGCCTCTCGTTTGGGCATAGATAACGGCGAGATGGTAAAGGTTGTATCCAGAAGAGGCGAGGTTATGGCCAGGGCAAAGGTGACGGAGGTCTCACCGGCAAAGGTGGTGACCATGAACTTCCATTTTGCGGAATGCCCGACCAACAAATTAACGAATCCCGCCCTTGATCCTGTTGCAAAGATACCCGAGTTCAAGGTATGCGCAGTCAGGGTGGAGAAGACGTAGAAATGGTGTAACTACTCAGGTAGATAGGTTGTAGGCTGAAGACTGTTAGGAAATAACGGGGAGAGAGCATTTTGAAACTATGTTTGGTGAGAGAAGCTTCTGCTTCTTCAACAAAGTGCGGTTATAGTGCTCTTTTGCCCTTTTTAAGCCTTCAGTCTAAACAGCTTCAGGCTGACTACGTGAGTAGTCACGAAATGGTAATCTCTGGAGGTGCGCATTGTATAAGATATTAGAGAAGCAAGAGCTGGTACCGAATATGCATCTGATCCAGGTTGAAGCTCCCGCTGTGGCACAAAAGTCGCAGCCGGGCCAGTTCGTTATTGTGACGATTGATGAGAAGGGCGAGAGGATTCCACTCACCGTCGCCGATTGGGATCGGGAAGGGGGATCGATCACCATCGTATTTATGGAGGTGGGAACGAGCACCCAGCGGCTGGCGACATTTAAGGCAGGAGACTCCATTTACAGCCTTGTGGGGCCCCTGGGCATTCCCACACATATCGATACGTTCGGCACGGTGGTGTGCGTGGGCGGATGTTACGGCATAGCCGCGATGATGCCCATTGTCCGAGCCATGAAGGAGGCGGGCAATACGGTAATCTCGGTGATTGAGGCGCGAAGCCGATACTTGCTCTTCTGGGAAGAGGAATTGAACAGGGTGAGCGATCAGCTGATCGTGAGTATCGGCGATGGTTCTCACGCGCCTGAGAGGTGGATCCCCGATCAGGTAACCAAGATAATCGACTCCGGAGGCACCATAGACCTGGTGATCGCATTCGGATGTACCTATATGATGAAGCTCACCTCGGAGACGACGAAGCCACTGGGCATAAAGACGATCGTCCATCTAAGCTCCGTGATGGTCGATGGCACGGGAATGTGCGGGTGCTGCAGGGTTTCAGTGGGAGGAGAGACCAGGTTCGCCTGCGTTGATGGCCCTGAATTCGACGGTCATCAGGTAGATTGGGATGTACTGCTGGCCCGGCAAAGCAGCTACCAGCAAGAGGAGATCCGTTCCCTGCAGGATTGGGAGATCCGAAGGTGGCGCAGGGCACAATAGAACATGCAATACAGAGCCATGCATCAAGGAGCAAGGAAATCGTACCGTAGCGCTTATGGCGTCAGCTCATTTTAGCAAATGACCCCGGCGCTTCGCTTAAGGGTATACATGAAAGAAACTATATGGTTGAGCATGGAGATGTCTTTTTTTGCTGCATGCCCCTGGCCCAGACCTGGCATGCAAGGGCTGAGTTCTATGGATTACACAGCCGCTTTATTACCGTTTCCCTTGAATGCTCCAACCAAGTCGCGCCAGGGCAGGCCTTGAACAGGGGGCCTGCCGGTGCCTTACTTTTAGGGCATGAGACAAAAAAAGACATCTCCATGCTCTGGCACAGTTAGTTTCTCAGGAGGCCCTTTGGTAATATTGGAGGAAGGCCCAATGGAAGAGAAGGAAAAAAAGGAGAAGATTCCCCGGCAGCCAATGCCCGAGCAGGAACCTAAGGTAAGGATAAAGAACTATAAAGAGGTGCCCTTCGGATACTCGGCGGAGACCGCCATGCTGGAGGCGAGCAGATGCATCCAGTGCAAGAACCCCGGATGCCGGACCGGTTGCCCGGTGGAGATAGACATTCCCGCATTTATCAACCTGATAAGGGAGGGGGACTTTCAAGGTGCCATAGCGAAGATTAAGGAAAAGAATCTGCTCCCCGCGGTCTGCGGGAGGGTATGCCCGCAGGAGCTCCAATGTGAGAAGGTCTGCATACTGGCCAAAAAAGGAGAGCCCGTTGCCATTGGAAGGCTGGAGAGATTTGTGGCTGATTGGGAAAGGGCCCAGGCCAAGGGCGCAGCGCCGGAGATAGGCTCTTCTGCTGAGCAGCCACAGGTGAAGGAGCGCTCTACGGGAAAGAGGGTCGCAGTGGTCGGTTCCGGGCCCTCGGGCCTCACCGTTGCCGGAGATCTCATCCTCAAGGGTCACGATGTGACCGTGTTCGAGGCCTTTCAGGTTCCCGGAGGCGTCTTGGTGTACGGGATCCCGGAGTTCAGGTTGCCCAAGGCCATCGTCGCCGCCGAGGTGGACTACATGGAAAAGCTCGGGGTGAGGTTTGAGTGCGATACCGTGGTGGGTGCCACGGTAACCGTTGATGAGCTTTTCGAGGAGGGCTACGATGCAGTCTATGTGGGCGTGGGAGCGGGTCTTCCCGTCTTTATGAGCATACCGGGTGAGAATTTGATAGGCGTGTATTCCGCCAATGAGTACCTTACCAGGAGCAACCTCATGAAGGCGTACCTGTTTCCCGAGTATGACACGCCCATAATCAGGGGCAGGGATGTGGTTGTCTTCGGAGCCGGGAACGTGGCCATGGATTCCGCCAGAACTGCCCTGCGCCTCGGTGCGGACAAGGTACGGATCATCTATCGCCGATCCAGGCAGGAGATGCCCGCCAGGATCGAGGAGATCCACCACGCCGAGGATGAGGGGGTGGAGTTCGTGCTGCTGGCAGCACCGCTCAACTTCATAGGGGACAGCGACGGGCGCCTGATAGGGGTGAGGTGCCAGAGGATGGAGCTGGGCGAGCCCGATGAATCAGGACGCCGCCGACCGGTCCCGATCAAAGGCAGTGAATTCGAAGTCCAGTGCGATACCGCAGTGGTCGCCATAGGCGCGGGTGCGAATCCCCTGTTGACCAAGGCCACTCCCGATATTGAGTTAACCAGACGTGGCTACATCATAGCCGAGCCCGAAACCGGCAAGACCACCAAGAAAGGCGTGTGGGCAGGGGGAGATATCGTCACAGGACAGGCAACGGTGATCCTTGCCATGGGCGCGGGCAGACAGGTTGCCAACTCCATGCACAGCTTTCTCACGCTCGGGTGGTGAGAACGCCCCCGAAATTTTTTTCCCACCTTTTCCGGGTTTCATGCCCCTGTTTCCTGAGAAACTTCACACAGAGAGCATGGAGAGGTCTTTTTTTTCATCATGCCCTGTAACAGGGGGCCTCAGCGTGCCGCTTCAAACCCTGCGCACGAGCAACTCGTCATTGTCTTCTAAGGACTTTGTCCGTGTGCGCCGGTTTGAAGCGGCCTACCGACTCGTCATTGTTTGGGCATGATGAAAAAAAAGACCTCTCCATGCTCAATTTTAAGTTTCTTTCATGAATAACTCAGAAGCACAGTGCTGGAATCAGATACTAAAGTGCAGTGCAAGGTCGAAGTCCAAGGACACAATCCCCCTCTACAGATCTACTGCGAGACAGTGCTACCCTACCCCTGTGCCAAGTGACAGGCGAGCCAGTGGCCGGGCTTATATTCAATCAAAGGAGGTGTTTCCCGAGAACAGATCTCGTGCCTCTCTTTGCACCGTGGGTGAAACGAGCAGCCCGAGGGGATAGTAACAGGACTGGGAACTTCTCCCATAGAGACTACTAGTTGGGGTTTCAGCGCTTCCTCATCATCCGAGATTACCGGGATAGACGAGAGCAACATCTGGGTATAGGGGTGGAGAGGAGACTCGAAGAATTCGCTCGTAGGGGCTATCTCGCAGATCTTTCCAAGATACATAATCGCTAGCCTCGAGGCTACATTACGCATGAGGCTCAAATCATGAGTGATAAAAAGGTAGGAAAGGTCAAGCCTTTCATGTAAAGCGAGAAGCAAGGATATAATCTTTCCCTGCACCGAGACATCCAATGCCGAGGTAGGCTCATCAAGAATCACGAAGGAGGGCTCGACTGCTAGTGTCCGAGCAATTCCCACCCTCTGTTTTTGGCCGCCACTTAACTCGTAAGGGTATTTTTGCATGTATTCTGCAGGAAGCTCGACCATCTCCAGTAATTGCGCAATCCGTTCTACTCGGTCTCTATTCCCGTCAAAATTGTGGACCTTGAGAGGAACACTCAGGGTCTGCTTGATGCTCCTTCTTGGGTTTAAGGAAGATTCAGGATCCTGAAAGATGATCTGCATCTTCTTTTTCAGTGCCTTAGGAAGGCCCTTGCTAATTCCGGTCAATTCTTCTCCATCAAACCAGATTCTCCCGCTGGTAGGCGGGTATATCCCCAGAAGGGTATAGGCAAGGGTAGATTTCCCGGAACCCGATTCTCCGACAAGGCCAAAGATCTCCCCTTTTTGCACGGAGAAGCTGACCTCGTCGACCGCTTTTATGTCTCCAATTTTAGTGCCTAAGAATTCCCCTCGGATGGGGAAATACTTTTTTAATTTCTCGCATGCTAGTATAGTCAAGGCAAACTCACTCATCTCCGGTACAGGTAACACGCCACTTGATGATCTTCTCCGACCTCGAAGAACGGCGGTTTTTCCCTGCACATTGGCATTGCATGGTCGCATCTCGGATGGAATCTACAGCCTTTCGGAGCCTCTGAATAATCGGGAATCATACCTCGAATACCGGGAGCTATGCCTTCTCCAGTCAGTTTGGGAACGGAGGCTATGAGCCCGCGCGTATAGGGGTGCATTGCCTTGGAGAATAGATCCCTTGTCTTTGCTGCCTCAACAACGGCCCCGGCATACATAATGTATGTCCTCTCTGTCAATTGTCTCACGACTCCGAGATTATGTGTGATGAGAATCACCGACACGCTCCTCTTTTCCACTAATTCCCGCATAAGCCGCAAGATCTGCTCTTGTGTGGTCACATCCAGTGCAGTACTCGGTTCATCAGCGATGATGAGCTTCGCTTCAGTTGCGAGGGTCATCGCTATCAGGATTCGCTGTCTCATTCCGCCACTGAGCTGGATAGGGTAGTTCTTCATGATTCGCTCGGGATCTGGTATTCTTACCTCGGTGAGGATATCAACAGCCTTTTGTCTCCTCTTCTCTTTAGACATGGTGTCTCTGGAATCCCCTGAATGCTTGATCACCGAAATAAGTTGGTCCCCAATGGTGAAGACTGGATTCAAGGATGCGGTAGCACCTTGAGGGATCATGGACATGCCCCTGCCCCTAATGCCTTGCATCTCTTTTGATTCCATCTTGAGGATATCTTTGCCTTGAAAGATGATTTCACCTCTCGGAATCCTCGCCGGAGACATGGACAAGATCCCCATCATTGCCTTCATCGTGATCGTCTTGCCGCATCCTGTCTCGCCAGCAACCCCTACCTTCTCACGCGTTCTTACAGCAAGATCCACCCCGTCGAGCACCTTGAGCACTCCCCCAAAAACGTCAAACCACACATGAAGATCTTTGATCTCAAGCAGGGATGAATTCATCCTAAATGCCCTCTACTGCCAACGTGTCCCGAAGTCCATCTCCGATAAGATTGAATCCCAAGACAATAAATACAATTGCAATGGCTGGAAAGATGCTTATCCACCATTGGTCGGGTAGATATTTCGATCCGTCGGCTACCATGCTCCCTAGATCGGGTGTAGGGGCTTGTGCGCCCAGACCCACGAAGCTCAGGCTTGCCCCAATAAGGATCACAAAGGCCATATCCAGTGTCATTTTTGTGAACAGCGGTGAAGCGCAATTGGGAAGGATCTCCCGAAAGAGTATATGGCATTTGCTCGCTCCGAGAACCTCAGCGGCCTGAACGAAATACTCCCTCCTTTTTGAGGATGCTATTCCATATGTTAATCGAGCATACCAAGGCCACCACATGAGTGAAACAGCCAGCATAGCATTGAGAAGGTTCGGCGTGAAAACAGAGCAAATCGCGAGCGCCAAGATCAAGGGCGGCACAGCGAGGAAGACATCGGTAGTGCGCATGATGAATGTATCGGTCAAACTGCCATGAAAGTATCCAGCGATTAGCCCAAGAACAACCCCAACGGGAACGACCATCGCGAGAACCACAATGCCCATCATTAAGGAAAACCTAAAGCCAAAGAAGACCCTGCTCATAATATCCCTGCCAAAAATATCGGTTCCAAATGGGTGCTTCCAGCTGGGAGGTCGGCTTGCCTCGGAAAAGTTCACGTATCTACCTGCATGATCAGGATACGGGGCGACATATGAAGCGAACACAGCGGCAAAGGCAATGGCACAAATGAGAACGAGGCCTGTAACTGAAAGAGGATTACGCGAAAATTTATGCCAATGCCTTCTAATATTTTCCCACCTCTTCGAGAAATCACTTCCGGAAATATCTCGCTGCATCTTTCTATTCTCCTTTGCTTATACGAATCCGAGGATCGAGATAATTGACGATAACGTCGACCATGACGTTCGCGAGCACAAAGCCCAGGCCGAAGATCAGGACGACTGCGGAGATTGCATTCAGATCTTTTCGCAACAGGACATTCATTCCGTAACGTGAAAGGCCAGGCCAGTTGAAGATCAACTCTACTAAAAACGCATTTCCAAGAAGTGCACCAAATTGCATTCCCGCCAAAGAGACAGTTGGAATGAGAGAGGGCTTCAGGAGGTACTTGAACATGATGATTCGCTCAGGGATACCATAGGATCTCTCGGCAACGATGTAGGCCTGCTGAAGGTTGTCCGCCATCGCTGAACGGGTAATCCGTGCAATTTGCGCCGTTCCCGCCATGGCAAGGCTGACCGCTGGCATGAGGAGATGGGTAAAGGCGTCCCAAAATACGGTGAGATTTCCGGCAATCAGGGCATCAATGGTAATCATGCTTGTTACTTGAGGCGGGGGGACCATGACTTCGCTGAGCCTCCCCATTGTCGGCAGTATTCTCATGACATATCCCAGTAGCAGCATGAATAAGATCGCGAATACGAAGGATGGTGTGACGACCCCTATGTATGAGAGTAACCGCACTCCGTTATCCACATAGGTATCATGGTAGCGGGTAGAAATGATGCCGAGTAAAATCCCGAAGAACACCATAAAGAATGTGCTAAACAGGGCGAGTTCCAGGGTAGCGGGAAGGAAGCTTACTATGTCCTTGACTACGGGACGCTGCGTGAATAGAGACTTCCCAAAATCACCATGCAGGATTCCTTTAATCCAATAGTAGTATTGAACAGGCAGTGACTTATCGAGATGCATTTCCGCTCTCAGCTTCTGAACGGACCACTCAGGGGCTTGGGGGCCAAGGGCCGTACGTGCCGGATCCCCTGGCATCACCCGCGAGATCACGAATATGAGAATAGAGAGCCCCAAAAGTACAAATATCGAGGCAATCGATCTCCTAAAAAGAAACTTGATGGTTCTCATGGTTTCACACGATAATAGGGAGCGGCCCTTAGCGCGCTCGCTCCCCCTTTATGAATATGCCCTCTGCTTGCTACATCCCCGTTCGTCGATTTGAAAATGACCTTAGCGTCTTTATGGTGAAACAGGCTCTTGCGGTTCCCCCTTTCTCCTCTGCATGGCTCTCATTATGGGTTTTCATTGCGTTGAGCGTTCGGAGAGCCGTTGCTCGAGTAAGGGGCTCAGATCCTCCAGTTCATGTGCCGTGAGGCAGTCCTTGGTTATCTGTCCGGATTTCACGTCCCAATGATGGAGGCGGTAATAATTGTCAAGCAATAGATCCCAGTCTTCTCTGTCAAGCCTCTCACCCTTGTAAGGCCCGGCTTCTACTGGTTCGTGCATAAGGCGCGGGGGAGGATAGTCTTGTCGTCGCCCCCAGCCGGGGTGCACCTGGTTAAAGAGCTTCCCGAGACATATGATCCTCTCCCCTTTTTCCATGAGGCTGTCGACCGCTACCCGTTCACCGAGTGCGCTCGAGATGATCTCGGCGATGTCAGCGGGAGATAGCAGATGAGGGTCAATCCAATTCGACATGAAATAGCACAGGCCAATGCTATCGAGTATCGCGTGGAACCTTTCGTAATATACGACCAAGTTCGCCTTGTTCTCGTACGAGGTGGCATCCCCGGCATTCGGAAACCCAAAGAGCTCTTGTGAGACCTGGGAAGACCAGAGTTTCTCATCAGCATCACCACCTATGGCCCCGAATTCAGTGCACGGGGTATTTACGCCTCTTGCGCCCAAAAAACGCCTGGCAATGGGGGATATGTCTTCTCTCGTTACCGCCATCCGGTCAAGATTGGCCCGCGCTAATCGGCAATCGGTACAGGCCCTTTTCATCGGAATATCTCTCGCTACTCCCCTAATTATCCTTAATCCCTCACGCCAAAAGTGATTTCCCTGGCCCCCAGTCGAAGGTATTTACACAATACGCTTCTTTTCCGGCGGAAACGCAAAACAACGTTTGCTCTGGGCAAGGCCCATTCGAATCAGCGATTCGCACATCTTCAAGGCAGCGACACCGGGAATAATGGCGGGAACACCCAGCTCTTTGGGTATCCTTTCCTCGACTCCCATCATCCATCCGCAGCCCAATATTATCACATCTGCACCGTCCTGTTCGACCGCCTGTCTTGCCTCCTCCATTAACCGCCGTTCCTCTGTTTTTTTATCGCCCTCCAAGTCGATCACGGGAATTTTCAGGGATCTGATGGACGCGCACTTATGTTGAAAGCCGTAGAGCTTTAGCTTATCATATGCACGCCTTACCTGGTTTGGGAAATGGCTCGCAGGTCCTGCGGATATGATCGTGAACTTGTTTCCCAGTACCGAGGCAAGATGCATGCTTGCCTCGCCGATTCCAGTGACGGGGATGGACAGTTTCTCTTTCGCTGCCCAGAGCCCAGGATCGCAAAAGCAATAGATGATTACCCCGTCAAAACCGTCTCGCTCTGCTGCCTCAGCGGTTTGAACGGTGGCCAATTCGGCATGGATCTCGTCATACGTGCACTCCAGTGATTCAGTGCCCCTCTCGATGCTGACGACGTCTAATTCGGTATCCGGCTCCTTGTACCCCTCAATCATCTCCTTGGTTTCTTCATTCCATTCCGCCGTAACCACGGGAACGATCACCTTTATTTTTCTCATTCGTAGTACCTCCTTTTCCGTGTTCTTTATTAGAGACTTCTCGCCGGTAAAATAATCATTTCCGTTAATCCCAACATTCCTGCTCGATCTGGGTGACCATCATGAGGATCAAATCATCCAGGAATTTCATGGACCCCTTTTCATCGGTTACCATTTTCACCTTTTCGGATTCAATCCTCGATCGGATATCCTCAAGTAGCTCGTTCGACTCCCCCATTCTCCTAAGCAATGTGATGAGCCTGGTGCAGGCCTCAATCAACCTGAAAGGTCCGTATCGCTTCGGCTCATCGTATAACTGCCTCGCGCTCACGATAAGGTAGGATACGAGGGAGATGATCTCCTTTTCTTTGGAATTTGACAGCGCACCCATGCTATCTCTCGTTATAGGTTTCAAAAAAGAGTACCTCCTTGAACTTTCTCTGGGGCGGTTCGGGATCCTCTGCGGGATAACCCACCTGGATGAGCAGCTCAGGCTCAATCTCCTCGGGCAGGCGAAGGAGCTTTTGAACCCCCTGCTTGTGGAAGGAGAGGACCGCACATGAGCCTAGGCCCTCCTCAAATGCCTGCAACATGATGTTCTGGCTTGCCATTGCGGCATCCATAACCGAGGTTAGATCCCGACCTCGTTTTCCGCCCCTCTTATACGCTCGCTCTTTGTTTACACACACGGCGATCAATGCCGCAGGCATAGAAAGGATGCCTGGGCTGACGGCCTTTATCTTTGCGATCCGCTGGCGGTCCCTCACCACGATAAAAAGCCAATTCTGGGCATTACCTCCCGTGGGTGCCCACACCCCTGCTTCGACTAATTTCACCAGGAGTTCATCGGCAACAGGTTGGTCCTTATATCTCCGTATGCTCCTTCGTCCCTTAATTGCCTTCAATATCCTTTCCACCTCCTTTGAAGCAGCCTTGGGCGGAATGCGCCGCGCCGATTCTGCCGCAACGGTCAATGGTATACCATGTTCCTGTTACAGGTGCCCGAAAATCCTCTCCCCCCGCCGCGTGTTTTCGGTACGGGCGATACAAGGTTCATCCACAACGCTCGGCAAGACCCCGTCATAACCCTTTTATGGAGTTTTTTCCCTGAGAAGAGGAGCCGGTGCATTTATGAAAAAATAGGGAAACTCACCGGTTTTTCAGAAGCCGCCCTTGCTATTTGCCGAGCGCTGCAGCCAGCTTTTTGAGTGCCGGATCCAGGATTTGGCCTTTGTCCATGAACTGCTCGCCATCCAACCACACCGAGCTGTTGAGGGATTGCCCATCGGAATGGGAAGGCGCAGGCACACCGTCCGGCGGGATTAAGTGGGCACCTACGTGACCAATACCCCACTCGGTGCAGCCCCATACCCTCTCGTCCTCAACGATGTCCCCCGTAAGCTTGGCACCCGGGTTGAAGCCGAACGAGCCATGGGCAAGACGCTTCATCTGTGGATGATTGAAGCCCTTCAGCCATGCCTCATAATCCCGCGCCTGAGCGCCCCCCTCCACCTCTACAATCTCGCCCGAACGGATAGTAAGGCTGATTGGTTGTTCAAGTTTTCCACAAGGTGGTACTACTGATCCATCAAATACCAATGTGCCGTTGATGGATGCAAGCTCGGGTGCCCAAGCGATGAAACCACTCATCATATGGGTACCCGGTTCATCGGCATATCCGTCCCGCACGGCCGGGGAACGGGATGCATCGGGCATATTACTAAACTCCAGATCTGTGCCAGCAGGTGAAGTGAGCTTGATACGTTTCGCCGCCGCTATACGTTTCGCCGCCGCTTGCAGGAATTCCTTCAAGGAGGGGTGATCAACCCGACCTATGCAGCGCACCATAAGATCTGGATTCATTCCCACAAGGCACAGATGCCGGAGCTTTGTATTCTCCTTTAAGGCCGTGACATAGGGAGTGGAATACAGTATCCACTTGTTGTTAAACTCGACCCAGGCTTCTGCCGCGCTCAATACCGCGGTTAAGGCTTCAACGGGCAACATGGGGTCCGCTGCCTTGCCAACGCCAAGAGGTGAAGCCAGCCAAATCACCATTGGCTTGGCACCGCACGTGAATGCCGCCCTCGCTGTGGCGTTTACGACTCGCTCATCACTCTCGGTGTCCGCAGTGACGATAAACGTCTCCCCGGGCTTGAGCTTAAAAAGCTCCCTCGTCAGGACATCTGCCGCTTTGCCCAACTCGTATTCATACAAATGCATAGTAGTGCCTCCTCCTCTTCAAGATATGAAAATCTCTTAATAATTTCTCAGCGATATCGTGCCCTTATGTAAAGCGATAACTTTACATTGTTGCGCATATCCCCGCTCAAAAAAAGGCAGGGCCAGGCCCACCCTTCTAGATTCTCACCCTCACCGCGGCGATGAGCAGCTTCTCAAAGCAATAAGATCACCTTCCATTAAGAAGGCACATGAGCAGAAGGCGTTGGTGCCTTCTACCCATACAGACATGGGTTTTCCATTTTATCTAACTAATGCCGCCCTTTTCTCTGGAAATACCTTTATGAAACGAGCGACAATATAATAGCCATAGGCCGGAAGGACATTCCCCGGTTTCGATGTGGGCCAGTCGATATAACTGGCCTGATAAGCCTGACGAACCGGAGGATCGATCACGAAGATGGTAGGACAGAGATCTACAATGTGGCGCTCCACCTCACCGTACTTGGCAAACCGCTTTGCGCGATCAATGGTGGCTAGCGCGTCTTCTATCTTCTCATCGAGCACCGGGTCAAGGAGCCACTCATTATGCAGAAAGCTCTTGGCCGAGCGAGAGTGATAGCGCGTCTCCAGCTGAGCACCAGCCTCAGGATAGCGCGTGGTGTTTATAAGATGGAACATATTTGGCGCCGTCTCTTGCTTGGCACTCTCCTCTACCATACTGAGCCACGGCACCTTCACGACGTTGACGGTAATCCCGATCTCAGCCATGTTCGCCATGAACAACATGGCGATCTTCTCCTCAGGCGGTACCTCGGCACACCAATGCATTTCGACAGGGTACTGGTCCAGCTTGCCATAGTATTTGGACTTCTTGAGCTCCTCTTTTGCCTTGTTCAGGTCACGGTAGTATTGAAAGACCCCGGGATCGCTTCCGGGCAGGCTCTGGGCGTTTGGCCCTCTTGATTGACGGGAACCAGGAAAAAGCTTGGTCGCTGCTTCATAGTCAAATGCCCATGCCATCGCCTTACGGAAGTGTATATCATCGGTAGGAGGCTTTCGCGTGTGCATCATCATATAATACTCGTCATGGGTGTAATAGCGTGCGATGTCTATGCCTTTAATCTTACCCAGAGCTGTCAATGCCTCGGGAGATTGCCATTTATCTGAGATCTCCAGTTCACGCCGCGCCATCATGGTGCGCACTGTCACCGGCTCGGTGGATCCGATCATCTTGAATTCATCCGGTGCCTCGGGATCGATGAACCCCCAATAATTTGGATTCTTCTCCATGAGCAGGTACTCCTCGAGGGGGAACTCCTTCACCATATAGGAACCGGAGCCCGCATCGTGGGTAAGAAGCCACTCCTTTCCGTAGTCGCCCAAATCGCCGTATGAGCCCGGTTTCTTGATGTGGCTCATTACCTGATCCTTGTTTACGATAAAGAACTCAAACAAGGTGGCTAGAAACGGCCCAAAGGGCTTTTCCATATGGAATCTGACCGTGTACCTATCAACCATCTCCGTTTGTTTTATCTTACCCACAAAGAAGTACGAGTGCCCTTCCTTGATCGTCATCATCCGATCCATGCTGAATTTGACATCTTCAGCGGTCAACTCGCTGCCATCGTGGAATTTAATCCCCTCACGAAGGTAGAACGTCCAGGTCATTCCATCTGGAGTGGCCTCCCAGCTTTTTGCCACGTGGGGCAGTGCGCCGCCTTCTGGATCGGGAAAGACCAATGGATCATAAAGGCTCTGGAGTGCCGTCGCAGAGGATATATCCTTCCCGACAGCCGGGTCAATGTAAGTGGGCCAGGCAAAGGTAGCTCGCAGAGAACGCTTTTCCGTGGCCTCCACCATGCCAGGTGATAAGGCGAGGCAAGCAATAAAGATGCATAATACTAAGGTTACTAATCTTCTCATAATCCTCTCCTCCTTTTTTATTAAATTTTTAATACCCTGTCCTCTTGCGGCGGGATTGCCCTTTAAAATAGGGTCCAGGGCTTTTCCTTGGGTTTAATACCTTTTATTAATTGCAAAATGTAAAGTGGTTTTAATTACCAAATAATTCGGGCCAGTTCAAGCCCTAATAAACGGTCTTTTTTACATCACTATGAGGGGATGGTGATGTGGGTCCTGCTTGCTGTTATTCTGTGCCTAGGATGCAAATGCTTTGATATGGCAGGCCTGCTCCGGTATAGTGTTGATAGTATAAATAAATTCAACAACGAGAAACCATGGTGCAAGCAAAGCAGAAGTCACCCTATTACTTTTATTTCCCTCGGCCTCACCCTCTTTTTATAAATCGGTGCCTCGAGGTCGATCTCCCTCCGAGACTGGATGATGACAATCGCGGCAATAACCAGAAGCCCCCCGAATATCTGCCATGGAGTCAAGAGTTCCCCCAGGAAGATGAAGGAGAGGAATCCCGCGGAAATAGGCTCGAGCGTGGCTATGATCAAGGCCCTCGTGCTCCTAAGGTGCTCTATTCCCATGTAGTAGAGCCCGAACGGAAGAACCGTTCCGCACACGATGATATAGACAACCGATAGGCACCATCGAAGCTCTGCCTTCCATAGGATGATATTTTCTATCGGAATAAAGATGTTAAATAGGATTGCCGCAAAAAGCAATGCATAGAAAAGAGTAGTCCAGGGGCTGTATCTCATCATGGCCCTCTCCCCGAGGAGGCTGTAGAAGCTGAAGAACCCAGCCGCGAGCAGGCCGGCAATAACCCCCTCGATGTTCAGGGAGAAGAACGAAACCTTGTAGGCTTCCACCATGAAAACGCAGCCGATAAAGGCCAGGAGAATTGAGAGCACCTTCCATCGATCCATGCTCTCCTGTAAGAAAAGCCAGCTATAGGTAGCCACGAAAAAGGGCGCCAGGTACTGGAGCAAGATGGCCATGGCAACCTTGATCTTGGAGATCGCAAACAGATAGGTCACCTGCACCCCGCCCATACCCAATGCACCTAACACTATGAGGTACCAGAGATCCCTCAGCTTGATTCTCAGCGTGTCTCGGCTAAAGATGAGCAGATAGGCGAATATGAGGAGCGAGGAGAAGCTGACCCTGTATTGGGCAAGGGTATAGGGGCTCATGCCCGCGTTGAATAGATATTTCGAGGTAGTCCCGGCCGATGCCCATAACACAGCGGCACCTATGATGAGGAGGTAGGGTATCAGCTGGCTCGGTTTGTTTTTGCTTCGGCACATCTGATTTGTCGCCTAATCATATATCCAGCACTCCTATGCTTCAGTCAGTGTTGGCTCGCGAGGATCCATCTCAACTCGGAGGAGAGGGCGGGCCCCTCGGCCTTGAGCCTTTCGGCAGTGAGCTTAAGGCCGAACTGCTCGGGGCCGAAAGGTTCGCCTATGCCCAATATGGCTTTCCCTGCGAAAAGGGGGGAACGGATATCCCCGAGCTTCACCTAGTTGAGTGAACGGGGAGTGTCCAGGAGATATTTATTGAGATAAGACAATCGGGGCCGAAAGCGGCCCCGATTGTCTAATTAAGGGATAGTACCTCATTAATAGGGCACGAGCGTGCCTCCCCGGTAAACCATCCTCTGATAGTAGTCGGTTACCTGCATGCCATCTTGATCAAAGCTCTTGTCCCCAGTCACTCCATTGTAAACCTCGCCCACCACGTGCAGGGTATTGGCGATCTTGTCGGTATCCGTGCTTCCTGCCATGTTGAGGGCCAAAGCAGCGACCCAGGTGGCATCGTACGCATAGGCGCCAAATGCCGTTTGTTTGGCCTTTTCGCCGTATTTCTTCTTGTACGCAGCCTGGTATTTCTCTAAACGCGTTCCGCCAGTCAAGCCAACTTCAAGGCCTAATATCCCTTCAGCGGTCACTGGAATAACCTCATTGCTCCACATGGTCGGGTAATCCGCGTACCAACCCTTGGAAGGCTTTAATCCCATCTCGTAGGCCTGCTTTAGAATCAGCTTGCTCTCGGTTCCATACGCGGTAAAGAATACTACCTCGGGTTTTTTCGCAAACAAGCGCTCGATTTCAGCCCTGTAATCGGTCTTCTTCTCATCGTACCTCACGGCCTCGAGCCACGATTTGCCTGCCTTTTTTACGGTCTTCTCGGTCCAGATCTCAATCCCGATGCCGAAGGGATTATTGACGGTAATCGAGGCAAAGGTGTTTGCGCCGCTCTCAAGGGCAAATTCAGCCAACATAGTACCCATCACCTCATCGAGGCCTATGATGTTAAAGAAGTAAGGCCCTATCTCTCGAAGCTTGGGGCTGGTAGAGGCCTCGGCGATCTGGATCACCTTCTTTGAATTCGTCCACTGACCGGTAGGCAAACTAATACCGCTCGAGTAGGCCCCTAAGATCAGAGGCACCTTGTTGATCTCCACAAGCTTGTGTACCGCGTCCATACCTCCCTTGGGACTTGATTCGGTATCCTCCCAGATGATCTTCAGAGGGCGACCGCAAATCCCCCCGGCGGCATTGATTTCCTCTAATGCGAGCTCTTCCCCCCGTTTCATATCAAGCCCCTGAACCGCATTCGTCCCGGTTAAGGGATTGATAGAGCCGATGACGATGGGCTCAGCTGCGCAAACTGGAAACGAGGTTCCAGCGATTAAGAGCGCAGCAAAGAATGATACTGCGATCAAGCACAAGGCAATCCTTCTCATTGTAACCCCCTTCTTCTTGGTTAAAGATTGATAAAATCCCCTGCCGTTTTATATCTTTTGATTTTATTTGTTCCCACCCCCTTTCCACTCAATAACTCAGAGCTTCTAAAACGTAGTGACACTATAGCTTTTTTAGCAGAAATCGATTTATCTCGTCCTCATAGTAGGCAGTAGACAGTATGCAGTAGGAAGCAAAAAAGGGAAGTTTGCATGGTGCTTACTGCCTACTGCTCACTTCTATTTTGGAGCGAAGCGGAGCCAAGATCTTATCCTCCTAAATAGGCCTCCCGGATCTTCTGATTGGAGAGTATCTTATCCCCACTATCCTCAAATTCGCTCCTTCCCATTGCCAGCACGTACCCTCGATCGGATATACTCAAGGATTGGTAGGCATCCTGCTCAATAATAACGATAGCCCTACCTAGCTTTTTATGGATCTCCGTGATCGTTAGGAATACCTCCTCGGCCATCTTGGGGGAGAGCCCTGCTGAGGGCTCGTCCAGCATGAGGATTTCAGGTTCTGACATCAAGGCCCGGGCCATGCCGAGCATTTGTCTCTCCCCGCCACTCAGGGTGCCGGCCTTTTGTTTCAGCCTCTTGGCCAGTATGGGAAATAGTTGAAAGGATTTATCCATTCTCTCCTTAACTCGCTCCTTGGCCTGAGTGAAGCCGCCCATCTCCAGGTTTTCCCTCACATTCAGGGAGGGGAAGACATTGCCAAGCTGGGGAACATAGCCAAATCCTCGAACCACCTTTTCATGGGGCTCGAGACGGGTTATGTCCTCCCCTTTCCAGTAAATATTTCCTTTAAAGATGGAAATGTAGCCCATGATTGCCTTAAGCAATGTGGATTTCCCGGCCCCATTGGGACCTATGATGGTGATCGCCTCCTGCTCGCCCAGATAGATGGAAACACCGTGGAGAATCTCCGATTTTCCATATCCAGCGACGATATTGTTGACCTCAAGAATCTTCATGGAAAGGTCCTCGTTTAGAACTTCCTGAAAGGTAGGCTTCCAGGACCTCTTCGCTTCTTTGTATCTCCTCGGGTGTTCCCTCGGCGATTTTTTGGCCGAAATCCAACACGATGACTCTCTCGCAGATCTCGCTTATCACCCTCATGTTATGCTCTACAAGGAGGATGGTTATCCCCTGTTGATCCCTAAGATTCCTTATGGCGACCATCAGGTCTTTCACCAGGGTTGGGTTCACACCGGCGGTTGGCTCGTCGAGCAAGAGGAGTTTTGGCTCAGACATGAGTATCCTCCCCAGGGAAAGGAGCTTTTTCTGTCCTCCTGAGAGATTTTCCGCGTATTCGTTTTTCAGATCTCTGAGCTGGACAAGCTCGAGGATATCAAGGGCATGGTTGAGGTGTCGTTCGTGCTCCTGTTTTATCCTTTTGGGATTCAGAAAGACGTTAAATATCCCCTCCCCGCACTGTTTCTTGGGGGCCAAGAGCAGGTTCTCCAGAACCGTCGTTTTTTCCGGCACCTCGCTTATCTGAAACGTCCTCCCGATCCCCAGCATTGCTATGCTGTATGGCTCGAGGCCCTCGATCTTCTGTCCTTGAAAGTAGATCTCACCGCCATCCTTACGGTAAAAGCCGGATATAACATTAAAGAGCGTGCTCTTTCCCGAGCCATTTGGCCCGATAAGCCCGGTAATGGAGCTGGATTCCACGGTAAAGCTTACCCCGTTTAGGGCCAAGATGCCGCCGAAATTCTTGTATACCCTTTCTATCTTCAGTATGATGCTGTCTTCCAAGGCTCTATCCGTTATTGTTCACGAGTACCAGTTTATCGCTTCACCTAGTGAGATGACCATCAGTAGATCGTCTTCTTCTCCTTGATCAATCCCTCCTTCATGAAAAGCATGGCGACCACAATGAGCACCCCTATTGCCACCATCCTGAGGCTTGCCAGGGTGACCTCTTCAATGGGGATATAATCCTTGAGGAACCGCGTGGAATTGTAGAATACCATAATAATCACCGTCCCTACTATTGCCCCTCTGTTGTTGGCCTTTCCCCCCACAATCACCATGGCCCAGACGATGAATGTCTCCAAAGGCAAGAACTGATCGGGGCTGATAAAACTATGGTAGTGGGCCCACAGGCAGCCTGCTAAGCCACCAAAGGTCCCCCCTATGGCCATTACCTTCATGCGAAATGACCTCACATCCTTTCCCAGGGCTTGGGGGAGGTTGTCACCGGACCTTATGCTCTTGATTACCCTCCCAAAGGGTGATTGGGTGAGGGTATTGATAATAAAGTAGGTTGCCAGCAGGCATACGAGAACAACAGCGAGATAGAAGAAAGGGTATGTGTAGGCCGAGAAGAGCGATCGGAGGGGCTGGGGTATACCCCCAATGCCAAAGGAGCCCCCCTGGTAGGGGCCCCCACCTACCACCCAATCCTCATTGAGGAAGAATATGCGAACTACCTCCGCTGCGGCAAGGGTGGCGATTGCCCAGTAGTCTTCCTTGAGGTTGGCAGTGGGTATGGAGATCACGTATCCGAAAAGACCGGCAATGACCATTGCCCCTAAAAGGCCGACGACAAACGGCATCTTGAATACCAGCACAAGTATGGTCGAGGTATATGCTCCCAGACAGAAAAACGCCACGTGTCCGAAGTTGGCTAATCCGGTAAAGCCATACTGGAGGTTAAGGCTGAGGCTCAAGATGCTATAAATGCCCATCATTATGGAAAGATAGACTAAAAAGTTAACAAGACCCATCAGCCCTCCTTTTTCCTTCCCAGAATGCCGCGAGGCCGTATGAGCAGAACTGTTATGAGGATGATAAAACTGATGGCCGGTTTGTATCCCGTGGGAATGAAGAGCTCCTTGGAGAAGCCCAGTATCCCTCCAAGGCTCAGTATTGAACCGAAGTTGATATACAGGCCGAAGTTCTCAGCGAATCCAAGTACCAGGGCTCCCAGCATAGCCCCGTAAGGGTTGCCGATTCCACCCAGTATGGTGGCGCAGAATACCGGGACGATAATGGCGAATCCCATATACGGGAGTATGTAGGTTTCCAATCCTATAAGGATGCCACCAAGAGAGGCAAAGGCAATAGCGATAAACCAGACCCGGGTGATGATCTTTTCGGTGGCAATACCGCTTGCCTGGGCGAGCTCCGGGTTATCGGAGGAGGCCCGCATAGCCTTGCCCAATGTGGTGTGGTGAAGCAAGAGGTGAAAGGAGAACATAGCGGCCACTCCCACGAGGACGATCCAGATCTGCAAAGGGGTAATCCGAAAGTAGTCGGTGATTATCGGCGCCTGTGGGGCTACTGAATAGTTCTGCGCATCAGCTCCCCATATCGCCCTTATCGAGTTTCTCAGGGCGATGCCTAATCCCAGGGATGTCACCATAACGATAATCCCGCTGGAGCTTCTCATCCGTTTAAATACCGTCCGATCGAGTGCAATCGAGAGAAACCCAGTTACAATCGATGCGATTATCGCGGCGGGTATGATGGGTAATCCTAGAGTTACATTGAGAAAGAGGGCCAGATAGACCCCTACCACGGCAAGCTCCGTATGGGCGAAGTTCGCGAATTTCAGTATATCATACACGATGGTCAGGCCCAGGCTCAGGAGCGTCAGTTCAGAGGCCCTCACGATGCTGTTGATCACAACCTGCTCAAACGTCATGGTGTTCTTCTCTCATTATGTCTTGATTTGGTCTCGGAGGGCAATCCTAAGCCCTTCGATTCATAAATTCGTAAACGAATTTATTCACTCGGGACTAAGTTTGCGAATCGAAGCACTAAGATGGTGAGAGATGACAAAAGTATTATTATATTTTTAATCGATTTTTGCCAGAACTTTTTCACCATGCCTTTTCAAGAAGAGGGGGTTGCCCAAGAGGTAGAGGGCGGCTTTGCCGTAAGGTCAATAAAGGAAGGTGAATTGTGTTGACACATGGCGCTCGTTGCCTATACTTTCAGATGATCTTATTTCATAGGAATGCTTCATGAGAGGAGGGGCATCAGGTGAGAACGCAGAGACTGCTTTATCTGTCGAAGAAGGATGTCGAAAGGGTAAATGTAGTCATGGAGGAGATCATAGAGGCCCTGGATGAGGCCTTCACGGAAAAGGGGCGTGGAAGGATAGAGATGCCGCCAAAGCCGGGGATTCATCCCATGCCCGATGCCTTCATCCATGCGATGCCCGCCTACATCCCCTCCCTTGGTTCAGCCGGCATCAAATGGGTGAGCGGGTATTCGGAGAACTACAAGAGAGGCCTGCCCTATATCACCGGGCTGCTCGTCCTGAACGACCCTGAAACGGGCATTCCCCTATCGGTGATGGACTGTATCTGGATCACGGCCATGCGAACCGGGGCCGCCACCGCTGTGGCGGCGAAGTATTTGGCAAACAAGGAATCGAAGACAATAGGAATCCTCGGCTGCGGGGTGCAGGGCAGGACCAACCTCAAGGCCCTGAAGATCGTGATACCGGCGCTCGATGAGGTGAAGGCCTACGATATATCGGACGATGCGGCCCGCAGGTATGCCGAGGAGATGAAGAGCGAAACCGGCCTTGATATCACGATTGTGGGAAGCCCCCTTGAGGCGGTTGAGGATTCGGATATCATCGTAACCGCTGGCCCAATTCTCAAAAGCCCCAATCCGGCCATTGAGGGCGAGTGGTTGAGGGCAGGGGTATTTGCCTCTCCAGTGGACTTCGATTCCTACTTCAAAAAATCCGCGTTCGAGGCCTGCGACAAGTTCGTGACCGATGACAGGGACCAGTGCCTCTACTATAAATCCCTGGGATACTTTCAGCACATACCCGAGATCCACGCCGATCTCGGAGAGATAGCCGCCGGGTTGAAGCCCGGCAGGCAAAGAAGAGAAGAGAAGATCATCTGCGCGAACCTCGGCCTGGCCATGGACGATATGGCAACGGCCATAAAGATCTATCAAAAGGCCGTGGACAATAACATAGGCACGTGGCTTGAGCTTTAAATACCGACCAGACCATCAATGAGTCTCTAGTTCTCAAATATGCCCTTACGCTTAGGGACTTGGATTAAAATGGTATTCTGTCAAAAAGACTCATGCCCTGTCCTGGCTATGATCTCTTCCTGATGATCCCTGTCAAGATCAACGAAATAGTCGCTATAACCTGCAACACGCACCAGCAGATCTCGATACTCCTCGGGAGACGCTTGGGCCTTGCGGAGCGTGTTGGTATCGACCACGTTGAACTGAACATGGTGCCCGTTGAGCCTGAAATAGGCATGAAGGAGATGGGCGAGGTTATCTATGCCCTCTTCACCGTCAAGCACGCTTGGAAGGAATCTCTGGTTCAGCAGGGTGCCGCCGGATTTGAGCTGATCCATCTTGCCCAGGGATTTGACTACGGCGGTGGGTCCATTACGGTCAGCGCCCTGCGAGGGGGAGGTCCCATCGGATTCAGGCATTCCCGCAAATCTGCCGTTGGCAGAGGCCCCCAGCATCTTTCCAAAATAAACGTGGCAGGTTGTGGAGAGCATATCCAGGTGATATTCACCCCCCTTGGTATTCGGCTTGCCGTCGATCTCCTTAATGAGTGATGCATACACCCTCTGCATGAGTGAATCGGCGTAATCATCATCATTGCCGTAGAAGGGCGTTTTATTGAGAAGACGGAGGCGAAGTGCCTCCTCGCCCTCGAAGTTCTTGCCGAGGGCATGCAGCAGATGTTCCATGGTCACATCCTTGTCCTCAAACACGTGCTTCTTTATTGCCGACATGCTGTCCGTGACGGTTCCAATTCCACAGCACTGGATGTAATTCGTGTTGTACCGCGGGCCTCCATTGTAGTAGTCCCTGCCCTTGGCAATGCAGTCATTGATCACCACCGAGAGGAAGGGGGCAGGTGCGCTCGTGGCGAACATTCGCTCTATGTAATTGTTTACCCGCAGCTTCAGGTCCACAATGTGATGGAGCTGTGTTTCGAATGCGGCATAGAGGGTCTCAAAATCCCTCAAGTCCCTGGGATCACCTGTCTCAGGCCCCACTTTCTTTACCGTGAGGGGATCAACGCCGTTGTTGAGCGCCAGCTCCAGTACCTTTGGTACATTCAGGTAGCCGGTCAAGAGGTAGGCCTCCTTGCCAAAGCAACCGGTCTCGATGCACCCGCTGCACCCTCCTTCACGGGCATCTTCAACGGCCTTTCCCGCCAGCACCTGCTCCATAACGACCTCGTCGGCGTTGAAAACCGAGGGATACCCATATCCCTTGCGAATTACCCGGCACGCGGCCTTCAGGAAACGATCGGGTGTCTTGTGGCTGATCTGGACGTTGGTGCCCGGCTGAAGAAGATGCATCTCGTCAATGACCTCCAGGATGAGGTAGGAGAGGTCATTCACGGCATCGGAGCCGTCGCGCGTCAGGCCTCCGAGGTTAATGTTGGTGAAGTCGTTGTACGTACCGCTTTCCTCCGCGGTCACCCCCACCTTGGGAGGGGCCGGCTGATTGTTCACCTTGACCCAGAAACACTCGATAAGCTCTCTGGCCCTCTCCCGGTCAAGGGTCCCGTCCTCTAAGCCCTTTTTGTAGAAGGGATAGAGATGCTGATCCATGTGCCCCGGATTCATCGCATCCCACCCATTCAGCTCGGTGATGGTGCCGAGATGGACGAACCAGTACATCTGGATGGCCTCCCAGAAATCCCTGGGCGCACGGGCCGGAACCCATCGGCAGTTTGCGGCAATGCGCTGGAGTTCCGCCTTCCTCTTCGGGTCAGTTTCCTTTTCGGCCATCTCCTCGGCCAGTTCCGCGTGGCGCTCGGCAAATACGATGGCGGCCTCACAGGAGATATCCATGGCCTTTAACTCTTCGGCT
Source organism: uncultured Desulfobacteraceae bacterium (assembly GCA_964549945.1). Lineage (GTDB taxonomy): Bacteria > Desulfobacterota > DSM-4660 > Desulfatiglandales > B25-G16 > B25-G16. Next base: position 1,668 of record CAZJXD010000047.1, on the reverse strand, counting down.
TTATCCGCTGCCTCAGGATCATCGAGGAAATCGAGCCTTGAGAGGCCTTCTGAAATCTCCTTTTTGAAATCCAGCATGCCCTTCTTATAGATCGTGTTGTCAAGGGTAGTATGGCCGGGCGCTCGTTGCTCCATGAATTCAGTAAACATGCCGACCCCGTACGCATCCTTCCACTCCTGAGGAACGTTGCGAAAGATCCTATCCCGCATAGTCCTGCCATGCCAGTAAGGGATCACCACGGTTTTGTAAGCTTCTATGGCATCCTCAGAAACGTTATACCTGGTCATCTGCCTTGAGTTGAGGATCTTGAGGTCCTCAACGCTGTGGCAGTTCAGCTCGGGAAATGTGGGGACCGCTTTTGGAAAAGGCCCGCGCTCTCCCACGATGAGCTCATCTTCGCCAATGTAAATCGTTTTCCTCTCACAGAGGTTCTTAAAATTCAGGGCCCTGAGCACGGGAACGGAATACTTGCCCTCGTTCTCCCTGTAGAATTCAGTGACGAGCACGGCACGATCAACAGAAATGCTTGGCTGCACCTCAAAACTCGCCTTCCGCAATTGTGCTACTCTTTCGTTCATGCTCGTCATCCTCCTATCTTGACCTGGGAACCGAACCTTTCCAGCCGTTTGGCAACTGCCTCCATCGCCAATTCGGAAGGGGGGATCACCTTTCTCAGGCAATACTCTATATCAAGTCTCCCGTACTTACCCTCTGCTGCGCTATGGTATGGTAAGAGGCTTATTTTATGCACCCCGGGCAGAGAGGATACAAAGGAACCCGTACGTTCGATGTTTTCATCATCACTGTTGATACCGGGAATAACGGGGATGCGTATGTGTATTTTTGCGCCATGTGTGGCGAGAAGCTCCAAGTTGCTGAGGATTTGCTCGTTCGGAACCCCTGTATACCTTCTATGGAGTTCAGAGTCCATGTGCTTCAGATCATAAAGAAAGAGATCGGTTCTCTCTGCGACCTTCAGGATTAGGCTCGCGTCCGCGTAGCCCGCGGTATCTACCGTTCTATGAATGTCGAGTTCTCCACAGGCATCGAGAAGCCCCAGGAGAAAGCGGGGCTGCATGAGGGGCTCACCGCCGGAAAAGGTGACCCCGCCACCCGATTGATCATAGAATAGGATGTCTTTTTTGATCTCCTCAACGACCTCGTCCACGCTCATCTCCCTGCCAATGAGCTCGCGGGCCTCTGCTGGGCAGGCCTCAGCGCAGGCTCCGCAGAAAATGCATTTGGACAGATCCGTAACCACCCCGGAAGGTGAGAGCATGAGAGCGCTCTCGGGGCAGACATCGACACATTCGCCACAGCCGATACATCGATCTCTCCGATAGACCACCTGTGCCTGTATTGCCAGGCCCTCGGGATTGTGGCACCACTGGCAATTTAAAGGGCAACCCTTGAAGAACACCGTGGTGCGGATTCCCCGCCCATCATGAATCGCGTATCTCTTGATATCAAAGATAACGCCCTTTTCATGTACCGAATCTCGTCTCAAGAACCCTCTTCGCCTAACAATTACCGCCTTTGAATACTTCTCCTCAACAGCCAGTCCTATCGCTTTTTAAAACCCCTAATTGTTAGACTTGATGCTAGATAGCTGATTTTTTATAATTTAATGTAGAGCTTTCGATCAAGATCAGTCAACACCTCGGCACC
>CAZJXD010000046.1:4897-34638 GCA_964549945.1 uncultured Desulfobacteraceae bacterium | reverse complement strand
CGATTATGTATCTAACTCCGCAGAGTCATAATGAGGGATATGGATGTCTTTTTTTACACCGAAGAGTTCCATGCTGTTGTGCCCGCAAGAGGTGCAGATAGAGGCGGGCGATCTGCTCCTCAGGGACATCCCAGTTCTCCGTATATGGATGTCTCTATAGGCGACGGGCGCCCGCCTGGATCATCGGGAAAGAGCCAGCTCATAGCACCTGCCTAGTTCGGTTGTAAAAAAAGACATCCATATCCCTGGTGGCAATCTAGTTATGGAGTTAGAGCCATAATCAATATGCTAATAGAGAGAGCGTTCTTGATAGAATATCAAATTTAGTCGAGGATGCATGAGGATGAAGGCGAATACCTTTGGAAAATCGATCAAACGGGGAGTTCAAGGATCCACAGAGTATTTGATCTAAACCGAGGTTTCGACGAGTGCCAGGTTGATCACATCCCTCAGGATCACGCGGGCGTAGAATAGAGAGAATATCGCCGCGCTCCAGGTAATGGAGAAAAATCCCCACCAAATGCCCAGCAACCCCACATCCAGGATGTTGATCAGTGCGTAAAACACCACTATGGGGGCGACCAGTTGCCGAAAAAACCCAATCCATACCGCGAACATCGGTCTCTTCACGCCCTGGAGCGCGGCAATATTGGTAAATAGTATCATATAGGCATTAAACACGAGGCAGTCGATCCTCATATATGTCGTGCCGATCTCAATCACGCTGCCGTCATCGGTAAAAAAACCCATGAGGTACCCGGCCGAGAGGAAGACGATACCAGTGGCAACGATCATGAGAATCCCCCCATACACCAATGCCGCATTGAGGATTTCCCTGACGCGATCGAACAGCTTTGCGCCGTTGTTCTGAGCAACGAGCGTGAGGGTGGCCACGTTCAAGCCAATGGCGGGCAGAAGCGCAATCTGCTCTATCCTAATACCAATCCCATAGGCCGCAACTACCCCCTCCCCGAACTTGCTCACGAAATAGGTAATCACGAAAAACCCGATCCCCACGGTGATCATGTTCACGCTTGCCGGAAGCCCCTGTTGCGCGATCTCCTTCACGACGCTGTATTTCGGAATGATATCCCTCACGGTTTTGCCGGCGAGCAGCCGTGTTCGAAAGACCTTGATGCCCAAATAGATGCACCCGATGACCTGAATCAGGACCGTGGCCGCGGCAATACCGGAGATCCCCATCGACGGCAGCCCAACCCCCCCATAGATGAACCACGGATCGAGGAGGATATTCAACAGAAATCCAGCGATCAAAAAATTTCGAAACGACCGGGTGTCTCCCAAGGCATAGAGTATGGAGTTGAGCATATAGACCAGCATAAAGAAGATGGTTCCCAGAAAGATGGTATTCATATACGCAAGGCAGATAGACAGGTACTCATCGGATGCGCCAAGCAAGGAGAATAGAAACGGAGAGGTGAACACACCGAAAAGGCTTACCGCCACCCCCGTGAGCAGGCCGAAGCCAATAGCTTGAACGGCGTAGATCTTCGCCCCCTCCTTTATCCCGGCCCCCAGGGCATTCGCAACGAGTGCCGTAGCACCAGTGGCGATGCCCGTTCCCATGGCGATGATAATGAAGAAGACGGGCAGGGAAAGGGAGAGCGCGGCCAGCACCTGCGTGGAGATGAGGCCGCCGAAGAAGGTATCCACCACGTTGTACATGGTGTTGAAGAAATATCCGATACTTACGGGAATGGCGAGCTTGGCTATGAGCCTGGGTATAGGGCCTGTGGTGAGATCATTCTCCTTTGTCATTCCGAAATTCCATTCCTCGATCGACAGTTACGCCATTCCAGTGTGGATACGCCTGTGTTCATCATTTACCTCAGAACCCCATCCCCGGCTCAGGTTCATGCCTCGCTTCTCCTCATGTAGATCTCAAAGCGCTCGACTACTAAGGAGAGGGAAAGGGTAAGCATCAGGTAGAGACCCGTGATGGTGATCCAGATCTCGAACGTGAGATAGGTGGCGGCCATCAGCTCCAATCCCTGGAAGGTCAATTCCTGGATCGAGATTACCGACACGATGGCGGAGTCCTTGATGGTGGAGATGAATTGCCCCGCCAATGGAGGAAGTATCCTCGGGGTTGCCTGCGGCAGGATGATGTATCGCATCTGTTGCCACCGCGATAACCCCAAAGCATATGAAGCCTCCCACTGTCCCCTTTCAATCGACTGTATTCCCGCCCTCACGATCTCCGTGATGTAGGCACCCTCGAAGAGCGCGAGGGTAATCAAGGCCGACATAAAGGGAGAGAAGAGCGAAGGGGGCGCGAAGAGAAACGCCAAAACCGAACAGGTGGTCTTCGAGCATGACTCGATGAACCTGCTCACGCCCAGAAGCGACATGATCTGATCACCGAGGAAAAAATAGAAGATAAAGATCAACACAAGGGGCGGGAGATTTCGTATCAACTCCACATAGGTCCGCCCGATGAGTCGCTTAAATAGGCTCTGGCTTACACGGCAGAGCCCAGTCAGCACCCCTATGATGGTCGCCAGCACAGTGCCCCAAATGCTGAGCTTGATGGTGGTGAGCAGTCCTTGGGCGAGCACATTCGGTATCCATGAGTCGCTCACCCGGTCATAGCGAAAAAGGTATTGCGGTATGGCCGACCAGTTCCACTTGTAGTGGAGGCCGACCGTGATCCTATAGGCCAGATAGGCCCCTGCCGCCAGAAGAACAACAGCCACGATGACGTCGAGCGGCGAAATCCTGGTTTTCCTTCGTGCCAATGATATGCCTCAGGTGTCTACATAACCCAAGATCTTAACATTTATGTCAAGTGTCTATGGTGAAATGAAGTCTCGATTCTATGGATACCTTTAAATTCGAAATCCCTGGCCCAGACCTGGCTTGCAGGGACGGAGTTCTAAAGTTTTGACTTCCCAAGTACTACAGCGATAACCTAGTGTTCCAGGCAATTCGCGCCAGGGCAGGCCGAAATCCTAAACTCGAAACAATATCGAAATTCAAATGTTAAAAATTCAAAACAACCTGACGCTGATCTGCTCCAGGCAATAACCCCTTAGTTTAGAACATTGGGGTTTTGGTCATTAGAATTTATTTCGGATTTCGATATTCGAATTTCGGATTTTCGCAATGACATCGTAGCTCGTCGATTTGAGGTGAAGCTTCGCCAGTATTCCGCCATAGAAATTACCTGATACGGCTCTCCCAATCATTGGTTTCAAACCAGTAGTGCTTTCGTTCCTTGAGCCAACCCTCAGCGGTGACGAAGATGATCCAGTTATTGAAGAAGTTGAGCGTGTCAAAATCACCCTTGCATACCGCAAAGCCGATCGGCTCCTTGGTAAAGGTCCCTTTAATCGGCAGGAAGAGTTTTTCCGGATACTTCAATGCCTGAAACGCGGGCAGCGGAGCGGAGGAAACCATGGCGTACGCCTTTCCATTGATCACCTCCTGGACTGCCTGGGCCTCGTCATCGAACATGCGAAGCTGAGCCTTGGGCATATACTTTTTGGCGGCATCCACTGGCGTTGCACCAAGTCGGACAGAGAGCACTACATCGGGGCGGTTAAAATCCTCGAGGCTTTTAAATCCCGCGGCCAGCTCCCTGTTGGCAACGATCGACATGCCGGAGTAATCATAGGGCACGCTGAAGTTAACCTTCAGGTTACGTTTGGGGAGAATGCCCATACCGCCGATAATGACGTCGAACTTGCCCGTGAGAAGGGCCGGTATTATCCCCGCCCACTTCGTGGGAACGAACTCTGCCTTGATCCCCATGTCCTTGGCGAGCCTCGTGGCAACATCGATCTCAAAACCGATGAGCTTGCCTGTCTTATCCTTCATCGCCCACGGCACAAAGGTGGACATCCCAACTCGCAGCACACCGCGCTTGAGCGCCTGCTCCAGGGTGCTCTCCTCGGTCATCTGCTGCTGGAGCTTTCCTGCGAAGCTCACGCCCACAAGGCCAATGATGAACACAACAAAAATTGCAACAGCCACTACGAACGACTTCGGTCTCATAATCTTCCTCCTTCCCCTATCCAATTATCCAAAGATACGAAACACGAACCTAACCATTTCTCCATTCATATCCATCTCGCTCACCGATCAGAGATTGCCCCCGCTCGCCAATTGATTCCCCAGGGTAAGATCCTAGAGGATCTGGCTCAAGAAGAGCTTTGTCCGCTCTTCCCGGGGACTTGTAAAGAAGTGCTTCGCCGTGCCCTCCTCCACAAGCCTGCCGTCCTCCATGAACAACACCCGATCACTGACCTCCCTGGCAAATCCCATCTCATGGGTAACCACGATCATCGTCATCCCCTCCTTAGCGAGGGCCTTCATCACGTCCAGAACCTCACCGATCATCTCAGGGTCAAGGGCGCTTGTCGCCTCGTCAAAGAGCATCACCTTCGGCATCATGGCGAGCGCCCTTGCGATGGCCACCCGCTGCTGCTGCCCGCCGCTGAGCTGGCTCGGGTAGCTGTTCGCCTTCTCGGGCATATCGACCTTCCGAAGCAGCTCCATGGTAGTTTCAATCGATTCCGCCTTGCTTTTCCCTCGAACGAGCCTCTGTGCCAGAGTGACATTCTCAAGCACGGTCATGTGGGGAAAGAGGTTGAAGGACTGAAAGACCATGCCCACCTCCTTGCGGATCTCAAGCCTGTTCCTCTTGCTGTCGTCGAGCGGTGTGTCGTCGATGACGATAGAGCCGCTATCGATCTCCTCAAGGCCGTTGAGGCACCTGAGAAGGGTAGACTTTCCCGAACCCGAAGGCCCGATTACCACCAGTACCTCCCCGCGGCGAACCCTGGTGGAGAAATCCCTGAGGGCACTGACGCCGTTTGGAAAGGTCTTGTTAATGTGGTCTACCGTAATAATATAGTCATCCAAGGACTTTTCTTTCATCGAAGGCTTTTCCCTCCGCCTACGTGTTCGCTATGAAACGGCTCTCCAGAAGGCTGACCAGGCTGGAGAGAGTGACCGTGATGACCAGGTACATCGCGGCAATGGTGAACCACACCTCAAAGGTGAGGTAGGTCTCCGCAATAATCGCCTGGCCCTGCATGGTGAGATCGTAAATGGCGATGGTGCTCACCAGTGCGGAGTCCTTCACCAGGGATACGGCCTGGCTCGTGAGGGGCGGCAGGATCCTTCTGATCGCCTGCGGAAGCACGATGTAACGATAGGCATGAAAGGTGCTGAGCCCGAGGCTGTAAGCGGCCTCCCATTGCCCCCTATGTATCGAGACAATACCGGCCCTGAATATCTCCGAGGCATAGGCCCCCTCGAAAAGGCTCAGCGCGAGGACCGCAGAGGTAAAGCGGCTGATATCGAGAATCGGCGAAAGCACAAAATAGATGAAAAAAAGCTGCACGAGAAGCGGCGTGTTTCTGATGAGCTCCAGGTATCCTCTGGCCAATATCCTCGCAACCCAAGAGCGTGACAGGCGAAACAGTGCACTCACCAGGCCAAAGGCAAAGGCGAGAACGAGGCTCACCGCGGTGATGCGAAAGGTCACCATCAATCCCAGAAGTAGTGGCCCGGCGACAAGGGCACCATCTTCTGATAAGAGAATGTATTGCGGAATCCGATACCAATGCCAGGTGTAGCCCAATCTCTCCGTGCCACTTGCCATCACCAATGTAGCTGCGCCCACCACGAGCAAGAACTTCGCCACGTCTACCAGGGGCGAACGCCTTAGAGAGAACCAGATGTGTCTTACCTCTTGAATGCTATGCGTGGCCATGTGTTGATATCAGAGAAGGAACACGCCGTCATTGAACACCTATTACGGCGCGATGATGACACTGTTTTCTAAAGACCCCTCAACAACATACCTACTATGACGGATCCCTGACTCAGCTCAGGTAGCCATTGAGTAACGACTCATTATTCCTCTATCAGAGGAAAAACAGGGGACTTTCCCACAGGAGATTGGCCTTCTCGTGGCTAAGAAGGGCTCAGAGGGCATATATATTCTGATCGTCGTCGATCTTCAGCTCGATGCCGGTGAGCCCTTCACTCAGCTCAAAGGCCTTGCTGTGTTTGTAAAGGGATCCATCCTCGGCATTGAAAAGGGACATGTGGGTTTCGCACAGGAGCTTGTCGATCCCTTCATCCCACTCGATATCGCCGCCTGCATGGGGGCAGTCGGCGACGTAGGCAACGAGCTCGTCTTTTCTGGTGCGGACCAGTATGGCCTTTTCCCCCTTGTAGGTGAAGGCCAGCGATTCCCCTCGCTTTATATCCCTCAGGTTGGCAATCCTCTCCATGACGTGCCCCAGTTAAGGTATGGTGAATATGAACCTATAGAAACGCGATTCTCCCTCGCCGAATGCCCCGTGGACCTGGTACGCTACTTCTTCTTCCTTGGGTTCCCCCTCGCCCTCTTCTTCTCCTTTTCACCGAACTTCTCGTATCCCTCCGCCAATTCCTTCAACTTCTCGTTCACGAGGTAGTTGATTGTCCCCTTGGGGTAGGAGCCATCTTCCTTTTGCTCCCCCGCATCTTTATCGGTAAGGATCTCGATTCCCTCATCTACGGTTTTCACCGAATATATGTGGAATTTCCCCTTGTTCACCGCCTCCACCACGTCCTTTCTGAGCATGAGGTCCTTAATGTTGCTCTCCGGTATCATAACACCCTGTCGCCCGGTCAGCCCCACGGCCCGACAACAGTCGTAGAAGCCCTCAACCTTCTCGTTGACGCCGCCAATGGCCTGGACCTCCCCCTTCTGATTCACCGATCCGGTTACCGCTATGTATTGTTTCAGTGGAACGCCGGAGAGGCTTGACAGCAGGGCATAGATCTCAGTTGAGGAGGCGCTGTCTCCATCCACACCGCTGTAAGATTGCTCGAAGGCGATACTGGCACTCATGGTCAAGGGCTTGTCCTGGGCGAACTTCTTCCTCAAATAGCCGCTCAAGATCAACACCCCTTTATTATGGGTGCTTCCCGACAAATCCGCCTCCCTCTCGATATTGATAATGCCCGCACGTCCCATGGCAGTGGAGGCCGTAATGCGGGATGGCTTTCCGAACATATAGTCCCCGAGGCTATACACGGCGAGACCATTCACCTGGCCGACCACCTCTCCATCCACGTCGATCATCAAGGTTCCGCGATCGATCATCTCCTGGATGTGCTCCTCGATCATATTGGATCTGTAGATCTTCGCCTCGATGGCCTTATCCACGTGCTTCCCTTGTACCACGTCTTGATTATCCTGGCTGGCCCACCACTCGGCCTCCCGCACCAGATCCGTGACGGCGGGAAAACTGGTGGAGATCTTCTCCTGTCTACCCGCCAGACGAACCGCGTGCTCCACCAGCGCAGCTATGGCCGTTCTGTCAAAGGGCTTCAGGTTATCCTCATCCTTCTTCCTCTTGATAAACTCGGCGAACTGACGGATGGACTCTGCGTTCTTGTCCATGGAGGTATCGAAATCGGCCCTCACCTTGAAGATCTTTCCCACATCCTCGTCATAGGCCAAGAGCAGGTGATAGAGATATGGCTCTGAGATGAGGGCTACCTTGGTCTTCAACTCGATGGGCTCCGGTTTCAATCCAGAGGTGGTGAAGAGGTAAAAGGGATCGTAGGTCTGGATCTCCATCTTCTCGGTCTTAAGCGACCTCTTGAGCGCCGGCCACACCCCAGGTTCCAAAAGCGCGTCGATGAGATTCAGAACCAGGTACCCCCCATTTGCCTTGACGATTGAGCCAGCCTTGATCCTGCTGAAATCAGTCTTCCATATGCCGCTGCGATCTACCACCCTCTCTATGCTGCCGAAGAGGTTCCGGTAGGTGGGGAAGGATTCGACGATCACGGGAGGCCCCTTCTGATCCCCGTTGTCCACGAGAAGGTTCACCTGATAGGGCTGAAAGGGGTCCCCTTCGGGAAGTATAAAGGGGAGCCCCGGTATGGTTTGCTGGGCCTGGCTTGTAAATCTTTGTAGATTTTCCGTCATATCCTCGAGCATATCGTTAAAGTAGGTATCGATCTTCTCATCCTTGTATTTGTCCCTTATGGGCTTCGCGATTTCCGCCGCCATTGTATTGAACATGAAGCGATCCATCTTCTCGATATTCTCCTGGACCTCCTTCTGGAGATCCCTGATCTCGAGGAAGATCTGATCCACTTCTTCCCTTAGCTGGGCCTGCTTTTTCTTCAACTCCTCGAATTCCTCCTTGGGGAACCTGCCCTTTTCCACCATCGCCTCGACCTGATCGATATCCACGGGATTCCCATCGATCAAGGGCATAATCCCCGGTCGCTTCACCTGGCCTACCTGTATGTCAACGACGGCGAATCCCTGCTCTCTTACCTTCTTATCCAGATCCTTGAAGAAGTCCCTCCCCTTTTTCTCGTACTCCTCCATGATCTGCTTTTTTCTGTTGAGATAGTCCTGGCTCTCAAAGAGCTGCGGCACATCCTTTTTCAGCGTCTCAACGAAGTTATGGACATCCTTTTTAAACTCCATTCCCATCCCCGCCTTAAGACGAATCAGTATGGGGGATTCGGTGTTCTTGAAGTTATTGACATAACAGAGGTCTTCCGGTGTTCCACCCCTTTTCTTGGAGACCTCCTCGAGCAGTTTTCGCACCGTTGATTGCCTTCCCGTACCAGCGATCCCGGTAACAAACACATTGTAGCCGGATTTCTCCATACTCATGCCAAAGCGGAACGCCTCCACACCTCTCTTCTGGCCGATAATCTCCTTGAGGGGCTCAAGGTCCTCTGTGGTTTCAAAGGGCAGGCTGGCCGGATCAAGCCTCCATCGAAGCTTCTCAACGGGAACCCTGTGGTCTGATCTCTTTGCTGGCATCGATGACCTCCTCGATTTTGTCATTTACGTATTGTCAGGAACGCATCTTTAAGAGTCAATTGGTGAAAAAACGCCATAACGGAATACAAACAACGCTCCGTTTACTATGGTTGTCTTATCGTACCTTTACCCTGAAAAAGCGATCCGGTTCAGGTTTACACTTGGGCATAACGATCGTAAGTATGCCCTGCTTATAGGTGGCTTTCACCTCCTCCTTCATAACCCGACAGGGGAGCTGGATATCACGGGTGAAGGAGCCATATCTTCTCTCCAACCTGTGGTAGGCGTCGCCCTCATCCACGGACTCCTGCTTCATCTCCCCCTTGATGTGCAGTCGATCCTCGGTAACCGAAATGTCCAGATCCTCCGGATTTATACCCGGAATCTCCGCCCGGATCATCAGGTTCTCCTCGCTCTCAGACAGGTCTATCGCGGGGATGTTTCTGGTAATCTTCGGAAGGTGGGGCATACCGAAATCATCCCACAACCTGGCAAAGAGACGGTCCATATCCCTTCTCAGCCTATCGATTTCCCGGTCCTTCCATAAGGTCAGCCCTGGCATGATCTTACCTCCTCCTTGTTTCCTTAAATCTGTACGTGAACATTCACATTGTATGGAGTACTATGTTGTGTTGCAAGGAATTTGTGTGCTTATAGTATCACGGCCCGGAATCCCCGGCAGTAGCATCAAGATCCTCGTGAGCGAGGCCTTCCAGCTCAGCTTCCTATGTGCATCATGGGCCAGTAGGCGTCATAGGATTCAAATCGCTGCATATTGCCCCTCTCTATTTCCAGCAGCCTGTAGTGGCCCATCTCCATGGTGGCGAAGAACTCCAGCGCCCTTCTCATGTCCGGGTCATCTGGAAACTGGACTGCAAAGGAGTTGTAGAATTCCTGGGACGCGAGCTCCGCATTCATGGCACTTTCCAAGACCTCGCTCAACGGTACCAGCTCATCGGGTATCCGTATCTGCGGCAAGGGCACAGGGGTCTTCTCCGGCAATATGAGCTTTTTTCCCGGGAATTCCCTCTTAAACGCGCCTTCCAAAAACGCTCTATGCTTTTCTTCTTCCGATGCGAGAAATGTGAGCCTGTCCTTGAGGAAGGCGTTTTTCACGCTTTCCGATAGTCGGGAGTATATCTCGCGGCTTTCAACCTCGCTCTTTATAGCCGAGACGAAGAGCTCCTCTTTGCTGAATTGAGTCAGATCCATTCTTTCACCCCGCGGTTAATCTTCTTTTTGCATGTACTCTATGGCAATCCACCCGGTCCTACTCCTGGCTCACCTCAGTTAAAATTCTTCAGTGCTGCATTCAAGCACCTCTGCGGGAGCTGTTCTCCTCTCCTTGCCGGAGACGGCCCACCGTTGCCATATAGACGACCGTTTCCTCAAGGCCGTCCAGCCCTACTATGCCGTTAACCATGTCATCGAAAAGGGCCCCAATCCCGCACACTCCCAAATCGAGGGCCTCACCTGCCAGGTAGAGATTCCCTGCGATGTGTCCCGCGTCGAGGTATATGTACCTGTATGCCCTCTCACGGTATTTCCACCTCGAACGCGCAACCACCGCTGACCAGATAAAGCTTACCTGTGCTCCCCTCACGATCATCTGCCCAAGTGCTGCTTCGGCGAGTTCTTTTGAATAATCACCTCGCTTTATCAGCTCAAGGTCGAAGGCGTGGGGCCTGAAATGATAGATGCCTGGCTCAAATCCCTCGATAGCCCGTATCGATAGGTAGGTCTCTATGGGGTAGAGCCCACCGGCAGAAGGTGCTGTTCTGAACAGGAACTCCCCATGCCTGGCCGTGATGCCCTGTGTTGCCCAGAGCAGGGCGGAGAGGTGTTCTGTCTTGAGGATTGCTCCGGCATCAAACGCCCTTCTCGAACGGCGGGTGCGGAGCAGATGCCAAAGCTCAGCCCTCTCCGCCCTATATGGTTCAGGAAGGGAAATGATTGCTAAGGGGGATTCGTAGTTCTTGTAAGGCTCCGGTTGATTACTCCAGTCGAGAAAGTGACCCCCCAGATCGTCTGGCTTGTATTTCGTCTCCTGCTGAAACCTTTCTCCTATTCCCATCTCCTCGTGTTTCGGGTTGTGAGAGGATTTCATCATGGCTCCTTCCTCGGCCTCCCCCTCCCCTGCCCAGCTCACTCCGGAACGGGCGGTGAGGCCACATCTTTATTCAATAAAGTCAGCATCTGCTTTGCATCGGTTGAGGGCAGATCGCAGCGGAAGTCCCTGCATACATATGCCGTGGCCTTGCCCTCAATGCTCTCAAGATCCCTCGTATATTCGGCTAATCGAGTGATATCGGGATCTTCTTCCTCCGTCGATCGAAAGATCACCACTTTGTTAGGGATAAATGATCCCTGCAATGTCTCAATCATGGTCATTGTATCCCCTGATCGGGGATTGCCCACGATCACTACCTGGCTCGAGGGGCCCAATGAGAAATCGAATGCCGTCATGAACTGGGTATAGGCCGACGGCGCCTCAGAGATCGTTTTAGAACACGCTCGAAGCAGATGGGCTGCCTTTTCCTCGTATTGCGAATTCCCCGCAATATGAGAGAGGCGAAGGAGGTTCAGCATTGCCACTGAATTTCCCGAGGGGATTGCCCCATCATAGAGCTCCTTTTTCCTCCCCAGAATCCCCTCAGCGTCATCAGCGGAGAAATAAAAGCCGCCATTTTCGGGGTCCCAGAAATGTTCGAGCATCACATCGTTGAGCTCGATCGCCCTTCTAAGATAGCTGGGGTCAAAGCTCGCTTCATACAACTCCATCAGCCCCCAGCTCAGAAAGGCGTAGTCATCCAGGAAGGCGGGAATTGCGGCCTCATTATCCCGGTAGCGATGATAGAGCCGTCCACTCTCGTCACGCATCCTCGCGAGGATAAACTCGGCTGCCCGTCTCGCCCCCCTTTCATAGTCTGGCTCATGAAACGCCCCTGCTCCCTTGGCAAGCGCCGCTATCATCAAGCCATTCCAGTCGGTCAGGATCTTGTCGTCCTTGTGAGGGTGAACCCGCTTTTCCCGAACTGCGAAGAGCTTCTCGCGAGCTCCTTCCAGGCGACCTTTAAGCTCCCCAGATGACATGCCGAGCTCTTTTGCCAGAGCGGAGAGCGGCCTGGTGATATGGGGAATGTTCTCTCCGTTTTCTGCCCCCGTGGCCTCCTCCCTGAAGTTACCCTCCCTTTGGATGGCAAAGGTCTTGGTGAAGATCTCCCTCTCTTCCTTTGTGAGCGCCTGGTTAATCTGCTCTTTGGTCCAGAGGTAAAACTTACCCTCCTCTCCCTCGCTATCCGCATCCTCGGCAGAGTAAAAGCCCCCGCCAGGGGCAGTCATATCCCGGAGCACGTAGGTGAAAATCTCCCTTGCCGTTCCCTCGTAATCCTTGCTGCCCGTGGCCTGATATGCCTCAATATAGGCCATTGCCAGCAATGCCTGATCGTAGAGCATCTTCTCGAAGTGAGGCACCAGCCACCTGTGGTCGGTGGAATAACGATGAAACCCGAAGCCGAGGTGGTCGTAGATACCGCCGCTTCTCATGTTGACGAGCGTCATCTCCGCCATCTTGAGGGCCCACTCATCACCGGTTCTCCTCCAGTAGCGAAGCAAAAACATCAGGTTGTGGGGTGTGGGAAATTTGGGTGCATGAGAAAAGCCCCCGTACTGCACATCGAAGTTTCGGGAAAGCTGCCGGTAGGCGATCACAAGAGTGCTTTCTGTCAATTTTTCCCCGTTTGGCTCGATCGATGTGGCCTCGAGGATGGAGGTGAGCTTATCGGCAGAGGTAAGCGCCTCCCCTCGATTATTTTCCCAAAGTTCCCTGATCCAGGGAACCAACTGCTTCATCCCTGCCCTGCCGAACCTGGTCTCCTTGGGAAGATAGGTGGCGGCAAAGAATGGCTTCTTCTCAGGTGTCATGATAATGGTGAGCGGCCATCCCCCGCTTCCGGTCATCATCTGGCACGCCGTCATATACACGCTATCTATGTCGGGCCTCTCTTCCCTGTCCACCTTGATGCTCACGAACGCATCATTCATTAATCTCGCTACGTCCTCATCCTCAAAGGACTCCTTCTCCATCACGTGACACCAGTGGCAGGTGGAATAGCCGATGGAGAGGAAGATGGGCTTATCCTGCTTTCCGGCCTGCTCAAATGCCTCATCCCCCCAGGGATACCAGTAAACGGGATTATAGGCATGCTGAAGCAGGTAAGGGCTTTTCTCCCCTATGAGCCTGTTTGGGCGTTCGGCATTCATTGCGTTATCAAACATCCCCTACTATGAGATGCATAGAGAACGAAAAGGTCCAGAAATGCACCCGTTGATGCATCCTGAACCTCTCATCGCCGGACCTTTGTTTCCGTGTTCGTTATTCGATCTATCTTACGCTCACAACCTCTTTAACCTCAGGTACCTCCTTTTTGAGCTCCTTCTCTATACCCATTTTCAAGGTCATCTGGCTCATAGGGCATCCAGCGCACGCGCCGGTTAACTTGACCTTAACCACCCCCTCAGGAGTCACCTCCACCAGTTCCACATCGCCGCCCTCAGCTTGAAGCGCTGGCTTAATTCTGCCCAAGGTTGCTTCCACTTTCTCCTTCATAATGCTTCCTCCTCTTTTCGCACTCTTTCAGCGCAATAACTAAAATCACACCATACATAATACAAAGATAATGCCAATTGCTGCAATTGCAATGTCTCGCGAAAATATTGTGGCCCTGGCCTCGTTGAAAGAGCCCTGCTCACGTCTTTATTCCGTTATGTATCGCCGCCACAATACCTGATTCAGGGTGAGTATATGAGCCGCAGGGCCGAGGAAATGTCTAAATTGAGACGTATCGGGATACTCAAGGGATAAAAACGCTCACTACTTCAACAAGTTATAATATAGTCTAATTTTTGACGTAAATGTACTATTTTCGACATAAAGGTGATTATGTCTTATCTTTTCCCGAGCTTCCGGAAACGTCATGGTAGGCGGGTAAGGTGATCGTGAACGTGGTTCCCTTGCCTTCCTCGCTTTCCACGCTCAGAGAACCGCCTTTATGCTCCTCGATGATCCTCTTTGAGATGGAGAGCCCCAGTCCTGTTCCATGGCTTTTGGTCGTGTAAAAAGGTGAGAATATCTTCTCCTTGTCCGCCTTTGGGATTCCGCATCCCTCATCGACGATTGTTATCTCTACGTTTTCACCCGAAGGCCGTGCGGCAATTGAGAGAGTCCCCCCCTGTTCCATGGCATCTATTGAATTCTTGAACAGATTCAGTAACACCTGTTTCAACTTATTTCGATCACCCGCCACGAGTTTTGCGCCTTCGTCCACCAGTAGCTCGATCTTCACGTTATTCTCCCTGCACTCCTTTCTCACCATGGAGAGGGTCTCTTCCTGAAGACCCTCTACATCTACCTTTTCAGAGGCAATGGATGCCGGCAGGTAGAAATCCCTCAGTTCAGCCAGAAGCCTCTCAAGGCGTTCAACCTCTTGTGTGATGATAACTAACTTTTGGAGTCCTTTCTCGTCCTTGATGGTCCGCCTCAGTTGTTGAGCGAAGCCGCCTATGAGCATCAACGGATTCTTTATCTCGTGGGTAATCTCCGCCACCGATTGCCCGAGTGCGGCAAGCCTCTCGGATCGCATGATCTGTTCCTGAAGCCTTTTTGTCTCCGTCAAATCCCTCACAATCCCCGTGAAGAAGAGCCTGCCATTCACCTCGGTCACGGAGAATGAAATGAGCGCAGGAAAGGTCTCGCCGCTTTTGCGCGTGGCAACCATCTCTGTTTCGTGACCGATGCGACCGGGAATCCTGGTTTTAACATATCGAGCCACCGCCTCGCGGTGATTTCCACTACAGCTCGGGGACATGATAGCATTGAGGTCCTTGCCTACAGCCTCATCCCTGGAATACCCGAAGATCCTCTCCGCGGCCTTGTTAAAAAACACCACCTTGTGATGCTCGTCTATGGTGACAAAGCCCTCGACGGTGTTCTCAACCGCATGCTTCAGGATCAGCAGATCCTTGTGTTCCATGTTCGACCTTTTTCCCATGCGCTCATTACCACGTGATGGTTTGGTATCCGCCCTTCTAACATCGATCAGCTTCTCATGCGAGAGAAAATTCTCTATTCCCGCTGCCACCAAGTATAAAATCGCGGCCTAGAGGTGTCAACGTGAAAGGCATGTCAGGAACTCACCTGTTCCTAGTTCAGCGTTCAAAGGTTCAAGGGCATTTCAACCGTGGACGGTGAACCCCTCAACCCAGGTTTTACCTTTTTTCCATTTAATGATATGTAATGATCATTACTCGACAGCTTGGCCTAGAGGCTGCCTGCATACTGCTCTAATGGAGGCACAACGCGGATCACAGCTGACGTGAAACAATTCCATCTCGGGGGATTCAACCACATGGCCGTAAAGGGGAAAGCAAATAACGCGCATCCCGGGGTTGCCGAGGCAGAACAAGAGGCAAGACTCATCCAGAGAATAGCCCTCTTCGCTTTCCTGATTAACCTCGGCCTTGCGGTGAGCTCCGGTGCCATTGACTCGGCAACGGATTCCATAGCCTCCCTGGTGCTCTATGCAGGGGTAAAACTATCCAGCAAAAAATCACCTCACTTCCCTTAGGGCTCTATAAGATCGAGAACGTCATCTCCGTGATCGTGGCCTTCTTTATATTTTTCGCAGGCATTGAGATCGCCCGCCAGATCCTAACGCCTGCCGCGGAACCGCCCGAGGTGTCGCTGACGGTCATTGTTCTTCTTCTCTTGGGCACGGCGGTGACCTTTCTTTTCGGTCAATATGCCCTTGCCACAGGCAAACGAACCGGCTCTCCGACCCTATTCGCAGAGGGGCGCCATCGCCAGGTGGACGTGATTTCCTCCATCGTCGTGCTGGCCTCTGCGGTAATGAGCTATTTCAGGGTTCAGGTCACTGTCTATGGCATCTCCATCGACCAGATAGCAGCGGGATTAGTGCTCATCTTTATTGCCTATGCCGGATGGGGCCTGCTTTCGGATGGAATGCGTGTGCTGCTTGACGCATCCATTGATTTTGAAACATTGGATCGGGTTCAAAAGATTATAGAGAATGAACCAATGGTGGCGGAAATAAGGTCATTAGTGGGACGCAGCGCAGGAAGATTTAAATTTCTACAAACCGATGTGGTTCTGAGAACCGATGACCTGAAAAAGGCACATCAAGTCAGTGAGGATATCGAAAGGAGCGTTCGTCAGCAGGTGCCCCATGTGGGAAGGGTGGTGATTCACTACGAACCGAAAAAGCGCGATCATGTACATATCGCGGTACCCTTGTCTGATCCGGGCGGGAGGGTAAGCGATCATTTCGGGCAATCACCCTATTTCGCACTGATCACCGTGCGCCTGTCGGACAGCAAGATCGTAAAACAGGAAGTGCGTGAAAATCCGCATCGTTTTCTTCAAACGGCAAAGGGAATTACCTGAAGTTATAGAGGCAATCGTTGGCAATGAACAAACACGTAAGGATTGAAGAATGTTGCAGTAAGTCTTGATGGCCCCCTCTATGCCTTTTCATTCACGATCTTGGCCCCTGCCTCTCTTATCATCCGGATTGCCCTTTCCCCAATGTCCCTTTATTTTCCATTCTCTCTGACTACACTGGTATTTATGAAAAGATTGTGATATAAGAGATTTCCAATCCGAAATAACTCTCCACCATTACCTGATTTGGGGGATCACAATGAGACATATTGCCATTATCGTGCTGTCAGTGGCACTGGCGGGAGCCATCATCTTTGGATTTATCTTCTATCACAAATATAGGGATACAAATAATGCCCTTCTCATCAGCGAGAAAAACCTGTCAGGGTTGAATGAGAAACTCAAGAAATTGAATCAAGAAACCTCCACACTTCAGGATCAACTGCGCAAGAATGCCGAACGCCTTACGCAACTTGAAAAAGCTACGGAGCGCATCCCTGAACTTGAGAATGCGATCACCCTGAAGGATCAAGCGCTCTCTGAATGTGAGGAAACGCTCCGCTTATTGGGCTCCTGGGCCGGTGAAAAAAAATACCGGATGAGGGGCGAGATCAAGGCTATTGACCTTAGGTGCCGCACAGCGGTCATTGAGGTGCCTGTTAAAGATAAGATATTCACCGTAGGCGGACCGCTTACCTCTAAGGCCGTTTTGAAAAGGGGTGGCCAGCCAGTGGGGTTGGCAGATTTTCAGGTCGGCGACCGGGTTATAGTCATATGGGAGTCCACCAAAAAGGGTCACGTGATTCTCTCGATTAACGCCAAATAAGGGGTAGGAAGCACCGGCATCTCCTTATGAAATAAATCTCTATAGCACTCAACTCCTTCCGGAGTCGATCAGGGGGACGGGGCAGCGCCTGAACCCCAACTAAAATCCCTATAAAAAAGGAGGAACGGTATGAGAGAAGAAGCGACGAAATTAATCGAGATGGTGAGGAAAAAGGTGCCTGATAAGGAGATAATGGAGAAGCTGGGCATTCAGACAAGAACCTCTTTGAAAAAGATGTACTACGATGCCCTCGTCGAAACTGGAAAGATCAAGGATATTATATCAAAACAGGATGTGGAGATTCAGAAAACCCCGAAGGTCACCAAAAGGGGAACCCTTCTTCTCAGCAGGAAATTACTAATTGACAAGTTTGGGTTTAAAGGAGGAGACAGGTTTACAGTGTCGAAGAGGAAGGATAGCATCATCTTGAGAAAAGAGAAAGGATAATGGATTGCCTGCTTCTGGCAGGACGCCCTTGTTCCACCCTTAGCAATTAACTCCCTTGTAAAGCCCTTCCCTTACAGGGGGAAGGGCTTTTTTGGCGGGTTTTTCTGAACAAATAAGATTTGAATAATTTTTACATTGAGGCTTTTTTACCTTGCTTCTGATGACTGAAATGCTCCCTTTCCACTGATTTCGGATCCATTCCGCATGCCTCCAGTTCTCCCAGGATAGATTCCTGCATCTTGGGCGGACCGCAAAGATAGAATGAGGTCCCCGGGAAATAGAGGTGCTTTTGGAACACCTCCCTGGTCGCATACCCAGGCACATAAAGAACACTGGGATATTCATCCTGAAAATACGTAACTACGTCTTTTTCGCGACTTAGGGTGTGCACAATCTTGAGGTTCAGCTCCCTCGTCATTCCCTTCAGTTCATCGGCGGCAAACACATCCTCGATTGTCTTGTTGGTCCAGAAAAGCGTCACCCGGTTTTTCGCATGGACATTCCTAAAATAGCGCAGCACGCTTAGAAAGGGAGTTATGCCGACGCCCCCGGCGATCATCGCGATCTCTCGCCTCTTCTCAATATCCCTGCAAAAAACCCCAAAGGGGCCCTCCACCCTCACCGGCGTGCCTGGTTGTAGCTCCGGTATCGAGGAGGTGAACACGCCCTCCTTCTTAATGGTGAAACGCAAAATTTCATCTTCCGGGGCGCACGATATCGTGAAAGGATGAGGTTCGCTCCACTCACCCTCTCGGAACACCCTGATAGAGGCCCACTGGCCAGCCCTTCTCTTTTTAAACCGTTCATCATCCCCCTCTAAATAAAGCGAGGTTGTGTCGTGGTTCTCGGGCTCTATCTTCAGGATCTTCCAGGTCTTCTTGGAATCATCATCTATGCCTGCGTTATTCATGATCATCCTTCGGGACTCTTTATCGCACGATCTTCCTTTCATCGTTGACCAGGGTCTTCTCTTCAACGGTGGCGACATTGGTGCTCATTATATCTCGTGCTTTCATTGCCCCTTTTATTTTTAACGTGGCTCCTTGCTCAAACGCCGATGCTCCTTGAGCATACACCTATCCATGACAACCAGTAGTCCCGCATCCCGAGCCCTTGATGCTGCTGCCTCATTAACGACTCCCTCCTGCATCCATACGGCCTTCGCCCCGATTTTGATCGCCTCATCCACAATGGGCATTACCTCCTCCGATCTTCGGAATATGTCAACTATCTCCACTGATTGAGGCAACGATTGCAGGTCGGGGTAGCTTGGCTTGCCCAATATCTCATGGGCATCCGGGTTAACCGGTATAATCTCGTAGCCATGTTGAGCGAGATAGCTGGCTACTTTGTGGCTCGGCCTGTTCGGATCGGGTGATAATCCAACCACAGCCACAGTATGATATCTATTCAAGATCGTATCTTCTATCATATGGCCCTTATTTCCTATTCCGATCTGAGATAAGCGCTCAAGGATGTTTATTTATCCCTGCTCCAATCCTGGATCTCTGAGCCCTGGTATTCTTCCTGCTTGATGGCGAGATCCATATTGATGACAAGCCCTGAATGCTTCTTGAGCTCGGCGTTTTCCCTTAAGATGACATGACGTTCCCGAGCAGCCTGAACATCCTCCAGTGCCTTCTTTAAGGCCGCTCCAATTGCCTTGCTTGTCTCCACGTGCCCCGGCGTAAACTCGGGCGCTACGCCATCCTCTGCAATGGGCTCGGCAAAGTGGGCGAGCTGCTTCATCTTCTCCATGGCCTGGTCCATGATCCTCCAGCCCATGAGGTCTTCCTTCTGGAAGACCCAGGAGGTTCGGATGTGCTGCAACATCTCCGTGTACTTGTCTGCAATCTCCGCTTGGAGCGCCTCTATGAACTCCTGTGGCATCTCGCTCTCCGCTCCCGCCAAGCCGGCCCTTTCCTCAGGGCTCAACTTGTCCAGCTCTCGTTGAAACTTCCTCGCGTGCATTCCCGACTCCCATGCCTCCCTCTGGAGAACCCGCTTGATATGAGGATCGTCTACCTTATCAGCCTCGCCGTTGTAATGGGGAATCAAGACCTCCTCGTATTTAACGTAACTCTTGAGAATCGTTTCACGGCTCGTGGGATCATGAGGATAGGGTGCAGGATGGAGATTGGGCTCTCCTCCCAGTCCCCCTATAATCATTCCCAACCAGTGCATATGCCACATCTCCTCCCTGGATATGGAGATGAGTTTCGAGCCCAGCGGGGTGTCTTCCCCTTCCATGTAGCCATGGACGAGGTAGCGTATGATAGCCGAGTGTTCGTCTGCAATATCCCTGTTCAACATATCGATCAATGTCCTTGTTTCCATAATTGACCTCCTAATTATTTCATTGAAAAAATGAAGGGCTACTCCTTGTCATCGAGCTTGAATTCCAACCGGTCTGCCATCTCCTGGATATTCCTGGCCATGTGCCACCGGCCGTTCGCAAACACGCCATAGTCAGCCCCAACCATAGCGGAGGCGTAACGGGTGGAATTGGCGAAAAAGAGCCACTGCTCCACCCACATCTTCTCTATCGCCTCATTGAAGATGCTGTCATTCTGGGCAAGCCCCCTGGCCGCTCCCTTGTCCCAGGCTGAAAGCAGCACCTTCGTGGCGGTCAGGGTCATCTCGTTTGAGGTCTTTATGGTATGTTCAAAGCGATTAAACTGGCCCTGAACCCACCCTTCGCTATGGCATGAGAAACAGACTCTCTGCATGGTCGCTCGTCTTTTGTGTTGCTCATCGGTATCGATCAGATATTCAACCACTGGTTCTCCGGTGAGCTCGGTCGGCAGAGGCAATCCAACCTTGTTTTTGATAATAGTAGTATCCGGGGATTTCGGATGAGGATGGGCATAGATCAACCCGAAGATCCGCCATGAGAGACGATCGTTCATCCTGTGGGTTCGCTCTGCAATCACCTCTTCATCTTCCGAGAGCACAAGACTAACATGGCATGACGCGCAGGTGGGAGCTGCAAAATCCTTTCCGGCCTTCCAGGGCACGGCGTCGAGCTCCCACGTATCCCCGAGCGATGAGAAGATGTTTCCATGCTTGCTCACCATGTAGACCTTGTACGCCGGCACATCCTGGCCCTTGTGGCACTCAGCACAGGTATAGGGTTTTCTGGCAACCTCAATTGCGAATTGGTGCCTGGTGTGGCAGGCCGTGCATGATCCCTTGCTTCCATCCGGGTTAATCCGTCCTACACCCTGGTTGGGCCATCCCTCTAGCATGGGAAGCTCCATCTCCCCGAAATCCGTCTCCTTGGTCCGTAATCCTCTTACCTCGACCTTTGTGCCATGGCAGTAATTGCAGGAATCGGCGTTCGTCTCATAATCGGGTTCCCCTATCGTGGTCTTCATATCCTCGAAGACCTGCACCCCATTGGTGGTCACCATCAGGTTGCGGTACACGGAATTATTGTTGAGATTAATGTAGGCGTGCGACATCAAGTTCTTGTTATACTGGTTCGCCTCCACGGCGTGGCAGGTCGCGCAGTCCCGAGGGGTCACGATCGTATGGACGCGGTAACCCTCGTGATCAAAGGAATCCTTGTGTGTATCGTGGCTCAGGGTGTGGCACTCGGCACAGCCCACTACAATACCGGCAAGGTCTTCGGGCACCTTCTTGGCCGAAATCCTCCTTGCAAGCTCCGGCTTCTTGAGGGCCTCGGCTGGTGTCACCTTACTCATGCGGCTTCTCTCCCAGTCAGCCACAATCCCGGGGTGAAGTGTTCCGTGACATTCAAGACAGGTCTCGGTCTTCTCGCTAAGCGGGGCATTGCCCCCGAGGGCTATGGAAGCCCAAATGAACACTATCAACAGGGACAACAGCGTCTTTTTCATGGCATACCTCTTCTTCCGTTTCTATCTGTACCCCTCCATGATGCCCCTGAGCATTGCCCGGTCTCTCTTTCAGCCAGAGGTCCCCGAGAAGGGTATTTGAGATACCGTCATCAAGCCTTGCCCTGCATCCCCGCTTATGAGGATGGTTGGATTAGCCCTGCCATTATTCGGATTCTTCGTTTCACTCCATATCGAATTCCTTGATATCAAACCAGTACCCCGACTTGCTCAAGTAGTCTATCTCCGCCTGGACAATGGCGAGGTGTCCTTCCTCTATCTCCACGAAGCGGGCGAACAGGGCCTGCCCCTCAGCGGACAGCTCCCTCACCATCTTCCTGTAGAAATTCGTGGTATCATTTTCCACCTCTAAGGCCTTGCCCAGCATCTGGAGTTCACCTCCCCGGTCCTTTTGCGCCATTCGGGCCTCGAGCTTGCTGATTCCCTCCCTAATAGTCTCCCGAGGGGGGATAGCGGTATCCAGCTTTTCCGCTGAAATTCTGCCCGTTCTCTGTAGCTCATCGAGCCTGTCCTTAAGGTACGCCAGGTGTCGCCGCTCCTCCTCGGACAGAACCCCGAATATACGCTTCCCAATGGGATCGGACGTGTTTTCCGTTGCATGACGATAGACCCCGCTCACCTGAGCCTCGAACTCTATCGCTGTATTGATTGCTTCTTCGAGAGTCATGAAACCCTCCTCGATATAATATTACAGTTCGTCAAGTTCCCTGCATAAGCTCGGAGAAGCTGAGCTCGGAATTGTGAAAACGATTATTGCTGTAACTCCGAAATTATTGCGTTGTTGGGGATATGTATGTCTTTTTTTGCGCCGAACTAGGCAACAGCTATGAGCCAGCTCTTTGCCGATGATCCAGGCGGGCGCCCGTCGCCTATGCACACATCCATATGCGGAGAACTGGGAAGTCCCTGAGGGGCAGATCGCCCGCCTCTATCTGCACCTTTTGCGGGCATAACAGCATTAGACTCTTCGGTGTCAAAAAAAGACATCCATATCCCTCTTCCTTGCCAGTACAAGAAAAAATATTGCACATCATTGTACTGCGTAGTTACAGCAATAATCGACTATAAAATTAGGCACGGGGCATTTTTGATCGGCCTCACGGAAAATGCCCCTTCATTCTATAACGTAGTTCGGCGATTACGCCTTCCACAAACCATGGATATTGCAGTGCTCGCGGGCTGTCACCTGCGGTGCATCGATGGTGAAGGTAGCTTCCGGTGCATCCCCAGGCTTTAGGAATTGGCGATAGGCCATTCCGCCCGCGATAACCTCGATCCACTCGATGAAGTGCTTCTCCTCCATCGGGTGTGGAGCGCTGCCCACCTTTACCTTGAATCCACCCGGGATCTTCTCAATCACGGGCACGTGTTTCTCCTTGGCGGCATCAACAGCGCCTTCCACGAGAAGCTTCATGGGCTCACCGCAGCATACAAGCTCGCCCTGGCCCTCGTGGAGCACCTCAACGATGTTTCCACACACTTCACACTTGTAAACCTGTAATCTCTTTGTCATGCCAAACCTCCATGCTATTATTTTTGCACTCAATCGCCTCAGCGTGAGACAAGATAAACACAGGCGTTCCTGTCGCCCATTCAGTAGATATCGTTATCTATCGACTACAATAAGCTCTTTTCGCTCAGCTCTACCGCCTTATCCATTTCAGCCTTGAGCTCCGGCGGTAGTCCTTCTATGTCCACGTGTAAAAATCCCCTCACGATGGTGGCGGTAGCTTCCTCTTCGCTCAACCCGCGTGCCATGAGGTACTCAAGCTCTTCCTGGGCGATCTTTCCCACCGCCGCCTCATGGGAGAGGTCAACCTCCTGTTTGTGCCCCTCCAGCTCGGGAATGGCGTGGATCATTCCGTCATCGGATAAAATCAATCCCCTGCACTCCAGGTGGGCCTTTATTCCCGGGACCTGGCCATTTATGTGCCCCCTGGCGATGATCTTCCCTCCTGTGGTTATGGCCCGAGATATGATCTCAGCGCGGGTGCCCTTCGCCTTCAACAAGACGCGAGAACCCACGTCAATCTCAGAGCCCGGGGTGGCCACCAGGATAGAGTTGTACCTGGCGATGGCTCCTTCTCCTATCAGATGGGCTGCCGGGTACATCTGGAGGGTGCCTACCGGCTGCATGCAGAGGTAATTGGAGAGAAAAAGGCCCCCTTCCTCTACAATGGTCACGCTGCGCGGACGCACCGCCATCTTATCCGCCCAGTTATGGATCATGGTAAAGGTGAGCTTGGCGCCTTTCTTTATGTAGAACTCCGAAATCCCCACGTGGAGTCCCTGTGTCACGTGCGGTGCAGTGGCGCAGCCCGTAATAATATGGAGCTCTGATTCCTCCTCGGCTATGATGATATTGTGCACATCCTGGGCCAGATTATCCTCCTCTAAATAGAGACAGGCCTGGAGGGGATACACGGATTTGATGCCCGGCATGGATCTTATGAAATATCCGTGCTCCTGATGGAACTCCGCTCTCGCGGTATATTTGTCCATATTGACCGGTACTGCCCTCCACCAGTACTCGTACAGCCAATCGTATTTTGCCAGGGCCTCCTCGATATCCATAATCTCCATTCCCTCCTGGGTAGAGCGGCTATGTACCACGGACAGGTCCTTCTGTACGAAGGTTCCAGACCTGTTTTTCGACCCCAAATCCACTCCGGCCATGAGCATCCTGTCTCGTTCAACCTGAGAGAACGCGGCGAGATCCTCCTGGTAGGGATGAGCCGCTGTCTCGGGGGAATATGCCTCCAGGTTGAGATCCACACCATAGGCAGCTGCCTTTTCCGCCGCCTCTTTTGCCAGCTCCTTTTTCTCCTCCCTCTTCCCTGCCAATTCTACACCCCTTCTCCTCTGAACCGTTGCTCAAACAGCTCAGGAGATCCTGCAACAATTCACGCACTCATCGTATCCCTGTTCCTTGATCGTTTTTAAAATCTCCCGAGGGTTACCGCTACAGGCCAATTCTCCCTCCATGAGCACATGGCCTATATCAGCATCAACATACTCGAGGATGTATCCGGTGTGGGTTATGATGAGCCCTGACTTCATCCTCTCCTGTTTGAGCTCTTTACGGGATTTCCCCTTCTGTAACCTCATCTCGCGCTGAAGGAGTTTCTCTATCACGGATCCTATCAAGGCGATATTTTCGAGATCGACCCCTGATTCCGGCTCATCGAGGAGTAAAAAGTCTGGATTCTGGGCCATAATCTGCAAGAGTTCAGAGCGCTTGATCTCTCCTCCTGAGAAACCGTCATTGAGGTCCCGATCAAGGAACTCCTCGAAATCCAGGTCCCGTGCCATGGATTTGATTTCCTCCTCTCCCTTATCGAAAATCTCCAGCATCTGCCTTGTCTTGACCCCATGTATTGTCGGCGGCCTCTGGAAGGATAGACCGATACCGAGATTGGCCCTTTCATTGAGGGGAAGGCCTGTAATATCCTCCCCCTTGAAGAGTATCTTGCCGCCAGTGACGTGATACGCGGGGAATCCCATAACCGACATAAGCAGGGTGGTCTTTCCAGAGCCATTCGGCCCGAACAGGGCGTGAGTTTCCCCCCGGTTGATCTCAAGATCCACGTGGTGGAGAATCTCCTTGCCCTGTACCTCCACCCTCAGATCATCAATCACCAGGAGCTTTCCGTCTTGTTGATTCGATTTTCTCGGCATTTTCCTGCCTATTTTCCATGGAACGGTATTCGGAAATATTACAATCAACTTATATTACAAATCAAACGCCTCCGCCATCTTCTTTCCGGTGGCGGTGAGAAAACGCTCACGTTTCCTTTCCCTCACCTCTTCCTTACCCTTACCCTCGGATTCCCTCTTAAGGCGCGCGAGCTGATAGGCATCGTGCACGATCTTGCTGTGCAAGGTGTCTGCTTTTCCAGGATGCTCATGGCTTTCAAGTATCCGGCACACCTCTTCTATAACCTCCTCCTTGGCGCCAGACCTTTCAAGGATGCCCCTTATCACAGGATATCTTTCCTTATCCGGCACCTCACTGCTTTGTGCGTTTTTCTTTCTCTCATCAACCCCGATGCCATACAGAGTGGCTCCGGCGATTACCACCTTGGGATGTCCGTTCTCCTGTTCCAAGATCTCCTCGGCAAACCCCAACAACTCCAGAGCCTGATCTATTTTCTCCTGGTCATCCCCATAAAAGTCCTTCATGCCGGCGACAATGATCTCCTTGAATTCCTCCTTGTCCATATCCCCTACGCACTGATCCGCATACTGGCACCATCTGGCACATCCCAGGTTGAGCCTTGGGTTGAGGAACATGTGGCCGCACTTCCTGCATCGACGGCGGATATCGTCCTTAAAGAACTCAACTGAACTGCCGCACTTCGGACATTCAACTGAGTAGATATCATCCGGTCCCCAGAACTGGGTATCCTGGCCAGGACACTTACTGATCACCTTGTCCATCTCCTCTTGAGCTGATAAGCTCCCCTGTAATGCCGATAACTCTCTCCTCAATGGTAATCTCTTTGCCAGAAGCTGCAACCGCGTTTTGGACCACGGTTACCAGGGCCGAGCAGCACGGCACTTCCATCCGGGCTACCACCACCTTTTTTATCCCTGAGTTACGGAGGATCTCGGTCAGCTTTTCCTGATAGTAAGCGAGGTCATCGAACTTGGGACAGCCAATAACCAGGGCCCTCTCTCCCAGAAAATCCCGATGAAAGCTCCCGTATGCAAAGGGACCGCAATCCGCAGCCACCACCAGCTCTTCGTATCGAAAATAGGGCGCCTTCGGAGAGACCAGCTTGAGCTTCACCGGCCAGTGCGAAAGCAGAGAGGGGGAGGACTCCGCCTCTCGCTCCTCAAGGGTAATTGCCCCCTTAGGACACTCGGCAAGACAGGCCCCCAGGCCATCACAGTAGCTTTCCTTTACGAGCCGTGCTTTCCCATCTACAATCTGCAATGCCCCTTCGGCGCATGCTGGAATACAAATGCCACAGCCATCGCATTTCTCTTCATCGATCTTGACAATCTCTCTTGTTGCCATCTGTACCCCCCCTTATCAAATTCTCACGCAGCTCCTAGGCTCGAATTATGTGACGGATCATTGTTAAAATCTCATCCGGGTTAAAGGGCTTTCCGATACACCCGTATGCACCCGCCTCCATTGCCTCCCTTATAAAGCCATCGCCCTTTTTTGAGTTTATCAATATAATGTGGCACTGTGGACGTTGCTTTTTGATCTTCACGAATAGACCCTTATCCCTTATCCCCCCTGTTTCATTATCCAGGAAGATAATATCGAAGTCCTTCTCTTCGAGAAATCTGCTCAGCTGGTATCCATCCTCTATCGAAGTTACGGTATAGCCCCTCTTTTCCAACAAGCCCTCGAGAATCTCCCTGTAGTTAGGGTTCTGATCAACTATAAGGATAGTGCCAGGCATATAGCCTTTCCCCTTTGCCTCTTCAAAAAATAATAAAATTAAAAGGCAAGTTTAGTGCCAGGGATAGTTTCCAATGGACCGCTATGAGATAAAGGTTAAAAAACGCATAAAAATAAGCCACTTAAGAGCATTGCTTAAGTGGCTCAAGAAATCACTCCATCCGGGCTTTCACCCTATCACATCAGATGGAAGCAGGTCATTGTCTGGAATTAGACCGAGACATGCGATAGAGGATAAAATTAATTAATAAATCAAATAAGTTATAATATAGTATAATTTTAGACTTATATGTATTATTTTAGGCATAAGAATTACTCTTTTTCCGTGGTCGCGATCCCATGTTTTCTCATCTTCCCGTATAACGTGCTCCTGGTGATGCCCAGCTTCTTTGCGGCCTGGTATTTATTTCCCCTGACCTCCTTCAGCACCTTCAGGATAAGGCTTTTTTCGGTCTCCTTCAGGGATCTGGTCGCCTCCTCAGCTCGAGGGACAGCCCATCGTAGATTTTGGGGGAGGTCGTTCTCCGTGATTACCTCATCTTTTGTGAGAATCACCGCATGCTCCACTACATTTTGGAGTTCCCTCACATTGCCGGGCCAGTTGTAGCTCAGAAAAATCTTCATGACCTCCTCTGAAAAGCCTCGAATGGCCTTCTTGCTCGAAGAGGCATACATATCAAGAAAATGCTTTGCTAAAAGCGGAATATCGTCTTCTCTCTCCCCGAGGGGCGGCACCACTATGGGAATCACATTAAGCCGATAGTAGAGGTCTTCCCTGAATCTACCCTCCATCATCTCCTTGCTCAGATCGCGGTTTGTGGCTGCGATCAACCTCACATCGACCTCGACGGTCTGCTCCCCTCCCACCCGCTCGAATTTCCTCTCCTGCAATACCCTGAGAAGCAAAAGCTGGGTAGGAGGCGGGATCTCCCCTATCTCGTCCAAGAAAATAGTGCCGCCATCTGCAAGCTCGAATCGACCCTTTTTCCTCCGAATGGCCCCTGTGAACGCGCCTTTCTCATGGCCAAAGAGCTCGCTTTCGAGCAGGGTTTCGGCATAGGCGGAACAATTCGCAATCACAAAGGGCCTTTCCTTGCGCGAGCTTAGCGTATGAATGGCATGCGCAATGAGCTCCTTGCCCGTGCCACTCTCCCCCTGAATGAGCACGGTGGAGTCGCTCTGGGAGATATCCCCTATCAGGTCATAGATGGCCTGCATCTTATGGTTTTTACCCACTATATTGGCCAGCCCGTATTTATCCTCAAGCGCCTTTCTAAGGGTGTTTGACTTTCTCCTTTCCTCTTTCAGTTCCTCGTATAAGGATTTGAGTCTCTCGTATGCCTCTTCAAGCTCAGAGTTCTTCCTCTTGGTATCCTCAAAAAGCATCGCATTCTCAATGGCCACCCCTACCTGATGACCGATACTGGTGAGCAGCTTCAAGTCTTCTTCCGAGAAGGAGCGAAAGCCCTTGCTCGTTAAATTCATGATCCCCACTACCTCGTCTTTTGATATCAAGGGCACCGAAGCGTGGCATATCGGTCTTTCCTCATCCGGAAGAGAGCTCATCAATCTGGGACACTCAACTATATTTTCAGCGATGAGCGCCTCTTTCCCCTGCATCACATGGAACCCGATACAATCCTCGAGCGGTGCCTCGATCTCCTCCTTGAGGAATCCCGGCGGTAAGCCTACGTGGCTGGCCAGCGTCAATTTATTACCAGGACTATCCCGCAAAAATATCCACCCTTGGCTCAGGCCCATCATATCAAGGACGGTTCTGAGGGTACTGGCTAAGACCTTATCTAACTCGAGAGATCCGGCAATGGTATTCGCAATAACGTTGAGGGAAAAAAGCTCCTTGTTGCGCCGATCGAGTGCCTCTTCAGCCTGTTTTCGCTCAGAAATATCTATCACCATAGATCTACTTTCAATGATCTTACCATCCCGATCTTTCATCGGCTCAACAGAGAGGCTAACCCAAGTTGCGTTTCCGTCTTTGCGCTTCATCTGTAACTCAACGTCCCGTATCCGTTCCCCTGCCTGGAAACGCTTGAAAACCTCCTTCGCCTTAGGTAACCCATAAGGCGAATCAGCATAAAGATCGAAAACTTTCATTCCAATAATGGTCTTTTTGTCATATCCTAACAACTGGAGTGCTTTGGAGTTGCACCTTAGAACGGACCCGTCTATAGCGTTTATGGAAAAATATGCATTCGGTGCATTCTCATATAGATCACGATAGCGTTTCTCGCTTTCCCGAAGTGCTTTCTCCACATTCTCGACTTCAATGGTTTTTTGTTTTAATGCCTTGATCCTTTCCCCGGATTTTTCATATGTTCGTTTATTCGACATGCTCAAGATTCTCTGCTGTCCCCACCAGATATTTAAACTCCATAGTTGAACGACGTATCCCATGAATTACCAGGATGCCAGTATATATATTTACCATTATCCAACCGCTAATGCCAGATATTTCATGTACGAAAATTAAACAGTGGTTAATGGTAAGTCAAGAGAGGTGGTAAAAAAGAGAGGAATAATCGCGCGGGGATGAGAAATATAGGTGAAAGTATTTCAGCTCCTTACAAGATGATTCTTTGGCCAAATGGGTCAGACAATTTCAATTGAGTATTGCAATCAATAGGTATTTTGTTTGAGTGTTCAGTGTTCGGTGTTCAGAGTTCAGGGGGACCAGAAGACACTAAGGGGAGGGGAGTCTTTGCTGAACACTGAACCCCTGAACACTTTAATTTACCGAGGCGTCGAAACGATGATCAGCGTTGATTCAAAGTTGAAGTGAATTTCAAATTTGTTTGGCGAAGCTCTAATCCTCAGGCCACAATTTCAAGTGGTGGGAATTGACTGCAAGGCGCTATCTATGAGTTCTTCTT
>CAZJXD010000046.1:0-4797 GCA_964549945.1 uncultured Desulfobacteraceae bacterium | reverse complement strand
CCACAATTTCAAGTGGTGGGAATTGACTGCAAGGCGCTATCTATGAGTTCTTCTTAAATCCTGTGCGAGGGCTTTTATTTCCAATAAGTCCTGCGTCATTGCGCTCCATCCGTACCATAACGCGTAGTCCGGGTTCGCGTGAAACGTTCCTTGAAATGTCCTCATTCGGTGCTTCAAGAACATGAGAAACAGCTTTTGTTCTATCAGTGTCGGTGCATTATGAAAGGAAAGAAGATCGGGAAATGGATAGGCGTAGCTATCTGGTTTCTTGAGCAAACCTTGCCTGTACAGATCAGCCACAATGCCGATCGCCTCGGCCATCAGGATATCTGCTTCTCGAATCATTTTGTCGCCTTTAGCGAGCTCTCCTTGAGCAAATTTGAGGGAATGACACTGGGCGCAGGCCTCGAGCATCTTATCACGCTCCTCTTGCCAGGCAAGGTGTGTGAGGCGGGCGAGATCCGCCTTCTTTACCACCTCAAGCCTGGCGGTAGGCTTTCCATTGGGATCAAGCACTCCCAACGCCTGGAGTATCGCGACACGGGCCGAGGCCCATTTCTCGTCCTTGGGCATAGGGAGCCGTACTGCTAAAAATCCCCATGCTGCCCTCACCTCGTGATTGCCTTCCTGCATGTGGCATGTTTGACATGTGGGGGCCGCGGCAGTCTCCGGCAGGATTCCATTCTGCTTCAGCAAGAACCGTACGCCGTGCTTTGAGGAGGAGTACATCTCCCACTGTGGGTGGTCGAAGCCCGTATGGCAGGTTTGACAGGCCTGCGGTTGTCTCGCCTCCTTCACGGAAAAGAGATGACGGGTGTGGCACGCATCACATGAGGCAAGCCCGAAGCCCGCGCCCTGTTTATTTAATTCCTTGATCTCTGCCTCGGTCTTGATTCCCAACTTATGACAACCTCCGCACCCCTTCATTCCTTCCATCAAGGCCATTGGCTGCCAGTGCGCCGTGGGCATGGCCTTCATCGCCGCCCACGCCAGTGCGTGCTTGCCTGCCTTGAACTGCGCCCCCTGTTCTTCATGACACTGTTGACAGGTATCCGCCGTCGGCAACAGCGCCTTTGCCACGTCCTCCTCTGACATGTGCAGGTCGCCGTGGCATACGGAACAATGGACGTCATTCTTGCTGTGCTTGCTCAGTTCCCAGTCTTTTGTAATACCTTCGGTAACCTTTGCGTGACACTTGACACACGCCTGCTTTTCGGACGCCTTTTCCTTTGGTTCCGTGGGAAATTCCGCCTTGACCCACTCCCGATACCCGCCCTTGAGGATTAACACATGCGGAAAACCCATATCTACAAGCTGCCGTGCCGCACGGGCACTGGTGGCCTCGTTCGGTCATGCTCAGTACAAGACGAGTATCTTATCCTTGGGGTAATTGTGAGCCCATGATTGAATCTCTTTTAGGTTTTCGTGAATCGCACCCCGAATCTTCAATCCGCTTGCCCTCCATTGCTGTTCGGGGCGAACGTCCAAGATGATCACATCCGGGTTACCCATCATTGACTTAAGCTGCTCCTTTGTGATCCTTTGACCATTCCTTCTGGTAGAGGTTTGGGCTGATACACAGGCAATCGAAAGGCCTAGAGCCAAAACCCAACACATCTTCAATGCAGTTCTCATGCCCCTGCTCCTTTACTTTGCACGAGCCATTTCTGCGATTGGCCCTTGGCGAAGCACTATACTTCATGCGCTCTCCATGGGCAATAGCTTTTCACTGAGAACCCCAGCGAGGAGTATCCACGGAAGCGCAGGCCAATGGTGGACTTCGTGGTGCTCAAAGACCTGATGGACCATTCGTTCGCCTAGCCCGTGATCATTATGCAGTGGCCTTGGCTCGATCTTCCTGAGACATTTCAGCCAGACGTTCTGCCTCCTTCACGTCCAACCCAAGGCCCTCAGCCACGCGACGACCGTATTCAGGTTCTGCCTTATAAGAAATGGATCTCTGGCGAAGCTTGATGCGCTTCTAGGTGTGGCTGAGATCGGGGAACTTAAGCGGGTCCTGCATGAAGAAAATCGGGGTATTGCTCCCCACCATATTATAGGTGACCGCCGTTTTGCTATTTTGATCATCATCGACCGGCGATCCAAAGCAGGTGGTGTACGGCCTGATTATTCAGATAGATCGTGATCGATCTCCAGGGGAAAATCGCACAATAAATCATAGTCAAGCTCGGCTTCGACAATATCGTAATCACGCTCCTTGATAGATTGCTTGATCAATTTGTAGGGGCATTGGGAACAGTTCCATGAGTCCCACCAATCCTGGACTGCGTAATCCAGGCAACTATTATAGTATGGACAGTAGATATTCCTCTCCCCCTTCGCCGGTATTGGATTACCTTTTGGTACCATACTTGTCCTCCGAAGTTTTAGTGGTGTCTTCTCGACGCCCTTGCATGAAATATTCTCCATCAATTAGATCGTCAATGCCGTTATAGGTGAAGGTTCTTGCGAACCAGCTTGATGGTTTGTATTCGATTTCCGGCTCAAACATGGCCGTTACCAGCTCCAAGGTGTATTCATCTAGTTTAAAATCATCCCATCCTAATGTCTCCAGTCGCTGGTTTAATGCGCTTGGGCTCAAATACCCGTTTACCGCAATGGTGTTCGCGATATCTCTCACATAGGCAGGGATGGATGTGACTTCCATGCCCTTGTTCACCAAGCGATTAATTAAAATCCTTACTAGCTCGTCCACCTACCTTACCTTTCACTTTGGGTGAATAATTATCCGAATTGTATTAAGGCAATTTTAATGCCAGATGTTTTTGTCATTGATATCGGAGCAGGAAGGCTGTAGCGAGGAAACCGGAGAAGGAAAGCCGTGCGAGAATTTGCCTTGCCTGGCTGATGAATACTACATGTACGTACCCATAATGGCAGAAGGAATATTCGAGGAGGATGAATGTATAAATTTAGACTCTATCAATAGGTATGGAATTAATTTTTTTCCGTAATTTCAATAAATTTGTGCAATTGTATAATATTAGACCTATATGTATTATTTTTGACAGTCAAATCAGTGTCTCCACCGGGTAAGAACCCATGAAACGACTAGACATTTCGCAGCATCTCCTCCAACTTCGACCTTTTTGCCCCTAGATCCTGCGGCACTGTTTTTATGTTCATGGACTTCATTATATCGTAGGTGCCGTCTTCGAAAAATACGGGCACCTGAACGAGGTAATCGATATTCTCGCAACAGCCCGGGGCAAAGAAATAGCCGGGTTTCCTGCCCTGTTTTGCCCTTCCCTTGATACTCTCAAATAACTCCCTTGAGAGAACCACGCCAAAATGACCCGTGAAGCTTCTGACCATTTCACCGGGCTTAAAGGTGGCCTTCTTTTCCATTGCCTTTCTCTCCCTAACTGTGTTTGTGGGAACTGTGGTGTCCATGAGGTTTGATCGGCATTTTGTTGATCTCCTTGACAAGCACTCTCAATCGATGCAGCTGGGGGTCATCCCGTTCCCCTAAAAGCCTTTCGAGGGACTGTAGTGCAGGCGGAATATAGTCGAGGAACCACTTTTTCCCCTGGATATTACCCAGGTAAGAAAAGGCCCCCAATATCTGGAGGTTTCTCTGGATGGCAAGGTAAGGATAATGTCTTGAAAATGATCTCGAGACCCCCGGTAAACGCCTCTCAACGAGCGCGAGGTAGTAGTCGTATAAAAGCATCCTCTCATCGCTTCCCAATCCCACATAGGGATCAATCAGCAGGGAGGCGAGATCATACTGCAAAGGCCCAAGCCGCCCACCCTGCCAGTCAACGATCCCGATCTTATCCTCGCGTATGATGAGGTTTCTCGACTGGAAATCCCTGTGGAGAAAGAAGTCATTATCCGCGAGAGAGGCCCTATGGGAAAGATGGGTAAAAGAGCTTGTAAGGGCGGTCAAATCCCAGTCCATACCGAGAAATCCCTTGATAAAATAGGTGAGGAAATACTCAGATTCATGTTTTTCCATCAAGAACCTATCATAACGTTTTGTATGAAAGCACCACCCAGGATCGAAATCCTCCCTGCCTTCAATTTGAAGTTTCACCAACAGCTCAAGAACCCTTTTATATATATCGATGCGGTATTCCGAACTGAGCGCGATCTCCTGAAGGTTTCTTTGCCCTAAATCTTCCATGATAAACCATCCATGTTCGAGATCGTATCTGAAGATACGGGCAACAGGGATCCCCTTGCCCAGGAGATGCTCTCCGATTCTCAGGTAAGAGAGGTTCTCCTTTTCAGCAGTCCTCTCTGAGGGTGGGAATTCCATGACCATGAAGGAGCCTTGCTCATCGCTCAGGCGATAAAAGGCCCTCTTCGACCCATCGCTGGGTACTTCTTGCCACGTGAATTGCCTCCTCATAGGATAGGTTTCATCTACGTATGATTTGACAAAGCCTTTCAGATCCATCATTCAAACACGTCAAACGTTAACCGTTGTCCGTTAACCGTTTACCATTAATTGCAATATTTTGTTAAGGGACGAACGACGAAATGAAAAATACCTTCATTTATTTAATGAATTCTTAAGCGCACTTATTTTGGCTGATATCTTATGCAGCTCTTCGATTAACTCACTGAATGATTCATGGCTAATATACTTTTGCCTTTTCGAAATTTCCAGAAGTGGAACACATTCATAAGTGGAACCAAGCGCAATATTCAGGAAATGCGTGAATTCCCTTTTTTGATTATAGCTTTAGCTCCGCAAATATGCTATAATATAACGTAACTATTAACAAAAAGGAGCTATTGCAATGCAACAGAAACCCATGAGTCTGA
>CAZJXD010000045.1:0-34829 GCA_964549945.1 uncultured Desulfobacteraceae bacterium | reverse complement strand
TCCCCTCCGAGGTAGACACCTCCAAGGTGGAGGCCCGCTGCGTTGACGGGGTCCTTCGGGTGAGGCTCCCCAAGGTTGAGGCGGCAGCGCCCCGCACCATCCCTGTGAAGACCGGATAAGGTGCAGTAGCTCAACGGATGCTGCAAGGCACGGGACTATACCACGTCTCTGAGATCCTGCGAGATTGTGGGTAGTCCCTTTTTCCTCCTGAATGCCAATACCGTTCAGTTTATCCAGGAGCAGCGCCTCTTTGAGGCGGAATTCCTTATGACCCAGCCCTCTCGCCTCCACTGGAGGAAGAATATGGGGTTGTCCATCCACGTGATACGGTCCCTCCATGACTTTAGTGGTGAATTGGGTCTGACCTTGCCATGGGACATAACAGCTTGGAATCTCCTATCTATTGAGCACGCTCAATTCATGAGATATCCGAATGGCATATGAAAGTGGGAGACAATCCTATATGTCTGCAATAATAGCAAGCTGGAGGTAGTGACTGGAATCGTTTCGGAACCTACTTCCCTGTTTACACTCAACATTCACTTTCCTTCCCCCTTTAGCCTTTCGCATCAATTTCCACTTGATACACCATCTAATCTGTAATACAATACATATAAAAGTGGAGCGAAGGAGGAAGCTATGGAGCAGGTAAGAGTCAACCTCAGCCTCGAACAAGAAGTCTGGGAAAGGTTCAGCGCATTAGTGCCGAACCGCAAGAAGAGCAAAATAATCAATGAACTCCTAAAAAAAGAGCTTAAGAATATTGTCCGCAGGAATGAAGAAAAGGAATTAAGGCTAGCCTTTCAGGAAGCATCGAACGATACACAGCGCCTCAAAACCATCAAGGAATGGGAACCCCTGGATACAGAAGGATGGGACTAAATGAATCAAGGAGATATCTATCTCGTAAATCTTGACCCCGCCCTGCACACAGAAGTTGCCAAAACGAGACCGGGCATGATCATTTCAATTAATGCTATGAATCAATATTCGCCGAGACTCATTATCGCTCCCATAACATCCAGTACAGGGAAGATATACCCTTTTGAGGTATTCCTGACTCGGGGTTCTGGAGGTCTGGACAAAGATTCCAAAATCATGCTCGATCAAATACGAAGCGTGGATAAGAGAAGATTAATCAAGAAAATAGGCTCTGTACAGAGAGAGATATTAGTCAGGGCCTGTATGGTTGCCCAGAAACTTATCTCCGCAGTTTCATGAGATAGGGCCTTTCCTCAACAAGATAAGCACTCTTCATAAGAGACATTTCTAACAAGATAGAGCCTCCCTTCAATTCTCAGATCAATTCCCCCTCTCTTCCTTAACATTTCATTTTTTATCCTCCTGATTATGCTCAATGATTTTCCCTGGTATATTGTATCATCTTAGTAATGTAAGGACCTTTGATATCAGCTTGCTGAGGGCGCCGCCGGATGGGGCAAACCACGGAGGTCAATGCTTTGGAATCAAGGCCAAAAAACCGGAGCAGCGTCGATCCAATGCTACCGAAAAAATCTTAGGGTGAAAATCGGTGAGTTCACCTTTCCCCATTTCCACTTAGGCTGTTTCTAATGAAACCAGCTTCTGGGATGGGAATGCAAATCAATCATTATCCGTGATGCCGGCAAAGCCCTTCATTTCGTATCCCCCTGAATACTTGCCATGTTGACATGAGTCAAAAGCAGACCCCTTTACGAACCAGCATTCCCCTTGCATTATGTAATGCGACATTATGTTGGAAAACATTATGTTGGA
This sequence comes from uncultured Desulfobacteraceae bacterium, assembly GCA_964549945.1. Lineage (GTDB taxonomy): Bacteria > Desulfobacterota > DSM-4660 > Desulfatiglandales > B25-G16 > B25-G16. Next base: position 33,074 of record CAZJXD010000045.1, on the reverse strand, counting down.
ATGTATAATTATTTCACAAACCCTCGAGGGGTGTGGTGTGTTCTTGGGAGAGGTCAAGTGGTCGGAGCGTCCGGTTGATGTGCCAAAACTGCGCACCCTTTCTAAAACACTCCTTGCGAAGGGAATCCCCGCTGTCAAAGGGCTTCGAGATAAGGAGCTTATTCATGTGGTATTCGTACCAGAGGTCACGGAAGACACGCTCGATGAGATAGACGGCGTCCCTGTGGTAACTGGCAAACAGGTCCTGAATGAAATGCGCCGAGCGGCGGCCCGTGGTTAGAAGTCATGATAGAGCAAAATCCCTGACCGAAACCTGATATGTTTCGAGTTGGATAAGAACTCGCAAACCTTAAGTTTCCTCATAGGGCTCTCCCTCAGAGCAGGTCTTTTGACGCCTTTCTATAGTTTAAAAATATGTATATTTGATGACTTTAAGTTAGGAATTATGGATTTTTTTAAACCCACCCTTGACTTTGGTTTAAAAATATGCTTTTTTAATGATTATGAGTAAGGAAATAAAATCAAAAATAAACCGATTGGTGAATCAGTGGCCCAGAGGCACGGTCAGCGCCGCATCTTACCTTTATAGATTGGGGTTTGGCCACGATCTCCTGGTGAGATATAAAAAGAGCGGCTGGATTCAATCCTTCGGAAGAGGTGCCTATATCCTCTATGGAGACAAAGTGGAATGGCCTGGTGCCATGTATGCGCTTCAAAGCCAACTGGGACTGAATATACACCCAGGAGGAAAGACAGCCCTTGAGTTAAAAGGATACGCCCATTACCTGCCCTCCGGCAGAAGAAAGATATTTCTGTATGGAACACAAGCCCAGGTTGTGCCGAGCTGGTTCAAGGGGGAGCATGTAGGAGTAGATATCGTCATGACCCGGACAAATCTATTTCCTTCGGACAGCAAGGATGGCTTATCCGAGTTCAAGGAAAGGGACTTCTCCATAAGGATATCTTCCCCCGAAAGGGCTGCCATGGAGATGCTTCACCTTATACCGGGAAAGATCGGTTTTGAAGAAGCCCATTTGATCATGGAAAACCTCGTGAGCCTACGGCCAGATCTGGTGGAGAGGTTGCTGGTTATGTGCCGGTCCATCAAGGTTAAAAGACTTTTCATGTACATGGCTGAAAAGCATGGTCATTCCTGGGTATCGGATCTTGACCTTTCAAAAATCGATATGGGGAAAGGGAAGCGAATGATAGTTCCGAACGGAAAGTTTGATAGGAACTATCGTATCACCGTTCCCCAAGACCATCGAGAAGAGATTTCTGGATGAAGGATACGATCTTTTTCAAACAAGCGGAGTCACTCCTCAGAATCTTGCCCCTGATTCACAAAGAAGAGACATTTGCACTGAAAGGAGGCACGGCTATCAATTTTTTCATAAGGGAACTCCCCCGTATTTCAGTGGATATAGATCTCACATACCTTCCTGTAAACGAGAGGGACTTTGCACTGGATGACATCAGTCATGGCTTAATGCGAATCTCAAAAGAGATCAAAAGGAGAATTCCAGGTTCGCGAATCGTTTTGAAGAATGTCCGTGGCGCCAAAACATTGAAAGGCATGGTCGTCAACCAAGAGGGAGCAACCATAAAGATAGAGCCCAATCTCGTTTTAAGAGGCTCTGTGTATCCGCCCGAGATAAAAACACTGTCAAAAAAGGCTCAAGATCTCTTTGAGCTTTCGGTACAAAGCCGCACCCTGTCTATGGATGAGCTATATGCAGGAAAAATCTGTGCAGCCCTTGATCGTCAACATCCAAGGGATCTCTTTGATGTCTACTTCCTATTCGAAAATGAAGGCCTAACAGCCAAGATACGCCGAGCATTTATTGTATATCTCATCAGTCATCCCCGCCAATGATCGAGATCCTCAATCCCCACCCGAAAGATATGATAGATATCTTTGAAAAAGAATTTAAAGGCATGATCGATAAAGATGTGACATATTATGATCTGGATAGCACGAGAGATAAACCGGTCTCAATGCTCCGAAACGAGTTGACCACTGAGGAAAGGAGGTTCATTGTTTCAGTGAAAGAGGGCCACCCCAGGTGGGAACTCCTCGCACTTAAAGGGATTGAAAATTTGCCTGCCGTTAAATGGAAGCTGTTGAATATCAGGAAAATGGATCCTTCAAAACATCAAGAGGCAACCATCAAATTGAGAGGTTATCTGGGTATATAACGATAAGTTTTAGATGCAGTTATTACTATTCGATTTGACAGGTATCCACAAAAGGTTCAGGTCAAATCTGGCACCTTCCTGCCAATTATTTTCTTCAGGTCACCAGTACAGATCACAGGCTGATCTTTTTGTTGGATCGTGGCAAGCTGGAGGTAGCGACTAAAATCGTTTTGGAACCTACGTCCCCATTTATACGTCCCCATTTATAATCCTAATTGGTCAACTTGATTTTAGCCTGCGAGGCCATCAAGAGAGCGACCTGGGTTCTGTCTTTGACCGGTATGGTTTCGATCCACTAGGCTTTCTTTATGACTTCGGAGCCAGGGTTGTTTGCCCCTTTCTCCGCAACTTCATGGAAGACTGCTTCCGGGATGCAAACCTTGGAAAAAACTTCCCTCAGAAGCTCGAGTTTTCCTAACTTCGCCAGCCCGATCAAAACGGTAGAATCGCATACAACGATCACTTCTTGAGCCTCTTACTGAGCTTTTTCGCGGTTTCGAATTCCCTTGTCAGATCATCTTCACTGTAGTCAACTATTGGCACATCGTTTTCGCTCAGAAATTCTATAAACTCCCACTTCGAAAGGCCGGATAGCTCGGCGGATCTCCCCAGGGAAAGGACTTTTTCCTTGAAGCATTTCAAGGCAAGAAGCTTCCTTGATTCGCTGGCTATTCTCTCCTTAGTCAAACCGGAGGCAGAAAGAGAGAGATACAGCTCTTCCGGCAAATCTATGATTGCTTGGACGTTCCATTCGTATCACCTTCCCTCTTTATGGAAATCCATTTTTTATTCATTTCCACTTTAACACTCACAATGTAAATTATAAACCGAAATTTATTGAAACTTCATCGATAGGGTCAAATTCACCAGGGTTAGCATCTAACGAACGCCTTGTAAGCTTTTCTACTATAGCTTTTGATTGTATCTTCATTTTATTTCATGTAAGGGAACGTTGGTTAAAAAATAAACAAATATTCGATGATCCGGTGCCCGTTTTCACGGGAGATGGTGCCTCCATTTCAACACAGTACCCGACGGCAGGAGGGCCTGGCTTTCAAGAGCGGAACCTTGCCATTGCTATTCGCTTGACAGTCGATGTGTTCTGATTATCTTAGGAATCAAAGGTAATAACCTTTAATTATGCATCAGCTTATGATGGTAATGGTAATTCAAAGGAGGATCGATTATGTCTGCCAACAAGATACTAAAAGGGAAACTAGTCCTTATCGTTGACGATGAAAAGGATATTCTTGATCTTTTAACTGAGCTTTTAGGCATGGCGAGAGTTGACACTGCCTCCTCTTTCGAAGAAGCGAAGGAGCTGCTTGAAAGCAACGAGTACGACATTGCGGTTTTGGATATAATGGGTGTCAAAGGGTATGAGCTCTTGAAGATTGCAAATGAGCATAACATCCCTGCTCTTATGCTTACTGCCCATGCCTTAAGCAAAGAAGACCTTAAGAAATCCGCCGAACAAGGGGCTTCCTACTATGTGCCGAAAGATGAAATAAATAAAATCGATGTCTTCGTTGCCGACGTACTCGAGGCCATAGAAAAGGATAAGAATCCCTGGGTGAGGTGGTTCGAGAGGCTCGGAAGTTTCTTTGATAAGAAATTTAGCGGCCCAAATTGGAGAGAACAGGCACGAGAATTCTGGCTCGATAAGTTAGAGAAGAAGGGGGCATGATCTTAAGGTATACAGGCAGGTTAATCAGTATAAGACGGGGGATTCAATATAAGAAAAATGCCGGCTTATCCACGCTGTCTAGTCCCTCCCGTAGAGCTCCGTCATCTCCCGTAGGTTATCGGCTATAGGGGCTGTCAACTGCCCCGGCGAAAGCCTCCACCGCCAGTTGCCCTCTGTGGTGGCGGGCCGGTTCATCCTGGCTTCCTCACCTAAACCGAGGATATCCTGCATGGGGACTATTACCGTGTTCGCCACCGACATCATGGCGAGCCTGATCAGCTCCCAGTGAATATCATCCGCCGGAACCTCTCGTCCCAGGTAGGCAAAGACTCTCTGTCTGATCTCGGGGGTTGCCTCCCTCTCGAACCACCCCCTTGCGGTGTTGTTGTCATGGGTTCCGGTGTAGAGCACGCAGTTTCTGGGAAGGTTATGGGGGATGTAGGGATTCGTGGGCAGATCCTCGCCAAAGGCGAAAAGCAACACCTTCATTCCGGGAAGCTCGAAGCGGTGCATGATCTCCCTCACGTCAGGGGTGATTACCCCAAGATCCTCTGCAATGATGGGCAGTTGTGGAAATCTTCTGAGCAGCGTATTCAAGAAGTCCCCTGCCGGCGCCTCAATCCAGTTGCCGTTCACGGCATTCGACTCCCCTGCCGGAACTACCCAGTAGCCAACAAGGCCGCGAAAGTGATCGACCCTTATGAGGTCGAAGAGTTTACAATTATGCTCCACCCTTTGAATCCACCAGCCATACCCCCTCTTTCGCAACACATCCCAGCGGTACACAGGGTTTCCCCAGAGCTGTCCCGTCTCGCTGAAGTAATCGGGCGGCACGCCTGCCACCACAGCAGGCCTCCGTTCGTCGTCCAGCACAAAGAGCCCGGGATTGGCCCACACGTCCGCGCTCTCATGGATCACGTAAATGGGGATATCGCCGAATAGTTGAATGCCACGGTGATTGCAGTAGACCTTGAGAGAATGCCACTGCTCGAAGAAGACATACTGGAGGAACCTGGCCTTCTCAAGCGCATCGTGAAGCTCGTCTTTCAATGATTCCATGGTCCCGGGATGCCTGTCTCGCACCTCCCGGGGCCATTCCGTCCAGGCCTTTCCCGGGAAATGCTCCCTCAGGGCCATAAAGAGGGCAAAATCATCCAGCCAGGGGGCGTTCTCAGCGCAGAACCTCTCATATTCGGGTACATGAGACCGCTGCCGAAATCGCTCGTAGGCAAGATTAAAAAGCCCCTCCTTATAGGCGACGGTAACAGGATAATCGACACGTCCTTTCGGAACATCAAGCCTACTTTCAGCATCTGCCTCGGCGAGCAAACCATCCCTCACCATAAGCTCGGGGCTGATGAGCAAGGGATTCCCCGCAAATGCGGATACGCTCTGGTATGGGGAGTTGCCGTGAGCCAGGTCAGTTGGATTAAGGGGAAGGATCTGCCAGATGCCCTGTTTTGTTTCAGCGAGAAAATCCGCCCACCTGTACGCCTCCGGCCCCAGATCCCCTATCCCATAGGCCGAGGGCATGGAGGTGATATGAAGGAGGATGCCGCTGGCTCGTCTTTTCATCTTTTTTCCTCCTCACCCATAAGCAGTGACACGGGAAAGTATTTGAGCGCATCCCCTACTGGCAGGTCTTTTCCCCATTCCACTACCTGATCGCTCATGGCATCCCTCCATGAGGCATAAATTCCATGAGGGAGGACAAGGGTTGTGTCACCCCACACCTCCAGGCCGAGTGGCAGCTCTCCCTCCCCGATGAGAGAAGTGAGGAACCTGGGCGCAATGGTCACGGCCCAGCTCTTCTCCCGGTTCCGTGCAAAGGCGATGATATGATCCTTGAGACTCCCTGACGCCTTCAGGGGGATGTAGCGCCCCTCTTGAAAAAGGAATCGCATGTTCTCCCTCGCTCGAAGCGCACGATATATCACAAAGAGCTTAATTCTTCCATCCCCTTTGCTTGATAGCAGCTCATCGATGAGCTGGAGGATATCCTGCCTCTCTCCGGCTTTGATATCCTGGAGCAAAGGCGCTCTTTTTTCAAAATCAACCCGACGGCGGTTATCGGGGTCTACGAGGTTGAGATCCCACAGCTCCGTTCCCTGGTAGAAGTCCGGCACCCCGGGCGAGGTGATCTTGATGAGCACCTGGGAGATGGAGTTGAATACCCCATAGTAAGCCACCTTTTTCTGAAAGGGCAAGAACTCGGCTAAAAAGCGGTTGTGCTGTGACGGGGTCAGGATCTCCTCCACGAATGCAATGAATGCATCCTCGTAGTTTGTGTCGGGCTTGAGCCACGCGGTATGCACCTTTGCCTCCCTCACCGACTTGATAAGGTAACCCTTCAGCCTCTCAATAAACGCGGGATACTGCTTTTGCTCAAAGGGAAGCGCGCCGATGAGCGTCTGATAGAGGAAATACTCGTCGTTGCCATCCGGGACAGGCACTCCCTTGACCTTTTTCTTCTTTTCCCTGTTCAGCCTGGCCCATGCCTTAACAGTGCGTTCCCATTCTTGCGGTATCTCCGAGAGGACATCGATCCTCGCCCGCACATCCTCTCCCCTCTTGGTGTCGTGGGTTGAGGTGGCATTCAGCGCACAGGGCCATAGGGTTGCCCTTTTTTCGATAAATTCGTGAAACTCATCCAGAGAAATGCCGAATATATCCGGATTTCCGCCCACCTCGTTCAGGGAAAGGAGCCTATTGTACACATAGAGAACCGTGTCCTCAAACCCCTTTGCCATGAGCGGCCCGGTAAATTGCTGAAACCTCATCACGAATTCAACCCACGCGCTCTTGTTCTGCTCAGTGAGATAGTCGTCGAAATGGAGCAGCATGAACTTCTGGATAAAGGCGAGCTCGTTTGCCAGCCCCGGATTGCTCCCCTCCGCCCTGCTGACGGCCTCCCTTATGTACCGCACATCCTCCTCGCCACATATATCATGGCTCACATAGGTTCTGTACACGGGGAACTGGGCCATAACCTCAACGAGCGCCCTCCTGAGCCCATAGAGCGTGATATCCCCCCCGTGCCTGTATCGGCCGGATATCCCCTTCATGAGCAGGGCGAGGTTATCCACATCCGCGGCCATGTGCTTTCCCATGATCAGCCGTTTCTTCTCGGACACGAGCTCATCAAAGGAAGACCTCAGGCCGGTAAAACGGGAGTAGATTCGGTTGAAGGCGCCCTGATGGCGCCTTTGACAAAAGATGCCGTTAAGGTGATTCAGGAAATCATATCCAGTTGTCCCCTGCACCGGCCAATGAGGAGGCAGTGATTCATGAGCATCGAGTATCTTTTCAACCACTATGAAGAGATTCTCTGCCCTCTCCCTCACCCTCTTCAGGTACCCTGAAGGGTCGTAGAGCCCGTCAATGTGATCGATCCTCAGCCCCGTGATCCTCCCTTCTGCAATGAGCCTGAAGGCCAGGGAATGTGTGTGGGCGAAGACATCTTCGCTTTCCATTCTCAAGGATATGAGCTCGTTGATGTTGAAAAATCGTCGGTAGTTGATCTCCTCGGTGGCAACCTTCCAGAAGGACAGCCTGAAGAGTTGCTCTGAAAGCAGAGAATCGAGGAGGTTGAAGCTCTCAGGGCTCCCCGCCTCCCCGTTGAAGGCCCTGATGGCGTCATCGATGTATTCCTTGATCTCGGGGCTGTGCGTGTACAACTCCCAGAGCATTCTCTTGCCAAACCGTGTCTGATCATATCGGGCATGCACTTCTTTCCCGGATGGAAGGTTCTTCAATACATAGAGCATGCCGAGAAACTTTATGAAATCCGGATTATCCTCTCCAAGCCTGTTTTCAAGCCTGTCTAGGTGATAAGTGAGGACATTTACATATGAGTCGACCTTAAGGGGAAAGCGCAATGCATGGTAATTAACTGCTATCCCATTTTGGTCGTAGTCCAGTTGGATCTCTCCATTCTCCAATGCCTCGCCATAGAATCCTCCTAAGAAGGGGGCGAGAAGCCTCCCCCTGATACCCTCGTAGGGGTGATCCCATTCTATGTCAAAGAATCGGTAGTACGGCGAACTCTCGCCGTTCTCCAGCACATCCCTCAGCATCCGATTCTCATAGTCATAGGCCATATGGTTGGGAATGATATCCTGGAGCCATCCCATCCCTCGATCCCTGAGTGCCCCCCTGAGCCCCTCAAAGCCCTCCATGCCCCCGATCTCCGGGTTGAGCTGATTCATGTCAACCACATCGTAGCCGTGGGTGCTGCCTCCTCTCGCCTTGAAGATGGGCGAGGCGTAGAGATCCGATATCCCCAGCTCATGGAGGTAGTGCACTATCTTCGTGGCATCCTTGAAGGTGAAGGATGGATTGAACTGAACCCTGTAGGTTGCAGTCGGCATTCCCATCATGTGCTCACCACATGGAGGCTTTCCCCCACTCTGTTGAAGTGCTCGAGCCACACCTTGGCAGCCTCATCGCCCTTTGAAGCCCTTTCTTCCATAGCATCATAATGCTCCTTGCCGAGGGAAAAGTATATATTTTGTGCCGCCCAGAGGTCCATCTCCAGGTTGAGATCACCCAGGACACCGAACACGTGCTCTATCGTCTCGAGGAGCGCAACCCGATCCGGTTCATGGGAGAGCTCTTGCATAAGGGAGTTGATCTTCTCGCTCACCACAAACCCAAGGCTCTTTCTATCCAGATCCAGCGACCACCTCTTCACCTCCCCAACCAGCCTGCCTATCTCCTCGAAATCGAGCTCGTCTCTCTGAAGTTCCTGGCTCAGATCCGTGCCTATGATAAGCTCCGTGGCTGCCGCAAAGGCCTTGGGCAAGGGGATTCGCATCTCCTTCATCACTTGCATCACCGGGTAATGGCGTTCGTAGATCTGACGGAAAGAGGCTTCGATTTCCCCCAGCGTTGATTCAAGGATCTTGTTCAACACCTTCCGCTGTTCGTCCTTGAACAGGTGCCACAGGGAGTAGTTGTGCGTCTCGAAGTGCATGTCCATCAATCGGATGATCTCCGTAATGTCGCTTTTCCCAAAGGCCTTCTTTATTTCCCCACACATCTGGGAGAAGGGCTCATCGCCCATGTAATTACGAACCCCTCCGATAAGGTTATGATCCCCGAGGTGCAGCACCGCGAATCCTATCTCCCCCTCCTCACGCGTGATATCGGAACGGACCACGGCCTTGCCTACGGCGAGCCTTTGGATCCCCGCTTCTTCCAATTCATAGACCTCGCTGCTGGTGGTGTAGGAGAATATCTGTATCATTTCCGGATATTCCTCGAATAACGACGAAATAGCATAGTGGGCCCCTGCCCTGAGCAGATCGATGGCTGCCGGCTTGACAAATGCCTCCCAGACCTCCGCGCCGTTTTTAAACTCAGATACGTTGCTCGAGGCCTGCTTCAGGATCTCGAGATACCGGGGCTCGAGCTCCTCTCCGACCACCTCCCTTGCAAGCTGCATGGCCCTGGAGGCATACTGCATGACCTGCATGCTCTCGATGCCGGAGATATCATCAAAGAACCACGCGCAGCTCGTGAACATGAGCATGGCATGGCGCTGCATCTCGAAAAGCTTCAGGAGCCTTACCTTCTCATCCCTTGAAACCTCCCTGGTGATATGCGCGGAGAGGAAAGACTCTAGATTCCGATCCGACCTGTCGAGGATGACCTCAATATAGTCATCCCTTGCCTGCCAGGGATCATGGACATACGAGGTCATTTCCCTTTCATAGAGGCCCGCGAGAGTATCCCCGAGCCAGTTCATGGCCTCACGGAGTGGGGCGCGCCACGCCTGGGTCCATCTGGGATGTGCCCCCGTGTTGCACCCACAATCACTCCTCCACCTCTCGATTCCGTGGGCGCAGCTCCACGAGGTATTCTCGAATATCTCAACCTCAAGGGCAGGCGGAAACTTCTCCATGTATTCCCCGTAGTTCGTAATCCTTGCCAGATTATTTGACTCGATATGGTGCAGGGCATAGGCGAGGGCCATGTCCCCGAAGCGGTGGTGGTAGCCGTAGGATTCCCCATCCGTGGCAATGTGGGCCAGTTGAGCCTCCTCCTTTTTTGAAAAGATCCCCATCAGCCTTGATGCGAAATCCTCACCGCTTCTCAACAGCCCCCCGAATGCCACATCTCGCGATGCCGGGCCATCGTAGAAGAAGAGCGTAATCGTGCTTCCGGAGGGAAGCCTGCACCGATAGGGCATCCTGGGGTCCACCTCGGCGCCGCTCACATCCCTCCATTCCTCCTCCTTTAACTGCCGTACCCGTTTTGCCTGATGAGGCGCGAGTATGGTAAAGGTGATCCCCTGCTCTGCCAGTATTTCCAGCGTTTCGACATCAACGGCGGTCTCGGCGAGCCACATCCCCTCCGGCTTTCTCCCGAAGCGATGTTCAAAGTCGCGTATTCCCCAGATGACCTGCGTTCGCTTGTCCCTCATGGTGGCAAGCGGCATGATCACGTGATTGTAAACCTGAGCTATGGCCGATCCATGGCCTGAGAAGCGCTCGCGGCTGAGCCGATCGGCATCGATAATCGCCTCGTATACCTCAGGGCTTTTCCGTTCCATCCAGGAAAGGAGAGTAGGACCGAAGTTGAAGCTGATCCTCGCATAGTTATTGACGATCTCCACGATCCTCTTCTCCGCATCCAGGATGCGGGAGGCCGTGTTCGGCGCGTAGCACTCCGCCGTGATCCTCTGGTTCCAATCGTGGAAGGGATAGGCGGAATCCTGGAGCTCCACCTCTTCCAGCCACGGGTTTTCCCTGGACGGCTGGTAAAAGTGGCAATGGATACACACATGACGATTCATTCCGTTCTCTCCTTCTCGTATAATGTGAAACTTAGCGCCTTTATGGGTACGCTCCGACCGCTTTCGCACCATCCGGGCATGAGGGATCCGGGACCCATCCACCTCTTCTCAGAGGAATCGATGAGCTTCCTCCACCTTCCCTGCCCAAGGTCGATGCGATGGGCGACTTCCTGTGAGCTGAAATTCATCAAGGAGCAAACGCGGCTTTCCTCATGCCGTCTTCGAACCAGGAGGAGCCGCTCCTCCTCCGATCTCGATACCTCGAGGCCCTCCTTGCTGAGATGACGGAGGGCCGGGATGTCCTTTCTGAGTTGAATCAGCCTTCGGTAAAAATCGAGCAGAACGCGAGAGGGGCGTTTTTGCCTGCTCTCCCATTTCAGCTTGCACTGAGAAAAGGCCTCGCGGTCCTGCGGATCCGGGACCTCTCCCTGCCACTGGAAGGCCCGGAACTCCTCCCTCCTTCCCGTGCGCACCGCCTCGATAAGGGCTGGATCGGAGTGATCTACAAAGTAGACAAAGGGTGAGTCCTCTCCGTACTCCTCCCCCATAAAGAGCAAGGGGATGTAGGGGGAGCTCAATACCGCGCCTGCCGCGAGCTTCAAGGCCTCAAAGGAAACCAGCCTGGATAATCGCTCCCCCAGCATCCTGTTGCCCACCTGGTCGTGGTTCTGCGCGAATACCACAAGCTGATGGGCAGGGAGGTGCCGGGACGACCTGCCGTGGCGACGCGCCCGATAGGCCGAATACTCACCGGAGTACACGAACCCCTCCCTGAACGCCTTACCCAGGTGCTCAAGCCCCCCGAAGTCCCTATAGTAACCATCATGTTCACCGGTCAGCAGGGCGTGCAGGGCGTGGTGAAAGTCGTCGTTCCACTGAGCGTCGAGTTCCCATCCCCCCCGTTCTCGAGAGTGAATAACTCGCGTGTCGTTCAGCGCGCTCTCGGCGATGAGGAAGATACTCCTCTTACTCCCCTCTGCCTCCTCGTGAACGGCAAGGGCCAGTTCCTCCAGGAATGGCCGGGCCGAGAAGTCCATTATGGCGTGGACTGCATCGATTCTGAGGGCGTCGATGTGGAACTCCCTGATCCAGCAGAGGGCGTTCTCGATGAAAAAGCGACGAACCTCATCGCTGTGGGCACCGTCGAAGTTCACAGCTGAGCCCCATGGAGCCCTGTAGCGGTCGGTAAAGTAGGGGCCGAAATCAGCCAGGTAGTTCCCCTCGGGCCCCAGGTGATTGTAAACCACATCGAGGATCACGGCCAGCCCCCTCCGGTGGCAGGCATTGACCAGCCTCTTCAGGCCTTCGGGCCCCCCATAGGAGCCCTGTACGGCGAAGGGATAGACGCCATCGTAGCCCCAGTTTCGAGTTCCGGGAAACTGGGCCACGGGCATGAGCTCCATCGCCGTGATGCCCAGTTTCCTCAACTCCTCGAGGCGGGGGATAACGCCATCGAAGGTTCCCTCCGGGCTGAAGAGTCCCACGTGCAGCTCGTAGATGATGTAGTCCCAAAGGGGGAGGCCGCACCAGCGGTCTTCATCCCATGGGAACCGGGAATCCACTACCTGCGATGGACCGTGAACACCCTGGGGCTGGAATCGGGAGGCCGGATCGGGGCGCTCCCTTTGCCCGTGGAGCCGGTACCGATACAGGGATCCCGGCGGCGCCCCTTCCACGATCCCCTGGTGATACCCTCGCTCGGCACTTCTCAAGGGGATAATTCGTTCTTCTGGGGATAAGACGTGCACCTCAACCCTCCCGGAGAGCGGCGCCCACACGCGGAACCGGCAGCGACCTCTGCCGAGATAGGTTGCCCCCAGGCCGAGTTCTCCCTTCACGGCCCTGTGCCCTCGCTCTTGAAGAACACGGCCCCTAAAGGGGGCAGGGTGAGGCTAAGGGAGTGGGGGCGCCCGTGAAAGGAGATGGGAGATGCCTCAACGCCGCCCAGATTGCCGTGACCGCTGCCTCCGTATTCCCTGGAATCGCTGTTCAAGAGTTCCCTCCAGTATCCTTCCCGGGGAACGCCCACCCGGTAGTTGAAGCGGGGCACAGGGGTGAAGTTCAATGCTACGAGCAGGATATCCCCTGTTGAACGGCCTTTGCGCAGGAGGTCGAGGATGCTCCCCTGCGAGTCACTGCAATCGATCCACTCAAAGCCATCTGGATGAAAGTCCAGCTCGTGAAGGGCCGGTTCATCCCTGTAGAGCCTGTTGAGATCCTTCACCAAACGCTTCACCCCGGAGTGAAGGGGATATTCGAGGAGGTGCCAGTCAAGGCTCACCTCATGATACCACTCGTTCCACTGCCCGAATTCCCCGCCCATAAAGAGGAGCTTCTTGCCCGGCTGGGCATACATGTAGCTGAAGAGGAGCCTGAGATTGGCGAACTTCCGCCAGTCGTCCCCCGGCATCTTTCCCAGAAGCGACCCTTTCCCATGCACCACCTCATCGTGGGAGAGGGGCAGGACGAAATTCTCATGGAAGGTATAGAGCATCCGAAAGGTGAGCTGGTTGTGGTGATACTTCCTGTGGATGGGATCCTTTGACATATACTTCAGGGTATCGTGCATCCAGCCCATGTCCCACTTCATCCCGAAGCCCAAGCCCCCCAGGTAGGCAGGCCTCGAGACCATGGGCCAAGCCGTGGACTCCTCTGCTATGGTCTGGACATGGGGGAAGGCCCGGTAGAGCTCCTCGTTGAAGCGGCGCAGAAACGAGATGGCCTCCAGGTTCTCCCTGCCGCCGTACCTGTTGGGAATCCACTCTCCCTCCTTGCGGGAATAGTCCAGGTAAATCATAGAGGCCACTGCGTCCACCCGAAACCCATCCACGTGGTATTTGTCGAGCCAGAAGAAGGCACTGCTGATGAGAAAGCTCCTCACCTCATCGCGGCCGTAATTGAAGATAAAGCTATTCCAATCCGGGTGAATTCCCTGGCGGGGATCGGCGTGCTCAAAGAGATGACTCCCGTCGAAGAAGCCGAGCCCGTGCTCGTCGGTGGGAAAATGGGAGGGCACCCAGTCCAGGATCACCCCGATATCCCGCTGGTGAAGGCAATCGATGAGGTACATGAAATCCTGGGGCTCGCCGTATCGGCTGGTGGGCGAGAAGTACCCTGCCGTCTGATACCCCCATGAGCCGTAGAAGGGATGCTCCATGACGGGCAGGAACTCCACATCGGTGAAGCCCATATCCCGGACGTACTCGGCGAGCCTCGGGCCAAGCTCCCTGTAGGTGAGCTGCCTGGCTCCCTCCTCTGGAGCGCGCATCCAGGAGCCCAGGTGTACCTCGTAGATTGCCACGGGGCCATCGAGGGCATTTCGATGCCCCCTTCTTGCCATCCACTCATCATCGCCCCAGGTGTAGTCCAGATCCCAGACTACAGAGCCTGTCCTGGGCGGCACCTCGCTGTAGAAGGCGAAGGGATCGGCCTTGTCAACCCGGTAGCCATCGTGGCGGGATGCTATGTGATACTTGTAGATCATGCCTTTGGTGCCCTCTGAGATGAATCCCTGCCAAATCCCCGATTGTCCAAGGGCGCGCAGGGGGTGGCTTGCGGTATCCCATCCGTTGAACTCCCCCATGACGGCCACCCGTTCCGCGTTTGGAGCCCACACGGAAAAATAGATGCCCTCCAGGCCATCAACGGTCATGGGGCGGGCTCCCAATTTCTCGTAAAGTCGGAAATGGCTTCCCTCGTTGAACAGATACAGGTCGTCCTCGGTGAGATGTGCAACCTCATACATCACCGGTCCACTGGCCTTCGGTTTCCGCGAGGCTCGCGGCACTTCTTTCACGGTCATCTCAAATCCCCCCTGTCGCGATACATCGTCTCTCTCGAAATCACCTTCGAAGCACCTGCTCAATCCCCTGGAGCGGTATCTTCACCCATTGTGGACGGTTGTTGAGCTCGTAGCCCACCTCGTAGATGGCCTTCTCGAGCAGATAGATATCGAGAAGCGCCTTCACTTCTTCCTTTGTCTTGGGGAGAAACCCGCCCTCCAGAGCGACATCCAGATACGCATTCAGGAAGAAGGCTCCTACCCATACGTACCAAAACTGGGCCCAGGCCTCTAAAAAGGCTAACTCCTCTGGCCTGATCAACCCTCCTTGCTCCAGCCTCTGAAGCGCCACATGCGCTGCATAATGGAAGGAGCGGAGCATTCCTGCCACGTCTCGAAGGGGCGATCGCTTGATCCGCCGCTCGCTTATCGGTCGGGCCGGCTCCCCCTCAAAGTCGATGATAACGAAATCCTTACCGGTATACAACACCTGCCCCAGGTGATAGTCGCCGTGGCAGCGTATCCGCATGGCAGGGATCTTCTGCTGCGTGATGGATCGGAAGCGATCGAGTATCTCGTTCTTGGCCTCAAGCACCACCTGGGCCTTCGGGCGTATCGCCTCGGGAAGATCCCCCAGGCGTTGATGCAGCAGGCCGAAGACCCGGCCGGTAAGGCTGCGCGTGGACTGGTAGAGCGCGCGCTGGTAGAGCTTGGAGAACGGCTCGGGGGCGAATTCCGCCCTCTCAGGTGCCGAGGCCAAGGCGAGATGCAGTTCAGCGGTTCGCTGGCCCAGGAGCCTGGCCGACTCAAGATAAGGCCCGATCGCCTCGCTCACCTTGTTCGCGGGGTCCTGATCGAGCAAATCGAGCAATGCTCCTCGGGCCTGGATCCCCTTCGGAACCTCGGCCTGCCGTGCCAGGATCTGCTCGAAGAAATGACCCAGGACATCGAGCGTGTATTCCCAGGCATCCCCCTGGTTGGGAACCAAGGCCTGGAGAATCGCAAGGGTCATGGGCTCTTCCCTGCCCCTGGAGTACTCAATGGAGCCCGCAACCGGGGGGACATTGCCGAAGCCCTCCTCGGTGAGAAAGCGCCCGATCTCAAGGTCGGGGTTGACCCCGGGATGGAGTCTCCGGAAGAGCTTCAGAATAAAGCGATCCCCGTAGATAATTGAGGTATTGCTCTGCTCGGCCTTGAGGATCGATGGCTCCGGAGGGGTGGCCATCGTTGCCCTTATTTCGCGAAATTCCCGTGTCGAGCTGGCTATCAGTCCTCCCTCTGTGCCCTTGGGGCGGCGGTGGCGAAGGATTATCTCCAGCAACATGCCGGAGAAATCCCTATCGACCATCGCGTCGTAGATGATTCCCCTCTCTCCCCTGTCCTTCACGTAGAGATGAGCGAGAGCTTCCCGCGGATAGTCCTCCAGGATTTGATCGACCCTCTCACCGGTTGCATATGCCAGTGGAAGCGTGTACGTCTCGGCATCCTCATCGGTGTACTCAACCTGGACCAGGGTAACATAGGCCGCCATGGATCCATTTCCCGCCTGGATGAAATCCCGGATCTGCGCCGATTTGATGGAATGTGCCTTGCCCCCGAACCACCGTCTCCCTCGCAGATAATTCGGCAGCGCATTCTCCAGGGCAGCCTTGGCGTTACCCCGAAACAGATGCTCCCATTTGCCCATAACCTCGAGTGTTGGCAGCTGGGGTTCCCTCGCCATTAGAAAGCCCTGGTCAACGGCCTGGGGTACCAGAGAGAACCAGTAGAAGTCACGGGGGCCCAGGGTGAGAAAATAGGGGAGTTCGCCTATGGGCGGAAACCTCGTTTGGCCGAATATCTCAAGGGGCACCATCCCCTGAAAGGGCGACAGATCCAGTTCCGCACACTGGACGAAGCGAGAGAGGTTCGCCACCACGAGGATTCGTTCATCCCCATAGGTGCGGATAAAGGCGAGGATCTTCCGGTTCTCTGGATACAGGAATTCCACGGTTCCCCTCCCGAATGCCTTGAAGTGTTTCCGAATCGCGATCCTGCGCTTCATCCACCAGAGGGGCGAATGGGGGTTGTTCTGCTGTACCTCCACATTGACGGCCTCATAGTGGTACTCCGGATCAAGGATCACCGGCAGGTAAAGCTTTTGGGGATTGGCCCTCGAGAATCCGGCGTTCCGATCGCCGCTCCACTGCATGGGGGTCCGAACCCCGTCTCGGTCGCCCAGGTAGATATTATCGCCCATTCCTATCTCATCGCCCTGATAGATAATAGGGGTACCAGGCAAGGAGAAAAGCAGGCCGTTCATGAGCTCGATCCTCCTTCGATGGTTCCCCAATAGCGGGGCAAGGCGTCTCCGAATCCCCAGGTTAATCCTCATTTGCGTGTCATGGGCGAATACCCTGTACATGTAGTCCCGTTCTTCATCGGTGACCATCTCGAGGGTCAACTCGTCGTGGTTGCGCAGGAAGAGCGCCCACTGGCAGTTCTCCGGTATGGGAGGGGTCTGCTCAAGGATGTCAATGATGGGGAATCGGTCCTCCATCCGCAGGGCCATATAAAGCCTCGGCATCAACGGAAAATTAAAGGCCATGTGGCATTCATCGCCGTCACCAAAGTAGGCGACAGCATCCTCAGGCCATTGGTTCGCCTCGGCGAGCAACATCCTGCTGGGGTGTTTTCGATCGATGTGGGACCTTAGTCTTTTTATAAATTCATGGCTTTCCGGCAGGTTCTCGCAATTCGTGTCCTCCCGCTCAAACAGGTAAGGGACTGCGTCCAAGCGCAGGCCATCCACCCCCATGCCGAGCCAGAAATCGATGGCCCTGAATATGGCCTTTTGCACCTCAGGGTTATCGTAATTGAGATCGGGTTGGTGGGAATAGAATCGATGCCAGTAATACGCCTCGGCCGTTGAGTCCCAGGTCCAGTTGGAGGATTCAAAGTCGGTGAAGATGATCCGCGTCTCCTTGTACCGGTCGGGCGTTTCACTCCACACGTAAAAGTTGCGCCACCGGCTTCCTGGCTCGGCGCGCCGAGCCCGCTGGAACCATCGATGCTGGTCCGAGGTGTGGTTGAGAACCACCTCGGTGATCACCCGGATCCCCCTTCGGTGTGCCTCCCTCAGGAACTCCCTGAAGTCTCGGAGGGTACCGTACGCAGGGTGAATTCCCATATAATCTGAGATGTCATAGCCATCGTCTCTGAGCGGCGAGGGGAAAAAGGGGAGGAGCCAGAGGGCGGTAACTCCCAGATCCTGAAGGTAATCGAGCTTTCCCGTCAACCCCTTGAAATCTCCGATCCCGTCGCCATTCCTATCGCAAAAGGCCTTGACGTGGAGTTCATAGATGATCGCATCCTTGTACCACAGTGGCTCTTGCTGGAGGATCAAGGTATCGTCTTGCCTTTTCGCCATATCCCTTAGCCCTGCTACATGTAGTAATCGAAATCACGTTCCGTCCTGATCCGACGCCGCAAGCGGAAAATATGGGCAGGCACCACCTGCGGGTTGAGTTCCACATAGTTCCTGGACCCGTGCCAGAGATATCGGGCATCGCTCAACAGGTCATGGACCTGATAGGGCCTGAGGGGCTCTAACCCCCAGTCTGAAATGGGAAGCTCCAGCCAACCAGAGTGGGTGTGGTGAGGGTCCAGGTTTACGATCACCAGCACGATGTTGGAGAAGTCCTCGGTGTTCTTGCTGTAGCAGATGATCTGCTCATTATCAACCGGATGGAATCGCAGGCTCCAGTCGCTTTGAAGCGCCGGGTTTTCTCTCCGGATACGGTTGACCCTGCCTATAAGGCCCTTGAGGCTATCCGGGCTTCCAATGTCCCAGTTTCTGATCTCATACTTCTCGGAGTTCAGGTATTCCTCGCTGCCAAATTCTTTAGGCCGATTCTCACAGAGTTCAAAGGCCGGGCCATAGATGCCGTAATTGGCGCCCAGGGTGGCAGCCAGCACAAGCCTCGCCCCAAATGCTGGCCTGCCGCCCATTTGAAGGTACTCGGTGAGGATATCAGGCGTATTCGGCCATAGGTTGGGCCGAAAGAACTGCCGCACCTCCGACCGGGTGAGCTCGGTGAAGTATTCCGTAAGCTCCCCCTTGGTATTTCTCCAGGCAAAATAGGTATAGGATTGGGTGAATCCGAGCTTGGCCAGGCGATACATAACCTTCGGCCGGGTAAAGGCCTCGGCGAGAAAGATGACCTCGGGATAATCCCTTTTCACCTCCGCGATCACCCACTCCCAGAAGCCGAAGGACTTGGTGTGGGGGTTGTCAACGCGGAAGATTCGTATGCCGTGGCCGATCCAAAAAAGAAGAATGCTCTTCAATTCCTCCCAGAGCTCCCGCCAGTTCTCCGTCTCAAAGGTCATCGGATAGATGTCCTGGTACCTTTTGGGAGGGTTTTCGGCGTACTGTATGGTTCCGTCGGGCCTCTTCCGGAACCATTCAGGGTGTTCTTTCACGTATGGATGATCCGGTGTGCACTGAAAGGCGATGTCCAGCGCCACCTCGATACCTTGCTCCGATGCCCTTGAAACAAGGTCCCTGAAATCTTCCAAGGTCCCAAGCCGGGGATTGACGGCCTTATGTCCTCCCTCTTTCGAGCCGATAGCCCAGGGGCTGCCGGGGTCACCAGGGTCCGCTGCCGGAGAATTATTTCTTCCCTTGCGGTGCGTGCGGCCGATGGGGTGAATGGGCGGCAGGTAGAGCACGTCAAAGCCCATCTGAGCGATATAGGGAAGGCGAGCCTCGCAGCCCTTAAAGGTGCCGTGTCTCCCCGCCTCGTCGGCGCAGGATCGGGGAAACATCTCATACCACGCACTGTAGCGGGCCTTTGTTCGATCGACCACCACCATGAGTTCTTTTTCATAGGTTGTGGCAAATCGCCTGTCCGGGTACCGGGCCATCAGCGACTTCAACTCCTCGTCCAGGACCAGACGGACCTTCTCGGTCAGGCCTTGATGGGATTTGAGATCATTCACCCACCCTTCCAGCCTCTCTGCGTCCGCACCCGTTGCCCGTGAGATCGCATCCTTGATGATCCCCTCCCCTGCCAGGAGATCCACCGTCACATCCTGGCCTGCATCCACTTTTTTGACCAGGTCCCGCCGCCAGGTCTGAAAGTAGTCCACCCAGGCCTCCAGGGTATACACGTAGCGCCCGATTTCATTCACCACAAAGGAGCCCTTCCAGCGGTCGTTGACAAGGAACTCCATTGCTGCTTCCGCCCACTGGGACTCCTTTTCCCTTCGATACAAGAGCGCGGCGGAGAGGGCATCGTGGCTGTCCGCAAAGATATCGGCCTCCACCTCAACCCTTTCTCCAACGCTTCGCTTGATGGGATAGCGACCGCCGTTGATTTCCGGGTAGACGCCCTCTATCATGACACGTTTTCTGTCTTCCTGTGGCTGCATTGGTGATGTCCCTTTATGCTATTTTGCCATGAGGGATCGGTAAAGCTCAAGGTACTTCCTGGCCGATCGGTCCCACGAGAAATCCTCCTTCATGCCGTTTGTGATGATCCGATTCCATGATTTCGGGTCCTGAAAGGTCTCGATAGCCCGTTGCACGGCCCCGAGGAACGCCCCGGGCTCATAAGGTTTGAACTTGAATCCGTTCCCATCGCCCTTTTCAGGATTGAAGGCCGCGATCGTATCCTCCAGCCCCCCCGTGGCCCGCGCCACAGGCACCGTTCCGTACTTTAATGCATACATCTGGGTAAGGCCGCAAGGTTCATAACGTGAGGGAAGAAGAAAGATGTCCGCGCCCGCTATTATACGGTGAGCGAGGGGCTCGTCAAAACCGATCGTTAGCCCCACACGCCCCGGGTGACGCTGCGCCGCTTCCTGAATGGCCCCTTGAATGTGCTCATCGCCGGAACCCAGAACCACGAGCCCCACATCCAGCGCCATGATGTCATCGAGGATCTTCACGAGGAGATCCAGCCCTTTCTGGGCGTCGAGGCGCGAGATCATCCCGAGTAAAGGCCTTTTCGTGAGCGAGGGATCGAGGTTCATCTCCCGAATCAACGACTCCTTGCACGCGTGTTTTCCAGCCACCTTGCCAGCAGAGTAGCGAGCTGAGATATGGGCATCCCGAGCGGGGTCCCAAAGCTGATAGTCTACACCGTTGAGGATTCCATGGAGGGATGCTCGCCGGTATTGAAGGATCCCCTCCATGCCCATGCCGTATTCCGTGGTTTGTATCTCCCTGGCATACGCAGGGCTTACCGTGGTGACGGCATCGGAACACACGATACCCGCCTTGAGGAGGCTGATGTTCCCGTAGTACTCCAGGCCTTCGGAACGATAAAACTCCTGCCTTGAGAGGCCGGTGAGGCGCAGCTTGTCCGCGGGGAAAAGCCCCTGGTACCCCAAATTGTGGATGGTAAACACGGTGGGCGTAGCACCCAACGTCGTGCTGTCTTTAAATGGCCCCTTGAGCAGGGCTGACACCAGCCCCGTCTGCCAGTCATGGCAGTGAATCAGATCTGGCTTTATGGAGAGCATCTCAGCGTTCGAAAGGGCAGCACGGGCGAAAAACGCGAAGCGCTCGAAGTTGTCGTAGTAATCCCCTAAGGAGTCCCCATAGATATTGGGCCGGTCATACATGTCCTCGCGCTCAATCAGATATACAGGAACCTCCGCGTCAGAGCTGCATCCCAACACCCTGACCGTGAGATCCGCGTTCCCGAGAGGAACCTTAAGATCCTTGAGGAGCAATCGATGCTCGAAGTTGCCCTCGCGAACAACCCGATAAAACGGGAGCACCAGGTGCACCTCTGCTCCAAGCCGCTTCAAGGCTACGGGCAGTGACCCGGCCACGTCGGCCAGACCTCCTGTCTTGGCAAAGGGAACCGCCTCGGGCGAGATAAATAGAACCTTCATTGCCTAAGCTCCTGGCCAAACATATTTTAAATTCGCTTCAACCTTGAATCAACGTTGATGGTAATGGGAGTGTTCGGTTGTTCAGCGTTCAGGAAAGATCCTGCCCTTCATGGCTACTGCCCACCTGAAATCCGAACCCTGAACACTCAAGATCGAGCCCTACCTTATGGAATTATGCCCAGGCGACCAGGCCCATGGCGAAACGATTCTCCAGCATCTCCTTGCTGGGCGTGATTCGCACGGTATAGCCGAAGCGGCCTGTCTTTTGGCAGGGGATTTTTCCGCGAAACGTGTAGAGTCCATCGGCCGAACCCTTGGGATGCAGCGGTAGCATTTCCCTATCTGAAAAATCTCCATTTTGGTCCAGCCTTCCGTAATAGGCCTCTACGGTGACATCTTCAGGTGTGAGCGACCCAAGCCTGATCTTAGCCACCACCTCAAGCTCCTCTCCCGCGGTCATATCCAGGCTATCGCCTGAGGACACCTCCTCTATGGCAATCTCATGCCAGCCAGTCATGATCTTTTGCCGCCAGGTGGCCAGATCCTTGGCGCCGTCAAATCCTTTACGAGACAGGGCATTAAAACGCCTTGAACAGGGAAGGTAGTATCGCTTGACGTATTCTTGAACCATCCTGTGAGAGTTGAAGGCCGGAACCAGCCGCCGGAGACCGGCCCTCATCTTCTCCACCCAGCCTCTAGGTATACCATCCGGTCCACGCTGGTAGAAGAGGGGAACAATCTCCGCCTCCAAGAGATTATAGATGTCATGGCTCTCAATGTCATCCTGGGCTTGGTGATCCTGGTAGACTTCCCCATGGCCAATGGCCCAGCCGAAGTCGCGGTGATACCCCTCATCCCACCACCCATCCAATACGCTGAGGTTCAACGACCCGTTAGCCAGCGCCTTCATGCCGCTCGTTCCACAGGCCTCCTGGGGCCGACGGGGTGTATTGAGCCAGAGATCACATCCGCTTACCAGCCGCTGGGTCACATGCATATTGTAATCCTCGATGAATACGATGCGCCTGCGAAATCGTTGCTCCTTGGTAAGGTGGAAAATCGCCTTTATGTACTCCTTGCCCTCGTTATCCTGGGGGTGCGCCTTCCCCGCGAGGATGATCTGCACCGGGTGCTCCGGGTGATTGACGATGCGATCGAGCCATTCAGGGTCCCTGAAAAGAAGCGTTGCCCTCTTGTAGGTGGCGAAACGACGAGCGAACCCGATGGTCAGCGCCTCAGGTGACAAGACCTCGCTCGCGGATTGAACCTCAATCGCCGGAGCACCCCGTTTGTTGAGTTCGTCCCTGAGGCGTGTGCGGATAAAGCCAACCAGGTTCTCCCTGCACCGTTCATGGGTCCGCCAGAGCTCTGGGTCCGGAATCCGCTCCGCCTGCCCCCAGACCCTTTCGCTATCAGGATCCTCCGCCCAATCCGGTCCCAAATAGCGATCGAAGAGCGCAGCCATATCCCTCGAGATCCAGGTTGGCACATGGATACCGTTGGTGATGTAATCGATAGGCACATCCTCCACTGGATGGTGATGCCAGACCCTCTGCCACATAGCCTGAGAGACCTTTCTGTGAAGCCGGCTTACCGCATTGGTGTATGCCGAGAGCCGGAGTCCAAGGGTGCTCATGCCAAAGGGCTCAGATCCATCCTGAGGATCGAGACGCCCATAGCCCAACAGGACCTTGAAGTTGATCCCCAGTTCTTTTGCATACTCCTCCAAATACGCACGGAGCAGCTCCTCCTCGAAGAGGTCGTTTCCAGCGGGTACCGGCGTGTGAGTGGTGAAGACAGTAGTGGCTAGGACAACCTCTCGTGCAGCGTCAAAGGAGAGTCCCTTCTCCTTTCTCAGGATATTGATCCTCTCGAGGGCGGAAAAAGCCGAGTGACCTTCATTGATGTGGATAACGGTCGGCTCAATCCCCAGGGCCTTGAGGGCTCGAACCCCACCAATCCCCAGGACAATTTCCTGTCTCAGCCGCATCTCACGGTCACCGCCGTAAAGCAGGGCCGTGGTCCGGCGAAACTCGGGTGGATTGGATCCTGTATTTGTATCAAGCATATAAAGGGGCACCCTACCCACATCGATGCGCCATATGAGGATCTGAACCGGCTGCCCCTTGAAGTCCACTGACACAGTGCGAGGCCGACCCTTTTCATCCCTGACAAGGGTGACCGGCATGGTATCAAAGTCATTCATCGGATAGGTCTCCATCTGCCAGCCATCGGCACTGAGGTACTGGCTGAAGTATCCCTCCTGGTAGAGGAGGCCTATCCCGACCAGGGGCACGTTCAAATCACTGGCGGATTTGATGGTATCTCCGGCGAGCACTCCCATGCCCCCTGAGTAGATAGGAAGGCTTTCGGTCAGGCCAAACTCCGCGGAGAAATAAGCCGCCTGAAAGGGCATCTCGGGGTAGTAATCCTCCGCCAGGATACGGGGCTGGGAGATGTAGCGGTCAAAGTTCTGGGTCAGCCGCTCCAGCTGGGCAAGGAAGTTATGGTCACGGGACAGCTCATTGAGCCGTTCCTGAGTGACAAGACCCAACAACAGCACCGGATTATGCCCACATTCCTCCCACAACCATGGATCGATTCTCTGAAAGAGGTCCTGGATCTCATCCTTCCAGCTGAAACACAGATTATACGCCAGACGCCGCAACGTCTCAATCTCCTTGGGGAGATTGGGAACTACCTTATATTTGATCTTGACCTTCATACGCCACCACGACATATGCGTTTATCTTGCCGGCGAATCCTGTAGATCCTTCCGGATACCTAGTTTTCCTATGTAACAGGGGAATTCCAATTAAGAAAAGCGCCTTTTCTCCTCTTCTACCACATCAATCAGATCATAGTATATTCGTGGAATCTTATTCTCCACTCGCTCCCATGAGGCGGTCTGCGGCATCTCGAAGATGCTTCTTTGAGTCTTGCGTTCTACCTCCAGTATTGCTTCTGCGAGGCCTTTTTCAAGGAAGGGCTTGAACTCTGGGTGGGTGATGACGAACCTCAAGAACTTCTCCGTCATTCTGTATGGCGCGGTCAGAACCTCGCCTGCCTGAAGGATCGAGTGATGGAAGACTTCTTTAACGAGGTATTCCTCTGCATCGCGGTCGTGCTTGAGGTTGCTGAAGCTCGCATCGTCTGAATATTTCTTGATCTGCTCCTCGGCTACGGCCTGATAGGTGATGGCCAGATCCCTGAAGAAGGTGTCGGAGATCTCCAGTCCCTCCTCGATGATGAGGGCATTCATCAGGGTGGTTACGATATCGATAGCCATTCGGTTAAGCCCTTTTGCCTGATCCTCCGCTGATACCTCCTGATGCTTATGCTCGAAGGGTTCATCGGTGAACATGACCTGGGCGGGGGAAGAGGCCTTACGGTATACTTCTATCAGGGTGAAGATCTCCACTCCCCAGTTGGTGGCAAAGCGCATCTTCTTGAGCAGGTCCACGTGGAAGGCCACTTCACCTGATAGTTGGTAGTTGAAGCTCAACAGGAAGTCGATCAGGCGGAGCATCTTCTCCTCTTTTGTTTCCGTGAACTTCCTCTTGAGGGAAAGCAAAAGGGGATCCAACAGCAGCCGTTTCACCCTACCGTAGAGTTCTCCTCCCTCTGAGATCCTCGCGTAGTAAGCCTTTGAGAAGTCGTAATTGAGCACCACTATCGGATAGAAGAGCCGGTCCAGTTGTATTCTCTTGAATGTCCGTATGTCGGCATCGATCAGCCCTATCGACTCTGCTCCCAATGCAATCGCGATGCCGAAGCTGATGAACATGTTCTTGCCCTTACCGGGCTCGCTGATGTTGAATCCCGCCTCATTGAGCGTGTTGTAAATGCTGCCGAAGCCCGGTCCATCGTTCCATTGGATAAGGTAGTCCTTTATTTCCACGGATTGTATGAGATCTCTCAGCTGAAGAGCCTCCTCCTCGGTGGCTCTATCAAGGCCAAAGACAATATTCGAAAGGTAAGTTATCCTCCTTAGCTGCCTGAGGATGTTTCTAAAAACTGCAATATTGGAGGGATCCGTGTACTCGCTTGCCAGCAGTGGAATGATCAAGACCGTCTTCTTCCACCTTGAATGAAGCCTGAGTTGGGAGCGCAAATGCCTTGTATCTTGATGAAGTATATGGAAGGTGCTTATCCGCCCGCTTTTCTGTGAGTA
The DNA here is from genome assembly GCA_964549945.1 of uncultured Desulfobacteraceae bacterium. Lineage (GTDB taxonomy): Bacteria > Desulfobacterota > DSM-4660 > Desulfatiglandales > B25-G16 > B25-G16. Next base: position 7,546 of record CAZJXD010000045.1, on the reverse strand, counting down.
CTCCGAAATGGCTGAACTCCTCTTCTCCGTATAAGCTCACGCACAAAAACATGCTTAATAGATGGATGAAGATTGTCGATTTAATAAATATTTATAGTATAAACAAGAGCCGGCTGTCAAGCCCACCAGAACTCACCCATCCGACTCGCACAGCCACGAATCGCGAGGATTAGACTCCTTATGGTACCCTTCCCCTTGACAGAAAACCATTAGTTGCTTTACCTTGAACCAAAACGTTTTAAGGCTCAAACAAGGATTTTCAAAAAAAGGGGGGAGTGAAAACGATGGGCTATGACACGGCATTACGAGGTTACACCTCGAAGAGGATCGAGGAGATCGAGTCAGCGGACATCCTCGTGGGAATCCCCTGCTACAACAATGAGAAGACCATCGATCACGTCATTCAGATGGTCACCCACGGGCTGGCCAAGCATTACAAGGGCAAAAGGAGCGTGATTCTCGTTGCCGATGGAGGCTCCACGGACGATACCAGGGAAGCGGCCAGGGACTTCGAGATCAAGCCCTGGCAGGAGAAGATCATCTCCATCTACCGTGGCCCCGCGGGCAAGGGCTCGGCCTTTCGCTCGGTGTTTGAGGCCGCCAAACGGCTCGATGTCAAGGCCTGCATGGTGGTGGACTCAGACCTCCGATCCATTACAAGCGACTGGGTCAAGTACCTCCTCGAGCCCGTCCTTGAGGGGGGCTATCAGTATGTATCCCCCGTGTACTCTCGCTACAAGTACGATGGGACCATCACCAACAACATCGTCTACAACCTCACCCGCGCCCTCTACGGCCTCCGGATCCGCCAGCCCATAGGCGGGGATTTCGCCTTTGACGGGAACCTGGCTGCCTACTACATAGAGCAGGATGTGTGGGAAACCGATGTGGCCCGCTACGGCATCGATGTGTGGATGACCACCAACGCCATCACCAACAACTTCAAGATCTGCCAGTCCAACCTGGGGGTGAAGATCCACGACGCCAAGGACCCGGCCGAGTCCCTGGGGCCCATGTTTCGCCAGGTGGTGCACACCCTGTTTGTGCTCATGGAGCAGCACGAACCCGAATGGAAGGCGGTGAGGGGCAGCCGTACGGTGCCCATGTTCGGGCTCCAGAAGTTTATGGAGCCGGAGCCCATCAAGGTCGATCTGGGTCGGCTGGTCACTGAATTCAAGACGGGATTTCGGCAGTTCAAGGGCCTGTACCAAGATATCTTCTGCCCCGAGTGTTACGAGCAGCTCAGGCGATGTGCGGCCATGGCCAAGACCAAGTTTGTGATGCCGGTGACCACCTGGATCCAGATCCTCTACGAGACCGCGGCCACCTTCCACAGTTGGACCCACAACCGCACCCAGCTGGTAAACCTTGTCACCCCCTTATATCTGGGACGTGTGGCGTCATTCATCAACCAAACGAAGGGTATGAGCTCAGCCCAGGCAGAGGAGATCGTCGAACAGCAGGCACAGGTGTTCGAGGACTACAAGGACTACCTGATACAGATATGGGACGAGAAGGCGAGGGAGAAGCCCTGAGGGCTCACCAGTGGGGCTGGTTGCCTATGCGCTGGCCCATCACCTCGAGGGTGTCCGTTACCACCACAAAGGCGTCGGGATCTATATCACTGACCAGTCGCTTGAGCCTGGGAAGCTCCCTGAAGGTGATCACCGTGTACAGAATTTGCTCATCCTGCCCTGTGAACCCTCCCTGACCTCGCAAAATGGTCACCCCGCGTTGGATCTTCTCGTGGATCTCGTGGGTGATCCTCTCCCAATGGGGTGAGATAATGTAGACCGCCTTCCTCTGGCTTAGTCCCGTTACCACCAGATTGACGATGGAGGAGCTCACGTAGATGAAGACCAGGGTATAGAGCGCATTCTCCAGGGAAAAGAACACGGCCCCAACCAATAGCACCAACGCATTGAAACCGAGAATGGTTGATCCTAGCCGGATGGAGAACCGTTTCATGAGGATGATCGAGAAGATATCCAGGCCGCCGGCCGATCCCAGGGATCGTAAGATAATCCCTGAGCCTACCCCGCTGATGAGCCCGGCCAGGAGTGCGCTCAGTATCTTGTCGTAGACGGGTAACGTACCATAGGGCCATGCCAGGGCAGCGGAGAAGATCAAAAGCCCCGCAACGCTGTAAAGGAAGAAGCGGCGCCCCACATACCTCCACCCAAGGGCATAGAGGGGTATATTGAGCGCAAAATAGAGCACCCCCACCTGCAAGGAGGGCACGAAGTAGTGGATGATCAAGGCTACCCCGGTAAATCCCGCAGCAAGGAACTTCTGGGGAATCAAGATGCCTTTGATTGCCATGGCACAGAGCACGCTTCCCAGCGCAATGAGCACCAGGTTCCACAATACCTGTTTCGCGGAACCCAGCATTGATGTCCATAACCGCTTAGCCACGTATTCCTCCCATTCTCTCATGGCATTCTATTTTCGTGAGGTTAAAGCACAATCTTGAAGCCCTATCAATTGGAAAATGCATGAACCCATCCTTCAGGATGGAGCCATATGGATAAAAGGGAAATCAAGGTATGGTAAGCAGAGAAACGCAATCATTGAGAAGAATGTATGGGAGAAAGGCAGGAGGTATTCCTTCCAAATGATATCCGCACAGAATCTGATCGGGATACACTATTCCCTTTGGCCACGTTCTTTCTCTCCCGACGCTGATTCTCCTGACTTCCCACCCTTATTTTGTTGATCTGCGGGCGAACCCTCTTCCTCGTTCGATGAGTCCGTGGTAGGCTCCACCTGGGCCTCCGATGAAGCTGGGTTGGACGTGTCATCCTCTTCGGTGGGGGCTTTTACTGATTCCTCATGCCCCTCTTCAGCCTCACCGCCTTCGGTTTCTTCCGGCTCAGCAGGAGGCTCCTTAACGCTCACCTCTCTCTCTGGGCCGGCCACCTGCCTACTTGAATGAAGTCTTCTGGGTCCAGGACTCCTTGGAAGGGGGCGACTGCTCGTGCCCACCCTTTTCACACTCGATACAGTGCTGGGGCTTTCGGCTGTCTGTCGATCGAATGCTAAAATCCCGATGGATTCAATCCCCCTTTCGCTGTAATGCCACACCGCAGCGTAATTCATGTTCTTCAACATGTCTTTAAGGATCTGCTCAATGCTCTGATTCATGTAACGTTTGGGTGAGATCATATGGGCAAGGGGGGTCGTGGTGAATATCTTTATGCCTGTTACTCGGGTTAATTGATCCAAGGCCTCCGAGATAGAGATGGCGCCAAAATCAATCGACCATCGCGCATCTTCCTCCGTGCCGGCAACCGCTATGTCCCGCGCAGAAACCACAAGGGTAAAAATCAGGGCGAAAACAGCCGCCCATGATCTTATCGATGCTAATCTCAAAGGCGCCTCCAAAAAATTATTCATTTCTCGCCGCGCTCTGGCAATCGGCATCATCAAAACCCACTGGGGTTCACGGAGGGCTAACTTTCTGTAACGAGAGACTGTGATCTCCCTTAGTCCACAGTATCCTTTCTCATGAATGGGGTAAACAGATCAATGGGTATGGGAAAGAGCGTCCTTGAGCAGCCTTGCGTTGCCACCTCCCGCAGGGTCTGAAGGTACCGCAGCTGGAGGGCATAGGGGAAATCCTGGATCTTGGCGGCTGCGTCCGCCAGCCTGGTGGCGGCCTGAAACTCTCCCTCGGCGTTAATGACCTTTGCCCTTCTCTCCCGTTCTGCCTCCGCCTGTTTCGCCATGGCCCGCTGCATCTCCTGGGGAAGGTCGATGTGTTTCACCTCCACCGTAGACACCTTGATCCCCCACGGATCGGTGTTTCTATCGAGTATCTCCTGCAACCTGGCGTTGATCTTGTCCCTCTCTGAGAGCAGCTCATCCAGCTCTACCTGACCGCATACGCTCCTCAGGGTTGTCTGGGCGAGCTGCGAGGTAGCGAACAGGTAGTTCTCCACCTCGATGATAGCGCTATTGGGCTCCATCACCCTGAAGTAGATCACCGCGTTCACTTTGACGGACACATTATCCCTGGTGATCACATCCTGGGGAGGCACATCCATGGTCACCAGGCGAAGGCTCACCCTGAGCAACCTATCAATGATCGGGATGATAATCACCAGCCCCGGTCCCTTGGGCCTCTCCAGCACCCTCCCCAATCGAAACACCACGCCTCGCTCATACTCCCTCAGGATTCTGATGGCTGCCCTCAGAAAGAGGATGAGCAATACCAGGGCAAGGATATAGAACATGGCAACCTCCTTTTCATTTAACATGAACAGTTCAATACAATATATCACCAAACCCCGATCGAATCATAGCTATTTTATACTAAGTTGAGTGGTTCACCGTTCAAGGTTCAGAGGTTCAAGGTTGATGGTATGGTATAAAGTTCTCTGATCGTCATGCCGGACTTGATCCGGCATCCAGAACCTATTTAATTTGCTGGATTCCGGCGCCTGCCCCGGACCCCGATCAGGGGTTCGCCGGAATGACATAAACATTGAAAAATAAAGATTTTTATGAGTTTATTTAAATTATATATTATGAATATGATTGTGAAACTCCTTCGGGTTACCGGTCTACCAAGGCGTTCTTGTAGATCCGGTAGAAAAACCGCCATACCGCATCATCGTCGTAGTAAATATTCTCCTGGTACTTCTTCAAAGATGCCTCTATCTTCGCCAGCTTTTCGCTCTCCTTGGCGCTTTGTTTCAACATATCGTATATGCACAGGCCTGGAGGAACGATAATTGAGGGAATCAACACCAGGGGATGTAACCCTGCTCTTATCAAGAAATAACCCAGGAATGCCCCGCCCAGGGTGCTTCCTCCAATGGTAAGGGCGTTGGCGATAAGCGAGGGGCTTGTTTGAACCCTCCCTTTCCCCTCAAGTAACTCCCTGATTTCCTCGTAGGCCTGGGATTCCACATTTTCCGCGTACACGATATTCCAGCCTATCTTCATTAGGTAATTGTTCTCATGCCGGTAAGAATAGCCGCCTTCCCGCGTATAGCCATGTCCCAAGGCGAATTCCTCTAACAAGGCCCATCTCCTTTGACCTCTTGCTGAGAGGGTTTCTTTTAGATCCGCCCTGAATCGTTCACGGATCCGGTCTTCCGATCCCCCTGGGCCTTTCTTCATCGAAGGATTCTCTCTAGGTGGACTCCATTTTGAGGGCATATACCCTCAAAACTCGATGATTATTGGCTATGGTACTACCTCTGTCTTTTTGAAGCCACACTTTTCCACTATTGCTTGGGTTCATATTTCCCCGCCCTAATCTCGATAAAAGGGTGCAAGAGGGAGTTGAACCCATTCGCCATAGTGAGCCCGCGAACGCTCCTGAGGATTCTCACCATCTGCCCAACCGTAAGGGCTTCCGGCTCATCCACAAATTTGAACAGCTGAAAGCTCAGCAGCCTAAAGAGGGTGGAGGCTATAAATATGAGGTGAATAGGAAACAGGTGCCACGATAGTAAATGGAGATCAAGCGGCCCTATGGACTTGAGAACATATCCTGCCACAATCGGGCCGATGGCTGAGCCAAGCCCTCCTACAATGTAGAATACGGAGATGTAGGAAGCCCTGTTTTCCTGTGGCGAGATCTTCAGTAAAAGATTGTTGGTACAGAGGTTGATACCTGCCCAGAAGCCTCCTCCCACGATTTGAAGGATAACCGGTATCACCACGCTCCCCGGTCGAGCCGATATCCATGCCAAGGGAAGAATTATGGCAATCCAGCTTGAAACTCGAATCACTGCCTTGTTCTTGACCCTATCGGAAATCCTCCCCCACACCCTCATGCCAACCATATCGGCAATGGCGGAAAGCATGCCGAGGAGGGCTACAAAGCCATAGGTGAACCTTAATTCTCGGAGAAAATAGAGGGTGAAAAAGGGGCTCGCCACATATACCGAAAAGCTCCACAAAAAGGTGAATATCAAAAAGTGCCTGAAATTGCCTTCCTTGAATGGCAGGTATATGAGCATGCGACTGGATATAGGGCTCGCCATCCGATTTCCATTCGCTGGTTCTGCAATACGACTCAGGAAATGAAGGCTTATCATGCCAAAGAGCACGGCTGAGAGAAAGGTTATACCAAACCCAATGGGGAGCCCTTCGTAGGTGTGACCTTCGAGTATATCGAGTAACTTTCCGAAACCCAGCATGGCAATCATTCCCGCTGCACCGCAGAGCATATTCCTGGTACCGAAAAACCTGCCTCGAATCTCCTCAGGAACAAGCTCCGCCATCCAGGAGAGCCAGGACACATAGCTCACCGAGATAAAGCTATAAGATAGAAAGATGAGCGCGAGAATGACCAACAATTTCATTGAACCCGAGGCAATGGGCAAGAGCGTCACAATCAGAATGGGGAGCCATAGGCCGCGTGCACAAGCGGCGGCCCAATAGGCGATTTGCTTTCTTTTTCCCGTCTTTTGGGCGAGATACGCAGCAGGTAGCTGGAATACCGTGACCATAAAGGGCATAGCAGCCACGAGCCCGATCATAAAATCATTCATTCCGAGATAAAGCGCAAAGCCCATGAGGAATACCCCTCCCGTGAGGGTGGCAAAGGCATTGGAAAACATCCCGTCATAGAAAGAATTTTTCAGATCATCCGTTAATCGAGGTTCCATGATATTTGACCGACCAGGTAATCCTTTATTGAAGAAGATCTCGGACCACAATCCAAATCTTTACTATGCGGTTTACGATCTTCATCAGCGGGTAGGTTGCCGCTACGCGGATCTACGGCAAGATTACGAGCGGGAAACACATACTGCCAATTCCATTCCTTTGCGGTGTTTCAAAACATGTTTACGCAGGAAAACCAGCGCATTCATTGCCTGATTCTGCGTTGAAGGAGCCACGTCTTTATCAACTGCCAGGTGTGTCAGGAAGGCCTCGATCTTAGCTTCCCCATCTATCAAATCTTGCCGGCTCGTCATATTGTGGTACCGTATATACCGTTTAATCCAGTCACAATACGTTCTTTCCGTATGAATCGAGTAGTGATGCAACCTCATCACATCTCGTACTTCATCAAGTATTTTCCTGCCTTTAAAGGTATTTTTATAGGTTGACATAAGGTATTCCTGCTTGTTAGAATTTAAGTAAGCGATTTTTCGGGAAAATTATCCATTATTGTCCACTGAATGCCGGATCAGAGCCTGCACTGGAATTGATCCAGTGTCCGGCAGGCCGAGAACCAGTCGGGTCTCTTTCCCCATTCCGGCGAACCCCGGATCGGGGTCCTGGGCAAACACCGGAACCCAGGATTCCTGCCATCCCGTGCGTGTCCAAATCTCTCAATTTAGGGGTACAAATAATAACAAAACTGAAGATAATAATTAAAAGCAAATTTGCCTGAAAACGTAGTCAATATCATTATATCAAGGCAAATTTGCCTGTCAATCATTGGTTCGCACCGCCTGCGGCGGCGCGTATGCATGCGCATTTACGAGAGCAGCATATTTCCAAGATAGAGCAAGGCAACGGCAAAAAGGATGGCGGTGCGAATGCGGAGTTGTGCTTCACTCTCCGTTTTGTTGCGCCG
>CAZJXD010000044.1:0-35566 GCA_964549945.1 uncultured Desulfobacteraceae bacterium | reverse complement strand
AAAACTGGTACCGCCTCATCGAATAGTTTTTTACTTTTTTACCAGCGTCCCTTTTATTACTTTGCCTCCATTCCCGCACCGCAAGCGGCATCTGCGACAAGCGGGATCTGCGACGAGGCTGGGTCTGGACTTTGCCCGGTATTTGTGTCACAATCTCGGGCATCACCATATAGCAGCCGGGCCATGCCCGGCACACAATCAGTCAATCCACCCGACCTCTATTCCGCTGGCGCCCTTCGAAAATCTCGGGACTTTCAGCTCCATAGAGGCAGGTGATCTTGGCGTTAGTCCCATAAGGTTACATTATGAAAAGATTTATTCAATCGCCAATCAGGTTTTTATTCGTAACAGCAGTGTTGATGCTTATAGCCTTTCTTCCATCATATGCTGCTGATTTGCAGATGTTCTCCAATGCGAGATTGATAAATGATCCAGCAAATGATGGAGATAGCTTTCTTGTGGAAGCTAATGGAAAATCTTTCCATGTGAGGCTTTATTTTGTTGACTGTCCTGAAATTTCCACTAGCTCTAATAGTGATGCACAGAGGGTGCGGGAACAAACACGTTATTTTGGATTGTCTGATGCAATACGTACTATCCATTTCGCTAACGAAGCAAAAACTTTTGTTGATCATATCCTTGTCAAACCTTTTACTGTTCATACAGCCTTTGCAAGTGCGTTAGGAAGGTCAGCCAAAGGCCGCATATACGCATTCATTACCACCGCCGACGGAAGTGATCTAGCGAGTCTACTCGTGAAAAATGGTCTTGCCCGGACTCAGGGGATAGGCAGGGAAACACCTGATGGAGTATCACGTGGTGAAATGATGGAAAGACTTCGTGATCTTGAGATGGCGGCCATGTTGAAACGTGTCGGCATTTGGTCGGAAAGTGATCCCGATCGGATTGCCGAACTTCGTGCAAAGCAGCGTAGTGAAGAGCAGGAATTAAAGGAATTACAAAGCCAGGTAAAAAAAGCCCAATCCCCCCAAAGCTTGCTTGGCCTAAACACCGCCACTGAAAAAGAACTTCAATCTATCAAAGGAATCGGCCCTGTTCTTGCTAAAAGGATTATAGCCGGTCGTCCCTATAAAACTGTAAATGACTTACTCAAAGTAAAAGGAATTGGTCCCAAAAAACTTGAAAAGATTCGCCCTTATTTTGTGATAGGCAAAGAATAAAGGAATTAGTGTTTGCATAACCTTGCTCTTTCAGCCGACAGCTGATCGCTGCGCCCGAAGAGCAGCGTTTTAGGCAAAATCTCCAACCCAAGGTGAGGCATGTCATGACAATCAGGATTGTGCGTCTCGGTAGCAAGAGATCCAGGGGAGAGGGACTGCGTATCGGGACGGTGAGGCGTCCACCACGGGGCGTACCCAAGAGCGAATACGCATCGCAAAATTGGTATGACGTGTGGTTCCCAAACATCGCACCAAGCCCTGAACTCGTGAAGCTGGGGCGGGTTGCTAAATCCGAGAAAGAGTGGGCTGCATTTGTTAGGAAATATCGCGCCGAGATGGCCGATCCTGAAAAGAGCAGAATTCTCGATCTGCTTGCCGCGCTGTCTCACTACGCAAACTTCTCTGTAGGCTGTTACTGCGAGAACGAGGCACGGTGTCACAGGTCCATACTGCGCGAACTATTGGCGGAGAGAGGGGCTGAGATCGAGTGAGGCTGAATGCGGCGCAAAAAAACGCCCAATCGGGTAAGGGGGAGCCTTACAGGTCCCCCCTCCCACACCACCGTACGTACGGATCCATACCCGGTCACGAATGAGATGAAGAATTTGAGTACACAGCGACATACATCCTCGATGGATGAACAAATGGATCATTTAATCTGGTATCCGGGATATGAGTTGGCCTTGAGAGACATTGTCCGCGCAGAGAACTGCTATCTCTACGACTCCGAAGGAAAGAGGTACGTTGATCTGGAGTCCGGCGTTTGGTGTACGTCGATAGGACACGGGAATCCGAGAATACTCCGTGCCATGGCAAAACAGTCCGCCCGGATCGCTCACACGGGCTTCTGTTACTCGAACGGAATCGTTGGGGACGCAGCTCGGGAAATTTTGTCCTTGCTGGAATTCGGAAGAGGAAAATGCGTGTTCCTCTGCTCGGGTAGCGAGGCCGTTGAGTATGGCGTCCGGGTCGCGCAATCGCTTAATAAGCGGCCTTTGCTGATGACAATGACCGACTCATATTTCGGAGCCTATGGATCGGCGTTCAAGAAACAGGAAGATGAATGGTTTTGCTTCGACTGGGCGCAATGCGCCGAGTGTCAGTACACCACCGAGTGCAACGAACAATGCGGGCGTTGGGCTGCAATCCCCTTCGCCAAGATCGGAGGATTCCTCTTTGAGCCCGGCAGTTCCTCAGGTCTCGTTCGGTTTCCTCCTGACACATTAATCCGAAGCATCGTTGCGGCAATCAAGGGAAACGACGGTCTCGTTCTGGTTAACGAGGTGACCACTGGCATCGGACGGACCGGGAAATGGTTTGGCTACCAGCACTATGGTATCTCGCCGGACATCGTTTCCATGGGCAAGGGTATTGGAAACGGTTATCCCGTTAGCGTGACTGCATTTTCGCCCGGTGTGATAGACCGACTGGGCGGCGGTCAGGTGAATTATGCCCAATCACATCAGAATGATCCGCTCGGGGCTGCCATCGCGCGGGAAGTCATACGGGTCATAAAAGAAGAGGGGCTCATCAAACGAAGCAGGGATATTGCAACAATGCTCGTGCGCGGGCTGGAGGGAATTAAGATTCGCACGGGCCGGATAAAGGAGATTCGTGCGCGGGGATTGATGGTGGCCCTTGAATTGATAGATGATCCGAAAGCCTCTTACACGACACGCATGCACCGGGAGCTCGTGGGTAGTGGTTATATTTTAGCGAAGCGACCTGGCCTCAACGTGCTGAGGCTCGACCCAAGCCTGACAGTTGAAAGAAAAGACATCGAGGGCTTCCTAGAGACATTTGAGGGCCTCCTAAGGCCGCATTTCATCAACACTTGATTTGGTGCCACGACCTAGTCCGTCAGGCACTTATTAAAATAGGGTCGGGCCAGGTTAAGCATTTGATAACATGAATGAATGCCTCTAAAAATGCTGGATTTTGTGGCTTGGAAAGGTCATTTTAAGGCAAAAATCATCAGCGTAGACAAATAACGCTGGGATGGGAGGGGGGTTAAAATTATGAAGATAGATCCGGGTTTGATTGCTCCTTGTGGTCTTTATTGCGGAGTCTGTGCCATCTATATCGCACACCGTGATAATAATCTCAAATTCAAGGAGCGGTTAGTGAATCTTTACAAGGGAGAAGTTCCCGGCAAAGGTCTTCTTCCTAAGAGTGAAAACCTAACCATAGAAGATATTCGATGCCGTGGCTGCTTATCTGATGAACAGTTTATGCATTGCCGACAGTGTGAGATCAGGGCCTGCACAAGAGAGAAAGGTTATGCCGGATGTCATCAATGCGATGAATTTCCCTGTCAGTATATTGAAAATTTTCCCATGAGCGTCGGCAAAAAGGTTATTTTGCGGGCTATTCCGTATTGGCGAGAGGTCGGTACTGCAAAATGGATTCAAGATGAAGAAGCCCGCTATATTTGTCCTGAATGCGGCAATAGAGTTTTCCGGGGCGCTGCAAGATGCAATCAATGTAAAGTGAAGTTGGATCTCGACTAGTTTTTTTAGCAAGACGGGAGCTCATTCATCTATAATCTCATAGACTGTACGCAAATCAGTAGGAAGTAAGTCTGGTCTGAACCTTGCTCTTTCAGCTGACCGCTTAATCGCCGCGGCTGAAGAGCCCGTGAAACTAAGGCCGTATCTCATTAATACAGGATTACAAGGAAAGACCTCGTCCATCCGTCGCATAGGAAGAATGCCACTACAGAACCTTTCGACACGTCGAATTACTCCGCCATCTTCCTGATGATATCTTGAATTGCGGGATTGTCCAGAAGTCTCATGAACTTCGGGTTGGAGGAAAGCGCCTCTATATCGCCCCTGTTCACCGCATCAATGATAGAGGGGTCCTCCAAAATCCCCTGGATATCGGGATCATTGAGCAGGGAGAGGATCATACGAAGGATCTCCTGATCGCCCAGGAGAAGCTGCTGAAGGGCCTGAACCTGAGCCTCGGCGGAATCAGGCATTGTATCCCGTTTTTTCGCATTAGTTTCAAAGGAGGGCTTGAAACGGATGGCCCTGATTTTCGATGTCTCGATCTTAACAGTACCAAGGGTACTCGATTTCAGCGTATAGATACCTCCCTGAGAGGAGATAATCTCTCCACGGATGACGCTGCCATCAATCAGCTCCACCTCCCCGATCTCACCGGCACTCACAGTGCTGATTAGCACTCCAAAGAGAAAGAGCGCGAAAATCATCGTTCGCTTCATTGGCATTCCCTTTCAAAACAGGATTCTCATATGCAATTTAGATCATATCTTGCTTGATCAATACTACTAAGAAACTTCTATAGAAAAAAGCATGAAGACGTCTTTTTTTGTCTCATGCCCTAGAAGTCATGCACCGGCAGACCCCGATAAATCGGGGCACCGACCGCCATGGCATACAATAGTCAGATCCGCGTTGCGTGTGTGCCCCGATTTACGGGGCACGCTGAGGCCTCCTGTTGAAGGGCATGCAGCAAAAAAAGACGTCTTCATGCTCAAAGTATAGTTTCTTCCATGTATAACCCTGAAGCGAAGCGTCGGGGTCATTTGCTAAAATATGCTATTTAGAAATTTTCTGAGGATACGGGCCAGCCATGGTAAACAGAATAATGCGTTTCTCAAAACTTATCTAAGTCTACATCCCAATCATACTTATTCAATGGTTGATGCTCTCATATTCAAATTGAGCTGATAATATAGAGCAACAGGGGCAACACCGCGATGAGCGAGGTGGTTGTGCACAGCCAACAGGAATTCGACAGATCGAGATCCAGGTCGTATATGGACGGAGGTACAAGTGCAGTAAATGCCACCGGCATGCAGGAAAGGATCAACACAACCTTGAGTGGCAAGCCGCCCTCTATCCCCCTGTAGCCGAGGAGTAAGGCTACAGTACATACGGAAAGTGGTACAAGGATAAATTTGATCAGGGAAACCGAAACGCATTCCCTGAGGTAACTCTTTACGCTTTTAAACCTCATGGCAAGACCAATAGATGTCAGCAATAACACCGTGGCGAAGGGAATGAAGATGTAATTAATAGTCCTATAGCAACCCGGCCTCTCAAGCCCGGAGAAGTTAAGGATAGCGCCTATCAAGATAGTGCTCAGCGCTACCACCACGAAGATATCGGTAAACACCTTTTTAAGCCGAGAAAGGGTGGTTTCGCTTTCCATGGCCTCAGTGCTGTAAAATTTGGCGATGGGGAACCCTATTGCATAGTACACAACCTCCTCAAAGAGCTTGTAGAAGGGCACCAGTGCGAAGCCTGCCTCTCCTAGGAATACAAAACAGACCAATCCCCCTATGGACCCAATATTGGTGAACGAACCGCACGTGTAGAGAGAGCCTGTTTCTTTTCGTGTGAGTTTATAAAACTTTGCCGCAGCGAGAGCGAGCACACCGCCGAGAAGGAGCGCGAAGGCGCCGATAAACGGCAATGCGGCGATTCGCAGGTTGTCTATCTTTATGATCCATATTGCCCCCAAGAAGGCAATCGGGTTAAAGAACAAAAGCGCGATCTTCTGAAGGAGCTTCCGAAGTTCCTCCAGGCTCATGGGGAGTTGAATGGTTCCTCTCTGGGCTAAAATCTGTATGATATAGCCAAGTGCCAGCCCAAAGCTGATAATCGATAGCGAGAAGATGAGTTTTGCCATGCGAGTGCCTTATATCTATGAGGGAAAGGGCCTCATCTCAGTATGTTTTTGAATAGCAAAAATTTATATCCTGTCCTCCTCAAGCCTTACCAACGGAGAAGAAGAGTTGAAGCTTGGCGGAAACCACCTCCTTCATAGCTTCGATGGCCTGATCAATCAAATCCGGAAGCTCCGTCCCAGGCGATCTCAAACCCTCCCTCAGCGCATCCAGATAGGCCTCGCGAAGTTCTGTGTTCACGTTGAGTTTGCAGATGCCCAGCTCGATTGAACGCCGCACCAGGGATTGCCCGAGGCCGGAAGCGCCGTGGAGCACCAATGGTACAGATACCGCGTCTCGAATGGCAGCGAGCCGATCAAAATCAAGGCGTGGTGATCCGCGATAATGGCCGTGGACATTTCCGATACAGATAGCCAAGGCATCTGCCCCCGTTTCAGAGATAAAACCGCGTGCCTGGCCGGGATCGGTGAGCCTTGCCTCGTATTCCGGCACCGTTACATCATCTTCCGTTCCGGTGAGCCTGCCGAGCTCTGCCTCGACCGTGCCCCCGTGTTTATGAACCAGGGTAACCATTTCGCGTGTAAAGGCAATGTTCTCGTCGTATGGCATGTGTGAGCCATCCGCCATAATGGAGGTGAGCCCCGCTCTGAGGGCCTCCTGAATCTCAGTCCTGGAACGACTGTGATCGAGATGTACTGATATCGGGACAGAGGCCTCCTGCGCTGCCATGAGGCAAAGAGAGATGAGCGGTGTGCCGCTCCCTTTAAGCGCACTCGGGAGGATCTGGAGTATGGCGGGGCTCCTGTTCGTTTCGGCAGCTGCGAGCACCGCTCGCACGCCCTCAAGATTATAGACATTAAAGGCACCCAGCGCATAGGCACCATCAGTGGCTGCTCGTAAGAGGGAAATCGTAGGAGAAAGCATGGAATCACCCCTCCTTTGCGGGCTTTAGGATCCTCACCACCTCCGCCAACGCTTCTGAACCACCGACATTTCCAGGGAACACGATGTAGGGCATGCCAGGATAACGGCTCTCCGGCCCCAACTGCCACACCGGGACTCCGGGAAGGATTTGGCCGGGTACCATTGCCCGCTTGACGCTTAACCCCCTGGTGGCCACGTCGCTAGCGGTAATGCCCCCCTTCGCGACAAGGTAGCGCGGTCGTGTGGAGATCAAGCGCAGAATGGAAATGATCCCCTCGGAGATTCGATTCCCGATTCCAAGGCTTTCTTCAGGGTCCTCGTTGGTGATGTACTCTCGGCTCGTATAGATGACCACATCACCATCGCCCTGGAGTGTCGTGTTTACGAATTGCGCCACGCGTGCAATCTCGTCCTGTCGGCTGCTGACATCTAAGAGGCCCTCAACGCTTATCTCCCTGCCGCTTATATCCCGCATGGCCAAGAGGGCGGTGACCTGGCTTGTTGTCCTTGGAACATACGAGCCTACGATAATGAGCCCGCCCCCGGATTCGGACATTGCAAGATCCGACCGGGTGAGCAACGGCCGCGGACTTAAGCCAGCGCGCACCTGCACGAACGAGGCAGCCGTGCGGTATAGAAATCGTTTTCCCCGAGCCTCTGCCTCCAAAAGACCTACCACGAAAACCTCAAGGTCACGATAACTTGCCGCATTTACCACACAGATGCCTCCATTTGTGAGTTCCACAAGACGCTTCGTTACCTGCTCAGGTCCGCCGCAACGAATATCTTCAATGGACAGGGAGATCACATCCTCAGTGGAGATACGACCATTGGTCTTCTCCTCCACCCAGCGGCGCAGGTTGGATGAACGATAGCCAAATGCGCTATCGCTGGCAAACTCCGTTTCCGCTGCGGGCACAAGCCACCCCTCTTCATCGACGTAGTGAATATCGCCGATAGTGTACCGGCCTCCTTCCAGGAAAAAAGGATTGATAATCCAACCATCGAAGGCCTGCCCAAGCGCATTGGCCAGTGCCTCAACCTCACCGGGAAAATGCCCGCGCAGGGTCGAATCGCCACGGCTCACCACTACGAACTCGCGATTCGTATGCCGTGAGGCATCCACTAGATTACGGCCGATTTCCGCATTCAGAGACTGTGCCTGGGCGAGCGCCAAACTTCGGGAGTTGGTGAGCACATAAAAAACAGAGGATTCATCTGAGAGCTCCTCCCTAATCGCTTCTACTGACCACTCGGTCAACACGGGGACACCATGGACCGTCTGGGTGCCAGTGGGGTCATCATCGAGAACAGCCACCTTACTCCGGCTTGCCTTGACCTGGTTGCGAATCCGCGGCCTTAAATCAACAGGCCATTCCTCAGGCAACCTGCGAAAGACATCATGCTTGGCGATGCGTTTCCGATCTAATACCATTTGTTGCTCGCAGGCGCTCGCAGGCCACGTGACCAATGCCTCGAAAGCGCTTCAGTTAGAGGCTCGCGCCATATGTGAAATCGGCGAGGGCAATTGCTGAATGATCTAGGTTGCGGCGAAAACAAGTTAGCAGGCAATGGAAGGTTTTGCCATAGTTTTATCTACCGCGATGAAGTCTTGCGCTCCAGGACTTCCTCCACGGCACTCGCGATGTGTCTCGATGACAGGCCATACTTATCGAGCAAAGCCAAATACGGACCGGACTCGGCAAAGGTATCGCGGATACCGATGCGCTTCATGGGTATGGGATAGTGCTCCACGAGCACCTCGGCAACCGCGCTGCCGAGGCCTCCGTAGAACATGTTGTTCTCCGCGGTGACGATCGCCCCCGTTTCCCGAGCGGCCTCGAGGATCGCCTCCACATCCAGGGGCTTGAGGGTGTGGCAATCGATCACCCGCACGCTCAGGCCCTTACTCGCTAATCGTTCGGCGGCTATCAGGGCCTGGACCACCAGGTCCCTGATGGCGATAATGGTGGTATCGGTCCCATCCCGAACGGTGATCGCCTTGCCGATCTCAAAGGGGTAGTCCACCTCGAAGATGACGGGCACGGGATCTCGCGTGAAGCTGAGATACACCGGCCCCTTCCACTCCGCTGCCGCCCACACGGCGAGCTTTGTCGTGGGGGGATCGGCAGGCGCGATCACGGTGGAGTGAGCGATGGCACGCATGATGGAGAGATCCTCCTGCCCCTGGTGAGTCACACCATCGGGGCCCGGCGTGATCCCGCCGTGGCTCGCCGCGATCTTCACGTTCAACCGGGGATAGTGGATGCTGTTTCGCACCTGATCCAGGGCGCGCATGCTGGCAAATACCGCGTAGGTGCTGGCGTATGGTATAAGCCCGGTTGTAGCCATGCCCGCCGCTGCGGCCATCATATTCTGCTCCGCGATGCCGAAATTAAAGGATCGTTGCGGGTACTTCTTGGCGAATTCATGCGTGCGGATTGATTTTGATACGTCGGCATCCAGCACCACGACATGGGGGTTTCTCTCCCCCAGCTCAAGGATGGCCTCCGCATAAGAGTAACGCGTGGGCTGTTGGTCAGCCCTGGCAAATAGATCCTCGGAGGTCAAAAGATCGATGATCTCTGAACGTACGTGATGATAGGGTGATTTCTCCTCGTCACTCACAGCCACACCTCCTGATCTCCTCCAAGGCCTGGATTGCCTCTTCTTTACAGGGGGCCTTACCATGCCAATCGACTACGTTCTCCATAAATGATACCCCCTTTCCCTTGATCGTATGGGCGATGATGATGGTAGGCATTCCCTTGAAGGTCTTTGCCCCTTCCAGGGCCTCAACGATCGCCTCCATGTCGTGGCCGTCGATCTCCACGACGTGCCAGCCAAAGGCCCGCCACTTGTCAGCCACAGGCTCGATGGGCATCTCGGTATCCACGCAGTCGTCGTTCTGGAGGTTGTTATGATCCAGGATAGCGGTGAGATTGTCCAGCTTCCACTTCGCCGCTGCCATGGCCGCCTCCCAGATCGAGCCCTCCTGAGACTCCCCATCGCCTATGATGACCCAGACATGGTAATCCTTTTTTCTCATCTTGCCGCTGAGGGCCATGCCCAGCCCTGCGGAGAGACCGTGCCCGAGGGAGCCGGCGGTCATGTCGATGCCCGGTGTCTTGTTCATGTCCGGGTGGCCCTGGAGTATGCTGTTGAGCTGGCGCAGAGTGGCGAGATGTGCTTTATCATAGTAGCCGCGCTCTGCAAGTGCCGCGTACCAGACGGGACATGCGTGGCCCTTGGAGAGGATAAAGCGATCCCGATCCGGCCAATCTGGGTTCTCCGGATCTATGTGCATTACCCGGAAGTAGAGCGCGGTAACGATATCCGCCGAAGAGAGCGATCCGCCTGGGTGACCGGCATTGGCGGCGGCAATCATCTCGATGATGTCACATCGAATCGTGACGGCCATCGCCTTGAGTTCTTCAATTGACATAGGGGTCTGAGGTGTGTTCATTTCTGCTCCCTTGTCCTGCGTTTACTGCTGTTTCAGCCTTGTCATCGCTGAACCCTAGCGATTCCATCGTACTTATTCATCCAGAACGATGTATTAAAATGATTTGATACAGGCAATATATCTCGCCTTCCCCTGGTTCACCAACAGGTCCAATGCAGAGAGGGATTCCTCCTGAGGCACCTCGAAATCGGTCCCGTGAAGGAAGTAGATGTTAATCGCCTTAAGCTATTTTCACAGCTCTCAAATATATGATGTTTGGAATTGCCGAGATCGTTTGGTCCCAGACCTGATCTCATGAACACCTTTGAGGTGACGAAGACCTCCTTTCTTTTCCCATTCCTGGCGAGTGCTTCGCCGAGAATCCTCTCGCTCTCCCCTTCCGCGTAATTATTTGCACAATCCAGGAGGTTGATGCCGGCCTCGATCGCCGCATCGATGATTCGAAATGCCTCGCCCCTCTCGGTGGGGTTTCCGAAGTTCATGGTGCCCAAAACCAGAGGCGATATCCTTGTACCCGATCTCCAGAGACGCCTGTATTGCATAATATCAGGTTCCCCCTTTCCTTGCTTTTCGGTTAGATAATCTATCTGCGATCTTCTGCCGAAACCTCCTGAAGAAATGAAACTGGCTGACTACCGTCCACACAATGATGAGAAAGAGAATCAGAGAAACAGGTCGGGTAAAAACTGGCAGAAAACTGCCCTGTGAGACCATCAAGGCTCTCCTAAGGTTTTCATCGGCCATCGGGCCGAGTATGACTCCAATCACCAGGGGAGCGATGGGGTATCCCATTTCCGTTAGAAAGTAGCTGATGATCCCCACCGGCAACATGAGATACAGATTGAATATGTTTATTCCCAGTGAATAGGAGCCGATAATACATAAGACCCCGATGATCGGCATGAACAGAGGCGGCGGAATTCGCAGCACCTTGACAACCTGTCTGGCCAGCAACATACCAACGACCCACATGGCCATAGAGGCGAGAAGGAGGATGGCTGCCACCTCAATGATGAAATTGGGATGCTCAAAGGTGATCATGGGACCGGGAGTGACCCCATGAAGCATAAGGGCTCCCAGCAGCATTGCTGCCGGGGGGCTTCCCGGGATGCCCAGGTTCAGCAAAGGAATCATGGCCCCGCCCACGCAGGCGTTATTGGCCGTCTCCGTAGAGAGTACAGCCATATACTCTCCCTTCCCGAACCGTTCAGGGTGTTTGGAAGTGTTCTTGGCAGCGCCGTACGAGACCCATGCCGCGATATCCTCCCCGATGCCGGGGACAGATCCGATCCCCACGCCGATAAGGGCGGACCTGATGATATGGGGAACATTTCTGATAATGGTGCCGAATTCTGGTAAAATTCTCTGAAATTTTTGTGCCTTCCCGATTATGAGCCGATCCTTGAGCACCTGTATGATCTGAGGAATGCCGAAGGCTCCGATCAGTACGGGAACCACCTCAATACCGCTGTCAAGTTCGGAAATCCCGAACGTAAATCTAGGATAAAACTGCAATAGATCCCGGCCCACGCAGGCCATGAAAAGCCCCAGAAAGCCGGCAATCCAACCCTTAATCACCAGATCCGGACTGGTCAAGGTGCCGCTGATGAGAATTCCGAAAAAGGCGAGCATAAAGAATTCAAAGGATGTAAACTGGAGGGCGAAATAAGAGATAATAGGGGAAATACTCACCAGGAAGAGCATGCCGATCATCGTCCCTATTGCGGATGAGGTGGTGCTCAAGCCGATCGCCCGGCCACCTTCCCCCTTGCAGGCAAGGGGGTACCCGTCCAGAGCCGTCGCAGCGGAAGCAGCTGTTCCAGGGATATTGATGAGAATGGAGGCATAGGAACCCCCGTACGTGCCGCCCACATAGATGGCGAGCAGGCAGACCATGGCCGTGGCCGGTCCCATACCATAGGTCATGGCAGTCAACAGGGCCACGCCGAGGGTTGAGGTCAGACCGGGCATAGCACCGAATATGATGCCCAGGATAACCGATCCGAAGAGGATCACCAGATTCATCGGCTCTGAGGCGAGATGGAAGACCGTCTCAAAATAGAAAGCTATTCTTTCTATAACGGACATGGAATGCCTTTACCTCCATCGGCAAAAATCAGAAATCGAGGTACCATAGCTTGTCCAGAAATGAAACGATGAGGCCTTCATAGGGCATGGGTATCAACAGAAAGTATTTAAAGATCGGCAGCACGATAAACGGCGTAGCCAACGCAATGATCATGCCGTTTCTGTATTTTTTCCGTAAGCTCGGATCGTTGCACACCAGAACCCAGGCATAGAAACAGTATGACATGATGAAACAGAGAGCCAATAAATCACCGGCATAAGGAACAACCCTATCGATCAATGAATCGATTCCTGTGGAAAAATAGACGATGAACACGACGACGCCGACCATGTAGAAGAAGAAAAGCTTTTTCAGGATTCCGTCATCATCGAAATAGAACATGGTGATGAACACAGAGAGGAAAAGAAAGCTTGCAAGGAAAAAATCGATTCTCGGAACATTAAGGTAAATAAAGGAGAGGAATAGTGTAACAATAGCATAGTAGCGAAGCGTCGGTGCACTGATCAGGAATTCCAGGTTACCCTTGCTCAAGAGCCAGCGCGTGACCTTGCCGATTTCTTCTCTACCTACCGTCTTCCATGCCGTCCTGCTCAGAAGTGCCCCCAAAATCATTATCACGAATCCCACAAATAGGGGAAACAGGGCAGGAGAGACGAACCAGACGTTTTGGACACCGCCCCAACTGTCTTTCATGGGCATCTTGAAGGCCTGTCTGACAATCCAGGCACCAAAGAGTAGGATAATGATGCCAGAAAAAAAATCGGCCTTCCTGAGTTTCTCCTTGTCCATCATGATGCATGCACCTCAAAGATAATCGGATGCCATACGATCGGGCAACCCCCGGGGTTATGAGGGATGGGCATTCACCTATGCCCACCCCTCACGAGCCCTTATAGGGTATCTTGTTTCATCATCATTGTTGATAGCTGCAGGCGACTTCGTGATCTCCGAGGTTCTGCCGCTATATCGTGCGCACTGTAAGGATCGCACCGCGTGCCAGCAGCACCCCTCTAATGATAATGATCATCAATTGGACCAGTACATTGCCTCTGTAACGGATAGAGATTACTGCGGCTTCGGAATACCCAGCTTAGCCGGGTTAACCGTGGCGGCCTTCAGTTCCCACAGGGTCCAGGCAAAGTTCGACTCGAGCGCGTCAAATACCTTTTTTGACTCCGCACCGGTTTTGCCCGAGAGCAGATAGTAATTATCCTTGGCCCATTTTTTCACTTTTTCAGTGGCTATTGCCTTTTTGAATGCGTCCCTAAGGATCGCTTTGGCTTCTTCCGGTGCGTCGGCCGGGACCGCGAATCCGATGGCCTGAGAAATGGGCAGGTATCTAGACAGTCCGGGATAGGAATCGAAGGATGACGGGATCGTTCCCAAACCTTCGACCGTGAACGGATCGGGGATTAACATGCCCAAGGCCCTTAATTTACCGCCGCGTAGCAGTTGCTGTTGCTCGGCCAGAGAGGTGACGACCACCGAAACCTCGCCGGCCATGGCCGCGTTCTGGCTGGGAGCCGAACCTGTGTAGGGAATGAAATTGAAGTCTGCCCCAGAGCCTTTTTCCAGTGCCAGCAGGTTCAGATGATGGATGGAACCGGCACCGCTGGCCGCCGCTTTGATTGAATTGGGCTTTTTCTTGGCGTCTTCAATAAGTTCTTTAAGGGACTTGTACGGCGTGTTTGGGGTAACGGAGATAACATCCGGTGATCCACCCACGATAAAAGGATCCCAAACATCAAACTTTTTATCCCAGCCTCCCTGCACACCGGCGGTGACATTGGATTCGGACAGGCCGCACAGTGTGTAGCCATCATGGGGTTGTTTATAGGCATAGGCCATACCAACCGAACCTGCAACGCCGCCGGTTTTGTTGATGACGTTCACATTCACGCCCAAAATTTTAGACATTTCAGCGTGTATGATCCTGTTGCAGGTATCTGTCCCGCCGCCGGCACCCCAGACGACCACGGCGGTGATGTTTCTTCTTGGAAATTTCTCGGCTGCGAAGCCACCGCTCGCGAAAATCAATATTAAAGCGACTGTAAAAATAACTATCTTTTTCATTTTATTGCTCCTCCTTAAGACGTTGAAGACTAGAACATGCCTTAGCCAACAAACGTGACCATATGTATCCATCTTCGTGCCTCTCTCACCTCCCTTCGTACAAAGGCCATCTCATAGTGAAAGGTCGAGCCAGTTTGGGAAACCGACGCAGCGGGGGAAGCCCTCGCCGTTTCAACAGATATCCCCAGTATCGAAGACACTCCTTTTTACGTTAGGGTTATCAACGTTTGATTTTCTTGACCTCTAATGCTCGTCCTCATTCAATCCCTTGATTACGGCGGTACTCTTCTTAAGATGTTCCCGCATGATGGCCTCCGCAACATCGGGCTCACGGTTGCTAAGGGCATCAATCATTGCCATGTGTTCTTGAAAGGTCTCTTTTGGAGGTCTAACGAGCCCGGGAATAAAACTGCGAGAAAGGATATGGAAGGATTTGATGATATCCTTAAGAAGGTTTAGCCCGCTCACCTCAGTAAGAAATGAATGGAACTTCATGTCAACTTTCTGATAAGCTCGGTTGTCAACTTCATCTCCAGATTCCATGGCCTTTTGAAACATGCCCCGAAAACGGTCAAGGTCATCATCTTTGACCACTGTGGATGCTCTCCTGCAAGCAAGTCCCTCTAGTACCTCACGAATCTCAAATATCGCTACCATCTCCTCCTTGGAGAAATTCCTTACATAGGTCGCCCCCGCTCGGCCGATCTCCACCAGATGCTGTTGTGCTAATTGAGCCAATGCATTCCTGATAGGGGTTCTGCTCACTCCCAACGACTCCGCGAGTTCCGATTGGACTATCTTATCTCCGGGCTTGAGTGTTTGGTCGAGTATCATATCCCGGATTTTCTCATGCACCAGCTCCTCTAATTGCTTATGTTCTATCTTGTAGCTCATATGAATCCTGTATCCTGAATGCAGTATGCTGTATGTTGGATACTTCTATCATCTCGTTTTTTAAATGTCAACAAACTTTTTTATCTGCTCACCTGTTGGACAAGGGCGTCGATCACGAGCTTTATGATGCTGGATTTATGGAAAGGGCGTTACTGAGTACTTTAAGGAATGGCGAATTGAGATTATTAAGTGTTGTCTCGCTTGAAAAAAGTGGGCCTTAATGGATTAAGAATATCATCACCCGACGGAATTGCAGGAAGTATTTATGGTATGTAATTATCTGGCGGAATATCCTAAAGTCTCTGGGATCTGACCTTTCCTCATCAACGCAACGGACTTATATATACCAGTACCTGGAACCAGTAGTTAATCTCTTGCAGATAGGCAGGCATCCCCAATACCTCTATCTTAAACGCTTTCAATGGGATATGTTCTGTACCTAAGGGCGGTTTTATAGGCCTTATCCAGGCTATGGGGAGGCACATCGGGCTGTATGTTGTGGGTAAGGGCGAATACATAGCCACCATCGGTGGCCATGATCTCTATGTTGCGATGAACCTCCTCCTCAATATCCTCCAAACTCGCGTGCGGCAGCACCTGCTGGGTATCAATCCCACCGCCCCAAAAACAGAGGTCTCTGCCAAACTCATGCTTCAACTTCATAAGATCCATCTTGTTCGCGCCATACTGTAATGGGTTAAGAACCTCCACGCCGATTTCAATGAGATCGGGTATGATATCGTATATCGAGCCACAGGAGTGCATAAACACCTTCGCCTCTGTCTTTGAGTGAATAAACTCATATATTCTCTTGTGACAGGGTTTTATAAAGCGACGATACATCTCCGGAGATATGAATAACCCGGTCTGCATTCCCACGTCATCCCCCTGGCACACGACTTGAACGTAATCACCTATCGCGTCCAAGTACATATCACACAAACCGATGACTGTGTCCGTGATCTTGCCGAGCAGGGCCGTAGCATATTTAGTATCCAAAACGAGATCCAATAAGAACTTCTCGTACCCCCGCAATTTGACGGCCAACTCGAAAGGACCCCGACACATGATGTCAGCCACCACTGCGCAGTCCGTGCTCTCAAAGAGCTCTTTCGCCTCCTCTCTTAAACCCGTCACTCGGTCTGAATCATAGGGGTCGGGCCAGGTTGCCTTGTCCAGATCCTCGACAGTCCTGTCCTTCAAGGGGTATTCAACGGGGGCATAGTCGTGGGCGACCCTTTTCCACCGGATGTCGTACTCGTCGTAGAAGCTCTCATCGGGTATCTCCCTAGCCACAAAGCCCCTGGGCGATTTTTTCATGAAGACCATCCTGAAATCGACCTTATAGTGCTGAAAAAGGTCCTCCTTAGGGTAGATCGTGCCCTGGTGAATGTGGGAAATCCTGGGCTCAGGGTCCGGCTCCATCCCCAGATATTCCCTGAGCTTCCCGTAGGCTGGAATGCTAATGCTCGTGACAGTAGTAGCAGCCAGATCAATGGGAACCATGTCCGGAATCTTATGATCAAGCGCGGTGAGTACCCTTTCCCGTGAGTTCATTACTATCCTCACTATGTGGCGAACAATCTCTGATATGAGGAAACCTCTTGAGCGAACATCATACCCGAATACCCTTTAATTCTTCCTCATCGAAACATTCCCCAAGGCCACGCTAGCAAAATCAGGCACCCTTTTATCATGGGCTTCACCGAAATAGTCATCTTCTCCCACCTGTCCGCCTTTAAGTGCGATCTGCAATCCATAGATCTCGGAATGGGAGGAGTAGGCGTAGCAGAGAGGTGCTGCAATGCCCACGGGTCTGCTTACCTGGAGTGCCCATATGCCCAATGCGGGGGTGATCCTCCCCGAGGTATCTCCTCCCACAAGCACCAGGCGGGTAACACCTGATGCCGAGATAACCCTGCTGGTCACTATTCCCAATGCCTGCCCCAGTCTTTCAGTGAGTGTTTGTGCGCTCAAACCCAGGCCTTCAATCTTCTCTTTGGTCCTCAAAATGCGCTCATCACGTGCCCCTTTGGCGGAATGGATGACCACGGATTTGCCTTCCTGAAAGCCCAAGACAGCAGCCTGAACAACGCGCTTCATCTCCGATTCACTGCTTTCAGGTTCAAACAGTCGCTCAGGGTGCATGCCAATTTCGACAAACCCGTGAGAAGCAGCCCATTCGATCTGCCTTCCCGTAACCGAAGCGCAGCTACCCGAAACGACCAAAATTCTTCCCGCTTTTCGCCCAGGCCTTGCAGGGGCCGATTTCCCATCCGAAGAAACCAAATCCAAATGCGTCCATGCCCTGGCCAGCCCGTAGCCCATTTCCTGGGATCCCACGCAGAAACGGGCTTTGCCGTCCTCCACATAATCCCAGATGACGGAACAGGCCCTGTCCACATGAAGCTCCAGCAGGGCGTCGAATAACACCAGAGGGATGTCCTTGGCCACCAGGACCTGTACCTGGCTCTTTATAAGCTGCGTGCCTCTGTTCATGGTGAGGACCGGAATGAGGCCGCACTCGAGGGATGTCTGTTTTGCCAGGTGTTGCCTTAGATCCGACTCTTTCATGGGAGTAACGGGATGGGCCGACATGGAAGGGTGGCGATCCAGCCGAAACACCTCGGACCCCATGGCCGCAAAGTGATGTCCGAAAAGGGTGAACCTCCTGAAACGGGGTGCTGCGGGGAGTATGGGTACAATTTTCGAGGAGAATATGTCCCTGCCGATTTCCACGGCCTTCCCTATGCTACCGGTATGCGGGGAGGAGTCGAACGTCGAGCAGACCTTATAGAGAAATAGTGGGGCGCCGTAACGCCTCATCTTTGTGAATACGGGTACGAGGATCTCCTCCATCCCCTTCGCGGGCAATGAACGGGAGATGCCCGCAATCCCAACTGCCTGGACTTTTGGGAAATGCTTCTTCAGAAAGGCAAGTGTCGGTGGTTCCACGAATATGACCGTGGGAACGCCGCTCACGGTCAATGCCTCGGCAGTGGCGGTTGTACCCGTAAAATCATCACCATAGAAGGAGAGCAGAAGGCGGCCTTGTTTATTCCTGACCATGCATTCCCCATTTATCTAAGGCGGACTTGAGCTCAGGATACTCATCGAGGGGCCCCTCAAGCCCTTGATGGGCCATGATCAGATCGATGCCCTGGCGGAAAGCGCGTGCACCTGCTGTGGGACCCATGGGGTGGGCATGAATTGAACCGCCCGCTCCAACAATGAAGTCATTTCCAAGATCATTAAACAGTCGCGGCAGATCTCCTTGCGTTATTCCGCCCCCGGCGATCGGCCAGGTTCTTGCCTTATCGTAAAGGGGATGGCGCAGGCCGATGATCATCTTCATGTATTTGTCATGGGAAATGTCAAATTTCGCATAGGGTGTGGGAATGGTCAGCATGTCAGCACCAGCCAAACGAGCGAGCTTTCCATAGATGAGATGTGAACTGATGCCATGAAAGGGACTGGCATATAATGCACCTCCGAAGTCCAGATGTGCGAGGATCGGGACCCTGATCTTTTCATGCCTTGCGAGGGAGGAAAGGATTGCCATGCCGGTTGGCAGATAGTTGACCATAATTGCGTTTGCGCCATTTTCTACTGCCTTGATCGCCTTAGTCAGGCATCGCTCAGGCTCATCTGTCACGTTTACGGCATATAAAACCTCGTGTCCTGTTTCCCGGCGTACCATCTCCGCCATTTTCAGGTAAAGCTCCACGCGCTTCAGTACGGGGGAGAAACCGGTATCGCCTAGGACTTCATCGTCTTTCACAATGTCGGTTCCTCCTAAGGCGGCTTGATAAAATAATTCTGCACCTACCTCGGGCGAGATCCCTGTGGACGGTTTGATCATGTTGCTGAGCAGCGGGCGCTCGGGCACTCCAATCATTTGCCGAAGCCCATCAATACCGAACTGAGGGCCTGGAAGTCCTTCGACGAATGTCTTGGGAAAGGCAAGATCCAGAAGTTTTATATCGCCCATCATGGAAATATTTCCAAACACGGTTGTCAGGAGCATGGGAATTTGAGACCCCATGTTCTCCACCGGATAGGCAATCTGAAAAACATGCGTGCGCTCACTATCTGGAAGAAGGGGCTTCCTTTCTTTATCCGGAATCTCCCAGACCCCTAGGACCTTACCTTGGTGTTTTGAAGTCAGTTCTCTAGTTTCCCCGGGCACCTTAATCCACGTTCCCGTCGTCTGCTCCACAGCCATGGCGGCGAGCTTTTTTAGGATGTCTTGGTATCGGGATCGAAGCAGATAGGTGGCGACCACGTAGTCATCGGAATCCATCCCCTCAGGCTGGGTATATTGGTCGAGATCGATCATACTGCTCATTGCCTCTCCAAGCTAGCTGATGGCTATAAATTTTTTTATGGCGTAATGCCCAGGATATCCCGTGCCCTCTCTGGACCCACCACCTTTCGTCCAAGGGAGTGGGCCGCTTCTGCAACCTCTTCAACGAGCTCAGCGTTTGAGGAGGCACGTTTTCCTGAGGAGAGAAAAGGACCATCCTCATAACCAACCCGCACGTGACCTCCGCGTTCAAGGGCTACACGAAAATCCTCCCATCCCCGGGCATGGTGGCGTGTAAGAAACCAAGAAGAGTCTTCAGGGAGATGATCCAGGAAGATTTCAAAGGACCTCATGGAGAATGGCAAGGTATCCGGAATATCAAAGACGAGGTTATATAAATAGGGCGGCGCGAGGTATCCTTCTTGCTCCAGCCGCTTCGCATTATGGAACATGGAAAGGTCGAACACGCATAAAAATGGTTTGATATCCCGATCTTTGAGCTCCCGTGCATAAAATCTCATGTCGGAGATTGGATTTTGGTACACACCGCCGAACATGTTGATTGAGCCCAAATTGAGCGAACCCATCTCAACACCCGGGATTGTGAAAGAGACGCATCGCTCCTCAAGGGTGTGCTCTGGGGCACCCCCTGTCGAACCCTCGATAATTATCGGACATGCAGCATGTATTTTTTCAATGTCCCGCTTAAACCATCTGGTGTCTATGGTTTGAAGTCCCTCTTCATCTCGAACATGAAGGTGTGCAATAGATGCACCTGCATCGTGGGAACGGATTACCTCCTGGGCGACATCCATCTTTCCTGGAAATCTTTCCTCCTGTTTTTCCCCTGGGTAGGGCGCCGCACATATAATCAATTCATCCATATCGGTCCTTCCTTTCCTTGCAACTCAATAAGGTTTGAAAAAGCGTTCTCCACTCGGAATTCACGCAGCCCTGGCCGATCCAGAAAAGAGGGCTAGGCGCTTCCGGACTCATACGTTCGTTTACTTCATCAAGAGATCATGCCCGCCACAGGGTGCCGTACCGGTTAGAATAGGTTTATCCATTTTTGCCTTGGACATCAAAGTGCGTATAGTCTTTTCAGATTCACATCTCCTGGTAGCATTATTTCATCCAATAGGAGGTATTAAAATGATCTGATACATGCGATCCAGAGGGAACCAAGGCGTCACAGAAAGCAATGTCCGTTTCATCGAGCTCGATATCAACCGATGGCAACAGGTCTTCAAATTGTTCCATATTCCTTGGCCCGATAATTGCTCCTGTGATTCCAGACCGATTTAAGATCCATGCGACGGCGAGCTGTGCCACGGTGCAGCCCTTCCCCTCTGCCCTCTTGGCCAACTCTAAGCTCACCTCAATTCCCCTCTGTGTAATGCGCTCCGCATACACCTCCTTAAGGGTGCCCCTGCTGCCTTTTGGGAAGCTTGTTGCATCGTCATACCTGCACGCCAGGACCCCCTGAGCAAGGGGCGACCAGGTGATGATTCCAAGGTCATAGGCCTGACACATGGGGATGATTTCGCTCTCAATACGTCGATCCAACAGATTATAGGGAGGCTGCTCACAGATGAGCTTCGTGTAATGATACTTCTCCGAGATCCAGATAGCCTCGACGGTCCTCCAGGGGGGATGCGTTGAGCAGCCAATATACCTCACCTTCCCCTGCTTCACCAGCAGGTCCAGCGCAGCGAGGGACTCCTCCTGAGGCACATCGAAATCGGTCCGGTGAAGGAAGTAGATGTCGATGTAATCGGTCTTTAATCGCCTCAGGCTATTTTCACAGCCCTCAAGAATATGATGTTTTGAATTGCCGAGATCGTTTGGTCCCGGACCTGATCTCATAAAGACCTTTGAGGTAACGAAGACATCCTTTCTCTTTCCGTTTCGAGCGAGTGCTTCGCCGAGAATCCTCTCGCTCTCCCCTTCCGCATAAATATCGGCACAATCAAAGAGGTTGATGCCGGCCTCGATCGCCGCATCGATGATTCGAAATGCCTCGCCCCTCTCGGTGGGGTTTCCGAAGTTCATGGTGCCCAAAACCAGAGGCGATATCCTCAACCCCGATCTTCCGAGACGCCGATACTCCATAATTTCTGCTCCTTTTCTGAGTTTGAAGCTTTTGCGTAGTTCGCGTGGCTGACCACGTTGTAGGTGAAAATAAATCTCGATCTACTTGGGGCTCGCACTTTCCCGCTGCTTTTCCTCCTCGATCTCCCTTTTCATCTTCTCTATGCTTTTTTTCAAATGAAGACGGGCCAACTCCTCGGCATTTAGGGGATCCCTGTTACAGATAGCTCCAATAATAGCCTTATGTTCCGTGATGGTCTCAGCCGGGGGCCGCACCAACCCCTCCTGTTCGAGAAACTGGTAGGCAAAGGTGATTATGTTATAGGTCTCGAGGATGCTCGAGAGAATGTCTTCCCCCCCCACATGGAGAAGAAAATTATGGAATCGTCGATCCTCCTCCCTGTATTTTCTCAAATTGGCGAAATCCTCCGGTTCTGAAAAACCGCTGAAGAACCTCTTGAGTCTCTCGATCTGTGAATCGGTGATGTGAGCCGCAGCCCTCCTGGCTGCCAATCCCTCCAAGACCTCTCGGAGCTCGAAGATATGCACCATCTCCTGTTTCGAGAAGAGACGCACATAGAAGCCCTTTCGAGGGACAGCGGAAATCAGCTTCTCGCGCTCCAGCATCTTCAGTGCATTCACCAATGGAGTTCTGCTCACCCCCAACTCATCGGCCAATTTATCCTGGTAAATCTTCTCACCGGGCATGAGCTTTCGCTCCACGATCATCGCTTTAAGCCTCTCATAGATCATATTGTCGAGGCTTCTATGTGTGGCGCCTAGTTTTTCCATAAAGGGTGTCCTTTTTTCTTGTGATAAATGTAGTCATCTTCTTGCCGAAGTCCCCATTGAATCCCCTCCAATACCAAATCCCCGATTATCTTCTAAGCACCTTTTTTCGGATAAAATTCCTGACCCAACGAATCTGCGAAGCGCCCATGATGAGCAACCCAAGGAAGAGAACAAGGGCAACGGGCCTGGTTAACACGGGCATAAACCCCCCGTGAACCCAGAATGCCCTTCTCAGGTTCTCGTCTATCATTGGCCCGAGGATGACGCCTAACACGAAAGGAGCAACGGGATACCTCAGCTTAAACAGGAAAAAATAGATGATTCCGAAGATGATCATGATTTGAACGTCGAAGATCCTGATATTGATGGCATAAGAGCCAATGACCGAGAGAACCGCGACAATGGGCATCAAGATCTTCGGGGGAATATCGAGGGCCTTGATAAAGAACTTGGCAACAATGAGGCCGCACACGAAGAGCAGCATGGCCACGAGGAGCACAATTGCACCCATTTCCTGAAGAAACCCCGGGAACTCAAACATGAGCATCGGGCCGGGCCTTATGCCATGAAGCAACAGCGCCCCAAGGAGAACCGCGGCTGGTGGGCTTCCTGGAATGGAGAGCGTAAGGAGTGGGATTAGTGCCCCGCCAATCGCCGCGTTATTGCCCGTTTCAGCCGCAATGATACCCTCGGTAGAACCCTTACCGAATTTCTCCTTCTCCTTGCTCGTGGCCTTCGCCGCAAAATAGGCCATCCATGCACCGATGTCCTCTCCCGCACCGGGGATAATACCAATACCCGTTCCTATGAGGCCAGATCTCAAAGACAGGGGAATAAACCGTGCGAAATCCCTCCACTTCGGCAGCAGGCTGCCAGTCTGTTTTATCCTAGGGGGTAAGACGAGCTTCATATTGTCCAATACCTGTGGAATGCCGAAAACCCCTATCATAACGGGCACAAAGGAGATACCGGCCATTAACATCTGAATGCCAAATGTGAACCTGAAATACCCGTGGAGATCATCGATTCCTATACAGGCAACGAGCATCCCCAGGAAGGCCGCAATCCATCCCTTGATCTTGATATCCTCGGCCGCGACGAATCCCGAGACGAGAACCCCGAACAGGGCAAGCAGTGCCAACTCTACAGAGGTGAAGAGCAGTGCAATCTTCGCGAGCAATGGCGCGATGGTGAGCAGCATGACGAGCCCAAACAGGGTACCGAGAACGGAGGCCGTTCGGGTCATACCGATTGCATAACTCGCCCTGCCCTGGACTCCCAATGGATAACCATCAAGGGCAGTGGCGGCAGCAGACCCAGTTCCAGGGATATTGAGAAGGATAGCGGTGATCGAGCCTCCATAGATGGCTCCCACATACACGCCCATGATGACCGTAAAACATAACTCTCGGGATAGACCATAGGTGAGCCCCACTAAAATAGCTATGGACATGGTGGCGGTCAGGCCTGGAAGGGCACCTACTATAATCCCCACCGTAATGGAGCCTAGCATTACGAGTATAACCATAGGGCTCGTGACGAGGTGAACAAAGCTCAACCAAAAGGCTTCCATTGCTCATCCTCCTTTCATCATGGTAACGGTATCTTGAAGAGATTCCCGAATAGATAGGCGACCGCGATAGATACTCCCCCTGAGATGATCAGTATCTTATACCAGGAGGTAGCCCTCACAATCCACATGGCGAGAAGGAGGTAGATAAAACTCGCGATGGCGAAGTGGATATACCGGATGAGGAAAAAGGTGTAGAAAAATAGCAGTGCCATCTCGGATACCATGATAACCTCATCCTTGGATTTGAAGAAGCTTCTTATCTTCTCCCAACCAGGAAACGCTCCCCTCCCACCTTCCCGTAACGAGATTGACAGCATGATCGATGACATAATTACAAGGCCAACCCCTAAGAGAAGGGGAAAGAAACCGGGGGCGACAAACCACCCTGCCTCTTCGATTGCGGGGACCTCTACGAAGAAGGTCATCTTGATGCTATCGCCCAGCACGAAGATACCCATGATCAACAGGATTAAGGAAGCGATCTGGTCATTTCTCCTTAAATTCCTCTTGTCCTCCATGAGTTATCCTTTTTATTGTTTTTGAGGTTTAAAAACGGGTAAAATCGCCCCTCCCGTCGAATGAGTGATAGAATTGGCCTTAAGAATGATGTCAAAACAGTCGTGTCAAGACTCTATGTCCGGCGACACGGAAAAGGGGACGGCTTAGATTAAATACCCCCGCCCCTTTGGGCGGGGGTAGATTCACTAGGGCCTGGGTATGCCAAATTCCGCCGGGGATTTTTTGGCGATCCCCGCGTCATAGAGCAACCAGGTAAATACCTTCTGCTGATTTATTGCCACTGTTTTGGCCTTCTCTCCGTAATACCCGTAGAGCTCCGAGTATTTCATCTCTCCGTAATCCTCGACCGCCTTACTCTTCATCGCCACCTTAAAGGCATCCGTGACCTTATCCAGGATGCTCCTCGGCGTATCGGATGGAAGCGCGAAGCCCACGAACTGCTTGATGGGCATCACCTTCTCCAGCTCAGGTATATACTTGGTGATCGGGGGAATTGTCAATCCCGCAAACTCCAGCGGTTTGGTATCGTAGACGGCAAGGGGCTGAAGCTTTCTACCCTTGACGAACTCCGACTGCTCGCCGAGTCCTGTCCACACCACGTCTATTTCGCCCGACATGCACGCGGTCTGAGACGGGAAGCTCCCCTTATAGGGGACGAATTTAAGGTCAAAGCCACCATAGGTCTTAGCGGTTAGCCACTGTATGTGCCAGATACATCCCGGGATTGACGTCGCGATGGTTATCTGCCCTGGCCTGCTTTTCACGTCATCGTAGAGCTGCTGGAAATCCTTATAGTGTGAACCGGCCTTCACTGAGATGAGTCCGGGCGTTCCTCCCACCATGAACCACTCCCAGTCTCTCGCCGTGGTGGGGTGGATTCCGAGGACGCACTGCGCAAGATAACCCTCGGACACCCCGGCAAAGGTGTAGCCGTCGTGTTTCGCGTTCCACACGTAATTC
The DNA here is from genome assembly GCA_964549945.1 of uncultured Desulfobacteraceae bacterium. Lineage (GTDB taxonomy): Bacteria > Desulfobacterota > DSM-4660 > Desulfatiglandales > B25-G16 > B25-G16. The sequence goes on along the minus strand of CAZJXD010000044.1, from coordinate 10,038 downwards.
ACCGCCGTTCCGCCCATGGCGCCCGGCATGTTCGATACGACGACATCAACGCCGAGGGGTCCCTTGAGTCCCTCGGCTATGGCCCTGTTGCTCAAATCAGTGGCCCCACCTGCTGCCGAGTATACGATGATATTTATCGTTCGTGTGGGCCAATCAGCGGCATACACGCCTGTAAATGACAGAACCAAGGCCAAACCCAAGATAATTGTGAGAGCCCTTTTCATTTTGTCCTCCTCTTTATTGTTCGAAAAAATGACAACTAATCCTCGCACCATGTACCCAGTTGTAATCGACTTGCTTGCTTCACCACCCCCTTTCCTTGAAATGTGGCCGCAGCCCTGTTTTTTGCACCTGGACGATCGGTTACTACCAAGAAAGCCTATCGCAACACGTTATCTTCCAGATATTGCAAGGTCTCCAACATTTGACCTTCTCCCATCATGGAGAGGATTTTTTGGGAGTCCAGGCGATTTATGATCTCTATCACCTTCTCTGTGATGGCGATCGTCCGTTCGAAGGCCCCAATTGGATCTACCCGCATTGGGCTCATATCGGAGGTAACCCAGCCCTCGTAATTAAATTCCTTCAGGTAGAAGAACAGCTCTAGGTAGTCCCAGAAGTTTCTTGTTCCGGGGATGAGATCCCAATCCCACCTTCTATTGTTATCGTTGACATGGATGTAGTAGGGGATCTCGCTCGAGTGGGCCAAACACAGCGATTCCGCCGGCGTTTCGCCCACCAGGAGGGCATGGCCCACGTCGATGGTCATACCTAGATTGGGCTCATCGATGTCACGGATCATGCACAAGGTCTTGGCCGCTGTGTCCAGGAAACACTGTACCCGTGGCTCCGATGCCTTGTATTCGAGAAATAGCCGGATGTCCTTTCGGTGACTGGCACCCTCCTTAAAGGTGGATACCATATTGTTCCACGCTTCCTGGTAGTTCACCTGAAAGAGGTAATCGTATCCATCGCTCAAAGGGCAGCATGTCACCTTGTCAGCGCCGAGCTCTCCCGCGGCATCCATTGCGCCGCATATGAATTGAATGGCCTTGTCTCGAAGCTGCTTCGAGATAACGCTTGAGGATCCGCTCACGAATTCCGGCTCTGCCTTTATGTTGACGTTGACCGCCGCAACTCCGAGCTCATGTTTCTTAAGGGCCTCCTTTACCCCACCGAGGTCCTCCAGGTCATAGGGGTACACTACCTCCACGCCCTTCGCCCCCTTGACCTGCGCAATCGCGGCAATTTTCCCTAATGGTGTCCTGTCTTCATGGTACTCACAGAAGCGGTCCCTCAGTTTTCCCATGAATCCCGTGATGATCGCCTGCCTGATTTCCATTTTTCCTCCTTAATTTTTAATCTGGTTTCAAGAAAACGCTTTGATACTATTCGCCCGCTCCATGACGTTTGGCGGTCTGCATAGTAATTAAAGGGACATAAATCTTTCTTGTTAAGGAGCTTACTCGTTGTTTCTTTTGAACAAGCCTGACGTATTGAATATTAAATTTTGAATTCAAAATCCAACATACATTTGCCCTCAACACATTGTCAAGGTAAAAATAGATGTGTGTATTTCAAACCGACCGGTACCTATAGCCCAGTTATTTAGTAAACTGAGATCATTACTCGGCTAAAAATCGGTGAATAGTGGTTTGTCTGTAAAGCTCCCCCGGCCTGAGGATCGTTGAGGGAAACTCAGGTCGGTTCACTGAGTTTGGATAATGCTGGGCTTCCAGGCAGATCCCGTCGCATCGATTGAATATCACCCCTCCTGCCCCTTTGTAGTTATCCAGAAAATGCCCTGAATAAAGATGGATACCCGGTTCCGTGGTGTGTACCTCCATGATCCTCCCGCTCTTGGGTTCACGAACTCTCGCAGCCAAGCCCAAGGAACCCCCTTCTTTATTTATCACGTATGTGTGATTGTACCCCCCTCCCTCGATCTGGTCTATTCGGGGGCCTATCCTGGTTGGATGGGTAAAATCCATCGGCGTAGCAAAGACGCTTTTGATCTCCCCTGTGGGAATGCGGTCATCGTCGATGGGGATGTAATGATCTGCATGTAAGGTCAACTCATGATCTAATGCGGTTCCGGCACCAATTCCCTTGAGGTTCCAGTAGGTGTGGTTAGTGAGGTTGATAGGGGTGGCCTTGTCGGTCTCGGCTCGGTACTCTATGATTAACTCATTCTTGTTGTTTAGGGTATAGGTGACCTCCACGGAGAGGTTTCCTGGGTAGCCTTCCTCGCCATCCGCGCTCAGGTAGGAGAACACGACTCCGATGGCATCCTCTTTTGCATCGGTGTAAGGTTTCCACACGACCTTATTGAAACCCTTATTTCCCCCATGTAAATGGCTGGGAGGGCTATTCCGGGCGAGCCTGTATACGACATCATCTAAGGTAAACTCGCCTTTCTCTATTCTGTTTGCGTACCTTCCAATGGTGGACCCAAAGAACCATACATCCGAGATGTACTCCTCAAGTGTATTGAACCCCAGGGTCACTTCTTCAGTCTCACCGTTCCTATCCGGGACCTTGAGTGATGACAGGATTGCCCCGAAATTGATGAAGGACGCCATAATGCCGCTATCATTGGACACCGTGAATCTTGTAATCTCATCCCCTCCAGGCATTGTGCCGAATAGTCTGGTTTTTAAATCCATCATCCTCTTCAACCTATGAGTTATTTGCTGCGTTTTTGTGAATATAAAAATATTGACTTTGAATTTTGTATTTTGTATTCAAAATTAAATTTACCCAATCACATTGTCAAGAAAATAATTCTCACGCGATTCTGAGAGATCGATTGTAAAACATACTCTCAAAGAATAGATTATTCTTCACGTATCGCGATACTATCTCGAGGGAAAAAGCCTTTATCAGGGAGGTCTGGAGATGATCACGCGGAAAGAACTTGAAGATGCCCAAAAAAAGACGGCCCAGATGCTCAAAACCGCGGGCCTAGTGGTGACCGATGAGGAGGTGAAAAAGATAGCTGCCGCCGACTTCGGGCTGAGCCATCTGGAAAAAGAAGGTGCGCAGATTCTTACCTTCCTTGAGACGGACAGAGTGGCTTTCAAGGTAATAGCTCTATTGCCTAAGCAGACCATGCCAGAACATTGGCACCCTCCGGTTGGGGATGATCCCGGAAAAGAAGAGACTATCAGGGTAATCGATGGGACCCTCTTCTTCTATGTGCCTGGCGAGGAAACTATTCGTGAGGGGTTTATCCCGGAGGGAAAGGAAGCATACTATAGCGCCAGACACGAGATTGTCATGAACCCGGGAGATCAAATCACTCTAGAGCCAGGCAAGGTGCATTGGTTTCAGTCGGGGATCGAAGGGGCGGTACTATACTCCGTTTCAAGCACGGCCAGGGACATCTTGGATAGATTTACGGACCCTGAAATCGTTCGGGAAACGGTAATAATTGAAATTGGAAACTAGAAACTGGAAGATAGTTACGATATGGGAGGATAAACATCTTTAATAATGAGCATTAAAAAATCAAGTCTCAGGTCTCCAGTTTCCAGGGCTTCAGTTCTTGCTCATCAGGTGCTGCACCATCTTGTCCAGGCCGTCCAGGGTGATCTCGAACATGGGAAAGATCTCGCGTATGATATTAACAGTCCTCGTGTAGGGCCACTCCATCTCTAATTTAGGGTTAAGCCAGGCGCAGTGTCGAAAGGTGGTGGCGATGAACTGAAGCCTCTCTATGCTCGGCCTGCCGCTCCTCTCCTCTATGTGGATTGAGCCGTCGGTTGCCATGAGCTCATAGGGCGCCATGCTCGCATCGCCTACGATAATGAACCTGGTCTCCGGATCCCTTCTGGCGAATTCCTCCACCCTATATGGCTTTGAACGCCGTGGGGGATCGGCCCAGAGGTAATCATAGATGGTGTTGTGGAAGAAGAAGGTCTTCAGGTCCTTGAACTGACTCCTGGAGTAATCGAAGAGGCTCTGCACGATATCGATGTAAGGGTCCATTGACCAGCCCCCGTTATCAATCGCCAGTATCACCTTGAGCCTGTCCTTCAGGCTCCTATCGAATACGATCTCGATCTCCCCCGCGTTCTTCATGGTCTGGTAGATGGTCTCATCGATGTTGACCTGATCCCTTGGCCCGGTCGGTATCATGTTCCTGAGTCTCTTCAGGGCCTCCCCCATATGGTGCCGGGTAAGAGGGGCCTCCTTGGAGTAATCCCGGTACCTTCTATCCATGGCCACCTTGACTGCCGATTTATTCCTCGAAACCCCCCCAACCCGCATGCCGCCGGGATGATATCCGGAATGACCCACGGGAGAGGTGCCTCCTGTGCCTATCCATTTGCTTCCGCCGTGGTGTGCCTCGGTCTGCTCCCTGAGCCTCTCGAGAAAATACTCGAGCAGCTCCTCCGGGCGCAGTCGGGAAAGGGCTTCCTCGTCAATTCCCAGGGCCTCCGCGAGCGCCCGCGGCTCCCTTAACCACTCCTCTAGGAGGGCCTTGGCGGCCTCGGACAGCTCGAATTCGGTGGGATCGGTGAGCTCAACCCCCTTGAAATGATGGGCGAATACCTGGTCGAAGAGGTCAAAGTAGCGCTCGCTTTTCACCAGTATCGATCGGGCAGCGGTATAGAAATCATCCACGGAGTTGATGAGGCCCTTGCTCAAGGCCTTCTGAAGCCTCAGGAATGAGGTGGGTGTAACCGGTACCCCTACCTGCCGCAATGTATAGAAAAACTCGACAAACACCGTCTACAACCTGAATCTGGAGATGGCCCTCTGGGCTATCGCATAATCGGGGCTCTTCTTGAATAGCACCCCTAAGTAGGGGATGTCTCCCTTTATCAAATCCTTCACCCTGAAATCAGGGTCGGCATTCAGTGCCCTAATCCAGTTGATGAGCTCCCTCGTAGCGGGCTTCTTTTCCACGTCCTTGAATTCCCTGAGCCGGTAGAAGGTCTTCACGGCCGCATCGAGCAGCTCCTGGCTGATTTCGGGAAAATGGACCTGCACGATCTCCCTCATCATATCTGGCTCGGGAAAGGCGATATGATGGAAATTGCATCTTCCCAGAAAGGGATCGGAGAGATCCTTCTTCGCGTTGGAGGTAATGACTATCACCGGCCTTTGTTTGGCCTTGATCGTCTTATCGATCTCGAGGATATCGAACTCCATCTGATCAAGCACATCGAGCATATCATCCTGAAAATCGGTATCCGCCTTGTCTATCTCATCGATCAAGAGCACCACCCTCTCATCCGAGACAAAGGACTGACCGATCTTCCCCATCTTGATGTAGTCCTCGATCTTGCTCACATCCCTGCTTGAATCACCGAACCTGCTGTCGTTGAGCCTCGTCAGGGTATCATACTGATACAGGGTATCGATCAGCTTCATGCTGGATTTCACGTTCAGCACGATCAGCGGCATCTCCAGGTTCTCCGCGATCGCATGGGCCAGCATGGTCTTCCCAGTACCCGGCTCTCCTTTTAAAAGCAGCGGCATCTCGAGTGCCATGGTGATATTCACGATCTTCGCAAGCTCCTCGTCCAGCACGTATTTCGTCGCACCGGTGAACCTTCGCGGCATTTCATCATCATACATACAATCACTCCCTTACTTATATCTTCAGTTAGATTTAACTTTTTAATATAGCCATTTCTCTATAAAAATTCAATGGGCAATTTGGATAAAACAGGGCATAGGCTCTATCCAGGGCACAGGTTTTTTATTGGGCCCTGGTAGCGCATCTGCGGCGATACGAGGCCAATGATCACCCGGGGCCATCCAATCTAGGTATCTTGTGGTCGGCATCTTAAGGCTGCGGCACACCAACCCGGCAACGCCACCCAGCGTCCATAGAGTTCGGCAACATAGCGAATCGACTCACCCACCAGGGATCGAAAGCCCGGATAGTGGTGCGCGGCCATGAGCATGTCCCACTCAGCGATCATCTGCACCAATGGGCCGCACTGTGAGGAAGTTAAGGGACGGAAATCTCAATGATTTGGGAGTGAGAGGCGACTTGAGACCTACACCGCACTTCTACAATATCTCAAAGTGAAAGTTCGGATCTATTTTTTAATTAATCATTTTCACAGGTTATGGTTATCAATGAAATAGAAATAAATTTTAGTATTGACAAATAAAATGATATAATATAAAAATAGTATATCCATATAATATTTTTTTAGATATAACTTAAAAAAAGTTATGAGATGGAAGATATAGGTGATAAATTAAAGAAACTAAGGGCCCAAAGGGCAATGACGCTCTCTGATGTCAGTAAAAAAGCGGAAATATCGAATGGTTTTTTGAGTCAAGTAGAGAGAGGTAAAACAAAGCCTTCTATTTATTCACTAAAAAGAATTACAGAGGCTCTTGGAGTTACAATGTCCAGTCTTTTTGAAGATGAGTTACATATTTCACCAGCCCCCATAAAAGATTCCTCTAAAGTTAAACTAGTGAAATCCAATGAAAGGAAGAAGTTGGTTCTCCCCAAAGATGAAATTATCTATCACCTATTGACACCAGATTTTACTAGTAAGATCGAGTTTATTCTCGTGGAAATAAAGCCAGGCGCTGGAAGCGGCCAGGAGAAATATTCTCACGAAGGCGAGGAATGCGGCCTTGCTCTAAAGGGGAGATTGGAGCTCAGCGTCAATAATATGACCTATGTCCTGGAGGAAGGTGACAGTATCTATTTCCCCTCAAATCTACCGCATGCGTGGAAGAACCCAGGGCAGGAACCAGTTCTTGCAATATGGGCCATAACGCCCCCTTCATGGTGAGGCGGTGTTAGGTTTATTATCAAAATAAAAAAGGAGGAGGAGATGAAAGGGAGTAAGAATGTAAGGCTAGCCACTATTTTCTTAACGATTTTTATTTCTATGCTTTTGGGTGCACAAGTTTCGTGGGGATGGCAACTGGAAAAACCGATAAGAGCTTCACAAGATACAAAAACAGATAGTCTTTGGGATAAAGATTTGAAAAAATTTGCTAAGCTTGTTGAAGAACGAACAAATGGGGCAGTCAAGTTCGAGATCTTTCCGGGCAAGAGCGTGGGCAATGCAAAAGAGATTATGGAAGCAATCAGAATGGGAACTCTTGATTTAACTCTTACGGTTACAACTTATATGAGCATTTTTGAGCCAGCTTATAAGGTCATTGATCTTCACTTTATTTTCAGAAATAGAAGGCATGCCTGGAATTGTCTTGATGGAGAATTGGGAGAAGAATTGAACAAACTGATGGCGAAACAAGGATTTACCGTTTTAGGTTATGGAGAGAGTGGCTGGAGAGATATACACAATAATAAAGGCCCAATTCATACACCGGATGATTTAAAAGGCGTTAAGATTCGGGTCAGACCAGCACCGGTTAATGTGGAAATGTTCAGGGCGTTGGGGGCAAGCCCTACTCCAATGGCCTGGCCAGAGGTTTATACAGCAATGCAACAGGGTATCATAGATGCCTTTGACTGTGCGATTTGGGGTCTGTGGGATTTAAAACTTTATGAAATTGTAAAGTATTCCAGCTTTACCCATCACCAGTATGCACCGACTGCCTTGGTCATGAGCAAAAAGTTGTTTGACAGTTTCCCCCCTGATATTAAGAAGATATGCCTGGATACAGCCAAAGAAGTCAATGCCGAACAGCGAGAAACAGTAGTAAATAATGACAAGAACTACCAGCGACTGTGTGAAGGAAAAGGAATGAAGTTTAATGAGGTTTCAGATTCAGAGAAGGCATTGTTTTACGAGAAAGTCGAACCAGTTATTAGAAAGTATGCCAAAGAATATCAAAGTTTGGTAGATATCATTGAAAAGACCAAATAATGATGGTCCCTCAAAAAGTCATTATTTCAATTTTTCCGTCATTCCGGCGGAAGCCGGAAGCCAGTAAATTCAATAGGTTTTGGATGCCGGATCAAGTCTGGCATGACGATTAGAGGACTTTTTGCGGTTCCATCAACAATGGTCCGTTTCGATTTAGATAAGTAATGGGGATATGTCATTAATAAATAAGGCTCTCTGTTAATGGCATATCCTCTTTTTATCGGCATGTGATCAAACTCAGAGAATAATACATGGCAAGGATTGCTAGGAATAAAAGGGGAGAAAATTTATAAAGAGGTAAAAAGTGAACATACTCGGATATATAAGCGACAAGCTGGATTATATAGTGGAATGGTTTTGCCACTTAATCTTAGGGGTTCTTGTGGTAACTACATTCACTCAGGTCATTTGCCGTTATGTTTTTAACAATGCTTTATCTTGGCCCGAGGAGCTTGGTTCACTTTTATTGGTATGGCTCATTTTTATAGGGGTCAGTTTGGTATTTAAAAGAAAAAATCATATCCTAGTAGATTTCATTTTGAACTACGCTCCACCCAGTTACAAGCGGGCAATTGAATTTATCACGCTCATTTTTTCATTCATATTAGTGTTCATATTTATTAAAGAAGGCTTTGAGTTCGTGAAGCTTACATCTCGGACATTTTCTGCGGCCTTGGAGATTTCTCACGGCCTCTGGTATCTGTCAGTGCCGGTAAGTGGAATTATAATTTCTGTCCATCTAATTTCACAGTTGTTCCACTTTATCAAAGGAGAATAAGAAATGGATATACTTGGTTTTTCACCACTTGTATTCATAGGGATAATGATGCTTATATTCCTTTTTATGGCACTGGCTGGTATTCCAATAGCTATTGGGCTGGGTATAACCGTAATGGTTATCTTGATTGCTGCGGGAGATATTCCCTTTATGATAATTGTTCAAAGAATCGTAGCGGGTTGTGAATCATTCACTTTATCTGCGGTCCCTTTCTTCATATTAGCAGGCGAATTGATGAATTTGGGGGGGATTACAAAGCGATTGGTAGATTTTGCTAAGAGTTTGGTGGGCTTTATGACCGGTGGTCTGGGACACGTCGTGGTGGTGGTAAATATGATCATGGCTGGAGTTTCAGGTTCGGCTGTTGCTGATTCAGCAGCTACCGGGACAATTCTAATACCATCTCTAAAGAAGGCAGGTTATCCGGCTCCGTTTGCAGCCGCTTTAGTTTCAGGAGCATGTACCATAGGCCCTTTGATTCCCCCGAGCATCATCTTCGTTATCCTCGGTTCAATAGCAGAGATTTCAATTGGGCGCCTCTTTCTTGGTGGGGCTATCCCTGGTTTTGTGGTGGGGATTTTCTTAATGGTGGCTGTGTATATTCAGGCCAAAAGGTATACACATATTGAAAAAGAGGCGTTTGATTTGAGGGCTCTAATAAAATCAACAAAAGATTCCATACTTGCTCTGCTGATGCCTGTCGTTGTGGTAGGAGGAATGGTGGTTGGGATATTTACTCCCACTGAGGCAGGAGTAGTTGGGACAGCGTACGGATTAATTGTAGGGTTTTTTATCTATAAAGAACTTACCTTTAAAACATTACTACTCGTTTTCCAGAGATCAATTCTCCTAACCGCTCGGATTATGTTCATCTTTGGATTTGCCTCTCTGCTGGGTTGGGTTTTCGCAAGAGAACACATACCAGCCCTTTTGCTGAACCTTATAACACCGCTCGTTGATAAGCCGTGGTCGGTGATGATTTTGCTCAATTCAATCCTATTTATCTTGGGATGTGTAATGGAAGCCAATTGCATTTTGCTTCTTTTAGGACCTTTAATGCTCCAGATCGCTGGGAATTTTGGGATTGACCCAATACATTTTGGAGTGGTGATGTGCTTTAATCTCCTTATAGCCCTCATGACTCCTCCGGTGGGGATGGCAATGTTTGTGACTTGCAGCATCGGAGATGTATCGATAGGAGATTATACCAAAACCGTTATCCCTTTTCTTATCGCGATGCTAAGCGCTTTAATCCTGTTTATTTTTGTTCCTCAGCTAGTCACATATTTACCGAATACTTTAATGAGGGGCTTTTGATTTACTCAAAGTTACCACCAGTCAACCTAATTTGTGTTTGTTTTTAATAAGACTTGCAAAAAAGAAAAGGAGGAGAGAATGGAAAAAGATTTGAAAAAGATAATTGAGGGTTGGGAAAAG
>CAZJXD010000043.1:11456-35710 GCA_964549945.1 uncultured Desulfobacteraceae bacterium | reverse complement strand
TCGGCAGTCTGTCCCTATGGATTAAAAGTGCTGAAAAAGAAGTCAGATACGCAAGGCGTCCGAAGGTAATCCATCCTAGCGACGACAGAATTCTTGTGAAGATAAACGACTTGTTGTTCGCTGCTGCCAGAGAAGGGGCGGGTTTTGGAATTCCAGTCTTCGCCGGGGTTCCCCTCGTGAACAGCCTTGCAGACTTCTCGCTTGGGGTACGGTGTTCATGGTTTCATATCGCATGCACTTCACACGCCGTCACTGACAGCGAGTTCCTACTCCCGGTATCGGAGCAGTCACCAATGCTGGCCTTGCAGCAGGGCCTTTCGGGTCACGCCCTCCGATAAACTCGGGATCTTCGACATGCCGGGCGTACACAATCGCATCAAGGGCGACGCGCTAGCGAGCGCGCCTTATGCGAGACGTCCGGAGTCAACAATACAGTTGATATGCCTGGAATGAAAGGGTACTATGAAAAAATGAACAATAGGAAGTATACAGCTAAATACCGAATGTTGGACCGCAGGAACAACCACTATGTTCCTGGTTCACCCGCCTACCGCCTCAGTTTGGTTTGGCCGCTTACTCATGAGGTTGTGTCTTTCAGCAAATGCTACGATGCTGAACGAAGATTACAAAGAAATGTTACAAGCCTTGGCCGACGAGAAGGCTAAGTTTCTTCTTGTGGGTGCATATGCCATGGCCGCCCACGGCTATCCCCGTGCGACGATGGACATTGACATCTGGGTAATGCCCTCGCCGGACAATGCGGATGCTGTTCTTCGGGCATTGAAACGTTTCGGCGCCCCACTGGAGAATCTGACAAGGCAGGATTTTCAAACGAATGGCACAGTCTTCCAAATCGGCGTTGCGCCAAGACGAATCGATATCATCACTGCTGCATCGGGGCTACAGTTTGAAGAAACCTTCAAACGGTCAATCTCCATAGATATCGAAGGAATAGAGGTGCGCATCCCCTGCCTCGACGACCTTATTCGCAACAAGAGAGCGTCTGGAAGAACCAGGGATCTGGCCGATGCAGAGGCCTTGGAATCCTTGAAAGACTCCGAAACACTTGCACCGCCCGACAAGGAATAGCGCGCCGAGGCATACCATCCCTTGCGGGTGAGCATCACGTTAAGTTGCATGCGGGGCCGTCGATATACGGCACGGCTCCAGGCTATAGCTCAGTTGGTACTGGCTGCATCCTTTTTTGCGGCCGTCTGCGTGGGCACGAGGGCTAAACTCGAAATCCTTGCCCTCCATGTCCTGAAGGCGGCCAAGCGTATCTTCGGAATCCCCGACTTCCTTTACTATGCCCTTGCTGATGGGATCAAAGAGGTGCTCTCCAAAGCCGGAAAGGGGATACGGGGGGTCAATGCAATGTCTCTCCCCAATCTCAGCCAGTTCCCTTTATTTAGTACCTGAATTTCTGGGGAAAGTCCTGGATGCTTTTCCCATTGACAGGCAAGCCGAAATCTCCTATATCCCCCTCCTAAATAAACTTCTATCGCGTAACCAAAAAAGGCCTTGAATATGTCCTGACGCAATTTTAAGATCTTTCATTCCACAAGCCAAAATGGGAGTGATGCGATCTAAAAAGTGACCTAAGAATATGGACAAATATTTTCCTGTTATCAAAATCCAAGGCTCAGCGGAGGATCGCGGCCGGCAGCAGGGAGCTATTCTAAAGGAAAGAGTTCACAGGACGGTCGAATTCTACAAAAAGCAATTCCTTCAGCCTGAAGAGCAGATCCTAAGATTTGCAAGCCAGTTTCGAAAATCCACGAAGACATTCCGGGAGGATCTCTATTTAGAAATCGAAGCACTGGCCCGAGCCGCAGAGCTCGATCCTCTCTGGATCTACGCGTTAAATGGTCGAACAGAGTTGTTGAACCTCAACCCGATGGAATGTACCACCCTGGCTTTCAGAAAAAAGGGCCTGATCGGCCAGAACTGGGACTGGGATAATGAAATGGAGGAGCTGGCGGTCATTTTGGATATTGAAAAAGAAGATGGCCACAGGATCCTGACCATGACCGAGCCCGGCATAATCGGCAAAATAGGAATGAATCACTGCGGTATCGGTGTCTGTCTGAACTTCATGACCATCGAAAACTACCAACCGTATGGAGTTCCGCTACATGCCTTACTGAGGACGATCCTCGATAGTAAAAGCCTGAATGAGGCCCAATCTCTGATTACGTCTCATTTAATGGGAAAAATCGGCAACATCTTGATCTCGGATAGGAATGGAGAGAGCGTAGACATTGAGCTCGCCGGGGATGAATTCTTTTCCATTCCGGTTGAAGATCTGTTTGTCCACACGAATCACTTCCTGACAAAAATCGATTATGACCTCATGTTGTTTCCCAACACGTTGGGCCGGTACAATCGAGCGAGAGAATTATTGAGCCGGCTCGATGATACTTCTGTAACGTCGATGAAGGATATCCTGAAAGATAGCGGAAATGGAAAGTATCCGATTTGTCGCAAACGCTTCTCTCATCCCTTGCTTACGGACGACACTTCAATGACAATTACCTCAATCGTCATGGACCTGAAAAAGCTCCAATTCCACATTACAAGGGGAAATCCTTTCGATAACCCTTTTTCGGTTTTCTCATTAAGGAGATAGCCCGTCCGAAAGCGAGATTGCCGCCGATGGAGGGACGACTTGCTTAGAGGGAAAACCTATCCCGCTTTTCTATGAATAATCCAAGCCAGAGAGAATCTCATCCACCTGTCGGCCCAAATCCCGCAGGTTCCATCGAAACATGAAGCAGGTTTTTTGGGGCAGAAAACCCAATTGTTTATTAATCGCCCGCATGGGGATGTTCTCTTTTGCTGTAGTGGTCGTAATATATTCAACATCCGGATATTTTTCCTTTATAACCATAAGCATTTCGGCCTTGAGGCGCTTGGCCAATCCCTTTCTACGGTATTTGCCCAAAACACCTGTGAAGTATTGATGAATCCTGTACGGCTCCTCCGGGTTGTACATGATATCCGTCAGTCCGCTGATTTGATCGTCATGCTCGCGACTGATCATCGTATACCACTCGATTCCTCTTCTCTTCAGGTTACGTTCCTCTATTCTTCGCGACTCCGGTGTTGTGATAAGCTCCTGCTCCAAATCGCCGATGGGGCGCTGGTTGATGATTTCCGTATAAATTCTGCTAAATTCATCGATGTCGCTCTCAGGACATTCTTGGAAAAGCTCGATTTTTGTGCTCCGAGATTTTGTCCTTCCCTTCTCGAGCCACTTATCCGCCAGCTGCCAATCGACGTCTTCCATATAGAGCCTGTGCTGAACTTCTTGATGGATCAACTCGCCTCGAAGATATTTGCAGAAATCCAGCCCCGTGGAATTGTCCACATCTGCTCTGATAGTATACTTCCCCATAGAGCTTGCTGTCTTGATCATGTGCTTCAGCAAATACGTTGCGATCTTCTTCCTCCGATAAGCAGAAACGACCGAAATGTAAATCTGGCAGATATGTTTATCGCTCTCGTAATCCGGGGATAACTCCGTATCGTAGGATAATGAAGCAGAAGCAATGGCTCCTTCCGCCTCGTCGAACACTATCCATCTTTTCACGGTATAGAGGGGGCTGGGGGTTAAAAACAGTCGTCTTACCGCTTCACGGTTGGGCAAGCGGCCTCTTTGGTTAAATTCGCGGAAGATCGTCTCAGAAAGGATGAAATAAGCCGTCCATAAATCTTCAGCGGCGTCCCTGGGAATGAACTCTATCAAAGAATAGGATCTTGACAACCCGAGAATATTCAATTCGATCTTTGCTTCCACTTTAGTAGCCCGAATTATTCATGAAGTATTCCGACTACAATACTTATTGGCTCGGACATGGGCTCCTTACACCGATTTCTCTTTCACCAGAAGTTAACAATCACTTCTGCCTCAGAAAGGCGCGGCATTGTTCCAGGTGTTCCGGAAATTCTCTGTCGATCGCGGAGGAAATCCTTTTCAACGAAAGAGATGGCGCCTTACCCCAGTGCACCATGCCAAACCTCCTTCATAAAGATCATCTTGTGATCGCCTTCCCGATAGAAATCCTTCAGGGAACAAACGAGCTGGTAGCCATGCTTCTCATAAAATGATCTCGCGGCCTGGTAAGGCGCCGTAGAAGAAGTCTCAACGTAGATACGCCTGGCCCCCTCTCCGGCCAGGAATTCCTCCATGAACCCCAGAAGCCTTCCCCCGACCCCTTTCCTGGAGGATTCCTCATCGACCTTAAGCCAGTACAGATCATAACACCTCTCGGTCATGGGGATTGGGCCGAAACAGATAAACCCTGCGAGGCTTCGATCGCTATCGAAGGCGCAAAAAACCTGATAGTCCTTCTTCCCTGCCTCCTTCAGGGCCTCATCGATCACCTCCAGGGCCACCTGGATTTCCTCGCGATTAAAAACGTTCCCCTGCCGTAGGAGCCTCGATATCTTTTCTCGATCATCAGGTATGAGAGGTTGGAGTTCCACCGTTCCTTGCCCTTTTTTCCACGAATTCCACGAGCATTTCCACCATATCGGCATATGACATTCCCGCCTGTTGGGCAGCGGCTACGAACCCGGCATCGGGGCTGAGGCAGGGATTCGCATTCACCTCGAGGACATAGATCTGTCCATTGTTATCAACCCTCATGTCGATGCGGCCGTAATCCCTGAGCATGAGCAGGTGAAAACACTCGAGCGCAATCCCCTCAATTCCTTTTCTCAACGAGGATGAAAGGCCTTGCGGGAACTTCCTGGGTGTATGGTAATACTCGAAGGAGGACGTATCCCACTTGGCTCGATATCCCACAATGGGAAAAATCCCTTCAGGGAATGCGGAGAAATCGATCTCCGCAAGAGGAAGGGCCCTGGGCGAGGGGTATCCGAAAACCGACACGTTGAACTCCCTGCCCCCCACATATTCCTCCACCAGGAGGGGTCCGAAGCGGTCGAAGAACCCATCGATTTTCTCCCTGAGCGATAGCCCATCGATAAAAATCGATTCCTGTTCTATGCCGATACTCGCGTCCTGAAGACGAGGTTTCAGGATTACCGGATATTTCAGGCCATGAAAATCAAGGCTGTTTGTACCGTCGTACATCAGATAGGGAGGTGTCCTGATTCCATGGGCCTTCAACAGCTGCTTGGTGATGAGCTTGTCAGTGGTGAGCATGAGCGCAATGGCTGGCGAGCCCGAAAAGGGGATGCTCAGCAATTCAAGTAAGGCGGCGGGATGTCCCGCAAAGTGGGGGTCCTCGTCCACTGTCTCACATAGGTTTACCGCGATCTCCACCCCCGCTTCTTTCATCCTCTTGCTAAACCCGCTCACCTCCCTCGTGAACGGGATTCGAGCTGATCTATGCCCGAGATCTTCGAGGGCCTCTTCAATGGCCTCAACCTGCGTCATGATGTCCACCGAGGCCTCCGAGAAGGCCTGGCCAGGAGCGACGGGCACGTTGTGAATCAAGCCGACTGCCTTCTTGGCCATGCTGAAAATCCCAGGTTATACTCGTCCGCGTGAACGCGGCTAATGGCCGAGCCCATAATCGCCCCGATAAGGGCCCTGTACGGCATGCCCTTCATCCCTGCGATGATGCACAGGTCTGAATGCTGGGGATGCAGTCCCGCCAGCGGGTTCACCTCCATGAAGTTCGGGATGCCGTTCACATCAAGGCGAATATCCACCCTTCCCGCATCCCTGCACCCAATGCCTCGCCATACCGCAAGGGCGATCTCCCCGGCCTCCGCTGCCTTGGTGTCAGTTGCCAGACGATATTCTACGAGTTCTTCGCATTGTTCCTTATTGTGAAAGGAGTACACGTGGGGTTCGGCATATTCCCGGAGGATAACCTCCATTACCCCCAAGACTGCCGCCTCTTCCCCGGTTCCGAGGATGCCCACGGTGAACTCCCTGCCCGGAAGAAAGCGCTCAACGAGCACCGGCTGATTATACGTGAGCAATAAATGCATGCAGGTGGATACGAGCTTGCTCTGGTTCGTTATCCTCGATGCCGCGGTAATCCCTTTGCCGGTCCCCTCCGCCACCGGTTTTGCAAAGAGGGGAAGGGGAAGATCGACCTTCTCGAGATCCGATGCCCTTTCAACCACGAAAAAATCCGGCGTGGGGATTCCGAGATCTCTAACCACTCGCTTTGTCATCGCCTTATGGAGGGTGAGTGAGAGCACCAATGGGTCTGAGAAGGTGTATGGCATATGGTAGGCATCTAGCAATGCGGGCACCTGTGCCTCACGGCCAAAGCCTCCCAATCCCTCCGCAATATTGAACACCATATCCCACCGCTCCCCTGCAACCAGTCGTGATGTAAGGTTTTTGATATTGCCGATTCGATCTACCTCATGCCCGAGATCCTTGAGGGCCCCCCCTATGGCCACAATAGTGTCTTCACGATCAAATTCGGCCGTCTCCTCCTCGCTGAACCCTGCGGTGAGATACTCGGCCCGCAGGTCGTAGGTAATCCCTATACGCATGATCGCCTCCGCCGTTGATGGCTTACAAGCTTTCGTGGTTCTCTTGAACCTAGCTTGCTTCCCGGATCCGGATAACGGTAGACACGTCTCATGTAATTGCTGAGCAAGAGATCATCGCCATCGCGGCCAACCATGGATTCTGGAAAGATGGCGATTTTCCCACCGCCTCCAGGCGCATCGATAACATAGGTTGGCACCGCGTACCCGGTCGTGTGACCACGGAGTCCCTCGATGATCTCGATGCCCTTCTTCACTGGTGTCCTGAAATGGGCAGAACCCACGATGGGGTCACATTGGTAAAGGTAGTAGGGTCTGACCCTCATCTTAAGAAGCCCTTGCATTAAGCGTTTCATGGTATCCACGTTGTCATTGACCCCGGAAAGAAGAACGGTCTGGCTCCCAAGGGGGATACCGGCGTCTGCAAGGCGTGTACACGCTTCATATGCCTCCGGCGTCAACTCATCCGGATGGGTGAAATGGATACTCATCCAGAGCGGGTGATATCGTTTGACCATGCGGGTCAGGGCAGGGGTGATGCGCTGCGGTAAAACCACAGGAGCCTTGGTCCCGATTCTCAGTAATTCTACATGTCGTATCCGGCGTAATCGTGATATAAGCCATTCCAATCCCTCATCGGGGAGTGTGAGTGGATCCCCGCCTGAAAGGAGCACATCGCGCACTGAATGTTTGGACTCGATATAGGCGATTGCCCGTTCCCACTGAGCAATGGTGAAGCGGCATTTCGTGCCGCTTCCCACAAGACGCGAGCGGGTGCAGTACCGGCAATAGGTGGAACAGAAATCCGTCACCAGGAAAAGAACCCGATCCGGATATCGATGCACTATTCCCGGAACCGGACTGTCGTGCTCCTCGCCGAGGGGGTCTCTCGCCTCACCGGGAGAACACACATTTTCCGCCCTGACCGGCACCACTGTTCTGCGGATGGGTTGGAGCGGATTTTCTCGATCGATCAGGCTCGCATAGTATGGCGTGATCGCCATAGGGAACCCTTTCATACCAGGAGCATCCATCGTCCACTCATCCTCGGAGAGATGAAGAAAACGACTCAGGGTATCGATGTCGGTGATTCGGTGACGAAGCTGCCACCTCCAATCGTTCCAATCGGCGAGAGATGCCTCGGGGAAAAACCTCCCGAGAAACATCGAGGTGCGAGAACGGGAACTGATCTCTTGCACATGAGACTTCACCCGCGCAAGATTGTCCCATACACCTGTGGGGGGCAATGGATTATCAACGGCCCTGTCGGCTTTCCAACTCTCGAGCCCACCGGGCCAACCTGGAGGCTCTACGTCCTCCGCATTAAATGTATCCTCTAGCATTTCTTAACCTCCCATCCTTAGAGAAATAAAAGGGGATCTCTCCTCATGAGATCCTGCCCGTCTCCTGTGAAGCAGTAACTCCATTTCCCGGCTCTTCCCTAATAACCTCATAGGTGGTGATGGTGATTGTCTTCTTCTTGTTGTTCTTTCTCGCCACCCCGCTCACTTCAACTTCCTTCTGAATATAGCGGAGCAGTTCGTCTCCTTTGTATTCGTGATCAATAGAGTACTCTTCCTCGTTGTGTGTAGAGAGTGCAGCAGCAATTACCTTGCCCTTTTCATCCCAATCCACCGGAATGACTATGCCCCTTACTGTGATAACCTTTCCACCTTCTCTCATATCCACACGCTTCCTTTTATGCTCACAATTACATGAACATATTGCCCATAGGTAATCTTGCCTCTCCTGCTCGCTTCCGCGAGATCAGGCAGCCTTCGGGGTAGCCACTAAGGTCTCCTGCACATGGGCCATATTGAATTTTTTATCGTGCCATCCCTCGAAAAGGATCAACTCTGGGTGTTCATCGAGGGTGGTATAATCCCTTACGCTTACCCCCTTTGCCCTTGCCTGGATCTCATCAAAAACCCGGACGTCGTAGCGGTGTTTCTCCGCCTGCCGGCGCACCACGCTCTTGAGCTTCCAAACCCAATCAGGGTTCTTGCCCAGATCCACCACGAGATACCTGCCCACCGACTCCGGAATGCTCTTTGGTTTGGACAGTTTTTCTTCCTTTGCCTCTGATAGTTCTACCGTTACTGATTTCTTTTTCCAAAAGCTCCACGACATCTTCGCTCTCCTCTTATAGGGTTAAGGTTTCTGTTTTTCATTCAGCAACTGCTATGCCAAGGTTATAACGTGTTGATATTCAAGAATTTATTTCATACAAGGCTTTTCAGAAACGAACTGGCAGTTCTTATATAGGAGGGGATAATGAAAGCACAGTGTGGAAGAAAGGGGGAAATGGGAGGTTAATATGTTGAAATAATAGAGAAAATAGAAATAGGAAGACTAAGTTCCCATTTTTTTTATATAAGAACCTTCAATTCCGAAACGGTGAGCCGCTCAACCCAGGCATTATTTAAACTCCTCTTTCCTGAGATCGTATTTTTTCATCAATTTGTTCAGTTGACGGGTAGTGATGCCGGCATCACGGGCAGAGTCCTTTATCTTTCCCTTATTACGGCTCAGGAGCTGGTTCAGATAGCGCCTCTCAATATTCTCTACTCCCCTATTCCTCGTCTCCGCGAGGGTAAGGAGGGGGTTCGCAGGCACGCTCGCCGAGGACAACTCCGATCCGAAAAGCTCGCTCGGAAAGCTCTCAGGGGTTAATATAGAGGAGGATTCCAAGATGTAGGCCCGTTCCATGAGGTTTTCAAGCTCGCGAATGTTCCCCGGCCAGGAGTACCCCATAAAGGCCTCTATGACCTGGGGATCAACATCGTGAATCCCTTTGGTATTGAACCTATTCATCTTCTCCAGGAACACCTCAACAAGATGAGGTATATCCTCAATTCTTTCCCGTAACGGTGGGACCTCAATGGGAAATACATTGAGCCGATAATAAAGGTCCTTTCTGAACTGTCCCTCATCGCACATCTTCTTGAGATCCATATTGGAGGCCGCAATGATTCTCACATCGACTTCAATAGTTACCTCCCCTCCGACTCGTTGAAAGGTCCTATCCTGTAACACCTGAAGGAGTTTGATCTGTGCAGATGGCGTGACAGTCCCCACCTCATCCAGAAAGATGGTTCCGCCATTGGCTATCTCAAACTTCCCCAGCTTTCTCCTCACCGCCCCGGTAAAGGAACCTTTCTCATGACCGAACAGCTCGCTCTCTAACAAGGTGTCCGGGATCGCCCCGCAGTGTACTGCGATAAATTGAGCATCGCGGCGGTTGCTATGCCGATGAAGCAATTTAGCGAGCTCGCCTTTCCCTGTTCCCGTTTCCCCCATGAGCAACACCGTGCTTCTTGTTGTGGCAACCGAGCGGACTTTGCTAAAGACATTCCTCATCACCGGGCTTTTCGTCTGGATGAAATCCAATGCCTCGCCCTGCCAAAACTGATCTCTCAGGTAGTCGAGCTCAGATTGTGTAATTATGGATTCATGAACGCTTTCCGTGATATATCTAGCCTCCTCCGGATTAATGGGATAGGCAAGGTAGTTGCTGGCACCTGCCTTAACCGCCATCACTGCTTCTCTGATCATATCCAGAGGAGACATGACGATGATCTCTATGGTGGGGTACAAATGCCAGAATGGCTCAAGGGCGGCCTTATACCCATCACCTCCTCCTGACGTCCTGAGGATTTCTAGATCAATAAACATAAAATCATAACGCTTTTTCTGGAGCATCCCCAGGGCAGCATCCCTCGTGGATGCCTTCTCAACGCTATATCCGTTGCCAAAAGACGCGCTGAGTGCGCGAAAGGCCTCCTGGTTCTTTGATACTACGAGTATATCTCTCATGTGTTCCCCTGTATCGACTTACTGCACCTATACGAAATGAAAATATTTTATACAATAGTATCCTTATGCACGCAGACCATACTCCTTTTATTAGATAAAAAGCAATACTTTCCAAATTCACTTGTGTAATTCCTTTGTTCTTAATTCCTCCCTGAAAAAATCAGCGAGGATGAACCGGTGAGTACCATAAACGTTCACTCACCTAACTTCAAGCCTATCGCATAACCAATCATGCCGGCCGCTGTCTCTCATGCCCTATGGTCTTCTCGTAAAAAATGGAGAAGCAAAGATCAGGTACGGCAAAACCATCCAAGTCCCGCTCACTATGGCCGAAATGCGCATACCAAAAGAGAACTTTGAGTTCTGGATGCAACGACTATAGGAATTTTCAATTCCCCTTTCAAGATTTTCTCTTTTTTTCAATGAGTTACCTCGAAATAGCTATTTCGTGCACCTCTGGCTTCTCAGTTTTCCGGGGAAATCAGAACTGAAAGTTCCTACCAAAACCCGAGTAAATCTAAGAAATTCTCTAAATATCAACATGTTATCAGTTTGGCATAGGGATTGCTGCCCTCTATTTGTAAAGTGTATCACGTGAAAGGAGGACATTTGCATGGCAAAGGAAATACGTTTTAACCAGGCTGCCAGGAAAAAGGTTTTGGGGGGAGTAAACATTCTGGCAGATACCGTAAAGTTAACCCTGGGCCCCAAGGGCCGCAACGTAGTACTCGAGAAAACCTGGGGTTCCCCCACGATTACCAAGGACGGGGTTACCGTGGCAAAGGAGATCGAGCTCGAGGACAAGTTCCAGAACGTGGGTGCCCAGATGGTCAGGGAGGTAGCCGGCAAGACCTCAAAAGAGGCGGGTGACGGCACCACCACGGCCACGATCCTGGCTCAGGCCATCTACCGGGAGGGATCCAAGCTGGTAGTCGCGGGCCACGATCCCATGACCCTCAAGCGAGGCATCGATAAGGCTGTTGCCTCAGTAGTGGAGGAGCTCAAGAGGCTCAGCAAGCCCACCAAGGATCAACAGGAGATCGCCCAGGTCGGCACAATAAGCGCCAACCACGATGAGACCATCGGGAATATCATCGCCGAGGCCATGAGCAAGGTAGGCAAGGAAGGGGTGATCACCGTAGAGGAGGCCAAGGGAATGGAGACCACCCTCGAGGTGGTGGAGGGAATGCAGTTTGACCGCGGCTATCTCTCCCCCTACTTTGTCACCGATCCTGAGCGCATGGAGGCAGTATTGGAGGATCCCTACCTTCTCATCCATGAGAAGAAGATCAGCAACATGAAGGATATGGTGCCTATCCTCGAGCAGATCGCCAGGATGGGAAAGCCGCTGCTGATCATAGGCGAGGATGTGGAGGGCGAGGCACTGGCAACGTTGGTAGTCAATAAGCTTCGCGGAATCCTCCGGGTTTGCGCGGTAAAGGCCCCTGGCTTTGGAGATCGGCGGAAGGCCATGCTCGGAGACATCGCAGTACTGACCGGTGGACAGGTGCTCTCCGCGGATCTGGGTATCAAGCTCGAGAACGTGACGCTCAATGATCTGGGTAAGGCGAAGGTCGTGAAGGTCGATAAGGACAACACCACCATCGTGGATGGTCATGGTGGCCGGGATGCCATAGAGGGCAGGATCAAGCAGATCCGTTCCCAGATTGAGGATACCACCAGTGACTATGACCGGGAGAAGCTCCAGGAGCGTTTGGCCAAGCTTGTTGGCGGCGTGGCAGTAGTCAAGGTGGGGGCGGTCACAGAGCTCGAGATGAAGGAAAAGAAGGCTCGAGTGGAGGACGCCCTGAACTCCACCAAGGCCGCGATTGAAGAGGGGATCGTTCCGGGAGGTGGGGTTGTCCTTCTTCGCTGCATTCCCGCCCTGGAAAGATTGAAGGCCGAGGGAGAGGAGAACTTTGGTGTTCAGATCGTAAAGCGGGCCCTCGAGGAACCAGCTCGCCAGATTGCGGACAACACCGGTTTTGAGGGCTCGGTGGTAGTAGGAAGGCTTAAGAGCGAGAGCGGCTCCTTTGGCTTCAATGCCGAGACGGAGGTCTACGAAGATCTCATAAAGGCGGGAATCATCGATCCCACCAAGGTGACCCGCCTTGCCCTTCAGAATGCCGCGAGCATCGCAGGGCTTCTTCTCACCACCGATGTGGTAGTCGCCGAAAAGCCTAAAAAGAAGAAGACCGCGGAGATGCCAGAGGAGTACTGACAAGATAAAGAACCGGGATTCGCCTGGCACTGTGCTCCAAGATCAGGCCCGGTGAATCCCATACCCTCGGCTATACTGTAACAAAGAGGGCGATCTTTAACCAAGAGGTCCTCCATAAAATCTTACACGGAAAAGAGCGCATCACACCCATTCAGGCAGACAATCACGATTCTTTGAAGGAGTACGGGCATGGAGACAAAGCCAAATCCGATCTGCAAAAGAGGAGAGAGAAACATCTACTGCCCCTTTTATAGCGATTGCCTGGATAACGCGGTAAACCAATTCTGGCAGCACTGGAGTTGCTCAAAGTGCCCTTACAGGAAGATAAAATCTCTTGCTGAATTAGAATACGGTGCTAATAGTGAGTTGCTGGACTACGAGTTCTCCCCGGATATCATCAGGAAGATCAGGGGAGATGAATCCGGTTAGGATATGGATCTTGAGAGCCCCCTATAGTATTCGTGATTGAATCCAAAGAGTTGTTCCGTGATGACTGTCGCCAAAATGAAACTTTTTCATGCACCATGCTGATCTCATCCACCTATATCTGCCCGACAAGGGGCCTGGCCGGCCTTGAGCCGCCTGAACCAGCTCGATTGGGGCGAGCTGCCAAGGTGGCAAAGGGCTTGGGCATAGAACGGTTGATGGTGCCCGTCCTAGAGGAAGCCCTGGTGGGTTCCGGTATGGCTTCGGTGCGTTATCTCGATGGTCTCATCCAGGCACTTGATCATGTTGACGAGGCAGGCCTTTCGGTCTGGCTCATTGCCCCGGCCCAACGAGTGCTGGGCTTACACTGGATGCCACCCTATCTGGCCAGGGCACTACAGGATCCCAAAGCCGATCCGGTGTTCGTGGACGGCAAAGTGAGAAACCTTCGATCCTTTGATTGGTGGGAAGATCCGTCTATCGTCCAGAAAAGGATAAGGGCATTTCACGAGCTCGTGGGCGCACTCAGCGGACACCCCTCCATCACGGGCTGGCTCATCCTAGACCGGTCCCTGGAATGGTCTCGTCCTGACCTCGAGCAGGCGGACATGGTGCTAAAGGCCTTCATGGCGGAGATTCGGGAGCGCGATGAAACCGGAACCATCTTCCTGGGCCTAGGCTGGCCTGAGCTCTTGGATCCGGAAATGGCTCAAGTACTTGCCCTCCAGGTCGATGGAGTGTCCATAAGCGGCGGAGAGGGTAAGCCTCCAGGCATTAGCGCGCGTGCCGGCCTCGCCGGAGAACTTGAGCTGGCCTCTTATTTAGCCACCATGGCCAGATGGCTTTTAGAGAGGCCAACGGAGATCGAGATCGGCTGGGGCATGTTGGACAAGGCGAGCGACAGTGAGGAAACCATAGAGGGCTTCACGAGGTTGGCCGGCCAGGGTGTTGCCGGTGCAAACTGGATAAGCCTCATAGACCCTGAGCCACCGCTCCACAGCCACCCCCCCTGGCTCCTGCGACCTGGCCTCGAACGGATTGGACTCCTCGATCGAGGCATGGAGCCAAAAGAGCAGGTTGAAACCTGGTTTGAAAATATCGAATCTGTTGAACCAAGGGATGATATCTATAATTTCATCGACATAAGCAGGGATGAATACCTCGACAACCCCCCCACTCACCTACCCAGGCTATGGGAGCACTTCGGCGAGTCGACTTAGCAGACGGTTTGAAGTTCCATAATATAAAGTTTACTATGATAGGGGAAACGAGCTATCTTAAAAAAGCCTTTTTCACTTTTAAGCGAGCATCTCCATACACAAATGAGAACATCAAGTTCTGTTATTTCAAATAGCGGAATTTAAAGTTCCTTATTCTTATTTTCATTTTTCGTTTCAATGAGATAGGCCGCCCTTCTCTCACGCTGTAGGCCTGGCATGGAGCCTAGCTCCAGTCATTATCGGATCTAACAATTCCTATACCTTATGCCCTCTCTAGAAAATCCAAGTAAAAACAAGAACTTATTTGCTGGCATGCCCGTTGCTTTTATGTAGCATGAAATTAATAGCAAAGGAGGGCAAACTATGGAAGCTCTCGCCTATGCACATGGACAGACCGATTCGTATAGTCCGACTGGAATTACCATCAGGAGAACGCTTTATGACCTTATTGATGCGATAGAAGAGGAAATTGAACAGGGTGAGGAGGAGCTCATTGCTCCAGTTGTGTTGGATTTGATGGAATCCCGCAGGGTAAAATGGGCGAGAAACCACAGGGATAGCATTGTGCTCTAGTTATGCGTACCGGCTATGAAAGGATGAAGATGAAAGAATATGCAGGGATATGGATTGATCATGAAAAGGCATTCATTGTGTCAATAGCTGGAGACCAAATAACGATTAACAATATAGTCTCAAATGTGGATGGCCATATCCGTTTATCCGGTGGGTCTCGCACCTCTACCCCTTATGGCCCCCAAGAAGGGCCTTCGGAAGGAAGAAGAGAAGAACGGCGCAGACAAAAGCTGCACCAGTATTACAAGGAGATCATAAGAATAATCTCCGAGGCAGAGGGATTTTTTATCTTTGGCCCTGGTGAGGCAAAGACGGAATTAATAAAGGAGATGAATAAATCAAAAGACCTCTCTTCAAGGATTGTAGGAATTGATACTACAGATAAGATGACCGAACGACAAATCAAGGCAAAGGTGAGGAAATATTTTGCTAAAAATAGATAGGGATTTACTTTAGCGATATATACCGGGTACCCGATCAATCGGCGCGACCCTTGTCGCCCTATGCAGCCTGGTGGGACTCCAGTATTTTGAAAGGTTTTGCCAGAAGTATTCTTACAGAATTCTGGCAATTGCCATGAGCAACGATGCAGATCTCTCCAGCATAATTGGTACTGTTAAAAGCAAAAACCGATCCTGGACAAGAGTGATGAGCTGCTGCAATTAAATGGAAGGAAATGGCGTGAAAAAATCAGGAAATGCGGTAACCAAAAACCTATATTACCTTTGTCTAATAGGTGTTATTGGTCTGGGCTTGATAACTATTGTGAGCAGTAACGGCGGTGGAGGTGCCGGCACTACCACCACCACGCCAACCACCATCCCTACTACCACCCCTACAATCCCCAGTGACTTCGCGGTATTTGAGAACGGCGAGCTAGGAGCAGGTATCGGCTATACCTAGAATACCTGTTACCAAGGCGTTAACAGTACCGGAGTTGTCGGATCTCAGTTTGTTCTCGAAAGCGCAGACAATTGCTCAGGTACGCAATATGTGTATTTTTATGCTGGCAATCCAAAGGATATGTCCGACTTTGCCAACGGTCGGGTGACCTTCAAAATCCAGGCAGATAGCGCTGGCCAGCAAATCTCCTTTCTCGTTCAGGATGCTGATGGGCTGAGCTCACCGACGCTTGATCTTCAAGATTATGGCTTTGACAGCAGCCTGACAGCGGTGTCCCAACCAATATCCATACCAGTGAGAGAACTGACGACACAAGGCATCGACCTCACAAGAATGGACAGGCTGTTTCAGGCCATCCTGGACTGCCCTTCCTTTAGCTGCCATACGTGGATAAGTGACATATACTGGAAGCTTGAAGAAGAAGAGCAAGGCATACTAGAGGGTGCCACGAATTACACCGGGGACTATCCAACCCCGGCTTCCGTCAGCTTTACGACAAAAGATAATAGAACCTTGAACGTCAAGGCGTTTCCTGGTCAAGTGCAGGTCTTCTTTTCCTCTCCAATAACGGAGGATGCCGCGACACTGGCAATCCAGGATCTAGGCGGAACCGTGCTCAGCAAGATCCCGGAGCTGCATTACTATCTGGTGGGAGTGCCTGAAGGCAGTGAATCAACATTTATCACAGAAATCCGGACGGTGTCCGGGGTCAGAGACGCCGTACCGAATACTGCGGTAAAACTCCGAGCAGATGCCGTTGTCATCAATGAGGATTATTTTACAACAGAAAAACCGGTCCCTCTCAATCTCCCTCCCGGTATCGTCGTCTTTGATCAAGGATTTAATCCAGGAGAACACGGGCATACCGTAGCCGATACGATCACAAATAATGGAGGGACCGTAGGCGGCCTCGTTAATCTAGCAATCCAGTGCGTTGGTTGTACGGGCGAAACATCGGCACACCATATCGGACTAATCATTGCGGCCGCAGCACAAGGAAACAGCATATTCAACCCTGGCCAACCCCTTATAGCTAACATCTCATATGGCCCAGAGCTTCCCGATGGGATGCTTGCAGAAGAGGCGACTGCCGCGCAAGTAGCAGACAACCAGGCAGCTAATGAGGCCTTCATATCTTCAATCCTGTTGGGGGTGAGTAATATACCCGAAGATATGCGTGAAGACTTGGCTATTACGTTCGCCTTCGGAAACAGCCACGTGGATTTGAGTCAGGTTCTTGCGAACATCGGGAACGACGCTGTGCTCGCTGATATAATGTCCAATAATTTTCTGTTTGCCGGCACGAACCAGCCTTTTTCAAACTACGTGACGGGCGCGAATCCGGATGTGGTTATTTCGAACAACACTGAGGCTGCGGATGGCACATCCTTTGCTTCCCCTGCTGTAGCTGCCATCCTTGAGCAGGCCATCAACCAAACGGGGATTACCCTGCAACAAGCTGTACAGGCCAATAAACTGGCGGATGATGCAAATGGAGAAGTGGTGCTATCCGAAGTGATAGACGTAATCGAGGAAGAGCTTCCAGCCGCCGAGGTGGATGGAGACTGGCTGGGCACCTACAATGAGACCAGTGTGGGCGATGGCGGATGGACCTATTACTCCGGCGGGACGCTGAGCATGAGCATCACATCGGCTGAGACCAGTTTTAGCGGCTCGGCGTTTGCCGATGGCATCGAGCTACGCTGGGTCGAGACCGGTGAGCACGCCTTCTATACCAGTTCAAACGGCACGGTAGATGGAACCATTTCGGGGTTGAACCTCACGGGAACCTTCACCCTCCCGATCGCCGAGACCGGGAGACCGAACGTGTGGTCTTTTACTGCAACCCTCAGCGGAGACACCATTCAGGGCACATTCACCGACCCCAGCTCTGGTTCGTTCACCTTAACGCGCCAGTAACGTTCTGTCGGCGACATCCACCTCTTTATTGGTGGCCAAAGTCAAAAGGGAAGAATTTTTCTTAGGAAAACCTTGAGAAACTACCATAAAAATCTCATCCGCTAATATCCGCCCAGATAGGGGTCTTGCCGGCTGCTTGCCCTCCGAACCCATTCCCCTAGCCAAGAGGTTACGTTCAATCCATAAAGGCTAATCCATATCACACCAACAGGGGATTCGAAAAAGGAAACTCTAGTTCCGATATGAAATCAAACGGAACTCAGAGTTCTTATTTTTGAAATACATGAAATATCAATATGTTAAAAAAAGCATGATCTGTATCCATCTTTTGAAAATAATCGCTTTTTCCTTTTAACGGAATCCGAAGTTCCGCTTCCTGCTTAGCATTTTGAAAAATTATTGAAAAATCAATAAGTTACTAGTTTGGCATAGTACATGCTATCTTCTCATTAGGATTGGGGATAAGATCACTTACAAGATAATGGAAAATTACATGTCATAGAGGATCAGGATAAAAGAGAATGAGTAAAGTAATCGGCATTGACCTGGGAACTATCAACTCATGTGTGCCGGTGATGGAAGGAAGCGATCCAGTCGTCATTGTGAATCAGGAAGGGAACCGAACAACCCTTTCTATTGTGGCCTTTACCGGCATGGGTGAGAGGCTGGTGGGCCAGACTGCCAAGAGGCAGGCCACAAAGTATGCCAGCCGCATCGCAGGCTTGAAGGTGGAGCGGGTGGATGATCTGATTGAGAAGGTGGTTGAGCCATGGAGAGTGGATGCCGATTTTGAGGAGGTGCAAAACTATTAATATCGAAAACCGAGTAATACGGTACGCCCCTTTATGAAAACAACACCCTCATGTCGTTAGGCAGTTACGTTTTTCGTGGCACCGATTAAAGTGCCAAGGCAATCAAAACACCATTATGGAGGTTTTCTCATGAGTAAAAATGTTACCTGTTTCGGGCATTGCTTGAACAGAAGAGAATTCCTGATAATCGGAGGAGTGTCATTGGGAACAACCATTGTAGCATCAAGTATTGGATTTGTGGGATGCGCAAGGAAGAGAAGTGAGGAAGACATCCACAGAGATGAAGTCATCGATTATCAAAAACTGTCTCGCCCAAAGATCGAGGAATTACTTGGCGCAGAGAATTACGATCGGTGCTGTACGGCAATGTTAAGAGAGTATGATCAGTTTGCACTGCGTCTTCCTCTAATAAAAGGGGAGAGAAACAGAAATACCTTTTATGCAAGTGCTCCTTTCATGCTCTCTCTGTATCGTGCATTGCTCGGTGAATTCGCCTTTAGCCAAGACAAGGCTCTTGATATTTTAAATCAAATCACGTCTTCCAAAGTACGTAAGGATTGGGAGAACCGCACTGTTACTCGGTTTATCATATCGCATGCGGGGGGGAGCGAGTTCTTCAGGAAACTGATGCTGAAGGGATTCAAGTGGGAGGGGGAGGAGAAATATGGGTGGGCTGCCGAGTTTCCAGAATCAGACGCCTATATAGCTGTCAATATAACGCGATGTGGCTTAGTCAAATGGTTCAGAGAACAGGGAGTACCAGAGATTGCCCCGATAGCGTGTAAAGGGGATTTCGTCTGGGCGGAATTCATGACGGGGTTGAAGCTGGTAAGGACGAAGACATTAGCACAAGGCGATGATATCTGCGATTTCAGATATGTGAAAATTTAGCTTTGATAGGTTGATGATAAAGAACGATCTCGCTACAGTAACGGCTTATCGTGGCTTGTAGGTTGATATCACATCAAGGCCACATACCAGGGGCTCGTTCTTGACGGGCTTTGGCATTTAGTTCTGGCGTACCATATCCCCCATATCATAGCGTAAATGGCCTGAACACGATGAAAGGGTTTTTTAAACACCTACGAACCTATATCTTTAGAGGCCTCCTCGCAATTGTGCCCCTTGCGCTGTCCTTTTTCTCCCTCAAAATTCTCTATACAGCCATTGACAAACGGATCATATTGATGGTTGAAAAATTCTTTGATTTTACCTTCCCCAGCCTCGGAGTCCTTCTGGTGCTTGCCGCCCTTTACCTTCTCGGTTTGATTGCCAGCAACGCAGTGGGCAGACAACTTTTCGGTTTGGTCGAAAGAATCGCCAATGGAACCCCTCTTGTAAAGACTGTTTATCAGGTAGGGAGACAACTGGCGGCAAGCCTTTCTCTTCCGGAGACGCAGGTATTTAAATGTGCCGTACTAGTAGAATACCTCAAGCCCGGGATCTGGACAATCGGCTTTGTGACTGGTAAGGTCATTGATAAAACCCATGACGGGGAGGTGCTCCTCAAGGTCTTTGTGCCCACACCTCCCAATCCCACCTCCGGTACGATGGTGGTGGTCAGAGAATCGGAGACGAGAGATCCGGATGGAGCGTAGAGGAGTCATTGAAATCCGTGATATCCGCCGGTGTTATTGGACCTGCTGAAATAAAACAGGGGTAGAAAGGGATGTTCACAAGGATCTTATACCCAACCGATTTTTCAGATGTATCGAAGAAGGCCCTGGCATATATCAAGCAGCTGAAAGAGGCCGGCACAAAAGAGGTTACGGTGCTCCATGTTATTGACGAGAGGCAAATTGAGGCTGTCGTCCTGTATGGCAGGGGAGACTCCTGTGTGTTTATGGATGCTATGGAACAAGAGGCCGGAAGGGAAATAGCAGCAATAGAGAAGGAATTGAGGGATAGCGGCTTTGTGGTGAACTCTATCGTTAAGACTGGAATCCCCCTGAGGGAGATATTATCGGTCGAAGGAGATGAGAAGGTCTCTCTTATTGTTATCGGGTCTCATGGAAAGACCAACCTCAAGGAGATGCTCATGGGCTCTGTGTCGGAGAAGGTAATCAGGAGATCCAAAAGCCCGGTTCTTGTTATAAAAAGGTGAGAGCTGTTGAAAATTATTATCTACGTGCTCGCCCTGGTTGGAGCTGCTTTGCCTTTCGCAAAACTGTCTGTGCCGGCAGAGAGCAAACAGGTGGTCGGTTGGCTGGAGAAGGTCCTTATCTATCCCGGCAATCTGGTTATCCATGCGAAGCTGGATACAGGGGAAAAATTCCGACAGAGAGCGAGGGATGAAAAACGCATTGTGACACCCGTCGCTAAAACGAGCTGAGACCCATTTCGGGCTCATCGCCACCTCTCCTCCACCTTGCCGTGCCCTATTTTGTGGTTCATCTCCGGCCTTTAGGCGGTGAGGCAAGAAAAATTGAAAAAAAACTTGACATACCTATTACGTGTAATAGGGTAAGGATTAATGGATGAAGAACTATCAACTCTCAAGGCTCTTTCTCATTTTATCTTAGGTTCGTGTTGATGGTGTCCTAGGTCTGATTGGTGATCAGGAAAAACCATGGGTGTAATGCCAATGCCACTCGGCTAGGCTCCTTTGTAGGTTCACAATATTTTTTACAAGATCCCCTGCGAAACGAACCGTGAAAAGCTGCTTATTTCCGTGGAATTCTCAGCTCGCGTGCTCAGGGTAGTACTTCGCTGTTCGTTCGTTCCGCCTTCGATATAAGAAGGTTATGTCGCGAAGAGGGGTATTCATACGGAATCTCGTATCGCTATATCTGAGTTTTGTGCAACCCCGGAACCACCGTTAAGATCCACGGCCCGCACCATGGGAACTTGGGAGAAACGATGGAGCGCAGTGCCCGTTTAGGGTACGCGAGGGCTCATCCATTGACTGTGAGCAGAAAACCTCAGGAAAAGGGCTTGCCGTTAAACTAAATTGAGGTATCCATGAGCCAGGCAAAATGTGGAGATAAGGTGACTATACACGTAAACGTGTGGTTGGAGGACGGCACGAACTTCGTGAGCTCAAGAGATGATGAACCGCTCGAGTTCACCATTGGAAAGGGGGAGGTGATCCCGGGTTTTGAGAATGCCGTTATCGGTATGGAAGTGGGCGAGAAGAAAACAGTTACCATCTCTCCTGAAGATGCATTTGGACAGAGGCATGAAGAACTCGTGGTGGATGTGCTCAAAAGCGATTTCCCAGAACATATTGCGCCTGTGATTGGAGAGCGCCTCAAGATTCGGATGAGAGGGAGCGATCCCATCGAGGTAACCGTTAAAGATACGAGTGAAGATACCGTCACCCTTGATGGAAACCACCCGCTTGCAGGATACACCCTGACCTATCATATCCAACTGATTTCAATAAAGTAGGAGCTTTCATCGCTGTGCTCTCCGGTACACGCCAAGAAAAGAGGCAGAAGCTCATAGCCATGCGGGGGAAACCGTGAACAGCCCTCTATGTTCGAGAAAGATCTAAAAACCTTTATGCACCGCTTCTGAAGGACACTGGACATTAAATCCAACTAAAAGGAGATGGAACTGTGAAATTGGATTCATTTGACAACGTAGTGGGGATCTATCAGGAGGACGGAAGCGTGAAGTGCAGGGATTGCATGAGCGAAGAGGACTGGAAAAACCTGGCACATAAACAGATCATCACCGAAGAGGAGCTCAGGAAAAATGATGAGTGGATCTACTGTGATTACTGCGAGGGGAGGCTTTGAGAAAAGCTAGTCCTGAAATCGAGCATGAGCAACTTTCAGGTGTTTATGAAAATTTTTTCCTAGGAAGGACAATTTTACACTATTGATTATCGCCCTAACTCCGCATTATTTGTAATCACCATCCCGTCTTCCGGAACGGATTGAGAGTAATCCAGATGGTTAATTGGGTATGGGGAATCCCTGACGACGTCAACTTCCTCAGTATCTTCTCGTCCTAATAATACTGAACACCAGCCACAGACCGAGCACTCCTGAAATCAGATACCCCACCAGCCCCAGGGCGGGAAAGCCGAACAGGAGCGGACCTACGCCCGTGGTAATAATCATGGTTGATCCGATGATCATGGCCCCAATGATGATCCCCGAGGTCAGCCGGTTGAAGATATGCTCCAGGGTTTTCCGCAATCCTTCGAGGTTCTCGTGCTCAAAGCGTATGGCCAGCTCCCCCCGATCCAGCTTTTCCATAATCTGGTACGCACGCAAGGGGAACTGTCGTTGAAGCGCGAGGAAATGCCGGATGGAGATGCGAAGATTATGCCATAGTCTCCCCGGCCAGAAGCGTGCTGCTGCGATGCGCTCTATAGAGCCCTCTGCCTCTGAGATGACGTTGAGATCTGGGTATATCTGCCGGGCCGTGCCCTCGGCCGTGATGAGCGCCTTTACCATGATCACTAGGTCCGATGGTAGCCTCAGCCGGTACCCGCGGAGAAGCGCGGTAATATCGAGCAATAGATGGCCGAGGTTCATATCCTTGATCGGTACGGCGAAATACGTATCGAGTATTTCAAGGAGCTGCCTTTCCAGGCCTCGCCGGTCGATCCCGTACTCCCCCTTGGTAAGTATCAGCAATGAATCTACGAGACCTTCGCTGTCCTTCTCGACCACGGATTTGATCAAATCCACGAGCTCATAACGGTCCCTCTCGCTCAGGCGCCCGATCATGCCCCAATCCAAGAGACAGAGCCTATTGCCATCTGCGATCAGGACGTTGCCCGGGTGTGGATCGGCGTGGAAGAAGCCGTCCTCAAGGATCTGCGTTATGGCGGCATTCAGCCCCTGCCTGGCGAGGCTCTCGGCATCCTCCGGCGTGAGAGCCTCGAGATCCCTGAGCTTTGTCCCCTCCACGTACTCCATCACCAAGACCTGTTCGGTACAGTACTCGTCATAGGCCTCTGGGATGTAAATGCCTGCCTCCTCAGTCATATTGCTCCTGGCAATCTTCATGTTGCGGGCTTCTCTGGTGAAATCCAGCTCCCGAAGCAAATTCCAGCGTACGATCCGAACCAGGTTCGGAAGGTCATAGGCCCTTAGATCTTCGGAGCGCTCGTGGAGGCGATTGACGAGGGCCTCAAAGATGTCGAGGTCCAGCTCGACCTTCCTGCGAATTCCCGGCCGCTGCACCTTTACCGCGACGGTCCGTCCCCCCTTGCGAAGCACCGCCCTATGAACCTGTGAAAGGGATGCGGAAGCAAGGGGCTTCTCATCAAAGGTCGAAAATACTTCATCCAGGCCTTGACCCATGCTTTTCTGGAGGACCCCTATAATGCGATCGAATTTCTCCGGTGCCACCTCATCCTGGAGCCTGCTGAGCTCCCTGATAAGCGGCCTGGGGAGCAGATCCGGCCTGATGCTCATAATCTGCCCGAACTTCACGAAGGTCGGTCCCAACTCTTCAAGGGCATATCGGATTCTCTCGTAGGTACCCAGTTCCCTATCTGCCTTTTCTATCCTTTTGATCACCCCAATGCCCGGCAGATCGAGCCGCTCCACTAGATCATCAAACCCGTAACGGACAAGGGTGACGACTATGTCCTTGAAGCGGCCGACTCTAGCGATGGTCCTTAAATCCACGTTTCGCTCCTTCCTCCAAAAGAAAGTGATCAGTGATCAGTGATCAGTAAAAGCTTCCTTCGTGTTAGTACCGTTGAGTTTCACCCTGGCTCGTGAGTTTTTGGGGCTCTGGATCACCTGCCTGATTACTGATCACTGTTTACTGATTACTGAACGCTGTCCTTTCCTAATGCTCATCTCCTGTCCAGCAGTTCCTTGAGCTCCTTCAAGCCCCTGGTGTTTATCACGTCTTCGGGCTCCAGCCATCCCCTACGGCCCTGATTAACGCCAAAGCGCATATAGT
>CAZJXD010000043.1:0-11356 GCA_964549945.1 uncultured Desulfobacteraceae bacterium | reverse complement strand
TCTTCGGGCTCCAGCCATCCCCTACGGCCCTGATTAACGCCAAAGCGCATATAGTCGAGGTCCGTGATCCTGTGGGCATCGGTTGAAATGGCGAGTTTCACCCCCATCTCCCTGGCCATCTTGCAGTTTCCGTCCGCAAGATCAAGCCGATCGGGGTGCGCGTTCACCTCCAGGAAGCACCCCCTCTCCAGGGCTGCTTCCATTACCTTTTCGAGGTCAAGTTCGTAAGGCTCGCGTTCGTTGATCAACCTACCCGTGGGGTGCGCCAGGATAGTGAACCAGGGGTTATCCATTGCCCTGATAATCCTCTCCGTCTGCTTATCCCTCGAAAGCTTTGTATCATAGTGCACCGCGCACACCGTCAGGTCTAACTCCTTGAGAATGTCATCGGGCAGATCAAGGGAGCCGTCCTTGAGGATATCCACCTCGATCGACTTCAAAAGGGTGATTCCCTTTAATTTCCCGGTCAGACGATCGATCTCCTCGATCTGTTTTGCAAGGCGCTTGGAGTCAAGGCCGTGGACCATAGTAACCCGCTTCGAGTGATCTGAAACGGCCAGGTATTCGTAGCCACGGTCTTTCGCTGCCCGGGCAAGTTCCTCGAGGCTATGGTGGCCGTCGGTCTCCTTGGTATGGACGTGAAGATCGCCGCGTATATCCTCAAGCGTGACTAACTCGGGGAGCGTGCCCTCCTGTGCGGCTTCAATCTCGCCCCGGTTTTCCCGTAGCTCCGGCTCGATATAGGGAAGATCCGCCTTGCCGTATACCTCCTCCTCTGTTTTTCCGGCGACGCGTGCCTCCCCCTTGAAGACTCCGTATTCGTTGATCTTGAGTCCTCTCTTGACCCCCAGCTTGCGGACCGCGATGTTGTGATCTTTCGAGCCGGTAAAATAGTGGAGCGCCGCCCCATAGCCGACCTGGGGCACCACCCGAAGGTCCACCTGGAGTCCTGAGCGCAGCACCACGGTGGAGCGGGTCTTCCCCTTGGAGACAACCTTGGTCACGTCTTCAAAACCGACGAAATGGTCCATGACCTGGGAACCCTTCTTCGCCGTTACCAGGATATCGAGATCCCCTACCGTTTCCTTCTTTCGTCGATAGCTCCCGGCCACCACGATATCCCTCACGTCCTTTTGGTCTTTGAGATAGTCTACCAGGGCCATCGCATTTTGCTCAGCCTCCACCAGTTTAACCCTCTTTTTTTCAATATCCGGCGCCCCCAACTCCCTGAGGATCGCCTGCTCCGTCTTCTCTCCAAAACCATCCAGCCCCTTGATCCTTCCCTGGCTGGCTGCTTCCTTGAGCTCCTTTAAATTGGTGATCCCCAGTTCCTCGTGGAGCACCTTCACCCGCTTGGGGCCGAGGCCTTCCATCTTCATCAGCTTGCTCAGCTCGGAAGAGGTGCGACCCTCGAGTTCTTTCAGCTGCTTGAGGGTTCCCGTCTCAACGATCTCCTTGATCTTTCCGGCAAGATCCTTTCCTATCCCGGGCAGCTTTGATAGGTCTTGCCCGTCTCCGACCATATCGGAGACACTATGCGGCAGGCCTGAGACGATGCGTGCGGCGTTACGGTAGGCCCGCACCCTGAACTGATTGGCCCCCTCGATATCCAGCAGATCAGCCACCTTGTTGAAGATTTCAGCGACATCGCTATTGTGTATCGGCATGATCGCTCACCATCTCTTTAAGCTACAAGGCATTCCCTGCCGCGTACCCCGCCACATCGTTATCGAAGTAGCAATAAAAGGTATTAAACCCCAGGGCAAGCCCTGGACCCTATTTTAAACGGCAACCCCGCCGCAAGCGGTCGGGGTATTGAAAATTTAATAAACCTCCTTGTCCTGATCTGCCCAGGTGGAGAAGGCTCCCAGATAAATAGCCGGTATGCGGTTCAGCAATCCTCTCTTCAGGGTCCTGAAAAAAGTGATAATCGTTTGCTTGGCCCTTACACTTTATGCTTTCCTTACAACGGTAAGCAACATCTTGAAGGGCTTGATCGCCTCAACCGAGTGTGGCACGTTCGCCGGCATGACCACTACTTCCCCTGCTTTTGCACTGACCTCATTGCCACCAATGGTCAACAATACTTCACCATCCAATACCTGGACCAAGGCATCTCCCGATGCTGTATGGCTGCTTAGGCCTTCTCCTTGATCAAAGGCGAAGAGGGTCAAGCTCAATGCATCGGTCTGGGCCAAGGTGCGGCTCACGACCCTTTCCTTTTCATAATCTACCAAGTCCACAAGAACATGGGGTTCCGAAAAGGGGATATTCTTGATGAGCCCCGGTTTATCCATATTTTCCTCCATGTTTGTGCATGGGGAAAGGTTCTTTCTCGTGTACAAGATCCCCTGCTTCCCCTCAGAGAGTAGCGCGGATTGCAGCATCTGTAATGTTGAACCTTATATCCCCAGTTTCTTTCTCTTGGTCTCTATGTGGCCCATCATGCTGTCAACGGCCTTCACCGCATCCGTCTCCACGTTCAGAATGCCGCCAGTCACCTCGGGGCAGTCTTGGGTCAGGAGCTTCACGAGATTGGGTGCCCCGGTAACGGCCGGAACCGGATTTACATAGGTATAGAGTCCCAAGGCAAGGGCGAATATAGCGTCGATGGTGGCCTTCTGCTCCATGTACTCAGGCGCTGCCGCAACAACAGGAAGATCGGGGATGGGCACATCGCCCAGGGCATTCGATATCGCGGCCAGCAGGTCTCCACAACGCCCGGTGTCCGTGCACGTACCGTAACTCAGAACCGGCGGGACCTTGAGGGCTTCACAGATGGATTTGAGACCAGGGCCGGCTAATTCTTTTGCCTCTGGGCTGCAAAGACCTGCAACTTGCAGGGCGGCATTCCCGCACCCCATGGAGAGAACCAGGACGTCCCGCTTGATCAGCTCCTTGGCAACTGCTACACTATGGACATCCTGGCCATAGTCCCTGAGTGTGGTGCAGGAGACGAACCCTGCTACTCCGCGGATGGTCCCTTTTTTGATGGCATCAAGGAGTGGATTCAGGGTCCCGCCCAGGGCATCCAGGATGCTTTCCGTGGAAAAACCAACCATGGCCTCCTTCATGGGCAGCCCCGGGATGGGTTCAACAGAGGCCCTCCTGTCCTTGAAGTTTTCAATGGCCATCTGGAGGAGTTGAGCAGCCTGTTCCTCGGCCTGCTTGGCTTCGTAATTTATCCGTTCTTCGACCCCTTCAAAGGCCACGAGATCACTAACTGGAACCAGTTTGAACTTGTACTTTTTGGCGTACATGGGGTCTACGGGAAGGGAGCAATTCATGTCGCAGGCAAAGAGGTCCACACAGCCGCTCGCGAGGACCGCCTCCTGCATGATCCAGTTTCCCGTGAAACCGAAAAACACATCATCCATCTCCCATCTCTGGATCATCTCCTGGCCCGTCTCTATATTTGCAATGATCCGAAGGCCCTTGGCTCCTACGGCCTTTGCCTTATCCTGCCACTCGGGCTTCCTTGCAAGTTGAATCATGGCAAAGCCTATGAAGGGTTCATGGCCGTTGGCAAGGGCGTTCACATAGTCAGGGTCCAATACTCCCAAATCAACCCGCATGGGGTGGGGCCGGGGGATTCCAAAGAGAATATCCTGGCAGTACTCATTGACGATCTGGCTCTGGTAGGCCATGGCTACAGACAGGCGCAAGGCCTTGAGAGCCAGGCTCACATAGTAACCATCCACGTTGGTCAAGCAGGAGCTGGTGGCCCTCATCATCTCGCCATAGATCCCTCCTGGAAAGATGTCAAGTTTCCTCCATAGGTCCTTGCGCTCCTTTGGGGCGAGTACTTCAACGATCCAGCTGGGTTCATTGGCCTTCCGGTTGAAATCTTCTTCGGCAAAGTCGCAGAGCCTTACAGCGATCTCATTAATGGTTCCCGATGTGTCCACACCCAGGCGAGCTGCAAAGGACCTCAGTTTCTCAGGCTCTTTGATCTCAAAGGGAGTCTTTCCTTCCGCTGTGGCCCGAAGGGTCTTCACCGTCTGTTCGGCATGGTAATGGTAGGTGGATGAACCTAAGATATTCCTCAGGAGCATCATCCTCATGGCCATGCCGTCGGCTGTGATGCCGCAGACACCGCGCTTGTCCTTTTCCGCATCTGCACGGCAGGGGCCGTTGGAACAAAGGTCACATCTCGTGCCCCCCATGCAGAAAGGACACCGCTTATCAGGGTCCTCTCCAAAGCCCTGGGCCTCGTATCGATCCCATACATTGGTCATGTTATCCTTCTTGATCCGCTCATAGGCCTTAAGGACGGATTCATGATAAGAAATTCTTTCCTTTTCCATTGCTCATTCTCCCTTCTTTGTAAAAAAGTTGCTAACGTTATGGTAACACAGCATAAACCGCCTGCCTAACAATTACTATACAGTCCCTAAAACAACAAACAAGACCGCTCCTTTTTGTATAGGAAGCTACTGTGGCTTCTAGCGAAGCTTCACCTCTCATGATCAACTTCTTTCCAGCTTATTGTCAACTGACTGAGCGTCAGATCCTCCTGATCGTCACCTCTCAACCGCTTACCCGTTTCGAGCGCCATAAAATCAGGGATATCGCGTTTGATGTCAATCTTCGATACGAGACGAATTTCAGTAGCCAGTTTATGGACCAGCTTCGCCCGTTGATAGCCCCTGTTTAGGATAATACTCAGCCCCTGATTCACCAGAAAGACAATTGAAAGTAAATATGGAAATCTAGGGGATGAAAAACTACAAAGATTATAGCATAGCCCAATCAGCGAGAACTCGCCTCCTCCTGGACGGCGAGGCCCCGCAGTCCGTGGAGCGGAGGGTCGTTACAGAAACAGGATATATCGCACAAGAGCTCAAGCTTGCGCTTTCAGCGGGAAAAAAGTCACCATCGAAAAGGTCATGGCGCTCTTTACATCGAGAGACCACGCGATCCCTGCTCATGTATCGGTACAGACGCCTTGACGAGGTGCTGGATGCCGCCGGTGAGGGCGAGAGTGATCTGACCGGGGGATTGCCGCGGGAGTCCAGAATTTCCATGGTCAGCCCACCGATTATTGCGATCGTTATTTCCATGAGGCGACCCTTTCCGCCATATCCAGCAGACGCTCATGATCGAACAGGCCTTTAATCAGGTATTCGGGGATCCCGCTCAGGCCCACCTGAGCCCCGGCCAAAGCACCGGCTAGAGCGGCGCGGGCCATATTGTTCCCCCCGCCGTTGAGAGCAGACATGACGGCGTTATAAAAATCGTTTTCAAAACGAGAAGCGAAATAATACGCAGCTGGCAGCAGAAATCCCAAGGTGCAGGCCATGCCGAAAAGTCGGCAGGCCGCCGAAGCTGGCTCTATTTGGATGCCGGGATCATGAGCCGCTTCATAGGACCAGGAAGGTTGGAGCAGGGCATCAATGAAGGATACCACCACTTTTCCGCTTCGATCAGCCACTTCGATGACCATTGGGATATTGCTCTTGGCGGCTTTTGCGGTAACGACCTTAGACGCGTCTCCCAGGTGGTAACCATCAATGAGAGCGCCGATAATCAAGCCGAAAGCTAGCGATTGACCCGCAATGAAAGGATCTCGGTGAGTCAACAGTATATTCGATCGTAAGGATTCTATGAGGCTTTCAACATCCCGATAATACCGTGCGGACAGGACAGGAGTCCTGATTGCCGCTTCGGCCGTGTCCCCAAAGCTCCCTGCCTCCGACCAGTCCAACCCCTTTTTTTGCCGGGCGTTCCATACGTCCCGCATGGCCTGATCCGTGTAGCGGCCCCCTTGAGGGGTGCCATCCAGTGTTTTAAGGAGTGAATCGAGCCGATCAGTAAAATCCGGTTCCCTATACTCACCGTGTTCGGACACTGATTCCAGCAGAAGTGTCACCACTTGGCCGGTTTGGGAGCTCTCGCCTGCTTCCAGACCCGCATGAAATCGATTCGGTTTCGGCCTCGTATAATGGTCTATCCATTCCCCATAATCATCTCTTAGCCGGTCCAGGTCATAATACCAATGCGGTCCTACTCCCAAGGCGTCACCTATCAGAGTTCCCAATATAGCGCCAATAGCTCTATCTTGATTGTCATTCATCCATTTGCTCCCTATTCATGTCATGTTCCTCTTGTCCGTGCCTCGCTTTGAGTCCCTGCTATACTATTCTCCACACTGCGATCCGGCATCCGCCCCTGCATTCTGCGTCGCAGGGTTTCAATATCCTCCTCAAACCTCCGTCTCACCTTTGGAAATCTCATAGCAGCTGCGGGATGATAGGTCTCAATATATTCAATATCCTTTAACCTGGGGGTTTTCCATGCTACCTTGCCCAGCAGGACTACAATTTCGGGATGTATTTTATCGATTTCACCCACCAGATGAGGCATCCAACGCTTGATTTCAGCTGAAGTCGGCTTCCTGTTCCCGGGTGTGGGCTCCTTGACGACGGAGGTCAGGTATAGTTCATCCCGATCGATTCCCTTTTCACGGAGCACCTGATTCAGGTACTTACCCGATCTCCCCACAAAGGGTCGGCTTTGCCTTACCTCTTCTTTCCCAGGGTTTTGCCCGACCAGCATCACCTTGGCATCGGCCGGTCCTTCAGAAAAATCTGGGCCATGTTCGGATGATTTCTGAGCCATGGTATCAAGGTTTGCGCTGTAGTTTCCTTTTTTAGGGATTAGCGTACCAGGCCGGCCAGCAGATCCAGGTAATCTATGAGAAGCCTCGTGATGAGGAAGTTGTTTTTCACGTGCTCCCTGCCCTTTCTGCCCATCTCAGTTGCCAGCGCGGGCTCCTTTAGAAGTGTGATGATCTTGTCTGCGAATCCCTGGGTATCATTAAAATCCATCAGGAAGCCGTTTTCTCCATCTACTATCTGAAGGGGAATTCCGCCAACGTTGGAAGCCACCACCGGCGTTCCCTTCCACAGTGCCTCGGTGACCACGAGCCCAAAGCCCTCCCTTGAGGACTTTTGAACGATGACCGCGGACTTCCTCTGGAGGGCGTTGATGAATATGAAGTTCGAGGCCGCGGGGTCGGCTACCAATACTACATCGCCCTTTTCAATGAGCTTTTGTGCCTCTCTCTCCGTTCTCTCGTACATCATGATGCCCTCAGGATCATCGGTAGCCAGATTGCCGCATAAGACCAATCTGCAATCGATTGTTTCCTTCACGAGCTTAAACACCTTTATCACACCACTCGGGTCTTTCCATTTATCGAACCTCGATATCTGTGAGATGAACGGTTTATCCGTGCTGATACCGTACTTCTTGAGATACTTGTCGATATCGGATTCAGGGATATCCATATTTTTCGACGAGAGGGGATCGATGGCGGGATAGATGACGACCTGGTCCACGGGAAGGTCTTTTTTTAGGTAGTTCTTGTTGGAGAGAATCACCACGTCATACCTGAGAATGAAGGTGGTCAGAAACTCCCATAGCTTTTCATTGGGATTGGATAGATCCACATGGCATCTCCATATCCATGGTTGCCTCTTTTTGTAGAACTTTATGAGTGGAAGCGGCTGGGGATCGTGAATGATGACGCAATCATGGTCGATATGTGTGTAGGCGGCGAAGTCCTCGTTCGCCTGGTAGTATAAGTGCTTCTTTCTCTCCGTAAAATGGATGGATTCCCCCTGGAGCGCGTTGTGAAACTTCTTGGTTATCTCAAAGAAGTCGGGGAATCCATGTAAGGTCCTCCAGCCCGCTTCTATCCCTACATCGTTCATGAGCGGCAAGAGGTTGTTCAAGATCTCCGCAACCCCGCCTCCCTGGTAGGTGGAGTTGATATGGAGGATGTGTTTTCCGTAAAGGCCCCTTGCCTTTCTGGCTATCTCGCCTATTACCTTATCACCGACAATCTCCCTGTAATCTTCCAACCCATGCATTATCTTAAGCCTCCTCAGATTAATTCACCTAAAAGCAGTTGCACGTCTTCATGGGACTTCAGATTGAATCTGGCAAGAGAGGAGCTTAGGCCTACCTTGAGGGAATAGCCTCGCTCCGGAATGACCTCGAACATATCCTCGTCTGTTC
Source organism: uncultured Desulfobacteraceae bacterium (assembly GCA_964549945.1). Classification (GTDB taxonomy): domain Bacteria; phylum Desulfobacterota; class DSM-4660; order Desulfatiglandales; family B25-G16; genus B25-G16. The sequence continues at coordinate 3,331 of CAZJXD010000043.1, read as the reverse complement.
GGTCATCCCCCACTGCCATAATAAAGCCCCATGGTTCCCGGGCAATCCACCGAAGTGCCGCTCGTCCCTTGTTTATGCCGCTATTTTTAATCTCAACCACCTTGCTCCCCTCCAGTATCTGAAGATTGAGATTCGCGGTGAGGGTAACGAGCTCGTCTATCAACTCCCTCACCCTTACCGTGCTCAACTCCGGGCTCGCCTTTCGATAGTGCCACACCAGGGAGAAACCCTTCTCCTCGATAAATGCCCCCGGTGTTCTATCCATGTAGAGCTCGAGGATGGGGCGGATCTCCTGCTTCCAGTCCTCTGTGAGGGGCTCTATCATCTCCCAGTTCCTTTCCTTGATCCATACCCCATGTTCAGCAACCATCCCGATGTTTAACGTGCCAAACCACGCCTCCAGGCTCTCCTTAGCCCTTCCACTGAGGAGCACTACCTCATTCTTGGGATCTGCGCTCAGCCTTTCAAGTAAACGGATGAGCCCACCTCCCGGCCGTGCCTCTTCTGGCTTTCCGAAAAATGGGATAAGGGTTCCATCGTAATCTAAAAGCAAGAGCCGCCTCGATGCACGAGCGTACCCGCGCAACAGCTTCTTTCTCATCTCGTGGCTCAATACCCTGGCGTGCATATCCTCCTGTCGCTTTTTCGTCTGGATTAATTTTTCCCTGAACTCCTTTGCCCAGCGTACCACGTTGTATCGCTTAAGCCGTTCCTGCATTGCCCTGTTGCGCTCAATCTGTTCCTCTTCGGGCATCGTTAACGCCTTCTCAAGCGCCGCCACCACCTCATCCCTGTTGTTGGGATTTACGATGATCGCCTCTCCTAACTCCTTTGCGGCACCTGCCATCTCACTGAGGATTAAGACCCCCCTGCCGTCGCTCTTGGCACTGATGTACTCCTTTGCAATGAGATTCATGCCGTCTCTAAGGGGGGTGACGAGGCATACATCGGCAATATTATAGAGGGCAGAGAGCGCCTGGAAGGGCAGCGAGCGGTACAGGTACCAGATGGGAGCCCAGCCAATAGTGCCATGTGTTCCATTAATCCGCCCCACAAATTCATCCACGTGTCTCTTGAGCAGCTTGTAGTGCTCCACCTGCGTCCGGGAGGGAACTGAGACCAGGATGAGAATGACTTTCTCCCTGTAAGCGGGATTTCTCTCCAAAAAGGCGTTATAGACCTCCAACCGCTCCGGGATTCCCTTGGTATAATCCAAACGATCTACTGAGAGTACTAGTTTGCACTCCGGAAGTTTCTTGTGGAACTTGCTCATCTCCTTTTGTACCTGGGGATCTTGAATTGAGCTCGAAAAGCGTTCATAGGCTATGCCCATGGGAAAGGTATCCACCCTAATTATGCGATCGTCCACATGTATCTCTCCCAGATGATACTCATACCCTAAGATTCGATGTACGCTGCTGAGGAAATGCCGGGTGTAGTCATCGGTGTGAAAGCCAATGAGGTCCGATCCTAAGAGCCCCTCCAGGATTTCCTCTCGCCACGGGAGCAGGCGAAATATCTCGAACGAGGGGAAGGGGATATGATTGAAAAAGCCGATTGCCGCCCCAGGGAGCGTTTCCCTTATCATTCTTGGAAGCAGCATTAAGTGATAGTCATGAACCCAAATGATATCGCCTTTTTGGGCGATCCGAGATATCACCTCGCCAAAGAGCCCGTTTACTTGTTTATAGGCCTCCCAGAGGCCTTTATCGTGGATCACATATTGGGTGAAATAGTGGAAAAGTGGCCACAGGGTCTTGTTGCTAAAGCCAAGGTAGTATTTGTCTACGTCATTCTGTGACAGAAACACGGGGTAGCAGCTAAACTGGGCCATTAGCTTGCCCTTGATATCCCGTCTCTCCCCCTTGGTGATCTTCTCCTCGGTGATTCCGGGCCACCCGATCCACATGCTGTCATATGATTCATAGAATGAGGCCAAGCCCGTGGCCAGACCCCCGGCGCTCTGATTGAATTGTAAGGCGCTTTTCCTCTTCTCAACGGTGACGGGCAACCTGTTCGATACAATCAATAGCCTACCCATGGACCTTCACCCCCTGGAATTGCCTTTTAGCGCTTGATTAGCAAGGCACGTTGTGGATGCCAAAGATTCAGCTTTTAAGGAGAAAAGAATTGAATAAATGTGAATTATAGTGATTATTCTAACAAAAGTATTGGTGAGAAGCCATCCCTAATGCTCATTCTATCTAAAGGCTAATAGCGAGATACCCGAGAAAAGCAAATCTAGGGCTACTGCCTATGATGGCCTTTCATTTATGCGTGTCTTCAAGGTGCTTGCCCTCCTTCTCTTTCCCTAGTTTGACTACAGCCTGGGCGATAACACTGAGCTGATTTTCGTGGGCTGCCTGCCATTTGGCGAAAGGGAAACCGAATTTGGAGAATTTGGGATGGGGGGATTCGCGAGGAGAAGGGCCTATCTTTAATCCGAACAGTCCAAGGCTGTTACTGAGAGAGGAATCAATCCTCACATTCAGGAACATGTTCTCCATGAAGCGGTGTCATTGAGAGAGACGACAGCATGCCTCTGTAATATTTAGGCACGTATCCGCCCCCTCGCTGCTCGGTGCGAGTTAAAGCTCGGTAATCCACATTAAAGGGCTAGGAATCACAGGATGTGCGCATCATCCTATCTTCAACGAACGCTAGTCTTTTTCCTCCGCGCCCTTATACTTGATAAGGAACATGCACTTCTTGCACTTCGGAAGATCGCTTGGCTCTTTTTGCCAGGATCTATCGCCGCCCCTTCCACAAAGGGAAATGCTCCCTCCCTTGGGGACCGCATGTCTTTTTGGGAATCCAACCTGGGACAGCCATTCAATCTCCATTTTGCCTCCTTTAACCTCCTTTGACACCTGGTTGCTCTTATCCAACTTTCCTAAGGCTTCCTCCATCGGTATCTTTCTCGGCCTTGCCATGATTATATCCACCTCCATTTGAACTCTCTTTTCCCACAGCCGCCTCTCGCTCACTATTATCGTGCCAAGAGCCAGCATTTTTTATATACCATGTTTTTTTCTTTAAGGATACAGAGAAATTCAAAAATACGGAAAATTTTTTATCTTCAAATTTTGATATGACCTATTATTTTTTTTATTGATACTGATTTTACCCTAAGAAATAGTACGTACTGTATTTCGCTCGAGAGAGCACCGTATCCGAATTCCTGCATCAACTCCATGTTGAAGTGCGCCTCAGGGTGGGGCATTCTTGCATTTTTCGTAAAAAAGAACCTTCACTCGGGGGCCGGCGCGCCGGGGCGGGCGGGGGCGGGGGGGGGGGGGGGGGGGGGGGGGGGGGGGGGGGGGGGGGGGGG
>CAZJXD010000042.1:33469-35953 GCA_964549945.1 uncultured Desulfobacteraceae bacterium | reverse complement strand
TTTTCTTAGGTGGTACCCCTTTTTCTTCTCTGACACAAATTATGATACGCTAACCATATGATATGAACCCTTGACAATTTAGGTTTTTTGATAAAAAGTAGGCTTCCATAATCCTCGTCGGTCATTGAGGTGGGCTGAGATCTCATTAGGATGAAACCCTCATCCTGGTGAGTTTTTTTCTTCGACATCGTACATCGATCTAACCAAGTTGATACAAATGAGAAAACAGCCATGAATGAAAGGGTAAGCAAGAGAGCCGTGCTCGTGATTGCCACATTGAGCTCGCTGCTCACGCCGTTCATGATCTCCTCCGTGAACATCGCACTGCCTTCTATCGCCAGGGAGTTCGGGATTGATAATGTGGTACTGAGCTCGGTTACGAGGAGGTACTTCGGCCTGGCATCGGGATCGGTGGGTACAATGCGCCTTCTGGTCATGATGAAAGGAGAATGGGGAGTATGAGCAGGCAACCGTGCAGAGAGCTGCGATGAACACACTTAAAAAGGGCATACGCGTCTTGCTCGTTCGTCATGGAGAAACAGACTGGAATAAGACTCACCGATTCCAGGGCAGGAGCAATGTGCCCCTCAACCGGGATGGAAGGGACCAAGCCCGTGCCCTGGCCATGGCGCTGAGACATGAGCCTATCACGGCCATCTATTCCAGCCCTCTGCTTCGGGCCCGGGAAACGGCACGAATCATCAAGGCCTTCCACCCATCGGCACCCCTGCTCCAGGCCGAGGGCCTGGCCGAGATGGACCTGGGGGACTTCGAGGGAATGCTGGCCCAGCAATGGGCTGAAGAATACCCGGATTTTCGGAAGGCCTGGATTGAGACCCCTCTATCCGTCACCATGCCAGGAGGGGAAAGCATCCGAGAGGTCCAGACGAGGGCCATGGATACCCTGGAGAGGATTACCGCGCGCTATCCGCCTGAAAGCACCCTGCTCGTCTGCGGCCACAGTTTCGTGAACCGCGCCATACTATGCCACGTCCTCAATCTCTCCCTTGAAAGATTTCGAGAGGTGCGACAGGAGACCTCGGCGCTCAATATCCTCTACAAACACGGCGAGCGGTGGTATGCGGAAACGGTAAATGAGCGGCCCCATCTCAAAGAGCAAAACACCGAGTGGAAAACTACCGATACGCCTCCCGGCAAATAGGTGATTGAATCCTGAACGGTTCCTCTCCTTTACCCCTGAAAATCTCGATGCGTCCGTGAGGCTCAGGGAATCTTCCCGCCGTTTTCGATCAGCGCTTTTACCGGCTCCAGCCCATACGGCGTTCCCTCCTCTATGGCCTTGAGCACGGTGCCGCCGCCGGTGAAGAAATAATATTTCGAGTTGTCCAGGGTGGACAGATAGAGCCCTGGGCAGAGGTTTTTGAACTCCTGGAGTGTGTCGCCGCCCCCATAGAGCTTGTTTGCCTCGGTATTGTGATCGATTTTGCTGTCCAGGGCGGCCGAACCCTCCGTGAAGTATGGGGTGTAGCCCATCACGGCATTGACGAAAATGGTCTTCGCCGAATCCAGGGCATCGGATATAGTGGCATCGGAAAACGATTTCTGTGCGATATCCAGGATATAGTTGAATTTACTCCCTTTTTTGAACTCCTCGAGCGTTCGTATCCGATATTTCCCCTCAATCTTGCCCTCAATGGTATCGGACTCGTACAGATAGGGGAGCTCCATGATCTTATGATGCCTCTTGTCCATCTCGACCAGGTTTTTCGCGGCCTCCACATCCTCCGGTGCAATGCCGTTGATTGACACTCCGTATTTAGCGCAGAGGTAGGTGTTGTAAATGATGCCGCCCAGTATCAGTTTGTCCACCTTCTTGTAGATTTCATTAAGCGGCCCGATCTTGGTGTTGTATTTCGCCCCTGCCACCACCGCGATAAAGGGCCTCTGGGGTGTAAGGACCTGATTCAGGTTCTGGATTTCCTTTTGCATGAGATACCCTGCAAAGGACGGCAGATACCTCGTGATGTCGTACGTGGAGACATGGGGCTGCCAGGAACCGAACGCATCGTTCACGTACACGTCGGAGAGCCCGGCCAGCTGAAGGGCAAATGCTTGCCTCTGCTCAGTTTCAGACTCCTCTCCCTGGAACCACCTCGTATTCGGCAGGTAAATGGCGCCGAGCCTTTTTTCTTTCAGGTCTCGAATGGCAAGGTTTATCGAGGTATCGATGCTCTTGATTCCCCTATCTCCCTCCGGCCTGAATTGGGGGCAGAAGATCTTTGTGTGGAGTTTTCGCTCTAGATATTCCGCGATCGGCCCGACCGACGTGGATTGATCGGCGGTGATCTTTCCGTTTTTATCCTTCGGCCTTCCGATATGCGTCATCATGATCGGCCTTCCCCCTCGTTCGACGATGTTAAAAATGGTGCCGATGGTCTGGTCTATCCGGTACGGATCCTGAATGATGCCCTTCTTGACCACATTATGGTCAACACGAAGGAGCACTACCTTGTTTTCCACATC
>CAZJXD010000042.1:0-33369 GCA_964549945.1 uncultured Desulfobacteraceae bacterium | reverse complement strand
CCTTCTTGACCACATTATGGTCAACACGAAGGAGCACTACCTTGTTTTCCACATCAGCATCCTGGAGAAGTGGAAGTTTTGGATCAATTGCCTGTTCCATGAGTATACTCCATTGCTTATAGTTACTAAGAAAGTCCTATATTGTTTCCATTCCTACGGGTTATGGGGCTTTTCCTTCGTTCCAAGGCTCCCGGCCGGTCTTTTCAGTGGCTTATCCATGGGGGATTCTTGCCCCCCCGATAATTCACGAAAAGGACAGCGGCCTCCGACTCGGCCGAGCTCGTCGCGGGCCGCCAGTCACTTCAGAAAAGCTCCATAACCATAGTGCATCTTGGCAGGCCGTGTAAAGAATCTGATACTTATAGTTATATCGTCAATCAGTATTTACACCGATACCGTGCATCACAGTATAGCAAATTACCCAGGCGTTTCACATCAGGCCGCTTCAAACCGGTGCACATCGAAACACCCTAGGCACCGTACTTCACTAACCTCCCCGCATGAGCCAAGGCAAGGCCCATCAGGTGCAGGCCAGGCCTGATGCCCAGTGAGCCCCGCAGGCACGCATACTCGTCAAAGGTATCCACCTCATCCACCCGTGCGACCCTCGAGCGGATCATAAGGGGCACCGGATGCCAGCTGTGTGAACGCATGCATGCCGGTGTGGAATGGTCGGCGGTAACCACCAGGACATCCGGGTTCAGCTCCATCACCAGAGGCATTAGCCGGTCTACCCCCTCAATGACCTTGACCTTTTGGTCAAAGTCACCATCCTCTCCCCTGGTGTCCGTATCCTTTACGTGGAGGTAAAAGAAGTCATGCCCATGTCTATAAAGGGTACTGAGGGCCTGGAAGGAAGCCTCAATCCCCCCTGGAGGCGGCTCAACCCTCATGCCGAGCAATCTGCCGATTCCCCGATACATGGGGTATTCAGCGATACAGACGCCTCTTAGCCCGAATCGAGTCTTCAGGTATGGAAGGGGCGCATAAGCATCGAATCCCCTGAGCAAAACCATATTTGCCCTCTCCTGATCGGATAGAATATCCCTCGCCTGGGTGACAAAGGATTGCACGAGGGAGGCCGTCCTTTTTGAATCCTCATCCAAGGCCACTGGTTCAAGGGGGCATGCACCTGTCCTCGGCGGCTCGGTATCGCGCACCCTCCCGCCGAGATTCTGACCTCGCAGCACAATCACGGCACGATGTTCGCTCACCGTCTCAAGAAAGAACAGCCCTTCGAAGTCAATCTTTACCGCTTCCCTGATCTTTTTGCACAACCTCCGGTTTGTATCGGTGTCGATCCTCCCGGCCCTCCTGTCCACTAGCCTGCCTTCTCGGTCTACTGTTGCGAAGCTCACGCGCGCTGCCACATCTCCATGCCTTAGATCGAAATCAATGCCGAGGGCGGAGAAGATGCCCCTGCCAGGGGTGTAGGTCAAGGGATCATAACCGAAGAGCGCCAAATGCCCTGGGCCGCTGCCCGGGATAATACCGGGCCCCACCACCTCCAGCAGCCCGCAGCTTGACTCCCTGGCTATTTGATCTAGATTTGGCGTATGAGCGACCTGAAGCTCGGTTCCGCCCTTTCCGGGATCGGGTAAACCGCCCATGCCATCGATAATAACATAGACGATGACACCGCCATCCTGGATGAGGTGTTCCCAGGTTTCACTCACATCCATAACCGACGCCTCCTTTTTCGGGCTGAGGGATAAGGGGATCATGCTTTTGCCCCTCACAATGCCTGCCATAGCCTTTTGCCATGCAATCCATCGTTGAACATATCAGAAGCTCATTATTTTATCTATTGTTTCCTTGAACGCTTGACAGAGCGTATCTCCGCCGTATAAAAGTGCCTGAGGGTGAGCAGAAGATCTATGTAGGCAATCATCTTATTCCAAGGAGGTGTGATTATGTCTGGAGTTATTCGCTACCTCGGTCATGCGTTTGTCGAGTTTACCACGGCTGATAACAAGGTCATCCTCTTCGACCCCTGGACCAAGGACGACGGCAATCCGGCCTGCCCTATCGGAACCCAGGAGATCGAGCGAGCCGATCTGGTGCTGGTGAGCCACGACCATTTCGACCACGTCGGCTCCGCTATGGCTATCTGCAAGAACACGGGGGCATTGCTGGGTGGAGCAGTTCAGACCGTGAGGAGATTGACCGAAGAGGGGATGGGCGCGGAGCAGGTCGTCAACTTCGGCTCCGGCTACATGGTTGGAGGAGGGGTGGATCTCGACTGGGTGAAGGTAGTCTCAACCCCTGCCTTTCACTCCTCTGACACCGCCTGCGCGATTGGGACCATCGTGGAGGCTGCTGACGGCACCACGGTCTACCACGCGGGGGATACGAGCCTCTTCGGCGACATGGAGCTATTCGGGCGCCTCTACCCTCTGGATGTGGCGCTGGTCCCGATCGGCGGCGTGTTCACCATGGACGCCTATCAGGCGAGCGAGGCGGTGAGAATGCTGAACCCGAATCTCGTAATCCCCATTCACTACGCCTCATTTCCCATCGTCGCCAAGACGGCCGATGAGTTCGTAGCCCGGTGCGCTGAAAAGGCCCCCCACGTGAAGGTAGTCGCGCTCTCGGCGGGCGAGAGCATGGACATCTGAGGAGTTTCAGCTCTCCTCGAGCACATTGAGGCGAGGAGCAACGAACATCTCGGCACGTGGGAGCGGTACGGGGTACATGAAGGACGGGAAGAGCGGAGATTCGATATCCCTTAAAAATGGGCAGTACTACCTATATTGCTCCATAAGTCTTTCTCGTCCTTCTTCCGGTAGCGATTTAATATAGGACTTCCAGCCCGGGCACCACCCTATGTGCCACTTCCACAATCTTGCCAGTATCGATCGAGGATTTTTATCGTACCTGGCTCTAAGCCCGCATATCTCACAGCGCTTCATTTTCATATCCCCATCGGTCTCCCTCACCGGGTGCTTCTCTGTCTCGGCCCTTTACGTCTGGCGAATGCCCTTACCGATTGAATAGCATTCGATATGGACATACTCACCTCTCCTGTTTGTCTTAGATAGTGCCATATGCTCGGCAGTATGGAATAGTGGGCCTCTAAAAGTATTTTTGAATCAAATTCTGTATATGATAGGAATAAAGCGGTGTCGATTGCCCCTGAGCCTTAATCGGAGAAGATCTTGACTATCTCATCCCTTTCGAAATAGGGAACCGGTTCCTCCGATCCACTGGAGGTAATCATGGTGACCGAGGGAGACCCCCGGGACTTCACCCTTCCGATCTCGGTCATGGGAACTCCGGCCTTAAGCGCTTTCCTCGAGATTTTCCCCGCCTCTGAAGGTGACGCGGTAATCAGAAGCGCTCCTGATGCGATCGCTCCCATGGGATCGAGATGAAATGCCTCGCAGAGGACCCGTGATTCCTCATAGACGGGTATGGCGTCTCTATTCACCTCTATTTCCACGCCCGCGGCGATTGATAGCTCGTACAGGCCATTCGCCAGCCCCCCTTCAGTGGGATCATGCATGGAGTGCACCTTCGCCGCGTGAAAGGCCGCGCGGGCCTCCTCGACAATGCTTATTCCCGGATCAAACAGGAAATGCCCGGCTCGCTCCACGAGATCCCTCGATATCCCGAATGACCGCAAATCCCCTGCCCTCTCACGGGCGATCACGCTCGTTGCCTCGATGGCAATTCCCTTGCTCAAAAGGATGATATCCCCGGGCTGTGCGCCGCTCGTGCTGACCAGAGACCCCTTTTGAACCACTCCCATCATCTGTCCCACGAGGATTGGCCGGGCCAGGCCATGGGTGATCTCCGTGTGCCCGCCAATAAGGGAGATGCTCAGTTTCTCGCAGGCCTTATAAATCTGCTGAAAGATGGACTCCACGAGCTGCTCCGTCCCTCGTTCATCTGGTATGAGGATAGTGACGGTATACCACCTTGGTTCAGCTCCGGTGGTGGCGATGTCGTTCGCATTGACCATGACGCTGTAGTGGCCAATCTCATCGGTGGCGAAGGTGATGGGGTCGGTGCTTACTATAAGGACCTCATCGCCCATGTCTATTGCAGCGGCATCCTCTCCGATCTTCGGACCCACGAGAATCGCCTGATCCCTCAAGACCTGCCGCTCGAGCAGCTTGCGGAGAATGCGAATATCAAGTTTTCCAGCTGGCAGCACCTCGGGTTTCACGACACTCCTTTGCCGAAAATAATGCCGGTGATAGCCGTGACATCTTCCAAGATGTAATCGGCTCCTGCTTCCATGAAACCCTGTCGCGTGATCTTTCCGGTCAACACGCCCGCCGTCTTCATTCCAATTCGTTTTCCCCCTTCTATGTCCATGATATGATCGCCGACCATGAAGCACAGCGTGGGATCACGCACCTCCATCTCCTTCAAGGCCATGGCGAGATGATCAGGATGTGGCTTGACATGGGCCACGTAGTCCCTTGGGAGGTAGGCATCGGAGAGATGCTCGATGTCCGGAAAAACCATCTTTACCGCCTTATTGCAGTTTCTCGTGATTACAGCGACCTTGATGCCCCGCTCCCTCAGCAGCTTGAGCATGCGCGCTACCCCAGGCAGCTTTTTGCCATCCTTTGCGGCCCTGATCTCTTGCTCGGCGACGAGCTCCAGAGCCTTATGATTAAACTCCAAACCCTCAGATAAACTCTTCATTGAGATCCGCTTGGTAGCCTCGTCGATCATCTCCAGCACATATGATCCCTTCAGGGAACCCGGTTCGATGCCGTACTCGACGAGGAGCTTCTCCACCCCCTGACGCATGTAGGAAAAGTCGATGTTCAACTGTACCAGGGTTCCATCGTAGTCGAAGATCACGGCATGTGTGGGTGATTCCATTGCTGTCATGAAAACCGCCTGTATTGGTCCTAAGGGCCGATTTTGCTTACGTGATCGGATAGGCCGTGTTCCTACGGCCGGGGCTTTGGCCTCTGCCGCAGCGGGCTTAGGAGAATACGCACGCGGAGTTCTCCGATGGCGCTATCGGGTAAGTATCCTGACTTTGCGGGGGATCTTATAGGGAGAAATGTTGTGCCTGCACCATCTCAGGAACTCGTCTGCGGTCATTCCTCGTCCTGGCTTCACGGAAATCTCACAGGCCACGAGATTGCCGTATTTCTCATCCCACTCGCCCCAGATACGAGCTGATTCGATATCGGGATGATTGAGGAGTATCCTCTCAACCTCGCCGGGGTAAACCTTCAAGCCGAATATATTCACCATGTCCTTCTTTAATCCCGTGAGGGTCAGGTAGTTTTCCCCGTCGAGATATCCCAGATCACCAGTCCTAAACCATCCATCTACAAAGGCCTCGCGAGTGCGCTCTTCCTTGTCGAGGTATCCGGAGAACAGGTTTATCCCTCTCACCAGCACTTCTCCATTATGCCCTGCGGGGAGGTCCGCCCCGTTATCATCCACCACTTTCACCTCGCAGCATCCCAGGGGATAGCCAACAGTTCCGAATCTAGGTGGGTGATCAATCTGGTTCCATGTGACAACTGGGGAGGCCTCTGTGATTCCATACCCTTCATTGATGGACAATCCCAGCTGTTCTTTGTATCTCTTGAGAAGCTCAAGGGAGATCGCAATACCGCCGCTCACCACGTTCTTGAGCCGTGAACAGAAGGAGGGTTTTTCCGAGAGCGGCTTCAGTATGGAGAAAAAAATCGCCGGTACAGAGAGGATCTGCGTGACCATGTAAGCTTCCATGATATCGACGATCTTTCTTCCACCCATGGAGGTATTCAGCAATAGCGAGGTAACGCCCCCTGCGAGGGGTGCCAGGAGACCCGCGGTAAAGCCATAGGTATGGAAAAGGGGTAGTACTGACCCGGTTACCTCGCCCTCAGTGTCATCTGGGTCGTACACCGCATCCCTCACAAATGCAGCATCATAGAACAGGGAGGCATGGGTGAGCTTCGCCCCGAGGGGATACCCATCCTTGGCCGCCGTGTACACCACCATGGCAGTGGCTTCGGGTTCCATGGGTTCACACCGAGGTTCCCCCCTGGTTTGATCAATATCACCGAGAAAAACGGCGGACGGGTCCCTTTCGTCAATAGTCACGATACATGGCAATTGGGAATCTTCGAGTAGTTCGTATGCCCTCATCACGGTGGGCATATTGTCTCGCTCGCACAGGATAAATTTTGGATGAGTTTCAGAGGCTATGTGGGCCATCTCATAGTGTCGAATCCTTAGGTTAAGAGGCACCAAAACGGCCCCAATCCGAAACACGGCAAGGGATATAAAGGCGTAATTCAGGGAGTTTTGCGCGATAAGCAATGCCTTGTCGTTCCGCTCAAGCCCCTCCTTCTTGAGCCCGTGAACCATTCGGCAAACGCGATCGTAATATTCCCTGAACGTGAGCATCGCATCGGGTACAACGAGGCCATTTCTGCCTGGATAAAGCTCAACGGTACGATCCAGTAATCCACCTAAATTCCCTGGGAATGTAAATGATTCCTGGCTTAAGATAGACCGAAGATGAGCGTTAAAGGTGCTATCCCCCATCTTTTCTAAGCCATTCCTTTAAGACTATGCATGTTGACAGTTCCGGATTATTAAAAAGTTCTCTTTCGGCAACACCTTCCTTGTTTCATCAAAAGGCCCTCGTTATCAAGGCCCGTTGGTCATGCCATTTACCGAGAAAGGGAGAATAGGAAAAACAGCAGAGCATGTCAAGCGTATAACGCCAATAGCTGAGGTCTTTTGTATCACCCATGTGAGGGGCTCGATACAGGGCAAGAGATGTCGATACAAGGGATTCCCAAGCATTGATCCATACGTAATTTTTCTAAATATTTATTTATATCTTAGTAGATTATATTATTTATTTAAAGTAAAATATATTATCCGTATGGAGCGCCAAGGCGTGGTGCATGAGAGGAGAAAATCATGATCTTGGCTTGACACAAAGGTGCCTTTCCCCTACACTCGCCATTTCAGATAGAAAGGTATTTTCCGGTACATGCATTGATACGCTTCCGATCTTTTAGCGATCCGCGAAAAGATCCATAGAAATTCCAGAGGCCTTAGCCCTGACGCTTCGCTTCAGGGTGATTGATCAAAAAAACTATCCGTTGAGCAAGAATAACCCTTCTATGAGGATGGCATTGGATGAAGCATACAGATAAAATCACGCCGGGTTGGGGGGTGCTTCCCGTGGGCATTTTTCTGTGCGTGTGGGAGATCACAGCCCGCCTGAACCTAATACCCGGGCAATTTTTCATCCCCCCCCTTTCGCAGGTAGCGAGGGAAGCCTATCACCTCATTGTGAACGGAGTGCTCGTGGACAACTTCCTGAGCAGCTTAATTCGGGTGTTAATCGGCTTTTGCGCCGGGTCCATCGCGGGATTGCTCACCGGCATTGGAATGGGATGGGAAAAGGTCATCGACAAGACCATCAGCCCACTCATCAGCCTCCTCTACCCTATTCCCGCCCTCGGCTGGCTGCCCCTCCTCATGCTCTGGATCGGGATTAATGAAATGCTGCCGATCGCGATCATTTTTATCTGTTCCTTCTTCCCCGTATGTTATAACACGGCCACCGGCATCAAGAGCGTGGAAAGGAATTTCGTGCTGGCGGCTCGCACCCTCGGGGCATCTGAGCCCAGGGTTCTGGTTACCGTTGTGCTGCCTCTTGCCTTGCCGGCTGTCTTTACCGGGCTCAGATTGGAGGCGGGTATGGCCTGGCGGGTAATTATCGCTGCGGAGATGGTAGCTATCCCCACGGGAATTGGGGCCCTGCTCATGAGGGCCGAAAGCCTGATCCGTGTTGACATCATTATAGTATGCCTGATGGTGCTTTCCCTGATGTGCTTTTCATTCGATAGACTTCTCATCTACCTTGAAGAAAAACTCACCGGGAGATGGATATAGGATGCCGGCGATTGAACTCAAGGATATCCGCAATTATGCCTGCCGCCGGATAAACCTAAAGGTTCTTTCCAATGAGCTGCTGGTGTTATTAGGACCGAATGGCGCGGGGAAGACCACACTGCTCAATGTGATCGCTGGGCTGACCGACTATGAGGGCTCAGTCCTCTTTGACGGAAAAAGGGTCGATGGGCTTTCCCCCCAAAAAAGGGGTATCGGCTACCTCTTTCAGGAACTGGTGCTCTTCCCCCATCTCGATGTGGCCTCGAACATCGGCTTTAGCTTGATCTCCCATGGCTGGACCAAGGAAAAGACGGCGGCTCGTGTCGGGGAAATGCTCGATCTCCTGAGGATTGCGCACCTTGCCTTTCGATACCCTCGCTACCTGAGCGGCGGGGAAAAACAGAGGGTTGCCCTTGCCCGTGCCTTGGCCCCTATCCCCAAGATACTGCTGCTCGATGAACCTCTAGGCGGCCTGGATCTGCAAGCCGCGAAATACCTGAGGGCCGAACTCAAGCATCTTCAGCGAAGCCTGGGAATCACCATCGTTTACGTGACCCATGAGCTCACCGAGGCGGAGGAAATGGGTGATAGGATCGCAGTCATTCAGCAGGGGTGCGTGGAGCAGGTGGGACGAGCGGAGCAGGTGTTCTTTTACCCCGCCAACGAAAAGGTGGCTTCCTTCATCGGAGCACCCAACATCCTGCAATGTGATCGCACTCGCGACCTTGGCCGGGGCCTGGTTGAGGCAACCTGCGGGCAGTTATCCATACTCATACCCCATGAGGGAGGAGATGTGCAGAGAGTTGCCTTCTTTCCCAGGGATGTGTATGTTTCCCCCATGAGGCCCCCTGGTCCGGAGGTAAACCGATTCAAAGGCGTCATCTCGGACATACAAATATCCTGGGAATTAGTCAGGCTAGCCCTCGCGGTAAAGGGAACGGAAATCCTGGCTGAAATGCCGCATCATATCTTCGAGGCAATGGGCCTGGAGAAGGGCCAGGAGGTATTTCTGATATTGAAATTGAGGAGAATCAAGGTCTACGAGAAGAAGAAAGGGTAATCAAAGAGGTAATCGAGAGGTCTGCTATGAAAATCCTCGATGATATAATTGAGAGCCTCACTGAAGACAGCGTAGTACAAGAGGTATATGCATGCGTCTTCTGGACGGCAGTGGTCAGCAAACATTGTGGCCTGGCCTCAACCCTGCACGAGGGCCACCCAGGACATAATACAGTGAGAGAATCAGGGAGGTTACGGGGCAAGTCGGCATTGGAACTCGCAGGGTACGCGAACTCAGACCACCTGCTCGAGGCCTCCATCGGTATGGCAGCAGTCAATTCCTTGATAGATATCGATGAGAAGCGGTGCGTCGAGAAAAATGCGCTCCACATCCTGGCGGAGAAAGGCAAGGACAAGGACATCGCCATCGTGGGCCATTTCCCGTGGATTCCAAGGCTTGAGAAATACGCTCGAAAGCTCTTCGTCATAGAGCAAAGGCCGCGGCAGGGAGACCTGCCCGCCGAGGCTTCTGAGGAAATCCTCCCAAACGTAGATGTAGTAGGGCTCACGGGAACCGCCCTTACGAATCATACTATCGAAAGGCTCCTTGAGCTCAGCAGGGATAAATTCGTGGTGATGGTAGGGCCTACGAGCCCCCTCACGCCGGTACTGTTCGACTACGGTGTGGATGTTATCAGTGGATCAAAGGTGGTTGATCCCGAGAAAGTGATTCGCTCAATAAGTGAGGGAGCTACCTTTCGGCAGGTTCAGGGGGTACGGTACCTCAATATGTGTAAGGAGAGAATGGGGTAACGCACTTCTCACGCTTAAAAGCCATTAAAAACCCCATTCCCCTCCGAGGGAAACGGGGTTTTTATTCCACAGGGGGACTTAAACCTCGTGATCAGCCCTTTGCTACCAGCCGATCGTTATCTGACCCACATATCGCCTGTCTTCTTTCTGGCCTGCGTAAGCGCCGACCTCCTCTGAGTAGGTGGCAAAATCGAACCTCAATATCCAGAGATCAAGGGTGGCGCCCGCACTGAGATATCCCTGATTCAGGCCTGCCCGAACCGAGAGGAACTTGAGGAATCTCAGCTCTGCGCCGAGGTGAATCCTCTTTGGGATATCGTTATCCTCCTCGATGGCACCGGTAAGGTCTTTGTAATCCAGTGCGCCAATGAGGCCGAACGCGGAGAAGGATTTTTCTATGCTTAACCCAAGGTTTGCCTGGGTATTGATGTCCTTGGCATCGCCCATATCCATCTCCGGAACATTCTGCACCACCAATGCCACGTTGGTATCGAACACCGGCACAAAGCCCAGCTTGTATATCACCCCAAGATCCGCGGAAAAACCAGATCCCGAATGAAGGTCGTTATCCAGTGTGTCCTCGAAATTAGGGTCAGCGATATCGGTGGCGGTGTAGACCTCGCTCAGGCTCTCCCTCTGGAGGAACTTCAAGGCAGCACCTGCACGGAGCCCCTTAAAGGGGAGCTCCAGCCCGAATCCTCCAAGGACGCCGTAATCGATAACCGCATCCACATTCGCCTCCGGCCACACTGGATTTCGAATACTCGCATCAAGCGTTCCCTGTCCTAATCCCCCGATCATCACTCCTGCGCTGGCAACGTTAAAGCCCACGTAAGGAAACAGGCCTACCCTGAGGTGCTGGTGCTCACCCACGTATTTTCGCAGCAGATCGGCAACCTCTCCCGTATCATCGAGATTGGCATCCTGGGCATCCTGCACGAGGTCGATGCTCTTCTTCGAGACTTCTATGAAGGGATTAAAGATGCCGATCTGAAAGGAGGATATCTTGGATAAGCCCGCGGGATTATAAAAGAGGGCATTTTCATCATCTGCCACCGCGGTGAATGCATCGCCCATCCCGAGCGGCCTTACTCCCCTGTAAAGCCTGGGGTACTGCTTGGCCATGATATCGTGCCCTGTGCCGAGCACGAAAAGGGCCATGATCGCAAAACCTACAATCCCTCTCCCTAAGTATATATTCAAAGGTTTCACTGTGCTCCCTCCTTTTTATGATCAGAGACTCCCAAGGTAATCCTGAAGCTCTTGCTGGGTTATTGATTCGTCTCCATTTGGATCTATATCCTGGGTAAACCCATTAAAGCTTTCAGTGAGATCATTCTCCTGCCCCGCCTCGATGCCCGTGATATTGGCGATGGACACCACCGCGTTTCCGATGTTATCCATATCCGCTGAGAGGCTATCCAGTCGATCGCTGGTCGCTTCATTGGTGAGGTCAGGGGCCGTGCCGCCGTAAATTGCATCGAGTCCTTCTTCTGTGAGTGTAACCTGGTCTGCGCCGGTATCCTGAACCACGATGTCCGCGATGGTCATGGCCGCGTGGTTCAGGCTCAGAAGGCCTAGCTGCACAGTCTGGTCATCCGTGGGATTGGGAATCTCCTCCAGGGCGTTGATTGCATTCTCAAGGTTGGCGAGGGTGTCGTCAATACCATTGGCCAATATGGTGCCCGACACATCGCCGAGGACAGTGCCAACCATGTCAATGTTACCCGTCTCGTTTGCGTCGATGAGCTGATCAATAGTGGTAAGGAGGTTGAAGGTATCAAGCCCTGCCAAGCCCGCATAGGCGTTGCTGAGATACTGTAGGATAAAGGGATTGCCGGGATACTCCGCTTTGAGCTGTAAAAGGAGATCCCTCGCCCTTGCATACTCCCTGTCATCGATAGCGATCCGGGCCTCCTCGAGCCGCGCCTCATAGGAGGAGTCATCCCCAAGCCATTCCAGGGAATTCTCTTCGCAGCTTGCAATGATCAGGGCTGCGAAGCATACAAAAAGTAGCCCGCAGACCGCCCACATGAGCCCTTTGGTTTTCCTTTTTGAAAGATTTGTTCTCGCCATAGGAGCCCTCCTTTCGTGCAAGAATTTAATGCCAGAGCGGTTAATATAGCAATAAGTTCCATATGTGTCAATTCAAAACGGCATCGAGATTGCTTTATTGGCTCTTTGAGCTCGTAGCAGTTGATGCCCCTATCTGGACGCGGATCTCAATGAACGCCGTAATTCTCATTCGCTAAACAGCTGAGCTTAGAACTTGCCTATTCAAGACATATCGGTTATTAAGACAGCATTATTTATATCTTAGCGCTGAAAGGGGTATTCGTTATGAAAAAAGTGTTTTTTTCTGCCTTATGTGTATTGTTGGCCGCAGTGTCGCCATTGAGCGTAGCCGCACAAGAAAAGACGATCAGGTTGAAACTCGCGACGGTTGTCCCTGCAAAACATGCCTACAATGTGGGGGCGAGTGAATTTGCACGGCGGATAAAAGCGGCTACCGGAGGAGCCGTTGATATCCGTGTTTTTCCGGGAGGCCAACTAGGAAAGGGCGAGCGAGAGCTTCTCGAGGGAATGCAAATCGGAACCCTTGATCTAGCGGTGACCGCCACAGGCCCTATCTCTGGTTTTAGCCCAAGTATGATGGTTTTGGACCTCCCCTTCCTTTTTCGAAACTACGCACACGTGGACGCGGTTCTTGACGGTCCTCTGGGGAGAAAACTCCTGGATGATTTAGAAAAAAGCAAACTCAAGGGCCTTGCCTTCTTTGAGAATGGATTTCGTAATTTCACCAATTCGGCTCGCCCTTTGCTGCAACCCCATGACTTCAAGGGGCTGAAGTTTCGAACAATGGAGAATCCCGTCCATCTTGCTTCGGTTCGCCAACTCGGTGCCCAAGCAGTCCCCATGAGTTGGGGCGAGGTGTATACCTCCCTCCAGACAAAGGTGATTGATGGGCAAGAGAACCCGGTGGCCATCATTCATGCCTATAAACTGAACGAGGTTCAAAGGTATTTGAGCCTTACCGGACACTTTTACTCTCCGGCGCCGCTAACCATGGGCTTAAGGAGATTTAAATCTCTCGATCCAAAATGGCAGGCGCTTCTCATAGAAACGGCGGTGAAGGTTGCCGCCTTTGAGAGGAACATCATCAGGGATAACGAACAGAAGCAGCTCAAAGATCTAAAGGCCTGGGGCATGGATGTGAGGACCGTTGATAAAAGCAGCTTCTTCAAGGCCATGCAGCCTGTGTATGACAAATACATCAAACAGTATCCGGAGTGGGAGCCGGTAATCAAGAGCATCAGGGAAACAAGGTAAAAGTTTTAACTCTCGAGCCCGGCGTAAAAGGGAGCCGTTCATCTCCTTCAACGGCATGAAGCATCCTGGCAAAGCTTTCTAAACCGGAAAGGGAAGGCCCTTATCGGCCTTTCCTTACCCAGCTAACCACATGGAGCGAATAAGCAACATTGTAAATTGGTTTTCGGAGATCGCGCTCTGGGTGATACTCTCCATGATGGCGGTGGTTGTCTTCGCCGAGGTGATCTTCCGGTATGCGCTCCTTCTCCCTCTTTTCTGGACAGAGGAGTTTGCCAGGTATTGTCTGGTATGGTCTTCATTGCTGGGGGCTGGCGTAGCCCTCAAGAG
This sequence comes from uncultured Desulfobacteraceae bacterium, assembly GCA_964549945.1. Lineage (GTDB taxonomy): Bacteria > Desulfobacterota > DSM-4660 > Desulfatiglandales > B25-G16 > B25-G16. The sequence goes on along the minus strand of CAZJXD010000042.1, from coordinate 20,016 downwards.
TGGCGAGCATATCGCCGTGACATTCTTTTTAGATAAGCTTCCGAATAAAGCTCGATTAGGGGCGTCTCTGTTTGCGCGGATTTCCATTGTTGCCCTGCTCGGGGTGATATTTTGGGGGGGTCTGTGCCTGGTTTTACTCACGCGCCATCAATTGAGCCCCGCCATGCGAGTTTCGATGTCATGGCCGTATATGGCCGTTCCCGTTGGTTCCCTGATTATGCTATTCCACGAACTTACCTTTATTTACATGCAAGTGAAGGAATGGATCGGAAAGGATCCGCGTGCCTAACAGGGTAATTGGAAGGTAAATACCATGCTTGTCCTCACCTTGCTCATTCCATTCACCCTTTTTCTCCTTATCGGCGTGCCCGTTGCCTTTGTGTTGGGGCTCACCCCGCTCATGGCATTTCTCTCACGGGGGGAAATCCCCCATATGCTCGCTGCCCAGAGGATATTCACCGGAATGGATGACCCGATACTGATGGCGATTCCCCTCTTTATTCTCGCCGGCAACATCATGAGCGCCGGGGAAATGACTCAAAGGCTGGTGACCTTCTGCAATGTCCTCGTGGGGTCCTTCCGAGGCGGGCTGGCTTACATCAATGTAGTCATCAGCATGTTTTTTGCGGGAATCACGGGCGCTGCTGTAGCGGATACGAGTGCGATTGGATCGATCCTGATTCCAGCCATGAAAAAAGATGGCTATGATATCGGCTTTTCCGCTGCGGTGACGGCTACATCCTCCACCATCGGGCCCATAATCCCACCCTCAATACCCTTCATTATCTATGGCGTTCTAGGAGAGGTCTCCATTGCCTCGCTCTTTCTGGCTGGCTTGATTCCCGGGATGCTCTTAGGACTGCTCCAGATGGGTGTAGTGGCCTATTACGCTCGCAAGAGGAAGTACCCCAAGGGATCTGCGATTTCCCTCAAGGACGCCTTGAGGGCTGCCTTTGATGCCGTACTCGTTTTGATGATGCCCCTCATCATCCTGGGAGGAATCCTAACCGGAATATTCACCCCCACTGAAAGTGCCTGTATCGCTGTTTTCTATGCGCTTATCATAAGCCTTTTTGTGTACCGGGATATCAGGCTCAAAGATTTACCAGGGATTATAGTAAGGACAGGGATAACCAGCTCTCTGGTCATGCTGGTAATCGGAACCGCGAGTATTTTTTCATGGCTTCTGGCCAGCGAAGAGATCCCCCAATATTTAACAAAGGCAGTTATCAATATAACCCAAAACCGCATCGTTATTCTCTTGCTTTTAAACATCCTCCTGCTCCTGATAGGGACCTTTATGGAGACCACCGCCTCCCTGATCATTCTCACTCCGGTCTTGCTTCCTCTCATGAATAACATAGGGGTGGATCCCCTCCATTTTGGCGTGATACTGGTTCTCAATCTGGTAATCGGCCTTACCACCCCGCCTGTCGGGGTCTGTCTTTTCATTGCCTGCGCCATTGGAGGGATTAAACTCGAACAAATCACAAAGGCCATACTCCCTTTCCTGTTGGCATCGATCATCGTCCTTCTTATTGTAACGTACTGGGAATCCTTGATCATGGCTATTCCCGTGCTATTCGGGTATGTACCTCTGGCGCATCCGGGCTAAGGGAATAACTGTTCATTAGCGGGAAACAGATACAATTGTTCCCTCCCGCGTGAGGGGAGTGTAGGGAAAAAATTTCCGCCGATGGAAAAGAAGAAGCGGGTTATGGCAGGTGTAAACGAGATAGTCGTTACCTGGTCCCTGGAGCTACCGTTTTATTGCGAGGGAATGTAACTGGCGCACGCAGAGTCCGATTCCCAGGCCGCTACCTTGGTGATATCTAAGTGATTGTCATTAAGCCTGTTGTGTAATTCCTTGAATATATAGGCGGCAATATTTTCCGAGGAAGGGTTTTTATCCTTAAAGGCGGGCAGCTCATTTAAGAACGTATGGTCGAGTTCCTTTAATATGCCATTCGTGATATCTCTAAGTTCTTGAAAATCAATCAACAATCCCTCATCGTTTAAATCTTCTCCTCGGAGCGTTACCTCTACCTTCCAGTTATGCCCGTGGAGTTGCTCGCACTTCCCCCCGAAGTCTTTGAGCTGATGTGCCGCAGCGAAGTGCGTGATAACCTTTATCTCGTACATAAACTCTGAGTCTCCTTGAGAATCCCGCTACTTCTTCTTGCCCTTGTAAGTCTTTCCGCAAATGTTGCATCGTTGGTTTATTATGATCCCGATACAGTTCCCATCGCTACAGGGGATTCTGTTCTCGATGTCGAACTCACCCTCTTCGCCAGCCTCGCTCCCGATATCTTCAGAGATGGAAACACCTTCCAGCATAGCCCCGCAATAGAGGCAATATTTACTCTCCTCGGGGATAGCCATTTCACACTCGGGGCAGGAAATACCTGGAATATCCCTGCCGCAATGCGGGCATCTCATATCGCGCCCCCCGTTTGCCTTAGTATTTACACCTTTGTCGGCATAAGCCGTAGCGCACTTACCTGGCGCCGCTTAGAAGTGAAGCTCCCCGCGCTTCCGCACGGGGCATCCCGGCGAAGGCGGGTAAAGGTCATTGATTCTCTGTTTAATCCATATGTATCGTATTGTCAATCATTGGAAACTCTAGACTATTATTTCATTGACAAAAAATGATTTTTTGAAATAATAGATTTCTTGCGGCGGTGTAGCTCAGGTGGTTAGAGCATACGGCTCATATCCGTAGTGTCCGGGGTTCGAGTCCCTGCACCGCCACCAACGAAGCCCTTATATGCAATTGACATATTGGTTTTCTGTATTAACTTTAAGCAGGTTGGTATGCGCCTGCAACGCTTTAACAAAGAGCAATTGGGTATTGTGAGCGAGGCACTCGATATTGCTGAGGACATGACCAGCAATTACTATCGATTGTCCGCCACGCAATGGAAACGACATCCCTTTGATCTGAAGACGCTGGCCCAATTATTTGGCGAGGACATCAGGGATAATGTATTTGCGTTGTTAAAGAAATACGCAAAAAGTGAGCACGGAGGAGCAGAGCCGATCCTTAAAGGGCGGGAATTTTACCTGATATGTCTTCAAGACCACCAAATTATCCATGCCCTTAAAAGGGACAAAGCGTTAACGTTGCTGCCCCTTTTGGCGTATGTACTCACGCATGAATTAGTGCATATCGTGAGATTCTGTAAGTTTGAAGAGAGGTTCGATGTCACAGAGGAAACCAGGCGAGAGGAGGAGGAGCAAATAGTACACCAAACGACCTATGAGATATTGAAGGAACTATCATTGCCCAACCTCTCTCATATTTTTAATTATTATACGCCCCGTAGAATGAATATCGATGTCTGTATGCTCTGATCGCGGTTTTGCATGGTGAAGGGAGGATGATACATGCCTATTTATGAATATAGATGTTGCGGATGTGGCCGTATCAATGAGGTATGGCAAAAATTTTCCGATCCGCCCCTGGATAAATGTGAGGTATGCGGTGGTTCAGTGAAAAAGATCATCTCGCATAATACCTTTCATCTAAAAGGGACCGGCTGGTACGTAACCGATTATGCATCCAAGGGAACAGGGCCGGCAAAAAAGGAGCAAAAGAAGGCCTCAACAAAAGATGAAAGCAAGAAGAAAGCCACCAAGAACTCGGGCAAGGAGGCCTCGGGCTAGATGCTGATCCACCGCTGGAAATCCAAGATAAAGTCAATTATATAGTTATGCAATGAAATATCGATATAGCGGGAGAACACACGATAAATTAATAGATAGACTGGAGAGAAAGGAAAAAAGAGAATCCATTAGAAGAGACCGATTCTTTAAGTTTAAACTCTCGGAAATCCACAATAAGCTCTCACAAGCCCTGCTCCTTAAGAAAATAATCGAGACCGAAAAGCCTCAAGCAATCTCCGATCTCATCATGCAGGGCCTCAATAAGGCCTATAAAACCAGCGAGTTCGATTTTAGATATTTCATCGCCCCTATAAGGAACATCGTCCCCCGCCCAAATCCATACGCGCTCTATCTCACCCAGTACATACTGGAAGTGATCATCGACGATCCCAATGTAATAGAAATATACGGAACTGACATCGAAATCTATAAGCTCATAGACGGTATCCTCAGTCAGATCAACGAGAGATTTGAGCGAGCTGAAAAGGAGGTCTTTGAACAGCTCTCCCATAACAAGGCCCTTATTCCAGGATCACGGGATTATGAGATCGCACTCGAGCAGCTGTTCAATAAAAAGATAGGCCCGGGCGAGAGGCCTGCGAAATAGATGGGCTAAGAGGGAAAATTTCCCTCTCCCTTACGTGTCATGCCCCTTTTCGTCCTCAGGCGAATTCTCCCTTTTCCTTCCGGGGTGCTTTATCTCCTCGATAGTCTCCTCCAGGGTTTGAATATCCTCCACCCTCCACACCCCTACGCCGGGATATTCTTCGTTGATAATCCTTTGCGTGATCTTGCCGGGGCCGAAGATAAATACCCTCGCAATGCCGTATTCCTCAACCATTTTTCGTATCGTCTGTACCCACAATACCGGATGATCGAGCTGATTTACCAGCTCGTTTTTCACCTCATCCGGGCGTGTGATGACCCTGGGATTGACGAGATCGTCGGTCAATGTATTCGATATTATCGGGATCTGGGCCGCTTTAAAGGAAAAACCCCCTTCCTCAATATACGCCTTTAATCGTTCGCTGGCAGGATTCATGAGCGGCGTATGCCATGGACCCAACACAGGCAGGTCTATGGCCCGAAACTCAGAGTCCTTGAGTAATTGCTTGCTCGCGCTTATGTTTTTATCTGTACCTCCGAACACATGCTGCTTGGAGGAGTTATAGAGCGCTATGTGGAGAACCTCTCTGCCTCCATACAGGCTGATATTGTTCACGTCCTCTTGTGTGAGTGCCCTGCTTTTATTGATAATTGCCACCAAACCACCATCAATATCCTTGGCACGGGAGATCATGATGTGCTCGCGTTGATTGACTAGTTGTAACCCGGTATCGTAATTGATAACCCCCGCTGCGGTAAGCGCCGCGTACTCCCCGAAGCTATGTCCGGCCATTAGTTCGGGCTTTACGCTGAGCTCCTCATCCTTCACTCTTTCCTTAAACGCGCAATAGGCAGCCCACGAGGTGATGTAGGTGGCAATCTGAACTTGCTTATCTAGTCGCGTTTTGAGCCCTCTCGTAATGCCAAGTGCATCGATGTCTTCCTTGAAGAATATATGGCTCCGGCTGACTCTATCGCGGACCTTATCGGGTATCTTGCCGAATATAATCTTCTCAAACTCCTTATTAAGGATCCTGTTAGCCCTGTAAAAGACAAAGGCGGCAATCTCGAAATTATCGTAGAACTCCTGACCCATTCCTAGGTATTGTGAGCCCTGTCCTGGAAAGATATATGCGGTCTTAGGTTGCGCCACAGATTACCTCCGCTAATCGACTCCTTTAGATGTCAAGACCTTTGCTTATTACCATACCCACCCTATCAGACACAACTATCAAAGTCTATGGGGCTGGATTTTTAGTATGGCCTCTGCCCGAAGTCTAAGTGTACAATCAAGGAGTACGCCATTAAAAAAAGGCTCAATTCACAATCCGAATCAAGCCCTTTCATCTTCTGATGCCGAGAAGTGGAATCGAACCACTGACACGGGGATTTTCAGTCCTTTCTAGCTCTTGCACCTGTTTATCACGCCTTGTCATTTTTTCCTTGACAGTCCTAGCTTAAAATGATAATGTGGGACAAAAGTTAAAGTATTGCTTGCAATGTTTATCCCGCTTTTTACTTTTTTTTGTGGGACTATTGTGGGACTAGACAGGCACGGGGATAAAAAATGCACCTTTTACGAAAAAATTAGTCAAAATGGGCTACGATGAGATTCTTATTTTCCATTAAAGTCCTGAAAAGTAGATTCAGCAAGCATTTTAGCTGTCCCACATTTGATATTTCAGTCCCACACAATAGAAAGGAGGTTACATCATGGGAAGTAAATGGGTCAAGACAAATTATCCTGGGGTGAGATATCGAGAACACCCGAGCAGAAAACACAACGGAAGACCGGACAGGTATTTTACTTTGCGCTATCGCCTAAATGGGAAATTGAAAGAAGAGGGTCTGGGGTGGGCTTCAGAGAAATTGAATGCCCAGAAAGCAGCTGGGGTCCTAGCAAGTCTAAAAAAGGATCAAAGAGAAGGGAAAGGACCGAGGACCCTAAGAGAAAGAAGGGAAAAGCGTAACAAAGAAGATGAGGAGCGGAGACAGGAAGAGGATCAACAGGCGCGGGACCGTATACCCATTGATGATATTTTCCATCAACATTATTGGCCACAGGCTCAAGATAAGAAATCAGCTAGACGGGAAATGAGCCTATTCAAGAATCATATTTCACCCCAGGTAGGGGATAAGCCCCTAAAGGAAATTTCCCAGGTCCAATTTCAGGCTATTAAGAGTAGCATGAAAAAGAAAGGGGCAGCTGATAGGTCAATACAATACTGCTTTGCCCTTCTCAGACAGATTTTCAATTTCGCGTCTGATAACAATCTATTCGATGGCAGTATACCGAAATTTAGCAAGCTCATGCCTTCCAGAATAGACAGAAGGAATCGGAGAGACCGCTATTTAACCAAAAAGGAGGCGGACAGTCTTTTAAACGAGCTTAAGAAGAAAAGTCACGAGACATTTGAGATTAGCTACTTGTCATTATATTCAGGATTGCGAGCGGGTGAGATCTTCAATCTAAAATGGGGTGACATTGATTTTCATAATGAGATTCTTACCGTGAGAGAGGCAAAGTCTGGGTATAATAGATATGTACCCATGTTTGAAGGGGTGAAAGCTTTGTTGAAGGCCAAGGGTAAGGGTGGACCTGAAAAGCTTGTTTTTCCTGCTAGAAAGAAAGGTAAGGCAAAAGCAAGAGAGAGAATATCGAGGAGCTTTGACCGGACTATTGACAAACTTAAGTTGAATGAAGGGGTTAAGGATCGAAGGAAAAAGCTTGTCTTTCATAGCCTAAGACATACCTTTGCCAGTTGGCTAATCCAAAAAGGCGAAAGCCTTCATACCGTTCAACACCTTTTAGGACACCGAACAAGCATTATGACCGATAGATATAGCCATGTAAATGATGAGATTTTAAAGAAGGCCATAGCTAATCTAGGATAAATCTGCAAGCGCTTGCAAATTTCAAAAGGGGTCCCTGAAAAACAGGGGCCTTTTTTTATGCCGATTTATAGCGGATTTCAAAAACATGATACAGATAAAAACTTTTGTCAAGGTAAGTACTTAATATCATTAAAGAAATAGCTTGACATTGTTTTAACGAAAAAGTATATTGTTATCAGTAAAACTATATTTCAGGGAGGTATGAAGAAATGAAGCAATCAAAGGTAGACCCCAAAAAATCATTTTTCACTGAGAACGATATCGAGGCAATGGGGATAATGAGCGCACAAGCGCTTAGAAACCAAAGGGCACAGGGAAAATCAGTATTGCCTTACGTAAAATTTGGGCGGGCGGTACGCTACCCAAAAAAGGCATTGGCGGAATTTATCCTAAAGAATACGATTGAATCTCAAGTCAAGCTGTGAAATGAGAATAACATGTGGGGCCAAAAAAGAAAGGCTCCCAGGGGAGGACCTGGGAGCCATGCCTAGTCAAAGAAAAAGCGGAAGAACTGGAGTAGTTTCAATCGCGCCTTTTCATTGAGGATATTAATACAATGAATCAAGAATGTCAATAATAAAATTTCAGTGGATGGGAGCCATAAGGTAGACCGAGCCCGGTAATCGCAAAGCGCGGAATCTGCCATGGTACCACCTACCGTAGGGGTGCATAGGTGCGCCCTGTGTACCCCTCTATCTTACTAAGGAGGTGTACCAATGGCAAATAAAAAAGAACATGATGACTTAACATTCAAAAAAATCGAGGATGTTGTAATACTCAGCACTACTATAAGCTATGGTGCTAAGCAATTATATGCAACGTATGTTTTCTTTTATAACCCCAAAACAAAACAGTGTAATCCGGGACGGCCAAAGATCTTGAAAATCTTAGGCTGTACCCCTAGACAATACTATAGATTGCGGGGTGAGCTTATTGAAGTCGAACTGATATCAATAGAATCTACAAAAGGTGGAAGAAAGCACAGCAACCAGATATCCCTTTTGCTGAAAGATGGTACAGAAAAGCAGAGAGATAAAATCATAGAAAAGCTTAAGCCATTGGATACCAAGACGATGAAACTAGTGCACATGGATACAGGTTTTCAAGATGAAACTAGTGCACATGGGAACAGCTTAAGTAGTGCACATAGATACAGCTTAAGTAGTGCACATGGGAACAGCCTAAGTAGTGCACATAGATACAGGGAACCAGATATAGAGAACCAGATAGAAAGGAACCAGATTAACAGCAACAAGAGAGAACCGAGCCCACCCACCACCCAGGATGATGTTGTTGACCTTGATCAGCTAAACCTTTCTGGGAAGGAATCAGCTGAAAAGGAAAAAGAAAAAAATGGTGTTGATCAGACCTGGAAAAATCAGAGAGAAGGTTTCGCAATCCACAAGATTGCGGAAACAGGTCATACAGACCCTAAACGTCTTATCCGGGACTATGGCCTTGACCTTATCGAAAGACAGCTAAGGCGATGGCCTTACCGGAATCGAGCAGGGATTAAAAGCGATGCTGGATTCTTTGAGCATTGCTGCAAGGTGGATCTTGCAGCTGAAAAAGGTAAAGAGCAATCTGAAGAGGATTACTACCGGGAAATGGAGGAATTTTTCAATCCTGAAGAATCTAGCTGGACGGAAGACGATTTAGAGGGGACCGATAGCGAGGAGGCAACAAGACCTATGGCAAGAAAGCGAGATAATGTCATTCCATTGGATGAAAGAACCAGAAGGGAGCGAAGGTATCAAGATCTTAAGTCGAGACATGACCGTCTTTTAACCCCTTTAGCGCGTGACTTCATGGAACGGGATATAGTGGATGATCCCCGGTATGATAGATTGCAGATCGAGGAGGAGATTGAGAAACAATTACGGACCGGGGGGCGAAGCGGACGGTTTGACCCGGAGGACAGGGATTCAATAGAGGCATACGTAAAAGAAAGGCTCAGGCCAAAGACAGAAGAGGAGTTGACGGACACATCTGATTTATTTTGAAAAGAAAGAAGAGGATTAATCATGCCAAGGAAAAAACGAGAAGGGTATAAGACATTATACATACACGTAACAGCTGAAACCAAAGCCAAGTTAGATGAAATTCAAAGAGTCTGTAAATTGAATAATCTGAATAAATGGCATTGCACGCAATCCCAAATTTTTGGGGTGGCTATCGAGGAACTATATAAAAACCGCAAAAGGGTATACCCCTTGCAATGATTGCAAAACGAAGGAGGTGAAAGGCTATGGCAAAGACAAACAATGTTCAAATTGGCTTTGTGGCTTTATATAAGATGATCAATGGTCTGATAGGGCCAAAGCCAGCGAGGCTATACCCCACACATGAGAAGGCTTTAGAGAGTGCCCAGAAAAAGGACGGGGGTTTCCCGGATAACTTCTGTGGTGTGGGAAAGGTGCGCTATCATCCATGTGATGAGTAACCATAACCGGGGGGGGGCAGTCATGCGGCTGCCTCCTTGCAAACAATAGCGGAGGGCTGGAAATGGATGAAGATTTTACCCTAACATGGAAAGAACGCAGAGAAAAAGAATATATAATATGTGTTATTGATAATCAGGATGTATTATGCAGAAGATGTGCAGAGAAACGCCACGGAAAGAATTGGTATATAAGCGAATTAATATCGCGCATGTGTAATTACCAGGATTTAGAAAATATGATAGATGAAAGTAAATCAGAGGACATTAAAGATATAGGTTGCTGTAATTGCAAAAACCCTGTTATTGATATTTACTGGGAAGAACAAGAAAAATTACCAAAAAGAATCATTAGATTTAAGAAGAAAGGGGGTAAGGCTCAATGAAAAAGCTATTGATTCTAATCGCCTTAGTCCTGGGAATGACCTTCATCATAAAGCCGGACCCTATCATTCCCGGTAGGTTCATACTCAAAGACAAGCGAGGGGATCAAGTTGGATATGTGCGGAGGGATGCCATAAATCCGGGGAGGTTAAACGTTTTTGATTCAAGGGGTAAGCCGAAAGGCCATGTAAAGAGAGATGCCTTGAATCCCGAAACCTGGGTATATGAAGAAGGGAGAGTCAATAAATGAACAAAAAAAATGATGAAGAGTCGAAAAAAGGAACCTTAGCAGCTATAGAAAAGATTGAACAAATTTTGAACCAATACATCGATTGGGATTATAAAGGAATCTTATCTGAGTTTTTGAATCAAGTTAAAGATGCAAAAGCAAGATTGAAAATATCTGTTGAGATTAAACCGGGGAATAACTGAGGTTCAATCATATTAATTGTTTCCAACCAAGACTGAGCGAGCGAAGCGAAGCGAGAGAGGGTGGTGGTGGGCGCAGTGGCGGAATAGAGGAGAGAGAATAGAGACAGAGAACATATCAGAGAGACCCCACTATAAAAACCTGTCCACCTACTGGCAAGCGTGCCAGCCCAGAAAATAAGGTGATAAATTTATCAGAGTATTTCTCAAATTCTTCTAAGAGTGACCTACTAAATAAGAACCATTAACGAAGATCCACAAAACAGAATAATCAGCAAAAACTGGTCGCGCCCCTTTCGCCACCCGGACCCCTTCCCTGCCCCAGGGACCCCACAGGACCCTAAAAACAACAACGGATTAATAATCCCCAAGTCATAATCACTGAAATCCCCACCCACAAAGCATTTCACAAGATTCTAACATTCAATCAATCTGATTTATCCCACCACTGTCCCACATAAATGCTCTGAACTTAATCCTTATTAAGAATGGTTCCTAATACTAAGCGAAAACTGGAAGCCCTGGGGTGTGTTCCGGGAGGGAAGATCGAGAAGGCGGAGGCATGGGCCGTCTCTCTTGAAAAAAATTAAAATTCTCTTGAAAAAATGAACTATCCTAGAGACCTTGACAAAAAAAGATATCTATTATCAATAAGTTAAGTTGCAAGCGCTTGCAGAATTTTCTTGACATCCACAATCTGAGCCCTACCATAATAGTCATGGGAACATGTTTGTTTGAAAGAAGTTGGAGAAACCGAAGCTATTCAAGGACTATGAGGCGGAAAATCATCTGTTCTAAGATCAAGAAGATCCTAGACAGGTCGATTTCATTCGCTGAAGAGGTGCTCTTGCAGCAGGCAGCTACTTTGATGATCGAGGTGGACAGACAAGAGCGGTCTTACGATAGCTCAAAGGCCATACTTGATAAAAACTATCTGTCAAACATCGGTCGCCTTGACACCCTGTTCATGAAACTGGGATTGATCAAAAAGGCCAAAAAGCTAAAACAGCAAGATGATCAAGGATTCGACCTTAATGCTTTGATGAACGATGTATAAGCAATTGACATTTGAAGATATCCATTTTCTGAATCAGCGCAATCCGCTGAGCTAACAGCTAACAAGCGAGCGCGAAAGGATTCTACTGGCACCGAGTGCCAGCAAGGCGGGGATACCTTGCCTGAGCCCTCCCGGTCTCTATCCCCGCAAAAGGGCGAGGTTCTTCCTCCTGTTCTTCCCTCGCCCTCCCCTTCAAAGCATTCCATTGGGAAGGGAGAGTCTCTATCAGGGGAAAGAAATAACAATCTTTCCGAGACTCCCCCTCCTCCTCACCTTCCAGCAGGACCGGGAAGAGGTCATAAAAAGCAGAGCAAAGAATCAAAGACACCCGATTTCTTGAAGAGGTGGAACGAGAAAGGCTCTAAAGGTTTCTGGAACTGGTGCAGCGATGTCACTCCTCACATTCTCAGCAGATCGAATGAGTATATCCCGTTTGAACCTACCGAAAAGCAGCGTGAACAGATAGAGGAAATCCTCAAAACAGATGAACAGGGCAGGTTCATCAACACTCTATCCCTGGTCATATCGCCTCGTCGTCATGGGAAGAGCCTGCTTTTTGTTCTTCTCATCCTTTGGTTGGCAACGAGTAGACAAAACCGGATCTTCCACTTGCACGGTACGACGGAATCTCATACCAGGCGCACGATGTTCAACACGATTATCAAGACAATAAAAAACACTCCTAAGTTGAACAGAATGTTCCGGGAAGACTGGTTCCGGTCCTTTGAGGTCACGTTCTCACCATTGCAAAACATCATTGAGATGCAATCCGGTATCAATATCGTCTCTGCTTTCGGAGAAAAAATTTCAGGTTGTCTGTGGTGCTCAGATCTTCATGCAGCATTAGAGCTTGACAGTTTTAACGCCTTACAAGCTGCCCTGCTTGATAGTGAAGATTCTTTTCTCTGGATAGACAGCAACGTCGATCATTCAGGCGGACCCGTAGAGGCGCTACAAAAAGAGGCTGAGATTGATGAGCATTCATTCGCGGATTATGTCTCATACGAGAGCCTTGAGGAGTTTTTCAAGAAGGCACCACCCTGGATCAGTCGGGAGGGGGCCAAGAGGCTACAGCGCACGAGTTTACCCACGGATTTTGCCCGTGACATACTTGGGAAGCGTGTATCGGCTCGGAATAGTTTGTTCCAAACTCAAATTATTGAGCAGTGCATGGCTCCTTACAAGTATCCGGTTGATGACATAACGAAGCTCACCCAGGGACGTAATTACAAGATAGGGGCGGGCCTGGATCGAGCCAAGTCGTTGCTAAGCATCGGAGACGCTACTGTGTGGAGTGTTGTTCTAAAGGTAGCTTCACCGGACGGAGGCGAGCCGGAATATTTCGTTCTGAACAGCAAGAGGATCTTCCCGAACACGGATCGAGCAATCAAAAAAGTAATTCTACAGGATTTTCAAAAGTACAATATAGACAACATAACCATTGAGAACTATGAGACCGCTTCGCTGGCTCCTTTTTTAACGGATCAGAAGATCCCCTTCGAATTACTTTCGGCTACCCCAACAAACCAGACTATTTCCTTTACGGAGTTTTACAGGATAGCCAAGGAGGGGAGGTTTCATTTCTCGAAAGACTTGCAAGCGCTTGCAAGTGAAATGGGGGCCTTCTCCTATTGGCAGCGGAAAGGTGGTCAATTCTCCTTTGGCTCCTCCAGTCGGAAGCACCACGACGATTTTGTATACGCAACAAATTACGGGATCTTTAGTTTAAGGGAAAAAGTCCTGGCGAGTTACACCGTCGGAAACGTTCAGTGCCTCAACAAGGGACCAAAACGGAATCTCTGTTTCATCATGAATCAAGATCCTAATGGTGCCCTGCTGCTCTGTAGAGCACGATGTGGGGCATACAGGGAAATTGAAGAAATGTACCAAAGCTATAAGCAGAGCCGTCTCGATTCGGATGAAACGATTCAGGAATTTTTTGCGGAGAGGGTGAAGATCGTGGGGGCGAGAATCTCACAGGCAGTTTAAAGAGGGTAGGAAATGCTATTTCAATCGAGTGTTCCACAATTATTTCAAAGACTGAATCTTCAGGCGGGTAGTGCCGCAAGCTTAGCAAGAAAAGAAGACACCGCGAAGCGTCTCAATTTCTATCATGACAAGCAGATTGAAAGACTAGAGGAACAGTTATCACAGCTGTTCAGTGACCCCTCAAACATGGTCAAGGTGGAATTGAACATCGTGAAAAAGATCATTCGCGCCTTGTGCCAGCTCTACAGGGTGGCAGCAAAAAGAGAGATTTCTGGAACTGATAAAGACAAAAATATTTTCCAGGCTATTAGCGAAATGAGTGCCCTAGATGTAAAGCTCAAACAGGCTCACCGATACACCAAGCTTTTAAAGACGGTCCTACTCCGCCCCATATGGCGGAACGGTAAACTTGATATTGACATCTTAACCGGGAACATCCTGGACGTGGACACCGGGGATTCACCGGAAGAGCTTACCAAGGTTCTTGTGACCGATTATGGCAATTCAAACAAGATTGAAGAGGTGGAATACTCCCTATGGACCCTGGAAGTATACCAGCGCTTAGACTATCGAGGCTATGTCATTGATGAGCAAGACAATCCCATGGTGTCCTTCCCTTCTTGCCTGTCTGGGACTATCCGCCCACGGGCTCAGAATTTTGGCTTTCAGGCGGAGACGATCTTATTTCCCTACAAGAAATGATCAATCTTAAGCTCACAGACCTTTGCTATCTGCTGGCTCAGCAAAGTTTTGGCGTAGGATTTATTAAGAGCGGTAAGGGGGGCGGCTCTGTCCATGCAGACCCCGGAACATTGATTGAATTGCCATTAGACAAAGATGCGGAGATAGGCTTTGTCTCTCAGCAATCTGAAATTTTAGCAGTAGTAGAGGCCATTGACAGGCTCATCAAGTGGGGGGCTATGTCGAATGGTCTGAGTGTTTCAACAGTGGACACAAAAAGCACGAGAGAGTTTAGCGGAGTAGCTAAGCTTGTTGATACCCAGGAGCTTCTTGAATTGCGTGAGGATGACAAAACCATATGGAGGGTATACGAGAAGCAGCTATTCAATTTGATCAAGTCAGTGTGGAACATCCACAATCCCAAAGACAGGATTTCAAACGAAGCTGCTCTAACCGTCGATTTCAGTGACCCCAGGCCAATTATAAGCCCTAAAGATCAAGCAGTAGCCTGGGAATCACAATTAAGCATGGGGGTGATAAGCCCTGTGGATATCGTTTTAGAGCGTAATCCTGATTTAGGAACGCGCGAGAATGCCTTAGCTCATCTCTTGCAGATTCAGGAAGAGCAAAGGCAATTGGCAGAACTAGCGGACAGGCTACTCAAATAAGAGAGGTTTTATATGGCCTTAATTACTCATGAAAGACTTGTGAAGATCAAAGCCATAGACTGGGGCTTTTGGGATAGCTCAGATGGATACGTACTAAATGATGAAGATGATTTTAAACCCTATATCGGGTGGCTTTACGGACAGGTCATAATTGAAACAGATGAGTTTATCTCAATAACACAAGAGATTTTCTCAGACAAAAGGGCAAGGAAAATTACCTCAATTCCTAAGAGCGCGATTCTTGAAATTATCGAGTTTGAACGGAAGAAACAATAAACCTACCGCGTACCAGCGCGTAAAAATGGAGGTTTGAAAATGGAAATAGACGAGCAGGAACTGCAAGCCTTGAAGGATGAAAAAGAGGCTTTGGCAGCGGAAAACAAACGTCTAGCAGACGAAAAAAGCGAGTTAGAAAAGTCTAAGGGAGGTATCCCGAAAGCTCGTCTTGATCAAGAGATCGAGAAGCGGAAAGGCGCGGAATCTGAACTAAAGGACATAGCTGAAGAGCTAAAGGCGGACATACCGGAAGAATTTCAAGACTTGATCCCGGACCTACCACCTTCAAAGCTTATCAAGTGGATACGGAGCGCGAACGCAAAGGGGCTTTTCGATCCTAGGACTGAAGAGGAAATAAAGGAGTTAGACAAGAAACGGGCTTCTCAAAAGAAGACCGAGGAATTAGACAGTTTATCCCCTTACGACAAGATTGCGAGGGGTTACAAGACATAGGAGGTTTTAAATGGAATATTTAACGTTGCTGGAAGCGGCGAAGTTGGTGCAGGACCCCCTGCAACGAGGAGTAATTGAGATCTTTCCAAAGGTCTCACCCGTACTGGAGCGATTGCCGTTCTTCCCGGTCAATGGGATGGCGTATACCTACAACAGGGAATGCGTTCTTCCGAACGTGGCTTTTCGCGGACTTAATGAGAGCTACACACCGGATACCGGGATTGTCAATCCGATGGTAGAGCGGCTTTATGTGTTTGGTGGCGTTTTGCAGTATGACAGGGCTCTTGTGAAGACACAGGGGAATGTCAACAAATTGCGAGCCATACACGACGGCATGGGCGCTAAAGCGGAGGCCTTGCTCTACACAAAAATGTTTTTCCTCGGGGATAACACCACAAACCCAAAAGAATTTGACGGACTTAAGCAGCGGTTGACGGGCTCCCAGGTCATAGACCCAGGTTTGGGCGATTTTAGTTTGGCCTGTCTTGATGCTGCTATTGATGCAGTCCAAGGGACCCCGGATGTGATCTTTTGCTCAAAGCTTATGCGGCGTGAAATCAGCGCGGCTGTGAGAGCAGCGGGTCAAACCATTGAATCTATTACGGACGCCTTTGGACGGCAGCTATCGGCCTACGCCGGAATCCCTATCGCGGTTATCGAGGATGATCACGAAGGCAATGAGATTTTAGGGCTTACCGAGGGTGGATGTTCGACGTCAATTTATGTGGTGAAATTCGGTATCAGAGAATATGTGTGTGGCCTTGAAGCGGGACCTATCGAAGTCCTTGACTTAGGTCTCAATCGAACCATGCTGGAAACGTTGATTGAGTGGATCGCGGGCTTAGGGGTGTTTCACCCTAAAGCGGCTGCACGGTACAAGAACATTACCATGTCAAGTAAGGTGTGTACCGAGGTGACCTGTACCACGACGTCAACATCGACAACCACGTCAACAACAACAACCACTGCTTAGCAGTCCTGGCCTGGGGTGACCCTGCCCCAGGTCTTGTAAAATAAAAAAAGGAGTAATGAAAATGTACGATGTAAAATTGATACTTCACAGTTGGGCGTCTGCTTTGACGTCCAGTGGATACGGTAAAGATGAAGATGGGGACGCGATTGTCCTGCATCCCGGAGATTGCGAAGGCTGTAAATGGCAGGGGCGTCTAATCGTAAGGGTGGACACCATCTCGCATGATCCTCATTCCCCTAATCTTGCAGTTAATCTGTACCTATTAGGTGGAAATAACGCGAGCTTTACCCGGCAGGTTGTCCTTAGTCACCTGGAGTTAGGGGACAATTCCCAGTTGGTGGGCAATCAGGATATGTTGGCCGGGAAGTATGAACTCCTCGTTCAGAACGAGCTTAAGGGCGTGATTTACCCTTACGTACGGGTTCGGTACGTGATTTCCGGGACGAGTCCGAGGATTCTGTTTCGGGCTAACCTTGGCAAGTTGTATTAAAGAAAGTCCAAAGAGAGGGGAGGTGGTGAAACCATTATGCGGTTGTTAATTGAGACGTAGTAAGACGATTGAGTTGAAGACGTAGACGGAGCTAGGAGGGTTTTTCCCTCCTAGCTTGAAGGGGATGAAAGTAAACAATAACTGAGCGCTTGCAGACATTACATTATGAGTTATCCCCTTCAAGGTGGGAGGAATTTGAGAAATACTCTGATAAATTTATCCCCTTATTTTCTGGTCAGAAGGGGGATCTTAGATTAAGGCATAGAGATAACCACAGTGGCAGAGCTTAAAGATTATAACCTGGAGAGATTCAAGCTAATCCATAGGCTTCAGGGGTACGTCAACGGTCTTGATGATCAATTCAAGGAGTTGCTGGAGGGGAGCCTTGAGAAGGCAGAGCAAAAGATTATCCGCCTTGTTGAACGGAGTGAGGAAACTCCCAGCATAACCAAGGCGAAAAAGTATCTTGATTCTCAGAGAGCAGCAATCCAGAAAATCCTGCATGAGACCTATGAGGAGATAGGGCAGACAATTGAGGACCGAGCTATTGAAGTAGGGCAAGCGATACCGAAAATCAGCTATCAGACATTACTCAGCTGCACCACTGGAGAGGTAAAAAAGGCCGTCGAGAAAATCTTCAAACCTATTTCTCTATCAAAGGACCGCTTGAAGAGGTACCTGGAGAGTACACAGGTCGAAGGTTTGTATTTCAATCAGTGGTTGAGAAAGCTTGAAGAAAATTCAGTCGCGAGGATCATCCGAGAAACCCAGACGAGTATGATTTTGGGCGAGCCTTACAATTTGACCGCGAAACGCCTTCAAAAAGCACTAGGTGCTAGTCGTCATGGTGCAACGGGTATGGCCTGGAATGCTTTGCATCAGGCTACCCAGTGGAGTGATTACGAGTACCAATTGCAGCACGAGGAGCATTTGAGAGGATTCCGGTTCATGGCAGAGCTTGACGCGAGAACTACTGAATTGTGTAGGTCCCTGGATCAACAAGTTTTCCCTCCCAGGGAAGCACCTATTCCACCCCTTCACTGGAAATGCAGATCATACCTTGAACCTATCTTCAAACCGATACAGATAGGGGATAAGACGATTGACCTTGAAAAAGAGATCAAGGGAAAAAGAATCGTGCGGATCGAGAGTAATCCCAGGTGGGTAAACCACCGGGACGGGACCCGGTCAAGAGTTTATCAAGACTATGATGTCACGTTTGTGAGAGGGGATATGTCATACAATGAAATGATGCAAAAAATGGCCTTAAGCAAGGACCCCGCACACCGGGCCTTTGCTAAAGAGGCTCTAGGACCCACCCGGTTTGACATGGTTGCGTCTGGAAAGCTGAAAGTCGAAAGTCTCTATTATCGAGGCAAACTGAAAACCATTAAAGAACTAGAAGGGATGTTATGAGCTTAACGGTATACCCTACATCTGATTACAATTCATGGATTTCATACGTTGACGCCTGTAGATATTTTGATTCTCACCTTGATTCAGATACCTGGCATTCTGCCCATCAGACTTTGAGGGAAGCTGCTTTAATCACTGCATTTCATCAATTGCAGGAACTAGGGGTTGACCTGAGCGATTTGAGAAATGAGATTTCCTATGAGAAGGCGGACGGTAGCACTACCACCCCGAAAGCTGAGCTTGTCAATGCCCTGAAGCGGGGACAGTGTGAACAGGCTCTTCACATCCTGAGAAACGGTATTGTTTCCAGCGAAGTCAACAGAATCAGTCTGGGCGGTATGCTTTCCGTGGCTTTCGATAAAGGCGAGACAAGCCCAGGGGATTACTCTGAAAGGTGTCTTGCGGTCCTTCATTCATATATTGTTGTGAAGACGATTTCAAAGGTGCGGTAGTGAATGAAAGTTGACCGTCAAAAGCTCTTTGAGGTTTTCCGGGAAGAGGGTGGAATCTGTCCTAAATGTAGCCATTTCAAGACCTGCCGAACGTTCTGCTATCCAGTAGCAAGCTACCTGAGTCGAGAAATGTCAACACACAGTTGGGAAAAGACCGTAAAGAAGTCTAACGGTCAAGAAATTAGTATCATGCTGAGCCACGGAGAAATACCGGAAGCAGACATATTGAAAGGGTATGGTGGGGAGGAGGATCACCCGGATAAACTGAAGGGGATTTTCAGCACTGAAAATGAAAATCCTTTTCTTTCCCAGGGACCGGATACCAGAGCCAAGCAAACAGGGATTTTCATTGACCGATTTTTTAACAAGATGAAATTTGAAGACCTGGCTATCAAGTATGACCTGGATAGCAGACAGACAGCTAAAAACCATTATCAAGACGCGGTACACAGGCTCCTAGTACTCCTTGAAATACTGGAAAAGGAGAAAGGCGCACGTCTTAAACTGGATCTTGTCAAAGACAAATACAGGGCAATGGTCGGAGACCTGCCAAAGTCTCATAAGTATTTTTTGCTTAACCGTCTGCTAGATATCGAACCGGAAACCATAGCAAAGCTGGAAGATGAGAAGGTTCAACCTTCAGAGATCCGGAAAATGATTATCCGGGTAAACGATGGGCTGAGGTGTGGTGAGATTCGCCTTTTTGATGCTACTCTCCAGGAAATTGATGCATCCAAGGAGAGACTTGACGCACACCGGGCAGCTGTAAGAAGGCATGACCGGAAGAGAAGAGCTAAGGTTCAGGGCGTCTAGCTATTTTCCTTGTTTCTTAGCTTCTTCCGCTTTGCTATACGCTTCTTTAAGTGTTTTGTATATGCCTACCACTACTGGAGGATATCTTTTGTTCTTTTCTTTAATCCATGCAAATACAGAATATTCACCATCTCTTTCCATTATCTGAATTTCAATTTTTTTAGGCTCTTCATTCATAGTATATACCTCCTTTTGTGGGACTATTGTGGGACAAATTAACTAAATCTGAAAAAAAAGGATTTTAGCCGATCCGCTAAAACCCTTAACTGTTCTTGATGCCGAGAAGTGGAATCGAACCACTGACACGGGGATTTTCAGTCCCCTGCTC
>CAZJXD010000041.1:7532-36236 GCA_964549945.1 uncultured Desulfobacteraceae bacterium | reverse complement strand
TCGCCCTTTTCCCTGTAAACCTGCTCCATGCCGGTAGTCATTTCCCTATGGCCTTCTCCTACGCAATCCACCTCTTCCTGCGCCGGTAGTGCTTCACCTCGCGATAGCTCTTTTGAGAGCCAAGGGCCGATAATCCCATATAGAATTCCCGAATGTCCTCATTATCCCTTAACTTCTCGGCCGGTCCACCCAGGGCTACCCTGCCATTCTCTATCACATAACCATAACCGGCAATACCGAGGGCAGCCCTGGCATTTTGCTCCACAAGGAGTATTGCCATCTTTTGCTCGACGTTGATTCCCCGGATAATCTCATAGATTTCCTCAACCAGGAGTGGGGCAAGGCCGAGTGAAGGCTCATCCAGAAGCATGAGCTTTGGACGCGCCATAAGTGCCCGCCCGATCACCAACATCTGCTGTTCACCGCCTGACAGGTAACCGCTCATCTGGTGACGGAAGTGTTTGATGTGGGGGAAGTAGTCAAAGACCATTTCTATGTCCCTCTTCACTCCAGCCCGGTCCTTGCGACAGTACGCGCCTACCAATAGATTCTCCTCAACACTAAGGTGCTCGAGGACCCTTCGCCCTTCCATAATCTGGCTGATGCCTAACACCGCAATATCCTGGGGTCCCAACCTGTCTATGCGCTGACCATCAAACTCGATGCTGCCGTCGGTTACCTCCCCCTCTTCTGTCTTCAGCATCCCTGATATCGCCTTTAATGTGGTAGTCTTGCCTGCACCGTTCGCCCCGAGCAGGGTAACGATTTGGCCGTCACCTACCTCAAGCGATACGCCTCGCAACACCTGAATCACATTCATATACACAACTTCAATATTTTTTACTTCCAGCATGTTCCCTGCGCTACCCTAGCGTTCTCACCTCTCATGCGCCTATTTTTCCTTCCCCAGGTAGGCACTGATAACCTCGGGGTTGGTCTTGATTTCGGCAGGGGTGCCCTCGGCAATCTTGCGTCCAAAATCAAGGACCACAATCCTGTCGGCAATGTCCATCACCACCCCCATATCGTGTTCAACGAGGATGATGCAACCGATCCCATCCCTCAGAACGGGTGTGTCAGGATAGGTGGCCCCCTGACCTTCAAATATGTCGAGGATGAAGCGGGCGATATCCTCCTTTTCCTCCAGATTCATGCCTGCCATGGGCTCATCAAGGAGCAGTACTTTCGGTTCAAGCGCTAATGCTCTTCCCAGCTCAACCCTCTTTTGCATCCCGTACGGCAAGACACCGACGACTCTCTTTCTCATCGGTGCCATTTCTAGAAAGTCGATAATCTCCTCGACAATACGTCGGTGCTTGATCTCTTCCTGAAGTGCCCAGCCCACGTAGAGCGCACCAGTGACGAAATTTTGCTTCATCAGCACATGCCGGGCAGCCATGATGTTATCTTGTGTGCTTAGCCCCGTGTAGAGCTCGATATTCTGGAAGGTTCTGGCAATGCCGAGTTTCGCCAGCTTATCCGGGCGCATGCGGGTAATTCTCTGCCCATCGTAGTAGATCTCACCCTCTTGCGGCTTGTAGAAGCCATTGATGCAGTTGAGCAGGGCGGTCTTGCCGGCACCATTGGGACCGATTATAGCCAGTATCTCGTTATCCCTGATATCAATGCTCACGCGGTTAAGGGCAGTGACGCCGCCAAAGCCAAGCAGGAGGTTGTCAATCCGTAATGTAACCCGCCTGTCGGTTTCCACCTATCGCGATCTCCTGTGTGCCATGCTCATCTTCCTGAACGGCAATCTCATGGCTGCTCTAAAAATTGCTTCCTGAGTTCTCGCTTCAAAATCTTTCCTGCCGGGCTCCTGGGGAAATCGTCTACCGTCACGTACTCCTTGGGAACCTTGAATGGCGCGAGGCGAGATTTCATATAGGCATGTACTGTATTCTTATCAAAGGATTTCCCTGGCCTCAACAGTAAAAAGGCCGTCACCCGCTCACCCCATTCCAGATCGGGGAGCCCTATGACCGCACATTCTTGGATTTCCGGCCTGGTGTAAAGGACTTCTTCCACCTCACGGGAATACACGTTTTCTCCGCCGGTAATAATCATATCCTTAAGCCGGTCTACGATATACAGGTAGCCATCATCGTCAAAGATGCCGATGTCGCCGGAGCGGAACCATTCACCATTCCAAAAAGCGGTTTCGTTGGCCTCGGGATTATTGAGGTAGCCTTTCATAATGTTGCGAGCCCTGATACAGATTTCACCCTTCTCTCCCACGCCCATTCGCTTGCCGCTTTCGTCTCTAATGTCAATTTCCGCACCGGGCACCGGCGTTCCCACCGAGCCAATGACATGGCGGTAGTAGTGATTAAAGGTGAGCTGGGAGGCTGACTCGGTCATACCATAGCTTTCGTAAATCGACAGATCGGTCTGCTCCTTCCACTGGCGGACCACCTCTGCTGCCATACTTGCTGCGGCTGAAAAACAGTAGCGCACGGCTCCTAGTTTTTTTCTGAGCCCCTTCACAGCCAGAAAGCGCACGTACAGTGTGGGAACAGCAAAAAGCTTGGTCACACGACCACGTGCCATGAGATCCAAAACGCGTTCCATATCAAAGGCGGGTATCATCTCGAGGCAGCCTGCGCTCGATATAGTGGCATTCATAATGTGCATCTGGCCGAACACATGGTTAAGGGGCAGAAAAAGGAGCGCCCTATCTTCTTCACCTGATCGCTCATGGAAGATGACACTCTGTATGGCTGTATTGATGTTTTCGTGCGTGAGCATGACACCCTTCGGCGTTCCTGTCGTCCCTCCTGTATAGAGGATAGCAGCTGTGTCAGAACGGTCACGGTCAATTGCCGTGAATGAAGGGGATCCCATATTCAATAGTTGTTCGAAATTCATGTCGCCTTGGGGGCTGATTACCTTATCCAGCCATTCTGTCCCACGGGATCCGGCCAGCGCATCCAGTTTCTCATCAAAGGTGTAAAGTATTTTGGGGCGAGAGTGATTGACCAAAAGGGGCAATTCATCGTGTGTAAGCATACTGGAGAGCGTTACAGCTACGGCGCCGGCCTTGAGCACCCCGAAGTAGAAGGCGATCCAATCACCGGAGTTCGGTGCGCAAAGCCCGATGTGATCGCCG
The DNA here is from genome assembly GCA_964549945.1 of uncultured Desulfobacteraceae bacterium. Classification (GTDB taxonomy): domain Bacteria; phylum Desulfobacterota; class DSM-4660; order Desulfatiglandales; family B25-G16; genus B25-G16. The sequence continues at coordinate 33,127 of CAZJXD010000041.1, read as the reverse complement.
GGCTTAATGCCCATCTTGATGAGCGCGGTTGCCACACGATTTGCTCGTTCGTTGGACTGAGCGTAGCTGGTTTCGGACGACTCTTCGCTCACGACAGGCCGATCAGGGAAGTAGAATGCCGATCGTTCCAAGTTTTTTGCGATATTCATCTTCGACTCCTTAATGCGTTATCGAAGAGGGATAGTGGGTGCAATTTCCCGTTTCAATTATGCTCCAGAGACACACCCACGAAATGATGGCGGGGATAATGCCTTCCGTATCCTGAGTTTACCTCCTGGTTAAGTGTACGGTTACGTAGGCGCCCAGTATTTCGACCGGATGTCCTTTTTGAGTATCTTCCCCTGAGGGTTTTTGGGCAGAGATTCAAGAAATTCAACTGACTTAGGTGCCTTGTAGGAAGCCAGATGCTCTTTTGAGAAGGCGATAATCTCATCCTCGGTGGCATTTGCATCGGCCTTCAAGGCGACCACCGCATGAACGCGCTCCACCCACTCTGGATCGGGGACACCAATAACGGCAACTTCGGCAATCGCGGGATGCATATAGAGGATATCTTCTACTTCTCGGGAATAGACATTTTCACCGCCGGTCACAATCATGTCCTTTTTCCTGTCCACGATATATATGAATCCCTTTTCATCATAGTATCCCAGATCGCCGGTATGGAGCCACCCATCTACGAGAACCTCCCTGGTTTCTTTTGGTCTGTGCCAGTATTCTACCATAATGGAATCGCTCTGGGCGATTATCTCGCCTACGGCTCCTGGTTCGACGTCTTGGTCCTTTTCATCGACCACCCTCACGTGAACACCAAGACTCGGCTGCCCGCAGGAACCCAATACCTTTTGTTCTTCCAAGGGCCTGTCCAAAACCTGGTGCGCCTTTCTGGGAAGGGAAGTAATTTGCGGGCCTGATTCGCTCTGACCATAGCCCTGCGAAAAAATCGGGCCGAATACCTCAAGCCCCTTTCTCAGTAACTCCATCGGCATGGGGGATGCAGCATAATAGATCCTGTTCAAACTGCTTAGGTCATAATCTTTAAGATCCTGACGAGAAAGGATCGCATTCAGCTGTGTGGGGACAATTTGTATATCCGTTGCCCTCTCGTCTTGAATCGCCTGAAGAACAGCCGCTGGATCAAAGGACCTTTGAGGCATGATCACATTGCACCCTCCCACAAGAAAAAAGGGCCACACATGGCTATCTCCACCGATGTGAAAAAACGGCAGTACCATGATATGCCTGTCTCCGGGCTTTGTGCCCATCTCCAGGGCCTTTATTCGGGTGTTATCCAACTTGCGGTAATGGGTGTAGAGGGCGCCACGAGGGGCACCCGTGGTACCGCTGGTATAAAAGATGAGAAAGGGGTCGTCTTTGCCCACCTTCACCTCAGGCTCATTCGATGGATGCGTTGCGAACAACTCTTGGAGAGAAAGCATATCAGGAGCAGAACCCCCGAGGGAAATATAGTGCTGCACTTGGGGGAGATGGGATCGTAGGCCATTGACGGTTGGGGCAAGTTCCGGGTCAACGAAGAGCGTATTTGCCTCTGAGTAATTAATGAGATACTCCAGCTCCTCTTTGTGGAGCCTGGGGTTGAAGGGTGAGGCAATAAATCCCCCCTTCATTGCGGCCCCATACGCATCTGCGTACTCAAGGCGATTCCACGACAGGATGCCTATGCCATCTCCTTTTCTGACCCCCAGCGAGTAAAGCGCATGGATCAGGCTGTTCACCCGTGCATTGAACTGGGAGAACGTAATTCTCTGGGGGCCGCATATAAAGGCCTCATCATCGGAATGCAAAAGGGCATTTCGATACACGATATCGGCAAATGTTCCCCTGGTGTAGCGACACAACTCTTTCAATATGAGGTTAGCCGACATGCTTTCCGCATCTGAATGTTGGCCTTAAGTAGGGAAGATAGCGAACCGTTTTAGGCCTTGGCACTTCAGGGCCCTTCCCAAAGTCGTTCGTAGTTACGTGGTCAAAGAAAAAGACATTTTCAAGGGGATTAGTCAATATGTTAACTATCAATATTTTAAATACCGCTTCCTGTCAATATTTTCTTGGGCTAACCCTATGATTTTTAGGAGCCTGCGAGACCGGGCTCCGTGTACTTTCCTTTAGAAGCCTTGTATTTTTCATGAACATGTTCGCATGCCGATCTCCGTTCATATCTCACTCAAAACGCCATTTTTATAGATATGAGCACAGGACGCTCCTCAATGAATACGGAAATACCTATGCAATTTGAAGTTGACAGACGGGGAACAGGGCAATATAGAGTCTACTTATATTCTTCACTTTATTGTTACCAGCCATTTAGGGCATTTCAAGCGGGAACCGTGAACGGTGAACCGATCAACCAGGGTGTTAATAAGATCTCAAGCACCACAAAGATGAGGCCTTTTTAAAACAATTTACAGAGGGGAGGACCATTCTAAGGATGAGGGAGATAAGCTTTGTTGATCAAACCTTACGAGATGCTCAGCAGAGCCTGTGGGGTTATATGATGAGAACCGATCATATGACCCCGATTGCTGAAGTGATGGATAAGGTTGGATACAGAGCGATCGCGACTGTAGGCAGTCAAGCATTTACCGTGCAGGTGCGCAACCTCAATGAGGATCCCTGGGAGAGGATCAGGACTCTCTCCAAACTGATCACAAAAACCCCTCTTCGCGGGTCCTATCAGATCGGAAGCCTTTCCTCCTTTGATCTGAGTACCCCTCGTGATATCATCACCCTCTGGATAAAGCGATCCGTTGCCAATGGGATAAAGAGTTTCTGGATTTGCGATTACCAGTATGAAATGGAGAAATTCATCTATTTCGCACGTATAGCCAAGGCCGAGGGGGCCGAGGTCGTGCCCTCCCTGATGTATACCTCCAGCCCTGTCCACACGAATGAGTATTGGGCGCGAAAGACCCGACTGTTACTGGAAGCGAGGGAATATATCGATCGTATCATGATTGAGGATGCGTCAGGCGTTATCACGCCAGAAGCTACCAGGGAGCTGATGTCCACCGTTCAAGAGAGTTGCGAGGGACTGCCCCTCGAGTTCCACTCCCACTGTAATTCGGGACTTGCTCCTCTGTGCTACCTGGAGGCGATTCAATCGGGTGTCACCACGCTGCACACGGCTGTGGCACCTCTCGCCAATGGCACGTCTCACCCTGCTATCGAGAGTGTTTTAAAAAATGCCCGCCGGCTGGGCTTCAGGGCGAATATAGATGATGAGGCCCTCGAAAAAGTCTCCTCACACTTCAGAAACATCGCCGAAAAGGAGGGATTCCCGATCGGCGCACCCTTGGAATACGACCTCTTTCATTTTGAGCACCAGGTGCCGGGTGGAATGATGACGAATCTCACACGACAGCTCAGGGAGGTGGGGATGGAACACCGCCTGGGCGAGATCCTGGAGGAGGTCGTTCTGGTCCGCAAGGAGTTCGGGTATCCCGTGATGGCAACACCCTATTCACAGATCGTAGGCGCCCAGGCCATAGAGAATGTCATCTCAGGCGAGCGGTATAAAGAGATGACTGATGAGGCCATCAAGTACGTGTTGGGGTATTACGGAGAGCCGGCTGCCCCTATAGACCCGAAGGTCATGGATAGGGTCATGAGATTACCAAGGGCCAAACAATTTGAAGATTGGAAGCCCGAGGCATACGATAAATCCGTTGAAGAGCTGCGTCGGGAAATCGGCCCGGAACTTTCCGATGATGATCTCTTGCTCCAGATCCTGATACCGGGAAAACCCCTGAAGCGTGCCGAGCCTGAGAAGAGGGCAACCCCGACTGTGGTCGAGGCCACGAGGCCTGTGAGCCCGTCGGCCGATTTCCCTGGGGAATTTACCGTGGATGTGGATGGGGAAGTATTCAACGTGAAGATCTGGCCGGCGCGGGATGGGGCCGGAAAGAATCAAAGAGCTATGGTGGCAGAGGAACCGGAGACACCCAAGAGGCCGAGGGAATTGCCCTCGGGGGCTGTGCCTTGCGGGATAGCGGGGCTGATACTTTCGATCGAGGCAGAGGTGGGCGCTCATGTAAATGAGGGAGATCTAGTGGCAATTATCGAGGCCATGAAGATGAGGAGGCATGTCAACTCACCCCGCAAGGGGGTGGTAAAGGAGATCTGTGTCCGTGAAGGCGAGATGGTCGCCCCTGAAGATATCTTGATGGTGGTGGAATAGTGGTCAAGAAGATTCTCATCGCCAATCGCGGGGAGATCGCCATCCGGGTCATGCGTGCCTGCCGGGAAATGGGCATTGCACCTGTTGCCGTCTATTCTGAAGCGGACAGAGAAGCCTTGTTTGCCAGGTATGCTGACGAGGCCTATTGCATCGGTCCTCCACCGGCCACGGCGAGCTATCTCAACATCCAAAAGGTGATTGAAGCAGCAAGGGAAAGCAGGGCCGACGCAATCCATCCCGGTTACGGTTTCCTTGCTGAGAATCCAGCATTTGCCCGCGCCTGCGAGCAAGAGGGCATAAGGTTTCTGGGGCCATCAAGTGAGGTGCTTGAGCTCGTGGGCGATAAGGTAAGGGCCCGGCGGAAGATGATAGAGGCGGGTGTCCCGGTGGTGCCGGGTATGGATGAATGCGTGGCGGAATTCGGGCAGGCAAGGGACAGAGCCAATGAGATCGGGTATCCGGTGATCATCAAGCCCTCCGGAGGGGGAGGGGGAATCGGGTTGACCATTGTCGCGAACGAAGGGGAATTGGCGAGCGCGCTGAAATCCACCCAGGCAATTGCCACGACCACCTTCGGGCTTGGCGAGGTCTACATTGAAAAATACTTGCCCAATCCCCGCCACATAGAGTTTCAGATATTGGGAGATTCAAGGGGAAATGCCATTCACTTAGGGGAACGGGAGTGTTCTATCCAGCGAAGGCATCAAAAGTTGATCGAGGAATCTCCATCGGCGGCGGTGAGCCCAGCGATGCGAGCTAAAATGGGAGAGACAGCCGCGAGGGCCGCGAGATTTGTGGGCTATGAAGGAGCGGGGACCGTGGAGTTTCTCTTCTCCAACGGAAGGTTTTTCTTCCTCGAGGTAAACGCCCGAATCCAGGTCGAGCATCCGGTTACCGAGATGGTGACGGGAATCGATATCGTAAAGGAGCAGATAAGGATCGCCTCAGGACTTCCCCTCAGCATAAGCCAGGAAGAGGTTGGAATGAACGGCTGGTCCATCGAATGCCGCATCAACGCCGAAGACCCGTTGGACGAGTTTGCCCCCTCACCCGGCAGGCTCACGGATTACCGCTCTCCAGGCGGGATCGGAGTCAGGGTGGACAGCGGCGTCTACGCCCATTATTCGATACCGCCTTTCTATGATCCCATGATATCGAAGCTCATTTCCTGGGGCAGGGACCGCAATGAGGCCATTGAGAGGATGCGAAGGGCACTGTACGAATACGTCATTGCCGGGGTTAAAACCAACGTTCCGTTCCATATGGCGGTCATGGAAAACCCGCGCTACGTCCAGGGAGACCTGGAGACCGGTTTTATCGAAAGGGAAACCGGCCTTCTCGAGGATATCAGGCGGATAGTGGAGCAGGGAGATTTTCTGAGGGAAAAGCTCCCACAGCCCCTTTCGGAGAAAAAGAAGATAGCCGCCATCGCTGCCGTAGCAGCCGTAACCCAGATGCAGCATCGATAGCGGTCAGCTGAATCCTTATTCACGGATCCCTTCGGGATACTGTCGTGTAACAGGTAGCAAATGACCCTGGCACTTCGCCTCAGGGTTATATATGAAAGAAACTACACGTTGAGCATGGAGATGTCTTTTTTTGCTGCATGCCTTTCAACAGGGGGCCTCAGCGTGCCCAGTAAATCGGGGCACACGCGCAACGCGGATTTGACTATTGTATACCATGGCGGTTGGTGCCCCGATTTATCGGGGCCTGCCGATGTATTACGTATAGGGCATGAGATAAAAAAAGACATCTCCATGCTCTTTTCCACTTTTTTCTTAGGAAATAGAACCTGCGTTCACAGGAGGCAAGATCTTGGTCGGAATCACCTCATTTGACGCGTACATTCCCTCCTATCGCTTGAGCCGGGATGAGATCTCCCGGGCCTGGGGAACAAGGAATATGGGGGGCGAGAGGGCAGTCGCCAAGCACGATGAGGACAGCTTAACCATGGCTGTGGCCGCTGCGCTGGGATGCGGAAAAGGGAGCGGGACACCAGCGGATGGCCTGTTCTTTGCCAGCACCAGCTCGCCATACAAGGAAAAGCAGGGGGCTGCCATAATCGCTGCTGCCGTTGACCTGCCCAGGCAGACCCGTACCGCCGATTTCACCGATTCCCTGAGGGCGGCAACGATCGCCGTAAATTCAGCAGTAGATGCGGTTAAAAGCGGTTCTGCCGAGAACATCATCGTTGCCGCCTCGGACTGTAGGATGGGAGCGGGAAAGAGCCAATTTGAGCCGCTGTTCGGTGAGGGGGCCGTTGCCTTAGCCATAGGGAAGGCAGATGTCATCGCCACTATTGATGGGTATCATTCCGTATTCAGTGAACTGCTCGATATGTGGCGAGCCGATGGGGACTCTTTTACCCGGTCGTGGGAGGAGAGGTTTATTATCAATGAGGGGTATATGAATACCATGCAAAGGGTCATCTCCGAGATTATGGAGAAGCACGGAGTAGGCCCAAAGGACTTCTCCAAGGTGGTATTCTACGGGCCTGACATGAGAAGCCATACCAACCTGGCAAGGCGCCTGGGCTTTGACCTAGAGGCCCAGGTGCAGGATCCCCTGTTTGACCAGATCGGTAATACGGGGACGGCTGCGGTCCCTATGATGGTGGTTGCCGCGCTGGATGAAGCGAAGCCGGGGGATCTAATCCTGGTTGCCAATTACGGGGACGGCGGCGATGCCTTTATCCTGAAGGTGACGGAAAATATAGGGAGGTTCCGCGGAAGGAAAACGATAAGGGAACGTTTGGAGAAGGTGATCCATATCAATTATGAAAAGTATTTGAACTGGCGAGACCTGGTGCCATTACAGGAACTTTCTCGGCCCGAGTCGCCGACACCATCGATTACCTGTTTGTGGCGAGAGACCAAGAGCGTCCTGGCCTTTTATGGAACACGATGTAAGAGGTGCGGGACCGCTCAATATCCCCCCCAGAGGGTGTGTATAAAGTGCCAGAGCAAGGATGATTTTGAGGACTACAAATTCTCCGATAAGAAGGGGCATATCTTTACCTGCACGCTGGATTATCTGACCCCGAGCAGGGAGTCGCCCGCGGTGATAGGTACGGTTGATTTTGAAGGCGGTGGCCGGGTGATGTGTGAAGTAACCGAGTGCGAACCTTCTGAGATCACCATAGGAATGCCGGTAGAGATGTGCTTCAGGAAGGTTGGCCGGAAGGGCGGTATCCATAATTATTTCTGGAAGGCCAGGCCCATATCTTCATCTAAAGTGCAGGGGAATTAACAATGGGAATGATCACGGACAAGGTTGCCATCGTGGGGATGGGTTGTACCAAATTCGGAGAGCTTTGGGACAAGAGCGTTGATGATTTGATAACCGACGCCACCTTTGAGGCATGCGAGGATGCGGGAGTGGAACTCAGGGATATTGAAGCCGCGTGGTTGGGGACGGTGTTTTCAGGGCACACGGCCCTTAGCCTTTCCACGCCTCTGAAATTGCAGTACATCCCTGTTACCAGGGTCGAGAATATGTGCGCAACGGGCACCGAGGCCCTCAGGGCCGCCGCGTATGCCGTGGCCGCGGGCGCGTGTAACATCGCCTTGGCCGTGGGGGTGGAGAAACTCAAGGACACCGGGTGGACCGGCGTGCAGCCCTCGAACGTGGTTGGCAGAACCACTATGGGTACTACCGGCACGGAACTGGAGCTTTCTCCGCCGGCGTTGTTCGCCCAGCTGGCCATGAGGTATTTTCACCAATATAACCTCTCCACTGAACAGGGCAAGATGCTCTTGGCGCAAATCGCCGTGAAGAATCATCACAACGGCAGCCTGAACCCCAAGGCCCATTTTCAGAACCAATTAACCGTGGAGCAGGTGATGAAGGCCCCCATTATCGCGCCCCCTTTGGGGGTGCTTGACTGCTGTGGGGTCAGTGACGGGGCAGCAGCGGCAATCGTAACCCGTGCCGATATGGCAAAAAAATTCAGGGATGACCCCATCTACATCAAATCCCTGGCCATCAGCGTGGGTCCTTCCAGGGATCCTATTGCTCAGGATTACGATTTTGTCCATGTAGAGGAGAACGCCCGTGCCTCTAAAATGGCCTATGATGAGGCCGGGATAAGGGATCCCCTTTCAGAGATAAGTATCGCTGAAGTGCATGATTGTTTTACCATCCATGAGATGACGATTTATGAAGACCTGGGCTGGAGCAGGAAGGGTAGGGCCAGGGACGATATAGAAGCCGGAACATTTACCCTGAAGGGCGAGTTGCCGGTAAACACCGATGGCGGCCTGAAGTGCTTCGGACATCCCCTGGGTGCCAGCGGACTGCGGATGCAATATGAAGTATATAAACAGCTTCAAGAGAAGGCCGGACCGCGTCAAGTAAAAGACCCGCGACTCGGGTTGACCCATAACCTGGGAGGGTCGGTTTGGGGCGGAATCGCGTGCATCTGTGTTACTGGAAATGAGCTAAGTAAAGGCTAGCGAATGGGCATGACTCCGATCATCTTTTGATAATAAGACGAGTCAGCCCATGAGATACTCAGAGAAGGAAGCTGGCAGTAGGCCCAAGGCCAGATCATATTCACCATTTAATATCGAGGAGGTGATACTATGCCGAGGATCACAATAAGGGACTGGCCCCCCTATTCACCGACAGATCAAAATAGGAGGGAGAATACGGTTGCGGCGGCAAGGTTAATGATGAATGCGGCATTAACCGCGCCCAGTATTGGCGGCATACCGATGACCGAAGGTGAGATCGTGTACGGTGAAGAAGAGCAGGAGCAGATTGCGCGAAAGATGGAGGAGCTCGCTCATGAAAGGGAGGCATGGCAACACGTATTCCTGTATGAGGCGGTAATGGCCCGTCAGGCAGATGCCCTTCTTCTGCTCGGGAATACCCGCGCGTACTCGGACCCCTGGAATGGAGAATGCGGCTTGTGTGCCGGCAGGCCTGATTGCAGCTTTGTCTATGAGCACAGAAACCAGACAGCAGGGATAATCGACACCACTGACAGGAGATCCGATACGCTCGTTCAAGGCCCCCTGTGTGCCGCCTTTGCCCATCAGCTTGGCTACAATGTAGGCAGCGCACTGATGGCGGCAGTGCATCTCTATATTGATGCACGTCCCTTCATGAGCATAGGGTTAGCGGCGCAGAAGCTCGGGTACTGCCGCAATTCCGCCCTGGTGATAGGGATTGCGATCAACGCGAGGGCGAAGTGTGAGCCGTCCGATCCCGCGGTAGACTACCATTTGGTAAATCTGGACAGGGCCATAGATGCTATCCGCGGCAATGTGAACCAGTTGGGCGTGAGACCAGCCACTGGAAGGGAATACAGGGCTGGTGACCCCGCAAAGAAGAGATAAGGAGGACTGACATGCCATTCTATGATGGAAGGAAATTCGCCCAAGAAGGCTTGCTTCAGGTGGCACAGCACTGTGCCCAGGCGGCGCTCCATGCCCCCCAGCTCGTCGGCAAGACCGAGATCAAGATGGAAATCGTCGCAGGAGAAGAGCTGGAGAGCTACTTTCGCGTCCAGGACGCGGCGAACAAATTGGGCGCCAGATTCGGTGGTGAGGTCTATAAGTTGGCGTATAGAATGGGTGAGGCTCCGGTGCTTTTGCTGATTGGGGCTGATGTTACTCCGATTGTTCAAGCGCCGTGCAGGGCAGCCTGCCCGGCAGGCATAGATGTGCCTCGCTACATTCGCCTGATCGGCGACGGTGAATATGATCAGGCAGTAGCGGTGGTTCGAGAGAAGGTGCCCCTCCCCTCGGTCTGCGCGTATGTCTGCCATGCCCCCTGTGAAGCCAGGTGCCGGCGGGGCACCCTCAGGGATACCCCTATTGCAATAGAGGCGCTCAAGCGCTTCGCCGTAGATCATGCGGGGAAGATGGATGTGGGTGTGCCGTCCGCGAAAGACACGGGCAAGCGCGTTGCCATTATCGGCTCGGGGCCAGCAGGGCTGACCGCAGCCTATTATCTGAGGAAGGTGTGCGGCCATGGGGTGACCATCTTCGAGGCACTTTCCCAGCCAGGGGGCATGCTGCGCGTCGGCATACCCCGGTATAGGTTGCCGCGGGAGATTCTCGATAGGGAGATTGCCGCCATAGGTGCGCTCGGGGTAGAGGTCAAGTTAAACTCCAGACAAAAGTCCTTGGATAGGCTTTTCAAGGAAGGGTATGACGCTATTTTTATTTCCGTTGGCGCCCATCATGACCACAGCCTGGGGGTTTCGGGTCAGGACTTGCCCGGAGTAGTTGAATGCCTCTCGTTCTTGAGGGATGTGAATCTGGGTAAAGAGGTCAAGGTAGGGCCTCGTGTCGCAGTGGTTGGCGGTGGCAATGCGGCCATGGATGCTGCCCGGACTTGTTTACGCCTCGGCGCGAAAGAGGTGTCCATCCTCTACCGGCGCACCAGGGCTGATATGCCGGCCTACAAGGAGAATGTGGATCAGGCGCTTCGTGAGGGGGCGAAAATCGAGTTCCAGGCCGCGGTTTCCAGGATAAGCTCGGACAAAGGTGGACTCCACGTGGAATGCGTCCGTACGGAGCTCGGGCCTCAAGATGCTGACGGCAGACGCCTCCCAGTGCCGGTTAAAGGGAGCGAATTCGATATGCGCGCGGATACCGTGATTGCTGCGACCGGGCAGTCGCCTGAGGTGCCCTCCGGGTTCGGTCTGTCCTTGGGGAAGGAAGATACGATTCAAGTCGATCCCGATACCCATGCGACGGACAGGGAGGGGGTATTCGCTGGCGGTGATGCAGTCACAGGCCCGGCTTCCGTCATAGAAGCCATTGCCGCAGGCAGGAGGGCAGCCTCCTGGATAGACCAATACTTGGGCGGCTTGGGGATCATTGATGAGGTATTGGCCCCGCCGGAGCAGGTCCCGGAGGTTTCCCCTTCGCAGGACGCGTTACGGCAAGCAGGCGGTGAGCCTGAAAGGCCTGAAATCCAGCTCTTGCCCCTTAAGAAGGCACTAGCCGGCTTTGACAAAGTTGAGCTTGGTCTCGCTGAACACCAGGCACTGGTTGAGACCACCCGCTGTCTAAGGTGTGACCAGGTGGGTTTTGACTGCGGGGCCTGCGGTTTCAAGACATGCCGTGAGGCCGTAATCAACTGTCAGAACAGGCTGAATGAGACCGGCGGTGAACCGTGGGGATGGCTCATGAAAGGGCCAAGCTGTATCTGGAGGACGATAGAATTGGGGATCAGCATCGACTGGGCCGCCGGGGCCGCCCATCGATTGAATGTGGAGAGCAGGGTCGGAATGATCCCCGCCACCGCGTTCATGCGCATGGGATATATGGAGGGCTGCACCCTGGTTATCGTCATACCCTTAGGCCCATGCAAGGAGCGCTGGTACTTCTCTCCGGGAACCGGAAGAGAGGATTATCGCCCCGCCGAGACGGAGAGAAAGGGAGCGATGTTGCAGTATCCGCCGCTGTGGATGCGTTTCACCGGACCGGGCCGAGATTTTGGTCGCAGGGGCATGAGCCTCAAGGACAGGTGGTGGGAGCCGCCTTACATGCGCCTCGATATAGTGGAGGATGACAAGTGGGGGGATTCCGTTCTTGACAGGGATTATGCCATTTTTGCCGCCGCTGACGAGATACGAAAGAAAAAGAGACGAAAACGGCTGAACCTGCCCAAGATAAAGGAAACCCTGGATGGGAAGAAGAAGCGATAGTGCTTCGTTAATCCGTGTAAGGGAGGACATATAATGGTGAATCTCGCAACAATAGATGAGGCAATGTCGACGTACGTGAGACCTCAAACCTATCCCTTGGCCGTCAAGATGCTGAGCAGCGAAGATGAGATTCCGGAGGGTGCAAAGAGGCCTTTGATGGACTATGGGGCATCTTTTTCCCTCTGCCAGGCCCTTGCTCTTGGCCGCAAGGAGGGTGTGACCATAGTGCTTGACAAGGAAAGCCAGTCTTGCCCGATCGCGCTGGCGGGATTGGGATTCACAAGGCCGGATGAGTATCTCAGCGGCAAATATGCGCTCGCGCCTGTGAACCGACCCGCTGAAGCCCAGAAGAAGGCCGCTGAGTCTATACCAAGATTTGAGTTCGGGAGATTCGAATCTATTGTGATCTCGCCGATACAGGGCGCACGTTTCGATCCGGACGTGATTATATTCTACGGGAGCGGCGCTCAAGTGATGCGCATGATCCAGGCCGCTGTTTTCGCATCGGGTGAGAGCTTAACGTCGAGGTCATCCGGGTCTGGCGGCTGCCTCCTCCCGGTTGTGGCGCCGATTCTTGAAGGGGAATGCACCTATGGCGTCCCCGGAAATGGAGAACGGCGAGCAGCATTGATTGGAGATGGGGAGCTGGCCTTCGCAATGCCTAAGAACCGATTTGATGAGGTCACTGATGGATTAAGGCTTTCCCATGAGGGAAGACAGACCTATCCCATCAGCCCGGGTTATCTCAAATTGGAGTACAAGCTACCCCCTCCCTATGTCGAGCTGCGGAAGGCATTGATAGAGAGTTCCAAATGAGAAGGGGCCTCGAGTAAAAAGGGATTTCGTTAATTCTTGTAACATTTTCTTTGAAGTTAACTGGTGAATGGGCATGGGGGTGTCTTTTTTTTGCTCCATGCCCTTAAACAGGGGGCCTCAGCGTGCCCTGATAAATCGGGGCACACGCGCAACGCGGAGTTGACTATGATACGACACGGCGGTTGGTGCCCCGATTTATTGGGGCCTGCCGGTGCAGTACGTAGAGGGCATGAGACAAAAAAAGACACCCCCATGCCCATGGATCTCACCATTGGTAACTATTTGGCCTTACGCAATGTCCAGGAGTAGTTTTCAAGGAGCTAAGGTGTTACTAATTCTTTTATTTTCAAGTGGAGAAGGACAATTACCCATTATCCCATTCTCTCAAAATCCATTATTCCAACATTCCAATTGGGGCGAAGCCCTGAGATCTAGGGAGGCACGTTATGGCCGGCATTGAAGAGAATGTCGTGGGAAAGGTTATTCAGGAAAAGGGGCGCATCCATAAGGATCGGGTCTTTTTGTATTTTAAGGATGAAACGGTCTCCTATGAGCAATTAGACCTCTTATCCAACCGGTTTGCCCGCGGGTTCAAGGATATGGGCCTTCAAAAGGACGATAAGATTGCCATTATGATGAAGAATCACCCGAACTACCTGTACGTATGGTTTGGCTCTTCCAAATTGGGTGTCGTTGAGGTGCCCATCAATACCGCCTATAAGGGCGATCTTTTGAAACATATCATCAATAACTCGGATTCAAGACTATTGATCATTGACAGCTCGTTTTTGGAAAGGCTCCTGATCATTATTAAGGATGACCTTCCCAAGCTTGAGCGGATCATCTGCCATGGCGAGGTTGATCAGGAGATTTCCAAATCTATTCCCATCCCCATGTCGCCCATTGAGGATTTTTTCAAGTATCCCACCGACCCAGTGGAAGTGGATATTAGTCCGGCAGATCCTGCCGCCATAATCTATACCTCCGGAACTACCGGCCTTTCTAAAGGGGTCGTCTGCCCCCATAACTTTTATGTACATACCGGAAGGCTTGTGGCCAGGCTACGGGATGCCAACCCCCAGGATATCCTGTATACCTTTCTCCCCCTTTTTCATATCAATGCCCAGCTCATGACCACCCTGGCGGCCCAGGTGTCTGATGCCCAAATGGTGCTGAGCGAGCGGTTCAGTGCATCGAGCTTCTGGGACGATATCCGTAAATATGGAGCCACTCAATTTAACTACCTGGGGGCGGTGATGACCATACTTTCCAAACAGGAGCCGAAAGAGGATGATGCCGATAATCCGGTCAGGATAGCCTTTGGGGCGGCCTGTCCGCCGGACGTGATGGAACATCTGGAAAGGCGTTTCGGATTCATCTGCCTGGAGGGCTTTGGAATGACCGAAATAGGCCTGGCCATCCACGATGCCATAGATTACAGGAAAACCGGATCCTGCGGAAGGGTGCTCGATGACCTGTTTGAGGTGCAACTGGTGGATGATGATGACATGGAAGTGCCGGTGGGAGAGATAGGTGAGATCGTGGTTAGGCCTAAAAAGCCCTATATCATGATGACCGAATATTACAAGATGCCGGATAAGACCCTTGAAGCATATCGTAATCTCTGGTTCCACACCGGAGACTATGCCAAGAAAGATGAGGAAGGATTTTTCTATTTTATAGACCGAAAGAAAGACGCCCTTCGTCGGCGAGGCGAAAATATCTCCTCCTTTGAGGTGGAAAAGGTTATCAACACACATCCCAAGGTCTTGGAGTCCGCTGTCTTTGCTGTGCCTTCTGAACTTGGCGAGGATGAGGTCAAGGCCAATGTCGTTTTCAAGCCAGGTGAGACCTTGCCCCCTGAGGAGTTGATTCAATACTGTGACGAGAGGATGGCTTACTTCGCCGTTCCCCGGTATCTGGAGTTTGTCCCTGAGCTTCCCAAAACCCCGACCAACCGGATCGAGAAGTATCGTTTGCGGGAGGCGGGCATAACGGAAGATACATGGGATCGAGAAAAAGCGGGGATCAAAATCAAGAGGTAGCCCCTATTGAGGAGGGGTCCCTGTAAAAAAGGCGATATAAGAAAGAAGTATTGACGTCATTTAGGGTAAAGAAAGGATATGAAGAAAAAGATTGTTATCATTGGCACGGTGGACACCAAGGGCGATCAGCTGCGATTTCTGAAGGAGAGAGTTGAGTCCCGAGGGCATGAGGCGATTCTCATGGATATCAGCATGGGTGGAGGTGGTCCCTCCTATCAAGCGGATATCACCCCTCAGGAGATTGCAGCTCTGGCAGGCAAGGATATAGAAGAGATCAGGGCTTCGGAAGACAGGCTCACCATCACGAACGCCATGAGTTCCGGCGCTCGGCAAAAGGCGTTGGATCTCCTTTCACAAGGGAAACTAGACGGCATCGTATCCCTGGGAGGATCTACCATTGCCTTGATTGCATCCCAGGTGATGTCCAAATTGCCCTTTGGGATCCCTAAGGTCATCGGAGTCCCTGCCGCCCAGACGGTCTACGTGGGAAGATGGTTTGGTGCCACCGACCTGATCGTGATGCAGCTTATCATGGAAATTGCCGGGATGAATGACCTCATCAAGAACGCCATTTCACAGGTGGCGGGGGCGATCTCGGGGATGGTGGAGGAAGCCTATGATCACACCTCATTGAAGCTCCCCTACCCATCTGTGGCTATTACGGAGCTGGGATTTTCGGATCAATGCGCCAAGCATGTGGAGCGGCTTCTGACGGAGAAAGGATACCACGTATATCCATTTCATGCCCAGGGCATCAGTGATCGAGCCATGGATCGGCTGATATCCCAGGGGTTCTTCGACGGCGTCATAGAGATAGTTCCCGCCGGACTTATCGAAGAGAGGTTCAAGGGAAATCGGCCAGCCGGGATGGCAAGACTCGACGCCGCCGGTGAAAGGGGCATCCCCCAGGTATGGGCCCCCTGCTGTTTAAATATCACCGGTGCGGGCCCAACCCGAACAAACAGGGAGAAGTACATCGCCTCCGGAAGGGTTCTCGAGATCGACGAGATGAGGGCCATGGCCCGATTTCCGGTCGATGAGATGATCATCGGGGCCCAGCTCTACGCAGAGAAGATAAACAAGGCCAAAGGTCCTATAAAGCTGGTGGTCCCCTTGAGGGGCTGGTCCTCTTTAGACAGAGAAGGCAGCATTCTCTATGATCCCGAGGAGGACCGGCTTTTCATAGATGAATTGAAAAGGAATCTCAGGGTTCCCATTGAGATAGAGGAAGTGGATTGTAACCTTGAGGATGTGGAGACAGCGCAAGTGTTGGTCAACAGCTTGGATAAGTTTATGCAGAAGGAAAGACGATGAGCGGAGGGTATCCAAACGATACGGTATTTACCCTATCGCGCCGTATTTAAGGGAATAGCTTTGCGTGCATGGAGCGGGAGAAAGATGCAAAAGACACCTGAAGAGCTGTATGCGGAAAGGACAAAGAGGGTTCTGAATGCTGTGAAATTAGAGGTACCTGATAGGGTGCCTTTTATGCCCTTCTTTAACTTCTTTCACGCCAAGTACGGGGGGATCACTTGTGAGGAGGTCATGTACGACTATGACAAGCTCGGGCTGGCCGCAAAAAAGACCATCATGGATTTTGAGCCGGACATGTATAATAATCCATTTTACCTTATGGCGCTGGGACCTCTCCTGGAAACCCTGGATTGCAAGTACCTCACGTGGCCCGGCGGTGGTCGCCCTCCGCATCAACCGTACCAGTTTGTGGAAAAGGAGCATGTCACGGCAGATGAATATGATGACCTACTCTTTGACCCTACCGGTTTCATGTTGAGACAGTTTCTTCCGAGGGTCTACGGGGCGCTGGAACCGCTTCAGCAGCTTCCCCCGTTGCCCTCCATCTATTATACGCGATTCGTGACCAGAACGGCGGCCTTTGCGAGCCCCGAGGTTGTAGGGGCCTTAAATGCCCTTATGAAGGCGGGTATGGAGGCGCGCCGGATGCTGGCGAGGGCGAAGGCCTTTGCCGATGAGATGACCGCGTTGGGCTTTCCCTCTCAGATCGGCGGTGTGGCATATGCCCCCTTTGATTACATCGGGGATTTTCTAAGGGGCACCCGCGGTATCATGCTCGATATGTATCGGGTGCCGGACAAACTCCTGGAATCCATGCAGAAGATGATTCCTTTTATCCTCCAGGGCGCCATTGGGCCAGCCAGGATAAGCGGGATTCCCTTCATTTTCATGCCTCTGCACAAGGGACTAGATGGTTTCATGTCCTTGGATCAGTTCAAAACCTTCTACTGGCCCTATTTAAGAAAAGTGATCATGAGCCTGATTGAAGAGGGGCTCATCCCCATGGTCCTGTGGGAAGGCGATTGCACGTCTCGCCTTGAGACGATAAAGGATATCTCCAGGGGAAAGGCGATCTACTGGTTTGAGCGGACGGATATCTTCAAGGCCAAGGAGATACTAGGAGATATGGTGTGTATTCGGGGAAATGTGCCGGGCTCCTTGCTCTGCATGGGGAGTCCCGAAGAGGTGGAGGCGTATTGTAAAAAGCTGATCGATGTGGCAGGGAAGGGCGGAGGTTTTATCCTGGACGGGGCTATCGGCATCGCGGATGAGGCAAAGCCAGAGAATGTGAGGGCCATGGCGGCTACCGCCAGAGAATATGGTGTCTACGGATGAAAAACGATACCCTGCAAGGGTATTTGAAGTGCAATGGAGAAGGGCATCCCTGGATAAGACATGAATTGCATTGACAAATTTTACAAGGGCAGCCGCATCAGCTCTTTGGCATTGTCCTCGTATATCTTTTTCTTCTCCAATTCCGGAATATCCATTTGCTCTATGGCGCGTATCGTCTCCCTGGTATAGATATCGCCAAGTTGAGGATCGTAGGGCATATCCGTTGCAAACAGCATATGATCGGCGCCGAAAAAGGCGTAGCCGCACATCAGCCCCGGTGAACTCCCGTAGAGCGCCGTATCACCATAGAACATGCGAAAGTATTCGATAGGGCGCTTGGTGAGAACTGGCGCATGTTTAAAGCCCATACGCATTAAATGACTCATGTAGCCGACGTTGATCCTCTGATCAAAGAACGGCACCATGGCCCCGCAGTGATGGGTGATAATCTTGAGAGCGGGATATTTCTCAAATATACCGCTCATCGCCAACCGCGTCATAGCCACTGTCGTCCGGTAGGGCCAGGCAAAAATGATATGTATCATGTGATATGACTCGGTCTCATTGGGGTAGTCCGGAACCTGGTTCGTCCTTATTTCGGGGTGAAGCAGGATAGGAAGATTATAGTGGACCATCTTCTCAAAAAGGGGCATAAACTCCGGCGAGTCTAAGGGCTTACCGTTGATATCGCTATGTATCTGGACACCCCTGAATCCCAGTTCTGTGATTGATCTGTCAACCTCTTTCAGGGCCGCATCCATGTCGTTCATTGGCAGGCAGGCTACGGCGGCAGGGAACTTGTCCGGATACTTGACAACCAGTTCGGCCATCTCATCATTCGCTATCCTGGCCAGGTCAACCGCCTCCTTTGGTCCGGCAACATCCTCCACAGGAGGTGCTCCCGTGGTTATCACCTGCACGAGGCCCTCATACTTATCTATTATCCTGAATCTCACGTCCAGATCAGATAGTGAGGGGAAAGCCTCTATGAGCCTTCTTTGATACGCATCAGGCGGCATCTTCTTGAAAAGGGCCTCTTTGTATTTTTTTGGGATGATATGGTTGAATACATCAATCTTCATTTCTCCCTGCCTCCTCTGCAAAGACAAGCCCATTATACAGCCTGTTTTGCGCTTGTCAAGCGGGCCGGCCCCACCTTCCGTAAACCCAATTCTACGAGCCAAGGCAGCCCATTTTTTAAATTCCCCGGCCGGTACAAAATAACGGGCTGCTTTGCAGTCCCCTCCTTGACTGATATTTTTCCGAGGATTGAACCTATGTATAGTTATCAATAATCGGAAGAGGAGCCGGGACGTAAGCCCGGGGGTATCTACAGTAAAGTAGATGCCGCTTATAGCAGTTCTTTTACCCCTCTAATGATCTCATCCGGATTGGGGATAACCGCGTGGGATAATTGAGAAGCGTAGGGAATGGGTGTATCAAGTCCCGCAACCCTTTTGATTGGTTTATCCAGATAATCAAAGGCGTTTTCCATAATAAGGGATGCGATTTCCCCGCCGAATCCGCCCGTTTTGCATGCCTCATGAACGATAACGACCCTGCCGGTCTTTTTTACGGACGTAAGGATTGTTTCCAGGTCCAGGGGCCTTAGGGTCCGCACATCGATCAGCTCAGTATCAATGCCCTCTTTTTCCAGCTCATCGGCCGCTTCGAGGGCATCCAGCACCATTTTCGACCACGCAATAATGGTCACATCTTGCCCCTGCCTTTTTATATCCGCCTTTCCTATTGGAATCACATAATCGTCATCCTCAGGCACAGGGCCCTCGTTCAAGTAGAGCAATTTATGTTCGATGAAGATGACGGGGTTGTCGTCCCGAATCGATGCCTTGAGAAGGCCCTTGGCGTCGGATGGTGTTGACGGCATAACGACCGTAAGACCTGGGATATGGGTATACCAAGCCTCAAGGCTCTGAGAGTGTTGTGCCGCATCTCCCTTTCCCACACCTCCCTGGGTCCGGATCACAACAGGGACAATGGCCTGACCGCCTGTCATGAAATGAAATTTAGCGCACTGGTTTACGATCTGATCCATGGCCAGGGTTGTAAAGTCCACAAACATGATCTCCGCCACAGGTCTTAACCCGACCAATGCCGACCCCAGGGCTGTGCCCACGATCGCCTGTTCTGAGATTGGGGTATCCAAAACCCTGGAAGGGCCAAAGGTCTCCAGCAGGGAAGCCGTGGCCTGGAACAATCCTCCGAATTGTCCGACATCTTCTCCTAGGACAAATACCGTTTCATCGCGACTCATTTCTTCTCGAAGGGCCTCGCTTATGGCTTCACAATATTTGATCTCTCTCATTCTATCCTTCCCCTTTATCTAGTACCATTTATTGGGCAGCCTTGAAATAGACGTCCCTTAACATGCTCTCGACCTCAGCCGGATCACTATCCTCGGCAAACGTAAAGGCTTTCTCAACCTCTACATTCACTTCATCGTGAATTCGGTCGAGCTCCTGCTGGGTGGCCTCGTTATTATCCAAGATCTCTTTGGCAAGGTTCCTGATCGGATCCCGTTCTTCCTTCCAGTACCTGACTTCCTCTTGTGGACGGGATTTGCCGTCATCGGCGGTGAAATGCCCGTGCCAGCGATAGGTCTGACATTCAAGGAAGGTGGGGCCATCTCCTCTGCGAGCGCGCTCCACGGCCTCAGTTGCAGCGTTCCTGACGGCCAACACGTCATTGCCATCCACGCACACGCCCGGAATCCCGTAACCAGCGCTACGATCAGCCAGGGTATCCAAGGCACAGGCCTTCTTTATTGGAACAGAGATCCCGTAGAGATTATTCTCACACACAAAGACCACGGGCAATTTCCAGGTCGCAGCCAGATTGACGGCTTCATGAAAGGCCCCAGTGGCTATGGTGCCATCGCCAAAAAAGCAGACCACCACCTGATCAAGCCCCCTGTATTTGATCGCAAATCCGGCCCCCACTGCAATGGGAACACCGGCCCCGACAATCCCATTGGCCCCCAATATACCTATCTTCACATCGGCAATATGCATGGAACCACCCCTTCCGCGGCAATAACCGGTCTCCTTGCCCAGAAGCTCCGCAAACATCCGCCCCATATCCGCTCCTTTGGCGATTAAATGGCCATGCCCTCTGTGGGTGCTGGTGATGTAATCATCCTTTCTGAGATCATAGATGCAGCCTGCCGCCACCGCCTCTTCACCGGTATACAGGTGGAGGACTCCATGAGTGAGACCTTTGCTGAATGAGAGAAAGCCCTTTTCTTCAAAAGCACGAATCCTCCACATCAATCTGTATAAATCGATCTTTTCCTGCTTTGTAACCTGCATGAAACCCTCCTCTGAAAGATGTTGGTTGACCGATAAAAACTCGCTTTCAGTGCGCCTAAGGTCAGCGAAGCTCTGCCTCAAACCAACAAGTGTCACGTGTTAAAGCATGACCCAAATCGCTTAAGCTATGTGGCTTAGGGCACAAGGCATAGGGCCTAGGGCAAAGATTACATTCATGGAATGGTTACCCTGTGCCTTGCGCCGTGTGCCTTTGGCCTGTTCGAAATCATCTTACATAAATAACAAAAACTTGACACAAATATTAAGATCTTAGCTTATATAGACAGCTAGTGCGTGTCATATAATGGTTTTCACCATCCCGCCGTCCACGTTGATGGCCTGGCCAGTGATGAATTTCGCCCTATCGGAGGCAAGGAAGGCGACCATGTTTGCGATGTCCTCCGGGTCGCCGTGGTGCCCCAGGGGGATGTTTTGATCGGCGAACCACTTCATGACCTCCGGAACCGACATCCCCAACTCCTTGCCCAGTTGTTCGGCCAACGCGCCGGGACCTTCCCAGAGGGGCCCCCTGATCGGTCCGGGACAAACAGCATTCACCAGGATGTTGTCCTTGGCCAGGTGGTTGCTAAAGTCCTTTGTATACATGTTCATCGAGGCCTTGATGGCATCGTAATCCAACTGGTTTCCCGGCTGTTTTGAGAAGATGGAGGATATATTGATGATCCGCCCCCAGCCCTGCTTTCTCATATAGGGGATGACCAGCCGACATAACTGGATAGGACCGAATAACATGAGATCCATATGGTGCCGGAATACTTCCTCAGGGAGCTCCATCGGGTCGCTCGCATTACCATGACCGGCGTTGTTCACGAGGATGTCGATACGACCGAACGTCTCGGCAGCTTGGGACACGAAGTTCAGGTTGTCTTCCGGCTTTGTCACGTCGGACCGGATAGCAAGGACTTCCACCCCTTTGGCCCTGATCTCCTCTGCCGATGACTCCAGCTTTTCTTTACCTCGAGCGCAGATGGCTAGATTACAACCTTCTTCAGCCAGGCTCAGGGCAATGGCTTTCCCGATGCCCTGGCTGGCCCCTGTGATCAGTGCAACCTTTCCATTCAATCCAAGATCCATTTTGCTCCTCCTTTCACCCGGAAAACCAGGAGTTGACATTCAATCGATCTTCTACGAACAGTCTCTTTGAGCTTTTTTATATAAGATTTAAGGAAGGATCGCAGGACTGATAGTAACATAGCTGGGATAGGTTGTAACCTCGAAGGTATAGTTACAGCGAATGGCCGACAGCTTCGATAAGCATATCAAGACTACGGGATCGAAAGGGCGGGATAGATTAGAGCCCCAAGTAGGCCTTTTTTACATGATCATTGTGGAGAAACAATTCACTGGCTCCCTCCAAGACGATCCGGCCGTTCTCTAACAAGTATGCATGATCCGCTATCTCCAGGGCATGTCGAACATTCTGCTCAACGAGTAAGATGGTGATACCCTGCTCATTCAGAGTTATTATAAACTTGAAAAGTTCCTTTAACATTAAAGGCGCCAGCCCGTACGATGGTTCATCAAACATGCATAAACTCGCTCTTGCCATTAAACTACGCCCCATGGCCAGCATTTGCCGTTCACCACCGCTTAATGTCCTGGCTAATTGCCCTTCTCGT
This sequence comes from uncultured Desulfobacteraceae bacterium, assembly GCA_964549945.1. GTDB lineage: Bacteria > Desulfobacterota > DSM-4660 > Desulfatiglandales > B25-G16 > B25-G16. The sequence goes on along the minus strand of CAZJXD010000041.1, from coordinate 10,781 downwards.
GATTTTAAGAGGGGGAAGACCTGGTACACCTCTTCAAGCCTTTCTCTCCTTCGCTTCCATGTGTGAAAAGGATAGGCTCCCATCTCCAAATTCTCACGAACTGTCATTTCGGTAAAGGGTTTCCCCCCTTCGGGCACATAAGAGATACCAAGTTCCACAATGGAGTGGGGTGTTAGCCCATCTATCCTCCTGCCGAGGAACTCCACGCTGCCCGAAGCTGGGCGCAGGAAACCGGATATGGCGTTAAGCAGTGTAGTCTTGCCGGCTTCGTTTGCACCGACTAAAGAGACTATTTCCTTCTCGTCGATTCTCAAAGAGACGCCCCATAGGGCCTGAGTCTTGCCATAAAAGATATCTATGCCCCCCACTTCCAGCATATGTCTACCCCGTTAGTAAGTTCCACCACTCATAGGGAAGATGATACCAATTGCACTTCAAGTCCTTATAAAAAGGTTCGGCTCAAAGCCCCATCTTTTCTAACGGGGCCTACTCTCCTAGGTATACCTCAATAACCTTTTTGTTGATGGTAATCTCCTCGGGCGTTCCCTCGGCAATCTTCACACCATGATCCAGCACCAAAATCCGATCACATACGCTCATAATAGCCTTCATGACATGCTCGATCATGAAGATGGTAATCCCCTTATTCCGGATTTTGGTGACCAACTCCATCGCATGGGCCACCTCAGTGGGGTTTAATCCTGCCATCAGCTCGTCGAGCAGCAATAGTTCCGGCTTGGTTGCCAGTGCCCTGGCTACTTCAAGTCGCTTCTGGTTGGCCAGGGTCAAGTCTTTCGCAGGGGTGGCCCTTACTGATGACAACCCCACAAATTCCAGTAATTCCGTCGCCTCTCTCTCGGCATCAGGTACTGATATAGCCCTTTTTTTCCCGAATAACGATGCTGCGAGTGCATTCTCAAAAACCGTCATATTGCCAAAAAGCTTTATCAATTGAAAGGTCCGCGCTATTCCTCGCTTACAAATCTGATTTGGCTTCAAAGAGGTGATCTGTCTATCATTATATCGTATTTCTCCTGCGGTAATCGGCAGCGCTCCGGATATTAGATTGAAAAGGGTCGTTTTCCCAGCCCCGTTTGGACCGATGAGGCCGACAATCTCGCCTTGATCTATAGTGAAGTCCACATTATGCACGGCGGCCAGACCTCCAAAGTATTTTGTGACCATTTCTCCTTCAAGTATTCGCATTCTGGTGCCTCAAACCTCCTTTTCGCCATTTTTCTATCAATCCTGCCAGTCCGTTGGGCAGGAATAATATCACCACTATGAGGATACTACCAAAAAGGAGCATGTAGTAATAGGGGAACTTGGTTATCAGTACCTCTTCCAGGTAGGCAAAAAGGGCGGCGCCCAAGATCGGGCCGTAGAGTTGGCCAACACCTCCGAAGATGGCCATCAGGACCGGCATGAAAGAGAAGAGGGGATTAAAGGCAATTTTTGGATCGATATATGTCCATCGCGTCGCCATGATTGCCCCTGCGGCTCCCATAAAGAAGGCGCTGATGGCAAAGGCAGCAGTCTTCATCATAGTTGCATTTATGCCTATGTGAGTCGCAGCCTCCTCATATTCCCCGATGCTCCGCAAGGCTAACCCATATTTAGAGCGTCTAATGAGGTAAGCGACGAGCAGTGCCATCACAAAAATGACGAGCATGATGTAATAGACGGTCGTGTGATCCACTGCGACAACCCACCTGCCAACCGTGCCCGTAAAGTTAGTCTCCCACCACAGGAGAAAGTGCCTGATGAGCTCGCTGATCCCGAACGTGAATATGATGAAATACATGCCTCTCAGTCTTAAAGTCAGAAGGCCGATGAAGATGGCAAGGACGAAACTGACCAAGCCGCCAGAGGCGATTAAAGCGGGCAAGGGTAATATTTCCCCCAGTATCGCCGAGACGTAGATGCCGACCCCGAAGAAGGCGGCCGACGCCAGCGAGATGTAACGGGTAGGGCCGGAGAAGATGGCCCAGCTTACGGTGATGATTATATACATAATGATGCTGGTCAGCGATATGACAGGATATGGCGGGACATAGAGCGGTATCGTCGCCAATAGGATTAAGACTAGAAAAAGTGACCCTAGAGCAAAAGGCCTTTTAGATATCACTCTCAAACTATTCATTTCACTATTTCCCAAAAATACCAGTTGGCCTCACCAGGAGCAGGAGTATAAAGATCACATAGTAAGCAATCAACGATAACCCAGCGTCAAAATAGGTCACAATGCTGCCGATAAGGCCCAGTATGAAGCCCCCGATCAAACTGCCGGTGATACTCCCCAATCCGCCAAGGACCACCACGATGATGGCGATTATGGTATACTCCAGCCCCATGGTTGGCTGCATCTCGTACATCATGCTGATAAGAACACCGGCAAAACCGGCCATCAACGCGCCAAGGCCGAAACAGATCGCTAACACCCGATGGATGTTTACCCCCATCACCTGAGCGGTTGCCGGGTCTTCAGCGGCTGCCCTGATGGCTTTTCCCAGGCGGGTGCGTGTGAGAAAATAATAAAACGTCAGGCTTATAACGACGGCAAACAGGAGGGCGGCTAAACGATTTACCGCAAACATGGCTCCATGGATACTAACCGAGGACTCTAAATAGGTATACCCCCTTATATCGGCCTTCCATATTAGTAACGCCACGTTCTGAATGATGAACAGCAGACCGAATGAGGCCAGCAGGGAACTATCGGCAAAGGCGCCTATTGATTCTGATTTGCCTCTCAGGTATTGAAAGAGGGTCCTGTGGATGAAAAAACCTAAAATGAACAGAACAGGACCGCAAATGACCAGAGAAATCAGGGGGCTAATTCCAAAGACGGTGTACAGCGTCCAGGTGGCAAAGGCCCCAAGCATGATAAACTCACCATGGGACACATTCAGTACCCGTCCAACTCCGTACTGAAGGCTTAGTCCCACGGCGATGAGGGCGTAGATACCCCCCATGATTAAACCGCCAATGGCTATATCTAAGAAGGTTACAAACACGATGATGCCTTCGCAGTGGAGAGGCTAAGAGGTTCAGGGTTCAGAGGTTCGGGTTTCATGTTTCGGGAGTTAATCTTAAGCGGTGAACCTTGAACCCTGAACGGTGAACCTTTCTACTTCTTCGGCCACGGAGGCTTAGGGTAGATAGGTTCTGCGGTTCGTTTTTCCTTAGCCGCGACGACTTCGAACTCCCCCTTCTGCCACTGGCCGACCTCTCCGGGTGATTGTACAT
>CAZJXD010000041.1:0-7432 GCA_964549945.1 uncultured Desulfobacteraceae bacterium | reverse complement strand
ACGACTTCGAACTCCCCCTTCTGCCACTGGCCGACCTCTCCGGGTGATTGTACATTGAACTGGTTCTCAAATTTCACCGGGCCGATAACCGTATCAAAGGTCTCGGTGGCAATTACATCCCTTATCTTTTTCCTGTTGAGGGTCCCAGCCTTCTCGATGGCCTGCTCCATAACCTGACATGTCGAGTAACACCAGGCGTTCCCATACCAGTCGGTGCCTCCAGGGCCTGAAAAGGCGGTCATCCTGTCCCAGAATTCCTTGGCGCCGTGATAGGGAACTTTCGGGTTCCAAGCACCAGCGCCCATAACACCTTCTACCGTATTAGCCCCAAACATATCTCTATAGGGGGAGAACGCTACGCCAATAGTACAGTAAAAGAGCTTCGGGTTAAAGCCAACCTCTATCGCCTGTTTGGTTAAAAGAATGGTTTCATCGGGATAGCAGAAGAAGAACGCCGCATCAGGATTGGCGGCTTTCATCTCTTTTAATAAGGGTGAGAGGTCCTTGGAACCCAGGGGGAAGCTCTTGTACTTGAGCACCTCGACCCCACCTCCGGCCAGTGCAGGCACCACACCGCTGGCATACTCTATACCATGCAGGTCTTGATGATGGGCCGCTACTAATGTCTTGACTTCCAGCTCTTTCGCAAGGTCTACCATGGCTACTGACTTCTCCGCGGGCTGGTTCAAGATTACAAACAGGTAGGGTATTTTGTGCGCCATTTCCCTGAGCTTCAGGGAATCAACCGTGGGCCCGACCACTGGATACCCATATTTCGTGACTATAGGGGCTATGGCAAAGTAGTTAGCCGTCCCCCATGGGCCAAGCAAGAGGTCAACCTTGTCATCCAGAATCAACTTCTCGACCAGTTTCACGCAGGTTCCCACGTCACTCTTATCGTCGTATCTGATTATCTCTATGGGTATCCTCTTGCCATACTCTTTGACATATATTCCCCCCTTCGCATTGACCTCTTTGGCCCACATGTCAAAGGGGGCTATCTGCGTCGTTTTTGCACCAAACGCATAAAAACCTGATAGAGCGATCGGGTTGCCGAAGCGGATCTTGTCAGGGGCTTTGGCCGATGCAGTCGGTACCAGTGTTGATATAGTCCAACCGGCCATTAGCAGCATCGATGCTACCATTAAAACCAAACCGAAATGACCCAATGATGTGTGCAACTTTCTCATTTTGGCTCTCCTTTTATTTGGTTAAAGGTGTATTTGCTACTCCTGACGTAAACTACCTCCACTATACCGAAGCAATTTTCACCTCCTTTCACCTGAAAATGGTTTGCACCTCCGGAATCACATACTTGATCGCCAAAACATGGCCTTGGTACGTTCACTTGGATGTTATGGGAACATTCTTGGCAAAGTCGTAAAAACTCTGTTTTTCGATTTTTTCGTCATTCCGGCGAAAGCCGGAATCAAGTATTTTCAATAGTTTATAGACTCCGGCTTCCGCCGGAGTGACGATTTTGGTGACTTTTTACGAGACTATCATTCTTGTGCTTTAAAAGGTCAATTTTGGATGTGATACTAGCCCTTTATAGGGTCGGTTTTTCAGAAAAGAAATTTCTCATTTCATACGGTAGGACTGAATCCATGTCAGCAACTGCGAGTTATTTTGAGTTAATGTAATAAACCAAAGTCGCAAACTTTAATGGAAGGATATGTTGTTCCGGGCCATTATTCTTTTTTATAGATGATCTAAAGTTTCCTGTTTGTCAATATAAAACATTTTTTGATTATGTCTCTAACTCCGTTGAACTATAAGAAATACTTTTGCTTTTTGATTTTAAACTAGTAAGGGGTATGGATGTCTTTTTTATGACCGATTGTGGCAGGTGCTTTGAGCGTGCTCTTTCCCGATAATCCAGGCGGGCGCCTGTCACCCTAAGGCAGGGCCGTGGCTCCTTGACGTGGATTGCATCCCTTACTATAATTAGTATTTGGAACAAGAAAAAGAAAGGAGATCGTTATGCCCGTCCTCTACGAAAAAGAGGGTAAGATTGTGACTATCACACTTGATCTCACTGAGACGCTGAATCGCATTGATGCTCAATCCTTTCAGGCGTTCAGTAGTTCGTTGATGGATTTTCGAGACGATCCCGAGGCGTGGGTTGCTATCATCACTGGTACTGGCGAGGTCTTTTCCACCGGTGCCCACCACGACAAGCTGCTGCGACCGTGGGCTGATAGGTCATTTCAGGCGCCCCCGATGATCACGCGAGGCCTCGATATTTTTAAGCCCCTTATCGCCGCCATCAACGGCCCTGCCAGGGGAGGCGGGCTTGAGATTGCGCTTGCCTGTGATATTAGGATTGCCTCCGAGAACGCATACCTGCAAATGCCCGAGGTGGGGCGGGGATTGTTGCCGGGCTGGGGTGGGACGCAGAGACTGCCGCGGATGGTTCCTCCGGCAAAGGCTGCGGAGATGATCTTCTTGGCCACCCCCATGAGCGCTGAAGAAGCCCACCGGCTCGGGCTGATCAATAAGGTAGTCCCCTTAGGCCAGCTTTTGCCAACGGCTCGGGAGTGGGCAGCCAAGATCTGCGAAAACGGCCCCCTTGGAATTCGGAGGGCCAAAGAGGCCATGATTCGGGGGAGGGGCATGGCCCTTGAAGATGGATTACGCCTGGAACTGGCCTTCTTCGAGGAAATGCTTCAAAGCGAGGATTACCAGGAAGGGCTTCGAGCATTAGCCGAGGAACGAAAGCCGGAATACAAGGGACGATAAAGAATAGCGACAAGCACGAGGCCCTGGACCTGATTGACGCGGCCCTGAGGGGGAAATCGGGCTCAAGCCGGAGTGGATGCGGGCGTTTTAAAGCCTCGAAAGGGGCGTGCCTCTCTAAACAGATGAAGTACGCCCCTTAGGGCAAGGACTTCACTAATCCAGGATATAAACGATGCCCAGATTGCCGTCGATCTTTACCCGCTGACCGGTCTTTATCTTCTGGGTCCCTTGTAAGCAGCCGGCCACACAGGGAATGCCGTATTCCCGTGCCATGATCACGGGGTGGGATAGGGCACCCCCCCCATCGGTGATGAGCCCCTTAATGAGGCTAAAGGCCACCGTCCATGCTGCGGAGGTCCCCGGGGCAACCAGGATTTCTCCCTCTTTCAGCTCGGAGAGCTGATCCGCTCCCATGATGACCCTGGCCACCCCCTCTATGACACCGGGAGCTGCGGCAGCGCCATAAAGGTCGGCCTTCAATTCTTCCCTCACGATAGGAAGCTGGGTAGATACTGAAAGGGTGGGGTCGCTTCTTAATACATCCTGGGCCTTCTCTATATTTCCGTAAAATGGTGGCGGATCAAGTTTAAAGCTCTTCTCCCAGGCCTCCTTTCTCCTTTCCACATAGGGGCGAAGGTTGACATCTCCCAGGGGTATGGCCGCCTTCCTGATCTCATGGGCATGCAGGAAATGGATGTCCTCGGGCTTATCGATGCATCCGGCTTCAGCAAAGCGCCTGCCGATTTCAGCCGCAATCCAATGGCCCATGGCGCCCACATAAAAATCGCAAAAATAGGTATGGTCTTCGCTCCAATAACCCGATTTTTGCGCTGACTTCATCAAGGTGCCGAACCATTCCCTCTGCTCCGCGGGTAACTTGGCGAGTATCTCCTTTTCCGCTTTCTCCCGTTCCTGAATGAGATGTTTGCGCTCGGCGTCGAAGGCAAAGGACTCCTGGGTCATGAGCACCTTGACCCGGCCGAGGGCCAGGCTGGGCCTTTCAACCCATGCAGGGGTGTCATAGGAGTGCATGCGTTCACATCGCCATCCGTGCTCCATAAGGAATTCCAGGTATTCCTTGAACCATTTCTTGCCTTTATCGCTTTTTTCAAGTTCCTTTAATACTTCCTCATTATCCTCGGGCTTGAAGGCATCTTCCAGGCCCAAGGCAGCCGCCTTTCTGGCAAGTTGCCACATCTGCCTGACCACGATGGTATCCTGGGCCTCATATCCGGTCATTAATCTGGCGAAATCCGGATCTATGGGGGCCTCCTTTCCGAATATCTCACGCCACATCTGTTGGAATAGCCCATTGATATAATTCGAGGCCACTAGCATCATCATATGGGTCTCGGCTTCCTTACGATTTATCACAAAGGCATAATCCAAGAAAAACTTGAGCAGTTCGATGTTGCTGAGCTTTTTAATATCATCCCACTGCCTAAGGCCGCGCGATTCCTTGGCCTCCTTGTACACCGCCATCAATTCTGTTTTAAGGGGATTCCAGACTCCATCGAAGTCCTCTATAAAGGGCTTGATCTTTTCCCTGAAGATCGGCTCCCGGGCCTTTGCCTCTTCTTCCGTGGTTCGCAGCGCGGTGAGGTACGGATACCCATCCCTCACCCTGTAACCCCAACCCTTTGTGGTGGGCAGATGCAGGGTCTCAGCAGCATTCATGATCGCGTATACGTACCAGTACCAGCCAATGCCGAAGTAAAGGGGTTTCAGCGGAGGTTTTCCGTGTACAAGGTCGCATAAGAGGACATCGTAGACTTGAGTATCCCTTTCATCATCGAACTCATAAAAAGTAAGATCATAAGCTGGGTGTAACATGTTCATCCCTCCCTTCATTCATGTGAACCGATCCCTTCCGAACACGGTTCAAGGTTGATTGCCTCAGCTCATAAAAACTACCTTTTATTCACCTCCTTAATAATCGCGTTAACATCAAATCAACCACCTGATCGGCCGGCGTCCTTTTTTGGGCGATAACCTCGGGCCGAGTCTGCAACAGGATCACGCTTTCCGGGAAATCGAGATCCTGGTCTACGGCCCATTCGGTATCCTGGGGGGCATCGAAGTGGGACTCCAGGATTTTGCCCAATCTCCCGATTTCCTTGGCTTCCTCATCACTCAGGCAGAAGGCGCAACTCTTTTCAGCGGGGGTATCCTCCTCGCACACGCCCGATTCCGTACAGGTAACGTATCTGCCCTTGGTGCCCAGTTTTCTATCGATGATCTCTAAGCTCTTCTTGTCCATGATACAAACGTCCGGCATGGCTTCCCCGCCGACCACGCTCTCTCCCAGACCCCAATTGGCCTCAATAATCATCCTCGAGGCATCTCCTGTATTGGGGTCGGCCGTGAACAGGACCCCCGCAGCACGGGCATTCACCATTTTCAGCACGGCCACGCCTATGGGGTCGGTTTCCAGGGGCGCTCCGGCGCGTTTCCTGGCGGACAAGGATCTGGAATTGAAGGTGCTGGACCATACCTTTTTTATCTTTTCAATGACATCCAGGTCTCCCCGTACATTTAAGTGGGTCTCATATTGACCGGGGTGGCTTGCCGCACCGGCCGATCGGGTCGAGACAGCCATCCCTTCGGTATTGCACCTCCGGCACAATGCCTGATAAGAGGACAGGATCGTCTCCCCCATCTCTTGGGGCATGTCTTTTGACTCTACAATCCTTCGCAGCTCGGTACTTGCCTCATTAAAGTGTTGGATACCTTCGAAGCCATGGCCGACATTATCCAGGTATCCCTTTACCTCCCTGTCCGCCCCTGTAAGGGACATAAAATCCTTGTAGGCCTCCAATGAGATGGCAAAGCCCGGAGGGACACGCAGCCCCAATTTGGTCATCTCACCCAGGTTGGCACACTTTTTTCCAACCTGATCGTTGCATTCACAATCTAATTCCTCAAACCATTGGATCCATTTGTTGGACATGCCGCAACTCCTTTTTCATCGGATTCCTCGGCAATCCCCGAGAGCGGATCAGTCTTTGATGAGATCCATTGCCCTTATAAGCCTCATGGAATCCGTTACCCAGCCAAAGGTAGATTGAACGTTTATAATCGCTGCCTCTTGCATCATCCTTGGGCCCTTTTGGCTTACCGCATCTGAAACAAGTATGGGAAAATAATCCAGGAAGAAGGATCGCCTCAGGGTGGACTCAACGCATATGTTGGTGGCCGTTCCAACGAAAATAAGATACTTGATGCCCAGTGTTCTCAAGATGATGTTCAGGTTTGTCCCTGTAAAACCATCGTATCTTTGCTTTCTGACCACGATATCCCCCGGTTCGGGTTTGAGCTCCTCGATAATTTCCCCTCCCCAAGAACCGGAAAGGCAGAGCTTGTCTTTCAACTCCGGACGCTGGTGGATCAGCGTCAACATTTGGGATTTACGGGAGATTGGCGAGCCTTTCGGCCCTGCATCAGAGAGGTCCGGGCTATACGCGTGTTGAAGATATACGATCTTGATCCCCTTTGCATGTGCCTCGGAGATGATGTTTTTGCAGGGTTCAATGATTCCTTCAGTCGCTGAAACGTCTATGCCGAGTAGATCAAAATAACCACCTTTCCGCACGAAGGCATTTTGCATATCCACTACAATAATCGCCGTCTTCAGGAGGTCTATTTCGATGGGTTCTGGCTCGGCCTCAATGGAGATAAATCCGTTGTCCCCTTTGCTCATCACAGCTCCTTGTCCTCAAGATCTCCTATCCCGCACCCTTTCATGCCCCATATGCCCAAGGCCAGTTCTTCACCTTTTCATGCGCTCCCGTGCGCTGCACTGACAACACCGTAAATGCCCTGAAGGTCAGCAGATAAAGATTATCCCTACCGATAAGGCCCTTGGCACTTCTCTCGGGTTTACACTTCTATAGATCGGATAGATATCCCAACCCACTTTCGTTACCAGACCAAACACGTCTATCCCCACTCCCTCCATGGATGGACGGGCCTTGAGGGGGTAAGGACAGTCGCCGCCATCAAGGAGGAGGCACTTTTCTTGTCCGCATAATGCTTTTTTACAGCTAACCTGACCGAAGCCCATGGCGAGATAATACCCGCTTCCGAAAGCGAGGGTCTCAACTCTCCCGACGATTTCGTATCCCTTCTTTGCCCACTCCGCCACTGCTTCGCGCTCCTTTGATCGATCCGCGAAGTCCTCTACAGGGATCACATCGAGTGCAAATAGTATTGCCCGGCTGTACAGGCTGAGCGCCTTCTTGACAACCTCGGGGTCAGGTCCGCGGGGCGGACAATAGATATTCTTCCCGTAGTATGGACACAGGGGTACGGAGCACTTAAGCCTGACCCTTTCATCTATCTGAACCCAATTAGCGGGAATAACTTCAGCCATTGAGGCACCCAAGGCTAACGCCTTCTGCCTGAAGTCCTCCAGATCCTTTCTCAGGATGTCTTCAGGCACTCGCAGGGAAATTAACCTTGCGGCTCCTTTATCCATCTGCATGCAATCCCCATTGAGGCCTATGAGCAGAAACGAGAGTAAGAGGGCTCTTTTTCATATTTAACAAATAACCCCGACGCTTCGCCTCAGAGTTATCCATGAAAGAAAGCCACTGTAGAGCATGGGGATGTCTTTTTTTGTCTCATGCCCTTTACGTAATGCACCGGCAGGCCCCGATAAATCGGGGCACCCACCGCCATGTCGTATCAT
>CAZJXD010000040.1:0-37038 GCA_964549945.1 uncultured Desulfobacteraceae bacterium | reverse complement strand
TTTCCCATGGAAATTGGTGGTTCCGGTCAAGCTCTATTACATAATCTCTTTCGAATTCAGCCTCGGCGAACTCCCGGGCGGCTTTCTTGATGTCCGATTGCTCTTTGGTAAGTTCAAAATCCATGCACTTCTTACCCCTATTCTATTCACGAGAAAAACTCCCTGCTTAATCCTAGTGAGGGTGCATCATGGTGAGTACCTGCTGGACAATTCTTGTGCCAATTCCCCCTTCTGCACCCTTTTCCACACGGGGTGTCGAGGAAAATCCTTCACGAAAATAACCCTCTTCGGGACCTGATACCGGGCCAGGTGTTTTCGGCAATATTCCTTGAGCTCGTCCTCGGTTACCTCATATCCTTCTTTGATAATGGCTGCGGCCATGATCATCTCACCCCAGTGGTCATCGGGTATACCGAATACAGCCGGCTCTTTCACGGCAGGGTGCCTTGCGAGCACCTCCTCCACCTCCACGGGATATACATTGTATCCACCTGTGCGAATCCGGTCATCTTTTCGACCCATAAGGTACATATATCCCTCTTCATCGATCATGGCGAGGTCTCCTGTATAAAGCCAGCCACCCCTTAAAGTTTGCTCAGTAATGTGCGGCTGATTCCAAAAAGCCTTCACCACATTATCCCCTTTACAGATAAATTCTCCGATCTCACCGGGAGGTAGGTCTCGATCATTCTCGTCCACCACTCTCATCTGGATACCTAACAGGGGCTTACCGAGCGAATTAAACCTCTTCTTTTCCTCTGGTGCAGCCTGGGGAGACAACCAGGCCTTGTATTCCTCGGGGATGCCAGAGGTTATTAAACCGGCCTCAGTCAATGCCAAACCCTTAATCATATATGAATGGTGAAAAAATTCCGTGACCTCTCGCCATTGTTTGTATGACAAGCCTTGACCAGCACTACGCAACAATTTGACACTCCTGATGTCATAGTCTCGCTCACTCTTTGAGAGATATTCCCTGATCAGGTTGAATAGGGTGAGGTTTATCATTACCGTATCTACCTTCTCCTTCTCAATGGCCTCGAGGTATTCCTTGGGGCTAAAATTAATCACCACGAGCGTTGCTCCCACAAAGGCATAGGTAAAGAGATATTGTTGGGTTGCTGCGGTATAGAGGGCCAGGGGAATTAACATGGTATTCTCCCTGGTAGCAGCATGAGCCACGCTTATCTGATTCGTATTCGCAATCCTGTTCCTATGGCTAATAAGTGCCGCTTTTGGTTCGCCTGTGGTTCCGCTGCTGAAACAGATGGCATATCCATCATCCTCACTTACCTCGACGGTCGGTTCCCTATTGGACGATTCACGTATCAGTGATTCATAATCAAACTCATAATGATGGGCATCGCCGAATCCGATATATATATCCGTGAATGGGAGCTCCGAGCGGATAGATTCAAGGGCCTCCTGAAACCTGTCTCGTATGAGAGCGGCCTTTGGTTCAGTTATTTTCATCATGCGAGATAGCTGCCCTGCGGCAAATCGGTAATTCAAGCAAACCGAAATTAAACCCAGCTTAGCCGAAGCAAAAAGGGTCTCTACATATTGATGGCAGTTATCCGAGATAATGGCAATCCTGTCCCCCTTGCGCATGCCCAAATCCATAAGGCCATTGGCCAGCCTGTTTACCCGTTCATTCAACTCCTTCCAGCTGAGCCTATTTCCTCCATCAACCAGGGCTAATTTTTGGGGATATCTCCGCGAATTAGAAATTGGAATCTCTCCAAGTAGCATCTTGTCTTCCTCAATTCTCTAGCACCATTTAGACCTCGCCCACCTCATGGTTATTGAGAAAAGAAACTTTCATGGGAGCATGGAGATGTCTTTTTTGTCTCATGCCCTTTAACAGGGGGCCTCAGCGTGCCCCATAAATCGGGGCACACGCGCAACGCGGATTTGACTATGATACGACATGGCGGTCGGTGCCCCGATTTATCGGGGCCTGCCGGTGTATTACTTTCAGGGCATGAGACAAAAAAGACATCTCCATACTCTTTTCCATATTTAGTTTCTCAGGAGACCTCGGCTACCTCAATGCCCTCTTTGGGGAATGGCTTATAGTTGAAACAAACTACCCCTGCAATTGGGGTATCCCCAATATAGCTCTCGCCTCAGACGGTGTCGCAATGTGGCAACCGAGCTCCCTGCCAATACGTGCTATCCTCGCTACCAACTGTGCATTACTTACAGCCAGTTCTCCTTTCCTGTAATAAATATTATCTTCAAAACCAACGCGGACATTGCCACCCAAGAGAATGGATAGTGCCGTTGCTGGCAGTTCCTGGCTGGCGATACCCGTAACATTAAATAGGGAATCCGCGGGAAGTAAATCTATTAAATGCATAAGCATTTGAGGGGAAAAATTCATATACCCCCGGTTGGCACGACGCATTCCAAAGACAAAATTGATAAAGTATGGCTTCTTCAAAATGCCTTTTGTTATCATTGTATAAATATCTTCCATGACTACCGGGCTATAAATCTCAAGTTCCGGCTTTACCCCTCGATCCAACATATTCACCGCGCTACTCTCTATATCATCCATAGAGATCATAGTGAATCTTTCCTCTTCGCCAATTGGTGCCAACCGAGGCCAGGTAATACTCAAGGTTGCCATCTCCGGATTCATTTCGATAGCCTTGATGTCTTTGTCACCGGGTAAATGAGGAATGAAGTCGGAAGCGGTACTATGTTGAATGATTATATCGCAGTTTTTCTCTCTTATTTTTCTGTCAATATCACGCAGTATCACCGGGTTATTAGTCGGCCTTCCGGTGTCTCGCTCTCTTGCATGTATATGTGCAATTGCTGCACCCTCATTCCAGCTTTCATACACTGCCTCGGCGATTTCGTCAGGCTGCTCTGGAAATTCCGGGTGTGCTTTTTTGCCGTGCAATCCCCCTGTAGTAGCTACGGTAATTATCAATGTATCGGTGATTCTTAGCGCTCTCATTCTTCTTTCTCGATTCGAAATGTGTCACTTAGAAAAGCTTCCTTAAGCCTTCTTTATCACTTCCACAATTCCCTGGTCGGCATCAATCTTCACATAGTCTCCTGTCTCAATAACTTCAAGGGGGTCTTTGTCCAGCTGATCTACCGCGGGTATTTCCAGCAACAGGATAGCCGCTGCAAGGACTGGCTCAACATTTTTTACTATGAATGCCTTCGGTATATTACCTTGCTTCTTCGCTATATACGCAATACCAGGGCCTATGCTGGATCCTTTACCTGTGGGACATACGAAGATTTTGCCTTTCAGGCTTTTCCCAAAGAGATCATGGCTGGGAGAAGGCACCTTTCCAGTTGCCGGATCTAGCTCTCCTAAAAAAGAAAAGGGGATCCTGGTCACTATTGCCTCTCCCTCGGCTTTCCCTGGACTAACCTTTCGGCCCTTTAATTTCATACTATGCCTCCCATCTTCCGCTTATCGCGGCTTGTATACATTTATTCATTTCTCCATAGCAGGTTTTGGTTCTCCCTCCGCTCGTTCTCTGCATGTAGTGCGCGCCTCGAGCAGAGTTGGTAACCGCTACCTCAGGCGGATCATCAAGAAATAAAAATGGGTTTGTTCCTGAGACACAAGTGTTCGTAATCATCGCCCCTGCCCTTTCGATCGGATCCATGTAGCCACATTCTTTTGCGAGGGCATACGTAGTCTTTGAAATTCCCAAAATAAGACGGACGTTATTGTTCGGTTTCTTGCCTTCGAGTAGCAATGCAAGCTGGCCGATTTCTACTATAGTAAGATGAGGGCATCCGATTACTACCATGTCCACCTTGTCATTCTCGGCATTATTAAGTCTCTCATAGATCTGCTGTATTTCTTTTTTACCTGCTACAACCTTCTGTACCGGTTTTCTTCCCCCTAAAGCCTCTTCGATTGTATGTGCCTCAGGTGTGAGTCCAATGATATGACATATGACACACGCACCTGATACAGGCATAGGGGATACAAGCATCCTGCTATGCTCAAATGTTATGTCTGAAGGAATGCCTTCTATTGCAACATTCCTTGTGCCGGCTATCTCGCCTATATAATACCCCAGTGCCCCATAATCTGCCTCGCTAAAACTATTAAAATCCAAGTCTTTGCCTGCTTGTATTAAAACCTTTGCATAGCGATTTTCCTTTACTAAAAGCCCCATCAAAGGCGTCTTTCCAGTAACGGCCGCGGCAAAACAGGTAGATACACTCTCCCTGCCTGCGCGGGCTGCAAAAAAAGAATTAGAAATTATCTGGCCTGATGAACCTGTCATGCATAGCACATCACCAGGCCGGGGAATTATGCCAATGAGGTAAGGAGAACAGGTGAAGGTTGGTAAAATTCCCAACTTGCTCAATACATCCATATGCGCTACAAATTTCTCTTCGTCGGTGTTCACATACCCACCGGAGATACTCTTCACTACTACTCCATAGTCTTCTCTCCAGGACTTGGGGTCATACACAGAATGGGTAGTACCTAACGTCCTGACCCTGTGAGTTCCCTCCGACATCTCTCTAACTGCTTCAGCAGCAAAATAGGTGCTGAGGTGGGCATTGCTTACGTGAGCCATCTTCTCCGCCCCAAAAAGGGCTCCCCACTGCACCAGTAGTTTCATACATCTTTGAGCACCGGCCCCGAATTCCCCATTGAGCATTCTCTTTTCATCATCGGTCAATTTCATCTTTGCCTCCTTAAGATACGCTCATCTCTGTCTTGCTTTAGCCTATATTTCAGAACCTTGCCCGCAATATTCCTAGGAAGGGAATCGACGAATTCGATATATTTTGGCTTCTTGTAACTCGCCAGCTTCGTCTTGCAATATTCTATGAGTTCATCTCCCGTGGCCTCAGTGCCTTTCTGTAATACAACAAATGCCATTACCGACTCCCCGAATTTCTCGTCAGGCACACCAATGACTGCTGCTTCAGAAACCTTCTTATTGCTTTCCAGAACCGCCTCGACCTCTCTGCTGTATATGTTGAATCCTCCGCTGATGATCATATCCTTTTTTCGATCAAGCACATATAGATATCCCTCATCATCCAGTCTTCCCACATCGCCCATTCGGAGCCAATCACCAAGAAAGCCCTTTTTCGTGTATTCCGGATCCTTATAATATTCTTTCATAATACAATACATGCCCGGCCTTCCGCTCCTCACTGCTATTTCGCCAACCTCGCCAGTATCTACCTCCTTACCTGTTTCATCGACAATCTTCAATTCTACGCAAGGAAGGGGAATGCCGACAGAGTCGGGCTTCTTGAGCACATCCTCTGTGGTCATGATTGTGACCTGTCCCGACTCAGTTGAGGCAAAACAACTTGTCAGGTCTACATGGGGGAACCTCTCCATTAATTGCTTCTTTAATTCAACGGGGAATGACTCGCCTGATATAAAGAATTGTCTCACTGAGCTAGTATCGTACGATTCGATATTGGGAAGCTGAAGAATCAATCTTCCGATAGTAGGGACGATGCTGATATTAGTTACTTTTTCCTTCTCCGCTATCTTCATTACTTCTTCAGCATTAAAAGAAGGCATGATTACGAGGGTTGATCCAAGGGAAGCACTCGTTACTATTTTTGCCCAGCCAATGCGCTGGCTGAAAGGAGTGGTGGCCAGGGTAATGTCATCACCTCTTATATTGAACTCCACAGAGTTTATGAGGTAGTGCCCCATAATTATATTTATATTTGTGAGCACGGCTCCTTTTGGCAGCCCGGTAGTTCCGGAGGTATAGCAAATGGAATGGATATCTTCCTCTGAAACAAAAACACCGGGCTCCTTCTTTGAACCCTCATCAAAGAGTTGCTGGTAAGAAACATAGGGGCTAGAGTGGTTTTCGCCGAGCGCGATGAATGTGGTAATCTCTGTTATTTCATATTTCACTTCCTCGACGTTTTGGTGCAAATCAAAGTCGAAAAACAGGATTTTTGACTCGGAGTTCCTGACTATGTGAATAAGCTCATCGCCTTTCAGCCTGAAGTTTATGGGAACTACGATCGCACCTATTTTGCTCAAGGCAAAATAGATCTCCGCCCATTCAATGGAATTATGAAGATAGAGGGATACCTTATCTCCTTTTCTCACATCGAGCTGTAGAAGCTTATTTGCAAGTGAATTGACTCTATTATTATAATCACGATACGAGACTTTTCTGTTACCCTGAATCAAGGCAATCTTATCGGCAAATCTTGCCGCACTTACTGAAAGTAAATGGCCTACGTTCATTCCCATTGTTCACCTCAGTAAAATAATAGGGGGAGCTACGATTCTTATAGGAAGGGGATTTATCCACTTTTTTAGGATTTGCATGCTTCTCAGGGAATAATGCTGGTTTTTCACGCTATGCTATTTCAAGGCCTTCCACACACTTATGGTCTCCTGCATCCTCAACTTAATGCCTAGGAATAGAATTATCAGGGGAACAGCAATCAGCAACCCAATATAATCTGTCTTCAATTCCGGCATTGCGATCAGAAAGCCGGCCACGAAAAAACCGATCCTTAATAACAGGAGAAGGTATCTGTGTAATTTACTAACGGCCCCCTCCATTTTCATTCCGCCAAACCCTAACAGATAGCCCTCGAGGGATGATGCCAATAAAAAAACGCCAATAATGGCCATGGAAACTGAATAGAGGACTTCCCATGGTGGTCCTTGAAGTATTAAGGCGGGGTTCAAAACGAAAAAGACGGGAATAAAGTATTTTACCGCCCCCAAGCGGGCAGCCGTCCATCCAGTCCTCATGGGTCTCGCCCCTGCAATAGACGCAGCGGGGTAGACAGCGATACATACGGGAGGTGTAATGAATGACAGGACACCCCAGTACAAAATGAAAAAGTGCACTGCCATTTCATTGAGACCCGCTTCAACCATAGCAGGCGCCAGTATTATCGCCAGAAAGACGTACACCGTAATGGGACTCATCCCCATCCCAAGGATAAAGGCTGAGAAGCCGCCTAAAATTATTAATAATACCACATTGTTGCCAGCATAACGGAGAATTTCGCTTGGAAATGCGTGGGCTACTCCTGTCATGGCCAGAGATCCGATAATCATCCCCACAGCGCAAAGCAGAGGAACCAGCTGACACATGACCACGGCTATGCCATGAAGAAATTTTCTTACTTTTTCAAGGTTAAACCGGGTCTCCTTTCGCAAATTGGCCACAATTAAAAGAAACAAAGAGGTATAGAGAGGAGCCTGCGTTTCCATCCTGAAGAAGAGAAACACCACCAGTATAATCACGGAGAAGATATAGAACCAGCCCTCCTTAAGGGTTTTTCCTATGGATGGGAGCTCGGATTTCGGGAGACCCTTGAGCCCTCCATACGCCGCATAGCCGTCTACTTGCACGAGAAGCCCGATGTAATAGAGAAGCGATGGTACCACAGCAGTTATGGCAACTTTAAGGTAGGGAACATTCAGGAAAGAGGCCATGACAAAGGCTACCGCTCCCATAACCGGTGGTGCAAGCGTTCCACCATTTGAAGCGCAGGCCTCTACAGCTCCCGCATAGTGAGGGGGGAATCCTGTTCTCTTCATCATGGGTATCGTCACCGAGCCAGTGGTTATTACGTTTGATATGGCACTTCCGCTGAGCGATCCAAAGAACGCACTCGCTAATACCGCAACCTTGGCAACCCCTCCCCTTGCATGCCCCAAAAGGGCCAAGGAGAGCTTCAAGAAAAACTCCCCGCCGCCGGTCTCAATGAGGGTTACACCGAAGATGAGGTAACCAAGGAGAATATTACCCACCACAACGATAGGGATACCTAAGGCACTATCGGGACTCATGATATGGTACGCAATAGTGCTTCCCAAGCTGAAACCAGCCCCTTTCAGCAAGCCTGGCATATATTCAGCAACAAGCGGGTAAAACGAGATCGCCAAAGCCACGAGAAACATTGCGGTACCTCCGGAACGTCTCGTTCCCTCCATTATTGCCAACCAAAGAATAGCGCTCAATAGGATCATATGGGTAGGTGCGCTCGCCCCCCATCCTTTCATCAACATGTCATAGGCTTTTAGTCCAAAAAAAGTGCAGATACAGATGGTAATAAGAAAGAAAAAGAGGTTCACGTTCAAGAAATATCGTCCTTTGAGGGTACCACCGCTTTTCCCCGGAAATATGAGGAAGGCCGTAGAAAGGTAAATAGCCATCAGGAAATAGCTATAGGAGCTCTGGAGTTCCAACCTTCCCAGCAGCCCAAAATAAAATACGTGATCAACTACAAGAAATAGCCCAATAATAGAGAGTATAACAGGTAACGAATCCAAAAAGCTTTTTATGGATTTTAGCTCATGGCCGGCTTTTTTCGTCTCGGATGAGTTCTCCGCTGATCTATTTTTATCTTTTTCCTTATCGCTCAAATCGATGCTGACCCTATCTCTGGCCATCTTCTTCACCTCAGAATTCCATCCCTCTTTCTTCTTATTAAGACGCTATTCTTCATCAGGGCTTATCGTCAGCATTGCCGGGATTGCCTATCATCGGGATGGAGGTAAAAGATATCGCTTCTCGGGGCAAGGGGAATAAATCCCCCGCCCCGAAGTAATACCAACGTCGGTGCGAACCCTACCACAATCGAAAAAGATTGGTGGTTCAGCACATTAAAGGAACGCGCGCTTAATCCGGGAGCTCTTTAAACACCTCATCATGCTTCTTTAGCCAGAAAGCAGGATATTCATTTGACTTAATCTTTTTTTCCTGGGCCTCATCTATGGTATTTTCCCACAGCTCCTGGAGGAGCCTTTGCCGCTCAATCCGTTTCTCCTGGAGCTTATCCCATTCAGGCTTCCATACCCCAATCTCCTTGAAGTACCTCACCGACCCAGGATGAAATATGGCTCCTCGATTTTGTTGATGAAATGACAAACATCCTTCAAGACTCCAAAATCTCTTCATCACTTCGGATTTTGCAGCCATGTCTGAATAGCATTCGTGAATGGCCTTAGTCATAAAATAAGCGATATCCTCATCCAGAGAATCATAGCATATGGTGCTGGGGTACGCATTGGACGCCACTTCCACGTAGCGTCCCCCTGATATCCCCGCCCCATAGGTTGCCTTATAGGGAAAAAGGTAGGGTTGAATCTTTTGTACCCGGGCCCAGCCCTCTTTGTTTGAGGCAGGAAGCTCTATATAACGTATGCCATACGGACTCGACTCAAGCTCATAGGCTCCGGGGGTGGTGACAGCACCAATTGACATATCGATCTTTCCATCGATGACAGCGCGGAGCATAGCCCCAAAGCCGGCTACTTGCACCTTTGTCACATCGTCCCAGGTCAGATTCGCGAAGGCGAGCCATGACTCGTAATACTTTTGGAAAACCGACCCCGGAATCCACGCCATCCTCTTTCCCTTAAGGTCGGCACAGGTCTTTATATCAGAAGTCCCTCTTACCATTCCGACCGTACCCGGCTGTTGGCCATGCCATACACACCTTAAAGGCTGCGGCCCCCAAGTTATATCGGCATATCTATCCAATCCTTCCGCCGCATAGTAGGCATCGCCTCCTTGCCCGGCGAAATGTGCCTGGCCGGCGCGAACAGGGATCATCCGGGCGACGTCATTGCCTGCCGGAATAGCCCTTAATCTGGTACCGAACCTTTTTACCATCGCTTCTCCCAGAAAACCGTACATCACGTATGCGGTGGAGCCAAGATCGTAGGTCATCAACTTGATCATATCAGGATATTTTGACTGGGCAAGACCCATTGAGACATTAAAAAACAGTCCCACTATGCAAAGCAGCACTGTCACACTTAGAAACAACGATCCCTTTTTGATCTGATTAGTTGACATCGTTCATTCCCTCCTTGTCTGTTTGTTAGTCGCCTGAATCCGGCCATGCTCGGGAATATTTCCCCGCACGGCCTTCTACAAACTCCTACCAAATGAACAACCCCTAATATATTACGCTACGGCTTTATCACCCCCTTCCATTTTTGCGCCTCCCTTCAGCTTTTCCCGAGGCCTTCCGCTTTCAATACCCCAATCTTTTCCCCTTTGTCGTTATACTCATACCAGCCTTTTCCGGTCTTACGTCCAAACCGACCCGCAAGCACCATTCGTTTCAACAGGAAAGGAGGCATAAATTCCGGCAATGGAAGCTCTTCATATCTCTGTTTGACCGAGCGATAAATCATATCAAGTCCATTGAAATCCATCGCCGTAAATGGCCCCATGGGATGGTTGAGTGCCAGTGTCGCTGCAGCATCAATTTCTTCTATAGAACCTATACCGGCTTCAACCATGCGAATGGCATTAAGCAAAAAGGGTGAAAACAAACGGTTTACAATAAAACCAGGGGTATCCGAGGCAACGATGTATTTCTTGCCCAAGGACTCAACAAATTCCTTGGCAACCTCCAATGTTTCATTGCTGGTCGCGATAGATCTCACAAGCTCGACCAGTCTCATCAGCGGCACGGGGTTCATGAAATGCAGCCCCAAAACCTTCTCCTGTCTATTGGAGGCCGCGGCAATTTCCATAATGCACAAATTTGAGGTATTGGTACCGAGGATAGCGTGTTCATGACAGATGCTCCCGAGATCAGAAAATATCTTTTTCTTCAGCTCCAGATCCTCAGTGGCTGCCTCTATCACGAGATCGCAGTCGGAAAAATCCTTTAGGTCCGCAACCCCCTTAATACGGGCCAGAGTGGATTCCTTTTCCTGCTTGGTTACCTTCCCTCTTTCTATGCCCTTGCTCATGAACGAATCAATTCTCGCCAGACCCTTGTTGAGAAGTTCCTCGCTTGCGTCTGATACTATCGTCTGATAGCCCGCCTGGGCACATACCTGGGTAATTCCAGAACCCATGGTCCCACATCCAATCACCCCAACCTTTGCAATCCTTTCCTTGACTCCCATTGCATCACTCCTTCTAAAACCCTATTTCACTTCCCCTTGTAAACGGGCCTCCTCTTCTCTCCAAAGGCCTTGATCCCCTCAGCAAAATCCTCGGTGCCCACAAGATAGCTGAGCAACGCATTTTCGAGGCGCACACCATCGTTCAAGCTCAAATTATACCCCCGTATCATGGCCTCCTTGGCCGCTCTTACCGCGAGCGGTCCAGCCCGACAAATACGCTCGGCCCACTTTCTGGCGGTGGACATAAGCTCTCTGGCCGGCACTACCTCGTTCACGAGACCGATCCGTTCCGCTTTTTCGGCATCTATTATCCTTCCCGCGAGTATCATCTCTGCTGCATAGCACCAGGGAATCATCCGAGTCAGCCTTTGTGTGCCTCCCTGGCCAGGCATCAGGCCCAGGGTTACCTCCGGCAAACCGAGCCGTGCATTCTCAGCGGCTATTCTTATGTCACAGGCCAACACAATCTCCAGCCCCATTCCCAATGCAACGCCATTCACAGCGGCGATAAGCGGTTTCCATAACTCCATTCCCCGCAATGGGTTAGGGGGTGTGGCATCCGGATGAGCTCGATGTTCCTTCAGGATGGGCAGCCTTTCTTTCGCATCTGTTCCCCCGCAGAATGCCTCCTCCCCGGCTCCAGAGATAATGCCGGCCCATAACTCTCCATCATCACGGAAATCTACCATCGCCTCGTGCATTTCATGAAGCATGTGCGTGCTAAACGCATTTCTTGCCTCAGGGCGGTTGATGGTAAATAGGGCAACTCGGCCTTCTTTGCTATACTCGAATCCCATACCCAAACCTCCTATTCTCCAGCTCTCAATCTCGCTGGCCAAAGATAGCCACCGAAACCGTATACGCACCCGTAGTGCCACCCAGGTTATGAGTTAAGCCGATGGTGGGGTTTTTGCGCTGACGAGGCCCAGCCTTGTACTGCATTTGTTTGTATATCTCATAAATCATCCTCACCCCTGAGGCACCCAGGGGATGACCAAAGCATTTGAGTCCACCGTCAGTGTTTACGGCCAAATCACCATCAAGATCGAAGACCCCTCCTTCCACGTACTCCTTTGCTTTTCCTCTCGGACAGAATCCCAAGTCCTCATAGGTGATAGCCTCGGTGATAGTAAAGCAATCATGGAGTTCAGCCAGATCAATCTGCGTGAGGGGATCCTCTATCCCCGCCTCTTCATAGGCTATTCTCGCAGCGCGCACATTTTCCTCGAAATGAACTAAATCCTCATCTTGCAGCAGTTGGGCCTGTTTTGCGCCCGAGCATATCCCCAGCCCCTTCACAAGCACATAATCATCCCGGAAACTCTTGGCTAAATCACTGCGGGTGATGATTGCAACCGCTGCTCCGTCGCTGACGCCGCACGCATCAAGCAGGCCCAGAGGAAAGGCTATCATGGGCGCATTCATTGCCTGGTCTATGGTGATCTCCTTCCTAAAATGGGCCTTCGGGCTCATCGTGCCATTGTGATGATTCTTGACGGCAATCCTGCTTAACATCCTCTTACCGTCTTCGTAACTCAGGCCATAATCGTGAAAATATCTCGTGGCCTTCAACGCAAACTCCTGAGCTGGAAGCCCCAGTGGCACCTGGGGAAATAGGTCAGGATAAAGATACCGGGCCCTTAAGCGCTCTGGACCCGCGTCTTTAAGCTTCTCAAAGCCGGCAACGAGCACCCTGTCGTAAACCCCTGCTGCCACGGCATAACAGGCATTCCTAAAGGCATCGGTACCCGAGCAACACTGGTTTTCAACTCTCGTAATCGGAATGTAGTCCAGTTTGAGGGGTATTGCCAGGGCTGCCCCACGCATCGCGGTACGTGCGTTCCCCAGCCAGGCAGCTTGTATATCTTTGGGCTCAACTCCCGCATCCTCATATGCTTCATAGGCCGCCTCCACCAATAGATCATCTTCGCCTTTCTCCCAAAGCTCACCGAATTTGGTACATCCCATTCCAATAATGGCTACCTTGTCCTTGATACTCTCCATTGCGCTCCCTTCTTACTCCCTTATCCTTATCGGCCTGGCCTTCCAGATATACTCAGGGATGATATTCTGATAACTCCTTCTGAAGCTGAATTCCACTGGCAACCCGACGCTCGCCTCATCAGGAGATGCATCAGTTAATATGCAGAATGCCCTTCCACCATCTTCTATATTAGTAATTGTAACAATGGGGATCTCCAGGCCCCCGGCGGCATGGTCTACCGTATAGCTGTAAATCTCCCCTCTCTTATCTGACAGTCTCAGCGTATCGTATTGGTCCTTGGCATGGCACTTGGCACATACTCGCTGGGGCGGATATTCAACGGTTCCACAAACCCTGCACCTGGACCCGTACATCCTAAGGGTTTCGTCCTGGCGCCTCATCATCTCTTTTAAGGAAGGCTTGGGGATAAGGACGCTGCGCCCCTTATCAACGGGCAGGATGCCCCGCCACTTCGCATACCTGCGATAATCGTCAATGACCTTTTTAGAATCAACATATGCCTGTAACCCTGGGCCTCTCTTTTGTAGGTACTCAGTTGCTTCCAACACAAATACGTCACCTCCGTCACCGTAGCTGGCCAGCAGGATCTTGTCGCCTGGCTCTGCCTCCTCCAAGGCAGCTACGAGGAGCATCAAGGGGTATGCATTGCCCGTGTTGCCGACCTCTTCAAACAGGGGTTTCTGTATCTGATGAGGCTCGAATCCCAATCTGCCCCCAATCGAACGATGGCATCTGGGATTAGGTGCGCAAAACACGGCCTTCGCAAAATCCTGTGGTGTAAGGCCGTGCCGCTTCATAAGCTTCAAAACCGCCTCCTCAACGACTTTTAGGTACCCTTCCTCCTCGATAAATCGATCCTCCTCGGTATTGATAAAGGTTTCACCCGCCGATCTCCACACATCCATAAGTTCATTTGATAGAGAGTACCTGTATTGGACGGTGGCTATGACATCTCCTGAGTCCTCGAACACCAGGGCAGCAGCACCATCGCCCGAATCCCGTTCGAAGCTGGACTCCGGAGCCCCTAATCGGACGTCGGCAGCAGTGAGCAAGACCCTCTTGGCTGACCCTGCCTTGACCATGTCAGAAGCGATTCGCATTGCGATGGTCCCACCCCTCAGACAGGCCAAGACATCAGCAGCAAATATATCCCTCTGAAGGTCAAGGGCATTAGCCACGATAGCGGCAGCCTGTTTTTCTGAATAGGGCGAAGTCGTGGTCGCGAAAAGCAGGCCGTCAATCGAGTCACGCTCGAAGCTCTGTACTGAATCCAACGCAGCGGCAACTGCCATAGTGATGCTATCCTCATCAAAGCCAGCGATGGCCTTTTCGCCTCGGAGACCAGGGCCAATCGCGTTCCGCTGCAACCTCCATAGGGGGACATAAACGCCGTACGAAACAATCCCTAACACGTACCTTCTCCTCTAAATGAAGCCCTTATCATCAACCCTGCCTAAGTCTCCCGTATACAATCAGCCATTTTTCAAGGCCTTATTTTCAGAATCCCCTCAAAAATCGATCGAATTCCAATCCGGAAACGGTATCATCCGGGACTCGGTTTATCTCCGCGATGATCCGTTGTACAATTCCTCATTCCACTCCCATATCCTGCCACTAGGGTATGGGCAAATCAGTCTTTTTTCCCCCACCCTGCATAGCTTCTTTCCTGAGCTTGGCCTCAATATCCTCCCTGAGTTGCTTCTTATCAACCTTTATGCCCCCCACCAGGGGCACGTCGTCGATTACTTCAAGCCTCTCCGGGATCTTGAATGGTGCAATGCCTTGCTCTTTCAGAAATGATGTCATGTCTGAGAAACCGAATTCCTCTCCCGGCTCGATAACCACATAGGCACAGGCCTTTTCCTGCATTTCCGGATCAGGCATTCCCACAACAGCGGCCTTTAGTACCTTCGGGTGTTTCAGAAGTATGGTCTCGATCTCCAGAGGGTAGATGTTCTGGCCACCTCTTATTATCACCTCCTTGCGCCTGCCCCTAATGATTAGTCCCTTTTCGGCCTCAAAGCTCGCTAAATCACCGGTATAGAACCAGCCATTACGGCAAACCTCGGCGGTAGCCCCGGGGTCATTGTAGTAGCATGGCTCACAATTGGGTCCTCTTACCAGCAACTCGCCGATTTCTCCTGGCGGCACTTCCTTGTTGTTTGTATCAACAAGCCTTACCTCAACACCATCGAGAGGTCTATAGACCGCCCTGAGAAGCGTTTCTTGGGAGCTGTCAATAAAAGATGTCCCTATGGTTCCTATATCCAGCGTGCCATACGCTGGCAATACAGGGCATCTGAACCTTTCCCATGCATGTAACCCCTGGTCATAGGGAAGTGAAGCGCCACCATACTTGACAAATCGAAGCGAACTAAGGTCATATTTTTCAAAGTTGGGCTCTTCCAGGGTTCTGATCAGTACGGTTGGAACGGTAGTAGCAGCAGTAACCCTTTCCCGTTCGATTAATCCGAGGATTTCTGCCGCGGTGAAATATTGTCCGAGGACAATCTTGGCCCCCATAAACGGCGCTGCTCTATAGACCTCGTTGTAGCATGAACCAGCTATCACCGGTGCAAAGGCACCCACGACATCATCATGGGTGATCTTTAATCTCCGAGCAACTACCCTGCCAGTGAACTGCCGAACGCACGAGGCAAACTCGATGCATTTGGGCGTGCCGGTAGTTCCAGTAGTGCTGGCGATCTGAAAGGTTTCAAAAGCGCTGAACCTTGTTTTCTGTAAATAATCGGCGGGATATTTCCTCTCAAGCTCCTGTTCAGCCATTTCTTTAATTGAAATGGCTCCTTCGGGAACATCATCGCCGGTAACAAAAACATACTTTAACGAAGGTGCCTCAGGGAGAAGGTCTTGGATCAATGCAGGGTAATCAAATCTTCGGAATTCCCTCGGAATGACTATTCCTACTGCCTCGGTATGCCTGAGAATGGCCGCAACTTCGGCATGGCGAAAATTAGGCAGAAGGGTAACCGCAATAATGCCGGCTTTCTCACAGGCGAGACGAACAGTGAAAAGTTCTACACAGTTATAGAGCTGCACGGCAACTCTTTCGCCCCTTTTGATGCCAAGCTCCAAGAAGCCAAGGGCTAATCTATCCACTTGCAGCTTTACCTGTGACCAAGAAATCCTTCTGTGCTCTTCTACAATGGCTTCCTCATCGGGATAAAGAACCGCATTCTCATCCCAAGACTCGGATATAATGCTGGAATCCCAATATCCCTTTCCGACATACTCATCAATTATTCGTTCAGGAAATCGAGTTGGTTGCCTCACTCCACCCCTCCTTATATAGCCTCCTCATTCCTTCGCTTTATGATGGTGAAAGGCTTTTGATAAGTACTTCGGTTGGAAATCCCACGGTCTTTGTGATAACTATTCTGTATGGGAATTTCCTTTTTACATCTAGATAATCTTTCCTGCCTTTAATTGACTCAATTTCTCGGTGCTCATGCCCAAAAGCCCGCAATACACTTCTTGATTATGCTCTCCTATCGCAGGTGCAAGTGAATGTACATCACCGGGAGTTGAAGATAGCTTTATGGGAATCCCAGGCAGGGGAATTTTACCTAGGCTGGGGTAGTCAGCATACAGGATCATATCTCGCGCCTTTACTTGAGGGTCATCCAATAATTGATCAACGGTATTGACAATACCGCAAGGAACCCGTGCATCTTGGAATATCTTTACCACTTCGTCGGCCTTCCTTTGTGATACCCACTCCTCCAATATCGGATTGATAAGTTCCGCATTATCAAACCGGACCATATCGTTGGTGCTAAACCTTGAATCGGAGGCCATATCCTCCCTGCCTATGGCCCGTGTGAGCCTTTTCCAGATCGCATTAGTTGTTCCGGAAAACAGCACCCATTTGCCATCCTTGGCCTGAAAGCAACCTATATACGAATGGAATCCCAGATTTCCTACTTGCTTGCGTATGGTACCGTATACCTCATAAAGAAGCAGGGCACCCATACATTGGGTGCTGAAAAAGGCTGCATCGAACAAAGAGACATCAATGTTCTGCCCCATCCCTGTCTTTTCCCTGTGGTAAAGGGCAAGCAAGATTCCTATTACCGCATATAATCCTGCGGATATATCATTATAGGTGATAGTTGTCTTGAGAGGCGGATCACCGGGAAACCCGGTGAGAATCATGCCTCCTGACCTCGCCTGAGCAATATGGTCAAAACAGACCAATCTTGCATCAGGTCCATTCTGGCCAAATCCCGAGATCGCCGCCACAATCACTGCTGAATTCACTTCCTTAAGCTGCTCATAGCTCATTTGGGCTGCCACGGTGGTGCCAGGGGTGAAATTATGGAGCACCACATCGGATCGTTTGACCAACTCCCGAAAGATTTCCCTCCCCTCCGAGGTATTGAGCCGCAGGGTAATACCCTTTCTGTTTCTGCCCACAATCTTGTAGGAAAGGGTTTCGCCGTCAGGTCCCAGCAAACCCCACTTCCTATCCGGCGCCCCCTCCGGTTCCTCAACTCTTATAACCTCTGCCCCCATATCCCCTAGGAACATGCCGCAGACCGGACCAGATTGAAAACGGGACAGATCCAACACCCTTATACCATCTAATACTCCCATGGCTTCTCTTTCCTACCATCCCCTCTTGGCACAGATCCTGGCATATTCAGATTGCTGTGCCCGAACAGCAGCAATCTGCTCCTCGGTCAACCACTTCTTGAGGTCCACCTTATTCGATGGGTAGTGGCCGCGTTCAAACCTCCAGGCCTCGTTGAATGGTTTGGTGGCATCAAATGCCACGCCCCCCTCCCAGCCCCCAACGCCGCGCTCCCTTACCTCCATTGGCTGTGCCGCTATGCCTCTCATGCCCCGAGGCAGCCTCAGTATATCCTTATCAGGGTCTACTCTCGTTTCGATTGCCCACATTACATCATCGTTGTTATAGATATCGACGTCCTCGTCAACCGCGATAGCCATCCGCATTCCTGGGGCATTGGCAAGGGCGGCGGCAAGTATATTTCGCTGAAATCCCTCATCCTGGGGGCGTGACTTGCGAACTTGGAAGATTACGCCACCGCCCCACTGCATGCTGATCGGTACAAATACATCAACCACGATGCCGGGGGCAATCCTGTCAGCCATCTCGATGAAGCCAGCTTCCCTCAGCAGATCATACCCGGCATACTCAAACCCGCGGGCCATTGCGGTATGGAAGATAGGATTGACATTGCGGCGGGTTACTGCCGTTACCTGCAACTTGCGAACTATCCATGACCTGCCAAGATACCCCTCCCATTCCGGGAAGAAAGGCACTACCGTCTGTTTCTTTAACTCCTCCGCCCCATCACTCTCCCACACGTTCTCACCATGGGGTGCCAGAAAGGCCTCAAGTACAATCTCCGAATTGGCGATCGCATAGGTATCCACCGTTTTTGCCTTCACGATTTCTACGGGCGTACCCTGGAAGGCGCCAGCAATACCTAGCTCATCATCGCCAGGGGATACTATAGTGCGCACATTCCAGGCTCCAGCTACCATCTGCACTGCCAGCGGTGGATTGATATTGACTGTTATCGGTATTCTCTCATCCCTGTGGGTTTTGAACGCAGCCATACCGATGTGGGTTATCTGGGCGGTGGATATGGATGCCCAGTCCTTGCCCCGGAAATGTATTCTGTTGAACGAGACATTGGTGCCGCCGTCGAAATAGGGCCCCATCAGAAGCTGGATACCGCCACCCAGTATACGCCCCGCATCCTGCTCACCGTGCTTAATTATGGGCAGCATGGCCAACACATCGATGTTCTTGGTAGTCACCACCTCCTGGCAAGGGGCATCATCGACTATCTTGGGTGGCAGTGGTTTCTTTAAGGCATCCCTGAACCTGAACTTTAGCCGAATCGGGTCATCCTCATCATAGAGGTCAGCAATCCTCTCCCGTCGGCTTAGAATACTGCCTACATTGTAAAAATCGGGGTACCCCTTGATGTTCTCAAAAAGCACTGCTGGTCCGCCATCAAGCGCCTTCTGAATACCGGCAATCTCGTATATGGGATCTACCTCCTGCTTGATGTGTAAAACCTCACCCTTGCTATCCAAGTACTCCAAGGCACCTCTCACACTGGTTATGTCTTTCTTGCTCATTCCTACATCTCCTTTCTTGGTATACGCCCTATTGGCAGGTGCTCACCGGTATCATGGAAGGCTCAAATATCATGCCGCCGATCTGCCTATTCCCTCCCTTTACGGTGCTTCACTGACACTCACTTCCATCAGTACTTTCTCTGCCAA
Organism: uncultured Desulfobacteraceae bacterium; assembly: GCA_964549945.1. Classification (GTDB taxonomy): domain Bacteria; phylum Desulfobacterota; class DSM-4660; order Desulfatiglandales; family B25-G16; genus B25-G16. The sequence continues at coordinate 17,857 of CAZJXD010000040.1, read as the reverse complement.
ATCCCTCTTTCTGGGTATCGCAGCCAAATTAACAGGTACATACTGTAACGCCTTTGTCTCGCAATACTTCACGCACACTGGATCACCGCCGCATAATTCACATTTTATTACCCTGTTTTTTTCAAAATTGTATGACAGGGCACCAAATGGGCAATACTGCATACACAACTTGCACCCAATGCATTTACTATAATCTATCTTCAAGCATCCCAATTCTCTATCCCTGTAGATAGCCTTCTTCGGACACACCGCCATACACGCTGCCACATCGCACTGTTGGCATAACGTCGGAATATGAAGGCCATCCCATTCCCATCGAATCATCTTTATTCTTGCTAACTCAGGATTAATCACGCCTTCATTGTAAAGCGAGCACACCGTTTCGCACAGCCTGCATCCCGTACATCTCTCATAATCAATGGTGATTACCTTTTGCATAACAATCTCCTCTGTTCTCTCAGACAATGTGAGATGGTTCTTTGTCTAATTCTAACTTCTTCAAGGTTTCTGGAGTCGGCACACCATTATTATCCCAGCCATGAAGTTCATAATACTCATCCAGCATCTTGTCATACTTTTTTCTGTCTAAATGCTTTCCCCTGACAGGGGCCAAGCCGTATTTATGCCCTTCCTTAAATGAGCGCTCAGGGGGATAATCATCCTTCCTCGTATGCCCTGCCTCCCTCATGTTAATCATCTTTTCCAGGGTATATACCCTTTCTCCGATCTCAAACAATTCCTCTTTCGTAAACTCCATCCCGGTATTGTAGAGCAAGTATTGAGACCATTCTTCATACGCAGGTAAGTTAGGGCTGAAAAACACGGTCTGAAATTTACACGTACCTATGCAATCCACCACTGCGTAGGTGAGCTCATGCCACCTGACCATCCGCGCTTTTCCATCATATGAAGTGTAATCGCTGGAAACCTTGCCCCCATACAATTTCTCTAACAGCGATTCGGGCAAATTGAAATGATCAAGGGCAGGTCGACTCCTGAGGTGATCGGCGCCCCTGGTGGAGGTGGCTATTCCCAGGGAAAATGAAGGTTGCACCCTGTCAACGTTACCAAGCTTACCCAGCCCTTTACAGTGCTGAATGTAGTAATCCACCTTGTCACTGTATTTGCTCAGCTCGGAGATAATACCGAGTGGACCTTGCCCAATGATGGCACCGATCCCCTCGTTTTTTGCCGTTAACTCCATGAGCTTTGGCGTAATCTCCTTGGCATTGCTCCATGATAGATCCAGGCCGCCGGTGACCTTCTTATCGATAATCCCCCTCTGGTAGAGCTCCATCACGCCTCGGACAGCATTGCACCACCCGGTCGTATCAATCCCATACAGATTGGCAAGGTGCCAGCCCAGGAGCATGTCCCCCCAATTGTTAAGGCCAAAAGTACCAAACGCGGTCTGGGTATTGTACTCGGGACCTTCTCCAAAGGCTCCTGCGAGTGAGCCCTCCTTGAGTCGAAATTGGTGCCGACAATGTACCGTGCAGTTAAAACAGGCGGCAATACCAGTGCTGTATTCTTCATGAAATCTCTCTATAGTCATATCGTGCCAGTCACCGAAGGGGAATCTGTTGGTCTGCCCATTCATCCACTCCAACAAACCACTGGAGTTTGTTACGTTCCATATATAGCTCGTCCCGTCCACACCCATCGCCTTGGCAACCTTTGTCATCATTATCTTGTCGATCGCCTCCTTGCCATACTCAAGGGCTCTCTGGGGATGAGCCGGGCGAAGTCCCAGCGTTCCCCTGACTGCGATCGCCTTCAGCTTCTTTGATCCGGCTATACACCCGGTCCCGGTCCTGCCAGCGGCGTCTTTCGGTCCCGTTCTGAAATTTGCGAGCCTCACAAGGTTTTCACCGGCAATGCCGATGCACCCTATTTTTACATCCTCGTCACCCAGTTCTTCTCTGATCAATCGCTGAGTCTCAAAGGTGTCCCTGCCCCAGAGGTGCGAGGCATCTCTCACATCAATTTCCCCATCGTGTACCCATAAATAGACCGGCTTTTTTGAGGCCCCTTTAACAACAAGGTGCTCAAAGCCGGCAAACTTAAGTTCTGGCCCTAAATAACCCCCCATATTGGAACTGGCGATCGCGCCGGTCACCGGCGATTTTCCTCCCCACTGGCTTCTGGATGCCGCTGGAGCCATGGCCCCGGTTAGAAGCCCAGCACTCACTACCAGTACGTTATCAGGGCTCAGCGGATCTGCCCCCGGTTTCAGGTGATTATAGATGAGATAAGCCTGGAGGCCTCTGCCGCCCAGATACAAGCGGCGTAATTTCTCCGGAATCGATGCCTTGACTATTTCACCTTTCGTGAGGTCGATAACCGCAACCTTTCCCGTTAATGGCATATCATGTACCTCCCTAGTCTTTAAAGTAATCCACTAATCCTAAAATTTTAGCCTGTCCCGCACGCCATGCAATCTCATATTCCGTTTTACATTCCGTGCACGTAAATCTATTTGCTCGGGGTGGTATATCCATCTTGGCAAAGCAGTTCAGGCACCTGAGTACCCGGTCTCGTGGCTGTTTTCTCGCTGGTAGTGCTTTAAGCATATCCTAACCTCCTTTCCTATGAGAAGATTCTCCTTGTATGGGTGAATATCGCAACGAACACAGAGCCTCAACCTGCTCATTTCTCACATCTACAGATTCCTGGAACTCTTCCAGTTCATCCTTTGTGAGGTGAGAAAACTTGCCGATCAGCTTGGTGTACTCTTCAATTGGTTCTGGTTTCTTTATGTGCTGCGTAAGCCTGAATCTCCCGTTTTCACATTCCCAGAGGGGAAAGTAGTTCGTCTCTACCGCAAGACGGCTTATGTCGATACCTCTGTCCTGCGCTGCCCTCCACCCCGGTGGACAGGGCGTAAGCAGATGTATGTAGGACATACCATCCTTGGTGTTCATGGCTTTGGTGAGTTTTTTCGCGTAGTCCTCTAAATATGCAACAGTGGCGGTAGCGGTGTAAGGAATCCCGTGAAATGCCATGAGAAGGGGGAGATATTTGCTTTTTTCCTCTTTGCCCCTTAGTGTCTTCCCCACAGGGCTTGTGTTTGTCCATGCCTTGGCCGAGGTAGTGCTGCTCCTTTGGTTCCCCGTGTTCATATACCCCTCATTATCATAACATATAATGGTAATCCTCTCGCCACGTTCCGCTGCTCCTGAGAGGACCTGAAAGCTCACATCTGCCATGGCGCCATCTCCACAGTAGGCAAGAAGCTTGGCCTCCTTTCCGATGTGACGATAATATCGATACACCCCTGTCATGGTTGAGGGAATGTTGGTGAAGAGACAATTCACGTAAGAACCTTTACTTGTAGCCTGCTCCCCATATCCAATCATCACGGTAGTCATGCAACCGGGGCCTCCAAATACGATGGTATCTCTCCCAAAGACCCGCAAGGCAATCCTCAAGCCTAGTTCGGCAGGACAACCCGCACAGGCCCTGGTTCCCTTTGGAATTAAATCCTCATCGTTCAAATACCGGCGGGCTTTGCCAACCTTGGGCATTTTCTTCTTTGCCATGAACTCTCCCTGCTCATCCTATTCGAGGTCTAACCACGTGATATTCTGATACTCTTGGCCAAGAGCTGCTTGGTTAGTGAGCTCTATTGCCCTTTCAATAAGCGCTACGGTGATATCCAAGCCACAAAGCCCGCAAATAAAATTCAGGGCTGGTGGTCTTGTACTGAGCCCATAGAGGGCTGATTGTACCTCCATAAAAAGGGCTCCACAGCCCCAACCAAAGCAAATATTTCTGTCAATAACACCTACGGCGTTCTTTCCTTCAACTACCTCGACCAATCGTTCCTTTGGAAAGGGGCGGATCATTCTTACATTGATGAGGCCTACCATAATGCCTTCCTCCCTCTTATGGTCAATGGCCACTTTCGCAGTACTTGCACAGCTGCCAACAGCCAGAAGTATCACGTTGGCATCTGAAGCCCTGTATTCTTCTATTTGACCTCCATAGCTCCTCCCAAAGTGTTGATTAAATTCTTTATCTATCAGGTCAATCCTCTCTTTTGCTCGTTCAATAGCCGCAGTGTGCTTGAATCGATACTCAATTCCCATTTCACCTGGAATAAATGGACCAAAGGTCATGGGATTCTCCGGATCAATAACCGGGCTTATCACAAGAGGAGGCAGGAATAAATCCACGGCTTGTTGTGATGGAATCTCGACCGGTTCCCACTGGTATGAGAGATAGTATCCATCGTAGCAAATCATTACCGGGACCAATATCTCCGGATCTTCAGCGAGGCGATATGCCATAATGATTGCATCAAGGATTTCCTGGCAATTCTGTGCGTGGATCTGAATCCATCCCATATCCCTTACCATCATAGCATCTTGATGGCTGGTCGTTACGGAATGAGGCGCGATCATTTCCCTGCAGACATTAACCATGACTACGGGGAGTCGATGGGTGGCCACATGAATGCAGACCTCAAACATAAAGGCTAACCCTTGCGCCGCCGTTGCCGTAAATGTGCGTCCCCCGCAGCCGGCAGCTCCCCTCAGGATACTCATCGCCGAGTGCTCGCTTTCGGGCGCAACCATTTCCGCGTCGAGCCTGTTTTCGGCCTTAAACTGATATAATTGTTCGAGGATCTCTGTCTGGGGAGTTATTGGATAGGCGCAGATGACATCAGGGCGACAGAGCATTGCGCCGTACGCCGCAGCCCGATTTCCATCCAAGACCTTCATATGGCCTGTTATGCCAGAGCCCACGTTTGTATCAGTCCCTTTCCATCAAAATTGCATCGTGTGGGCATAGCCTCGCGCAAATACCGCACCCTTTGCAGAACTCCAGATCCACAACGTAGCGGCCCCCTATCTCCTCGATGCACCCTGAAGGACAAAAGAGCGAGCAAATATCGCATCTCTTGCATTTACCTTCACCTATTATTGGTTTTTGATATCTCCATTCCTTGGTCTTTATGACAAATTGAACCCTACCGCTTGCACAGGCTGTCTCACCATGCGTCTTGAATCTCATGATGTCCCCGTTAAAACCTCATAAGGGTTGTCTCTTGATACCCCCTCCTTACGGCCCGCATATTTCTATCGAGTATATCGCCGCTAAAATACTCATTGAGAGCCGACAACACAGAATCCAATTTTATCCAGCCCGTGGAACGAGCAAAAGCTCCCAGCATGCAGGTGTTCGTAATCGATCTCCCTAATTCCTGAAGGGAGATCTCCGTCGCATCAACCAATCCAATTCCGTGCACGTGCGGGTGATACTCACCAGGTAAAGGTGCAGGAGAATTCACAACAATGATGCAGCCTTCCCTCACACCTTGAAACACATCGAGGGTATGAAAAAGATGCGAATCAATCACTACTATAGAATCGGCATGATAGATCTTTGTCTTTTCCCTGATCGGCCTCTCGTTGAAACGGACAAACGCCGTAATAGGCGCACCTCTTCGCTCGACACCAAAAACGGGAAACCCGCTCGCCCATTTGCCCTCATGGACAAATGCAGTGGTAAGTATCCTGGCTGCCACTGCTGAACCCTGTCCACCTCTCCCGTGTATTCTGATCTCTCTCATGCACCCCTTTTTCCCCTCTTACTTCTGCATTATATCAGCAGAGAGAGGAATTAAAGGACTGTAGGCACCGCTCCTTAAGATTGCGTAGGTTAAGCTCAATCCACCTATAATCTCGCCGAGCGCGCCAGTGAATAAGAGCGCTTTAGAAACATATATTCCACTGTACCCCAGTGACATAAAGGTAAACGGCATGATTATGCCCACCAACACCACGCCGAGCCAAAAAACGGGGCTCGCCCGTCCCTTCAAAATCTCTTTTAATGCCTTCCCCCCAGAAGGCCCCGCATAGGAGGCACTCCATGTGTAAACAACGATAAGCATACCGGTTATTATGATGAGAACGAGGCTCCCAAATTCAATCATTCTCAAATCGACATTTCCTCCAAACACACCTGCAACCAATAACAACGCAATCCCACCCAGAGTGCCGCATGCCATAAATAGAATGGGCAGAACCGCGGAATTCCATAGAGGAATCGCACTCACATAATTGAGGGTAAATCCCGGATATGCACAGGTCCCCAGGGCCGCTAACCCAGCAAGCACTTTGAATATTGATTCCCAGATCGTTCTCGAAAAAAAATAGGAGGTAAATAGCTGCACAGGAACCAAACCGAGAAATAAGATTACTAAAATCAATCCCCTGCTTATCCATGATGACTGTGGCCTAAAGACCATTCTCCAGGACCTCCATGGCCGTCCCAAATCAATAAGATGGGAGCCCCCCTTTAAGCCCCCGACTATGAGCCACGCAATGAACATACCTAGAAGACTATCAAAGTATAGGGAAACCAAGTAGAGGCCGCCACCGAGTGATCCAAAGTAAAAGGCGAGGGGCATGAAGATTCCCCTTTTCTCGATCCATTCTTGTTGCGGAGTATATGTGGTCATCCACTCATACGGTTTCACCGTTACTGTCTCCCTTTTTTGCCCTAACGAGTAATATAGTAAACCGAGGGATTCGTGCCAAATTCGGGATGAAGCTGAAATGCCTTCCTCTCATTGATCAATCTCGAAACCTCACTCGTGGGGTCTTCAAGATCACCAAAATACCTGGCCTTTGACGGGCAGGCGATTACGCATGCTGGGGTTGCCTCTCGGTCTATCCCGGGTTTTAATCCCCTCTCGAGACTCGCATCAATCCTCTCCACACAAAAATTGCATTTTACTACAGTACCCTCTTGAAAAGGGTATAGTTGATTTCCTATCACTTCTAGTTCAGTCAAGCCCTGTTGAGGAAAATACTCCCTTTTACCATTCGTATAAAAACTCCTCTGCTGATATGGACAGGCCATCATGCAATACCGGCACCCTACGCATTTGTCATAATCTATTATAACGATGCCGTCTTCCCTTTTGGAAGTGGCACCAGTGGGACAAACATCCACACAAGCCGCTTCTGCACAATGATTACAAAGCACCGGATATACCTGTTTGGTTACGGCCGGATATTTCCCGGATTCACCTATCAGGACCCTGGCCCAAAAAATATCAGGTGGAAGAAAGTGTTCCTGTTTGCACGCCAACATGCAGGCATAGCAGCCTATACACCTATTTAGGTTGATAACCATTCCCCATCTGGCCATGATCTACCTCTCTTTGACCGCCCTGACCTTAACCCTCACAGCAGTCTCCAGATTTAAACTGACGGGATCTGCATGGTTAAGATCGATCTCCAAGAGATCATCAAAGTTGGTTCCCTTGCCCCTCGCGATGGGCAATCCCGCTGCCCAGTGCCCGCTACATGCCGCTATAGCTATCGCTTGCGGGTGCATTCCCTCCATTACCATTAGCGTTCCTGTCACCCTGCGCCCTGTTACGGTTTCTAATTCTATTGCATCTCCTTCCCTGAGGGCCTTCTCTTCCGCGGTTTCCCGGTTCATCGTAATATTGTAGGTGTAGGGACTCATTTGACTCGCTTCATCAATCCAAGGCTGCTCCATTGTCGCGGAGCCAGTGTGCAGAACATCTCGATAGGAGAAACAATACAGATCATATTCCGGATCACCTTCCCGATGGATTGAGCAAGGGGCCCATGAAATGAGAGGAGAATATTGATTGTAGTCAACTACGAGCCCTATATCGTTGGTTATTTTCTGCATCTTCTCCTTTACATCGACCATGAATTCCACATAAACCGGTACCCGACAGTCAACAAAGTACCTCCAGTAGGCCTCCTCTACCTTTTTGGGCCAACTGACAAAGCCGTACTTTTTGAAATACTCCAGGCCATGTTCCGGACCAAACCATGCTTTCAGCGTCCTATCCGCAATCTCCTCTTCGGTAAACGTTTCATCTGGCTTCAGCTTATGCGCATCGTCAAACCCCACGAATTCATTAAGGGACTTATTCAGCCTCTCCCTGTAGCCCATCTTGTCTATGATGTCCCAAATTGTCCGTATAAAGCTCCTCCTCTGGCCCTTCGGACTTACTACAGGTTGCACGAGATGGTAGTTCCAATTATCCATGCCATAGGGGTAATTAAAGTTTTGACCTTTTCCTTCAGTCCAGCTCAATTGCTCTAGATAACATGTGTCGGGCAGGACTATATCGGCAAAGCCTTCTGTCAGCTCCGTGTTAAAAAGCTCTGAAACAACAATGAATGGTATCCTTTTGAGGCTGCTGGCTATGGCATCCCAGCTCGCAACGCTCAGCGGCGTGTTGCAGCCCCAACTAATCATCATCTCGAATCGATACGGCAACTTAATCTTTTGCCAGATTTCTTCCTGATCTCTGGCCCCAAAAACACCTGGATCAAAACCGAGCGCAAAGATATCCTTCAATTGCGCATTACCCGTCATCGCGGGCTCCTTTATCGGCCAGGGACCTCCTGAGGTAAAAGGTTCCACCTTTATCTTTCGATCGGAAAGGCGGGCTAATTGATAGGCAGCCTCATGGGTGATGACAGACCCAGCCTCCACTATCGTTTCACCCCGATCATCGACTATCGTCTCCCTGCTTCTCCTCCCCGGCAATCCATCATAGGTATTCTTCACCTCCTCTACACGCCTACCAGGATGCAATACACCAGGGCCAAAATAATCGGTTTCTAAAAATCCATCAAGGCCCCTGTAAGGAGAAAATCGGAACTTACCTGTTTCGGGATAACCTAAACTTCGGGCAGGCCAACCCAGTGTCCCTCCACATACATCGGCCCCTCCTACAATAGAGTTAAGCAGAGATACCGCAAAACACGTATGAAAGGAATTTTCATGACCCTCCCCACCACGAAAAAGGACAGCCGAAACCGGTCTGAATGGAACCTCGTGGCCATCTAAACAAATAGTGCTCCCTATTTTGGCTTCCTTGGCAAACTCCACCGCGACACTACGGATTTTCTCCGCGGGAACGGTGGAAACCCCAGATGCCATCTCAGGGGTATACTTCATGAGATGTTGCTTGATACGCTGGAAGGCTGGCTCGCACTTTATGCCGTTTACCTCATAGTCACCTTCCAAGGCGTAATCAATGTTCCGTGCGGCCTCATAATCAGGGATATCCCTGTAATCATGGGCAACGGCCTTCCCCTCGGCAAGATCCCACACGAGACATCGCTTGGTTTCCTTATCCCTTACATACCTTCCATCTGGTCCAATAAGGTAAGTGGCGTTGGTTTTGGATTTCAAAAACACGGTGTCAATGGTGCCCAGCTCATTAACGATAATATTGCACATGGCAAGAACAACCGCACCGTCGGTGCCGGGGATGATGGGTATCCATTCGGTTGCCTTGCCTCCGGCGAAGTGGCACATTGGATCAAAGATAATAAATCTTGTACCTCGATCCCTTGCCTCGGCAGCGAGCCTCGTCGACACCATCGAAGAGTGGCCCGCCGCTGTTCCCTTGCTCGCGCCGAAATAAATGATATAGTTGCAATATTGAAAATCAGGAACTATCGACCACGAGCTATTTGCCATGCCAGCTACCGCATGAGCCCCTGATCCGCAATGAAGGCCCCCACCTCCTACCCATACATTCTTCATGCCCAGATCATACAGGGGCTTCAATGCGAATGCACCGAATAAGGGGCGTATTACTGAAATCTGCACCAATAATTTTCCCGGTTCCTCTTGCAAAATCTTGCCCAGCTTTTCAGCTATCTCAGTTAAGGCTTCATCCCAAGAAATCTCCTTCCATTTTGGATCTTCATACAGGCCTTTTTTTGGATTTGTCCTCTTCAATGGAACATCTAATCGATTTGGGTCATACATCACCTGGAGTCCTGCGATACCCCTTGCACATAAGCCGCCACGCGCCCCCATGTCGCTGTCCGGCTCACCTTGTATCTGTACTGCAACACCGTTTATACGGCGAACCCTTATCCCGCAGCCAGCATAACACCTGCCGCACGTGGTGGGTATCCACACATCTTCATAAATCTCCATTGATTCCTCCCGTTTAGGCTCTGCCTTCATATCTCCGGGAATCGAATCCAATCAGATTCATATCTAGTTCGATATAGAATTAATTCACCTGTTTTTAATTGTCAAATAAAATCGTTACACGATTTTATGCGCCTCAGGCGCATTAATCTTACGGAAGGTTATCGCTCCTATGGCGAAATGCTCATTTGAATTCAGCCCGCGCTGCAAGACTTTCGGCGAGCTCAAGTCGAGTCGCAGAGGGGGATTCAAATTTAAACAAATTTCACTTGACAATAAAGATAAAATAAACCATTCTACTTCGAACTAATTTATGGGTTAATGAAGAGAATGCTGAGAAGCACCTCTCATGATTACTTCGACGGGGGATTCCGAAATTCAATCCCCAACGAGACGCACAAGCCGGGAATCGACTGTTAATCTCCTCCAAGAAGCTCATTAATAAAATAAGCGCTATCCACCATCCCGCAAATAATTCGAATCACTTTCATCTTATTGAGCTGATTTTTAACAGCGTATCCAAACAGACAAAATACTCTGGAAACCATGCATCAGAAATTGCAGCAGTTACGCCCGTGAAGATAATGGAAGAGGAAAGGGATTTCATGGATTTACTATCATTCTAGGAGTATCCTATTTTCATAAAGAAGGGGGGTGAGAGCGGGAGCATGCGAGAGCGTAGAAAAAAGAGGGAAGGCAACTAATTGGGCAGTAAAAACAGGAAAAATCGGAGAGGAGGAAAAAATGAGAGGAAAGGGTTTTAAGATCTCTATAGGTATGGCGGTACTACTCATAGCAACCGTGTTTGCCGCGAGCGGGGTTATGGCCGTAGAGAAACCGAAGCACTGGCCGAAAGCCGTCTCTATCGGTTCAGGCACAGGCACAACCTATTATGCCATAGCCGGGGGCATGGGCAAGATGATGGAAAAATATCTTGGTGTTGCGGGAATCCCGACCAAGACCGCAGGGGGTGAGGAGACCGCCCGGCTCATACACTCAGGCGACTTGGATATGGGCTTTATTACCCCTGATGTTGGCTATGATGCGTTCAGGGGTATTGGCAACTTTAAAGACATAGGTCCAGCACCCATTCGCGTCTTCTTGCAGGATTTTCCCCTGCACTATAACCTGGTGACATTAGAGGGCTCAGGCATCAATTCATGGGCAGATCTCAAGGGCAAGTCAGGATATTATAGGGCCAGAGCTTCATCCGTCATGGAGCTTCTCTGGGAAGCCAGCCTAGAGGCCTATGGTGTGAAGAGTTCGGATATCAGCAATGCGATGCGATATGATCGGGCCTCGGAATGGATCAATGCCCTCAAGACAGGCAAAGTCGATTTTGCCATAGACTGTGGATCCCACCCCGCAGCCAAGTGGATGGAATTGGCCAATACCCATCCCATGAAGATTATCCATGTAGATGATGCTCACATGGCAAGGATCCAGGACAAATTGCCCTGGGCATTTCCCCTGACCATTCCTGGGGGTGTCTACAAGACCATGCCTGACCCCGTTCAGACCGTAGGGTTTGCCGTTGTTGTCGATTGTCGGAAAGGTTTGTCTGACGACTTCATTTATGCCCTGACAAAGATGATCTGGACGCACTTCGATGAGTTTAAGACCTACCACCCTGTCTGTAAGTTCTTTAGCCCCGAGGCTGTAAAGAGGACAAATTTCGCCTATCATCCCGGAGCCATAAAGTACTATCGGGAAGTGAATCTCTGGACCGATACCTTGGACAAACGCCAAAAGAAGCTCTTGGCTGAGATTGGAGAATAGAGGCAGGTGAAAATAGGTGAGAAAGTGGGCATCCTGGCCTGAACACGGACCAGGATGCCCATTCCATGAGACGTGCCCGTTGTAGATCAGACGGTGACCATCTATTTTTTATATGGCAGCATCGCAAGAGGACGAGTATGGCAAAATCCGGGAGTACGATGATGAGGAAAGTAATCACTTTCCTCAGCGTTATTTTGATCATAATCGGAGTGCTTTATGTCTCAAATGCGTTGGAATTCATAGGGATACATATCACGATCGTGCCTTACTGCGCTCTCATCTTAATGCTGGTATTGGTGCTGGTCTTCCTTATTTATCCGGCTGTCAGGGGTGGGGAAAGAGAGAGGCTGCCATGGTATGATACAATATTCATCGTTATGAGCGTGTGTGGAGCAGGCTATATCACGTTTTTCCCTGGGCGCTGGGAATGGCTTCTGCTGAAAGGGACCACCACGCTATTAGAGGTTTTCCTATGCTTTATGCTCGTAGCGGCCATATTAGAGGCCACAAGGCGAACAGTCAATCTGTCTATGGCGCTCATCGCACTATTTTTTGTTGTCCATCTGATATTTGGATCTCATTTCCCGGGCATACTTCTCACCTTCAACTTTTCCCCGGAGCGAATCGCGAGCATATTCTACCTGAGAGCAGAGGGCATTTTCGGCGCGCCTGTAGAAATAGCATGTACAATCCTCCTGGCATTCATGCTTTTTTCCGCCGTTCTTCAAAATTCTGAAGCCGGACGTTTCATATTAGATGGTGCATTCGCCTTGACAGGACGTTGGAAGGGGGGGCCAGCCAAGGCTGCGATCCTGGGTAGTGCCGCTCTCGGGACTATGGTAGGTGCTACCGCAGCCAATATAGCTACTACCGGATCGATCACAATACCCCTGATGAAAAAGACAGGCTACAGTCCGGAGTTTGCCGGAGGAGTTGAAGCAGTGGCTTCCAACGGCGGCCAGATTATGCCGCCGGTTATGGGGGCTGTAGCATTCCTGATAGCCGAGCTTCTCAGTATGCCATATTGGTCAGTGTGTGTGGCCGCCTTTTTGCCGGCCGCCCTCTACTTCCTTGCAATCTTCGTTCAGGTCCATTTCGAGGCGGTCAGATTGGGACTGCGAGGTCTCTCTCGAGAAGAACTGCCGTCGTTTGGTAAGGTAATGAAAGAGGGCTGGTATTACCTAATTCCGGTCCTCCTGCTCGTATATCTGTTAGCAAAACTCCATTTACCGGTCCAGCATTGCGGCATCTACGCCTCAATGGCAGCCATACTGATCGTAATCATCGACTGGCAGAGAAAAGCACAGACCAGGAAAGGCATCAAAGACCTCGTAATCTGGTCCATTGGCTGCCTGGAAACGGCAGCTCGGGCCCTCCTCGTGCCAGCAGTGGCGTGTGCCTCTGCCGGGATTATCATTGGCTCTCTCGATTCCAGCGGTCTCGGATTCAGGCTATCCAGTATACTGGTAGATGCTTCCGGGGGACATCTATTCCTCTTACTTCTCTTAACCGCCATTGCCTCATTCATACTGGGGATGGGAATGACCTCTATTCCATGTTATCTGGTGCTTGTCATTTTAGTGGCTCCTGCCTTGATTCAACTGGGAGTCGTGCCTATCGCCGCTCACCTGTTTGTTTTTTACTGGGGCCTGATATCCTTCCTTACCCCGCCTGTCGCTGTCGCCGCATATGTGGCCGCAGGAATATCAGGAGGGCATCCTATGAGAACCGGGTTCATCGCTATGCGCTTAGGCATAGTAAAATATATTGTTCCATTCTTATTTGTCTATAGCCCAAGCCTGTTGCTGACCGGGCCAATAGGACACATAATTATATCTCTGATTGCCGGAATAATCGGCGTTGTGATCCTGAGTATTGGACTCGAGGGGTTCTTTTTGAAGCCCATTACTCTGATGGAGCGGTCTTTATTCATCCTTGGTGGATTTCTCGCCCTGGTGCCGGTCCGCATATCCTGGGAGCTCATGTCTGTAGGAATAATGGTAAGCGTTCTCACCGCATTTCGGCACATAAAATCCGCCCGGAATATCTCTTTTCAAGGAAAAATGTCGGGGTAAAGGTGTTTATTCCCTCAGCATAGGGAGATCGAGAAGAACTCAAGAACGAACAGAATAGGAGGTAACATGGATATCGCACAACAGAGAATCGGTGTACGGATCTCTACCCACGAGCTAGAGCGAAGATGGAAGGCAGTCCGGGAGGCCATGAAGGCTGAGGGAATTGATGTGCTGATCATGCAGAACACCAACCAGTTCCTCGGAGGCTACGTGAAGTGGTTTACCGATGTACCGGCCTTTAACGGCTACCCCACTACGGTGGTCTTTCCCAGAGAAGATGATATGACCGTGATAAACGTCGGCCCCAAAATGGATCCTGAGAGTTTGCTGACAGACTTGAGCACCAAAGACTGGGCACTCAGGGGCGTCAAGAACCGGCTTACCGCACCCTATTTTCCATCCCTCCACTATTCTAAAACCTACGATGCAGAGCTCGTGGTAGATCTGCTCAAACCCATGAGGGATTACAAAATCGGTTTCGTTGCCTTGGGTCATATCCCTGCACCATTCTATGAGTACATAAAAACCCACCTTACCGCGGCGAAGTTCACCGATGCCACTGATCTGATGGATCCCATCAAGGCCGTGAAAAGTGAGGAGGAGATCGCGTTGATTAAGAGGACCGCGGCCATACAGGATACCGCCATGGAAACGGCCTTCAAGGCAGTCAAGCCGGGGATGAGGGACCGTGAGGTCATGGCCCTCGCCCAGTACACCGTGCAGAACCTGGGAAGTGAGCAGCAGTTGATCATGGCAGGTTCTGCCCCCATGGGTACCCCCTGCCCCATGTTAAAGCGTCATTTTATGAACCGGGAAATGCGGGAGGGCGATCAGTTTACCCTCTTGATCGAGGTGAATGGACCGGGAGGGCTGTACACCGAACTGGGCAGAACATGCGTACTGGGAAAGGCCTCTAATGAGCTGCTTGAGGCCTGTGAGATTGCCAAGGAGGCTCAACAAGTCACCATCGACCTCTTAAAGCCCGGCGCAGAACCCAAAGATCTCCTTGCCGCAAATAATGAGTTCCTGAGGAACAGGGGGCTGCCGGTGGAAAAGAGGCTCTATGCCCATGGACAGGGCTATGACCTGGTGGAGAGACCTGCAATCAGGGACGATGAGCCCATGAAGCTCAAGGCGAATATGAATATTACCGTGCATCCCATTGTGGCCTCAAAGACGGCCTTTGCATGGGTGTGTGATAACTACATGGTCACTGAAACTGGTGCCAGCGGATGCCTTCACAAGACACCCAAAAAGGTATTTGAAGTATAAGGATTCCCGGTCTATTGTTTTTCCCCTTATTTGAGGAACAGAGAAACACAATGAAAAGAGATGGGGTTGAAAACACAAATGGGCAATCTGTCCGGTTCAGGGTCTCACTGTGGAACAACGAGCGGGAGATCAGCTTGGACTTCCCTCAGGAATGGGAGCTGATTGAATGCCGGATGGCTGGACACGACTTTCCGCCCTTGTCAGATTCTCAGATTCGGGAAGCATTCGAAGAGCCTATTGCCACACCCAGGATCAGGGAGCTAGCCAGGGGGAAACACAACGTCGTCATCCTGTTTGATGACCTGGCTCGCCCCACTCCAGCCTACAAAATCATTCCCTTCGTGATCAAAGAACTCGATGAGGCAGGAATCAACGCTGATCGAATTAGGCTGGTTTGCGCCTACGGGTGCCATCGGCCCCTGGTTCGATGTGAAATGATTAAGAAATTGGGCAGGGAAATTGTGGAAAATTATCTGGTTTTCAACCATAATGTGTATGAGCATCACGTGAAAGTGGGAACTACGAGTTGGGGAACTCCCGTATTAATAAATAAGGAAGTGGCTGGCTGTGACCTTAAGATAGGTGTAGGATGCATCATTCCTCATTTCACCGCAGGCTACGGAGGCGGAGCAAAGATCTTGGTGCCCGGCGCAGCAGCAATGGAAACAATAGCCTATAACCACATTGAGATTGAAAAAAGGCACCCGGAACAGGTTGGCCTCGGTAAGGTCAGGAACAATCCAAGGCGCCTGGATCTGGAAGAAGCCGCAAAAATTGCCGGTCTCGACATAACTATTAATGCAGTGCTGAATCACAAAAAGGAGATTCTGGGTTTATTCGTCGGCGATTTCGTCACACAGCATCGTACTGGAGTAGCCTTTGCCAATAAGGCATATGGCACTGAAAATCGAGGGAAATTTGACCTTATGGTGCTGAATGCATTCCCCATTGAGGAAAGCCCTGAAAAGGCATTTTGGCCAGCACGAGAATCTCTCAATGATGGTGGCGATGTGGTTCTGGTCTGGCAAACTGCTGATGGACTTCTCCCTCACTATCTTGTGGGGACGTTTGGAAGCGATTATGGGGGAAGAAAGTGGCAAAAACCCGGGCCTTTACGATTCCCCAATGCAAGGAGGCTGTTTATATATGCGGAAAATTTTTCCAAACTAGAGAAGAAGTGGTGGGGCCCGGAAGATAGGGTCTTCTTGTATCGGGATTGGGACAAATTGATCGACCGATTACGGCCTGCTCATGGAAAGGAGACGTGTGTGGCCGTCTATCCATATGCGACTTTACAGTGCCCGATCTTCCCTGACGAATATTGAGAGGAAGCCAACGGAAAAAAGAGTATTAAAAAATACGTAACTACTCAGGTAGATAGGTTGTAGGCTGAAGACTGTTAGGGGAAAATGGGGAAACGGCGCATTTTAAAGCCATGTTTGGCACGAGAAGCCACTGTTTCTTCAACAAAGTGCGGCAATAGCGCTCTTCTGATTACTTTAAGCCTTTGGTTCGGCTTCGCTCACCATCCTGAGCAAAGTCGAAGGACAGTCTAAACAGCTTCAGGCTGACTACGTGAGTAGTCACAAAAATACAAGTAATTCGTCTCTCTCCGACATAGTAACGAAAAATCTTAAAAAAAATATGAACCTGGAATACATTCAGTTATTTCGTATGCTACGATAAAAGAAAGACATCAGGAGACACCAAAATGGTAAAATCCACACGGAAAAAGACAGCAGCTATCATGTCTATAGTTCGGACACACGATATAATGAATAGGTTTCTAGAGATTGAACTAGGAAAATATGGCTCGAATCCTCCCCGATTTGCGGTTATGAATGCCCTCATTGTTCACGGTGGGACAATGAGGCCGAGCGAGATTAGCAAATGGATATTCAGGGCTAAGCACACCATAACTTCAATGCTTAAGGCCCTTGAAAGCATTGGCTATGTGAAAAGGATAGCCAATGAAAATGATCGCAGGTCTGTAAATATCGTTCTGACTGAAAAGGGATGGAAATCCACGGATAAGATGATCCCTCTCGCGGAAGACATAAGTAAAAAAATTCTATCCAGCTTAGATGAAAAGGAGATTGATGTCCTTCTGAATATTTTAAAGAAAATCAGAAAACATCTGCTCATCCAGCTTTCGGCACCTTAAATTGCCTCACCCAGCGAAAACCATCGCAAAACCTGAAGAAATCTTAGTCCCTCGATTTATAAATACGGTAGCGTATTTATTCACTCGGGACTAAGTGCTGCTTTCGGCCATGAGCTCAAGCCGAATGGAGTGAGCATTTGTTTAGATGTTTCTCGTTTAGATACGTGATTATAGTTGCGAATCGAAGCACTTAGGCGCCTCCATTGCATGACTACGATTCGCTGTAGTCAACATTGCATAGGCCAATCTAATCAACCTGCCTCTATATCTTAAGATTATTCCGCCCTGGACCTTAGCTTCTCGAGCCAGAACTCTTTTTCCTTTTCTCTCCAGTCTGTTCCGCTGAATTTCTTATCAAAGAAACCTCCGAGCCTCTCGAACCACCTCACCCAGGGATTCTTCTCCTTTTCTATGGCCTCGAGCACATCGCTCACAAAGACATCAATATTATTTATTTCATCTTTCGGCACATAGTAGGAAGCCCCTTGTTCGGCGGATTTCACAAGGTCTTCTTTGCTTAAGGCATGGGCGGTAAGCATAAGGGCAGGGATGTTATGCTCATTTGCGATCTTCAAGAGCTCATAGCCCTTGACACCCATGATATCCA
>CAZJXD010000039.1:0-37144 GCA_964549945.1 uncultured Desulfobacteraceae bacterium | reverse complement strand
CGCAGTATGCCCCGATAGGTGTTCGTACTGCGCTGACAATCACGACGTCTCTCATCTTATTCCTCCCTTATTCCCAGATAACTTAACCTCCAGATTGCCTTTTAATTCCCAGACCGAGCGTCTTGCCTTTTTTTCATAGGGCTTCCTCGAGCCACTCAGATAACATCGAATATGGGCTTCGGGTCACGATGGTAGCTCGGGAGAACGAGTATGTTCGCATCCCCTCCCACTATCTCAGTGGCAGTTTCGAGTGCCTCATCAAAGCTTCTCACGGGCGTGAAACCCGCCTCACGAATCACGCCTGGATTAACCTCCCCGACGAAGATCGTGTGGCTCGCAATCCGTTGAAGGGTCTCCATATTCGCCATCATAAATACGCTATGGATGGGGCTGTATGCGTATTCATGGTGATACTTGTAAAGGTAATCCGGATTATTACAAAACGCCTCTGTATAGGCGTAGAGCTCCTTGACATCGAAGCAATTTCGATAGAGCTTGAAGGCTTCTGGATCGGCTGGACGACGCGGCGAAATAGCACCACTGCACTTTCCTACTACTATCATCACGCCGTTTTTATTCAGGATCGGCTTGTTCCGCCATGCTCTCGCCGGGCGTGCCGCAAAGTTACAGGCACACGCGGGATTATCGCTTGTATCGTAATCCAGAGTATGGGGCAGCCCCACTACGATGATGTCCATCTGCGGGACTTCCACGTTGAAATAGGTATCCGCCTCCGGATATTCAATCGTCTCAAGCTCGGGTACGTGCCCTGCAAACACGTTGACTATTTTTTGTGCAGGGCCGGTGATGGCATCTACGTAAAAGATTTTCTTGCCAGTCGCAGCTTCTATCTTCTCATGTACCGCTAGCTTGTGCTTCCTATAGGTGTTCTTCTCCGGTCGATAGTCACTGTGGAGGGACTGGGGAGTCCTGTACACCTCATAGCTATGGAGAGAGGTAAGCGCCCGTATACTAGCAAGCCCTATAGCAACCCCTTGACCGCTATATCCTCCAAAGGGGACCGGGAAAACGGTCCCCACGTAAATAAGCTGGTCTGCCTCAACAACCGCTTTGTCGTATTCGACTTCATCGCCTAGGTTGGTCTCGCCGAGATGGACATTGCCTTGAGTACAGTCATGGTTCAGTATGCTCCCATCCCTCCAGTCAAATGGTCGGAATCTATTGTATAACTGAGCGCCTAAAAGGGGCTTTAATTCCGAGGGCTGCCATTTACAATGAGCCCCATTGGCTGATAGCAATGTGATATCTTCCTCCCTTACGCCCGCTCTGCGTAATTCCTCAACGACAATCGGAATGATTATCCTTATCGGCTCAGGCCGCTTTATGGGATCGTCAAAGGCGACCGTTACCTTGCCTCCTCTTTTGACTAAATCAGCGATTGGCTCCAGCCCGACAGGATTTTCCAGCGCGTTCCTGACCGCTTGTTCTGGGTTTGGATGTGGTTGTATTCTCGGAAAAGGCGGGGTCCCATACTGGACTATCATGGCCTTCTCTGGAACAGATACCTCAATCCATGTATTCCCATACTCTATTGCTATGTCTTTTTTCATGCGAAACTCGCATTTAGTTCCTCTTGTCAGTGCAGTAAGGAGCGCTCACGGGCAACAAGTTTTATGCCTCACCAGGACTACCATTACCACTGGACCATTGCTGAATTAAGGATGCCGACCCTCCGGTGAAGAGCGCTGACCCTAATGAGAATGCCTCTGAAGCGTGAGCGAGAAATTTCCCCTCTGGATGCTGATATACCGAGCATCTTTTTGCTTTGTGAGCTCCTCAATTAAAGCGATCTCGGGCTTATCTCCCTTTGGGTAGCGGGTGTCGATCGGTCCAGCAGCAATCGTTGCCTCGACGTGCTCCTCCGGAAATAGAACCCGAAGCAACAGCTCGTCATCGGAGATACCTGGCCGCCCTATTTCCTTCTGGAGTTCTTTGATAGATGGCTGGGGCTGCTTCCAATTTAGCAGGTCTTTGGCTTCAGGGAGGCTCAGGATCTTATCCTTTGTATTCTCATCGATGGGGGCGGGGGGTTTCCCGTAGTGCCCCAATATGTATCGAATCGACTCCTCCGTGGCTACCTTATAGCGCTCGCCAAGCAGGACGTTCAAGACCGCCTGGGTGCCAACGAGCTGGGAGAATGGGGTAATCATTACAGGGTACCCCCATTCCTCTCGAATCACGCTCACCTCTTCAAGGACCTCTTCCAGGCGATGCTCCATCCCTCGCTGAGAAAGCATGAATTGCAGGTTGGTGATCATTCCCCCGGGCACCTGATGGACATACTGGAAGGCATCGTATTCCACGGGAGCCCCCATCGGTTTATCCTCCCGTTTGGCCACATACCTGAAGTGGTCAGCAATAGCCTTGACCGCCTCCTCATCTATCCTCGGGCTAAAGCCCAGTCGGCGAAGGTTCATTGTCATGTTTTCCACTGAAGGGTGGGAGGGACCATTGGCCAGCGGCGAGACACAGGTATGGATCACGTCGATTCCCAGTGTAACGGACTCCAAACAACACAGCGGGGCAAGTCCTGTGGTGCAATGTGAGTGCATCTCAAAGGGCAGCTCGCCGATGTGTTGTTTTATCGCCGGCACCAGGGTCTTGGTCCGCTCAGGAGTGAGAAGCCCAATTGAGTCCTTTATCAGGACAATATCGGGTTTCAGCCACGGAACCATCTCTGCGGTTTTTTGTGCGTAGAACTCATCAGTATGCACCGGGCTCAGCGAATACACCAGTGGCACTGAAACCTCAACCCCCTCGGCCTTGGCAATCGAAACCGACTCGGCAATATTGCTCCAATCATGCAAGGCATCGAAAATCATAAGGCGTCGTATCCCATTAGCCGCACAGCGCTTTATCCACAAAGCGATAACAGAGTCGGGTACAATATTGAAACTGGTGAGGGACTTGCTCCGGATCAAGGCTTGGAGGGGGGTCTTCGGCATTGCCTCGGCAACAAGCCTGATCCTCTCCCACGGATTCTCACGAAGGTACCGCAGGCAGGAGTCAAAATGAACCGTTCCCATCAATTCCGCGGCGTCGAATCCCGCCTCATCCATTATGGGGGCAATGGGAAGCATATGGGCAGTCCTCATACGTGTTGCCCACAGGCTCTGGTGTCCATCTCGCAATGTGGTGTCAACGAAGCTAATCTCCTTCATGGTGTCCATACTCCTTAAGCACAACATCCTCTACCCATTTGGTATTCACCTTCCCGTTCAGGAAATCGGGGTTCTGCATGATAACCTGATGGAAGGGTATGGTGGTATCGATGCCGGCGACGTGAAATCCTTCGAGGGCATGGCGCATGCGCTTTATGGCCTCGGTTCGGTCCTTGCCCTTGGTGATGAGCTTGGCGATGAGCGAATCATAAAAGGGGGGAACGAAGTAGCCCTCGTAGCAGTGGGTGTCCAACCTGATACCAGGGCCTTCTGGAGGAATCCACTGAGTGATCCGGCCGGGACAGGGTCGAAACGCCTCCTGGGGCGACTCGGCATTGATGCGGCACTCGATGGCATGCCCGTTTGAGCGTATCTCTCCCTGAGAGAGGCTGAGTTTCTCGCCCCCCGCGACCTTTAGTTGCTCCTTGACCAGGTCCACCCCGGTGATCATCTCGGTCACCGGGTGCTCCACCTGGATTCGGGTGTTCATCTCCAAGAAGTAAAAGGTTTCCTGACCTTGATCCAGAATGAACTCCACGGTGCCGGCGTTCTCATAGCGGATGTGCCGAGCGATGCGTAACGCTGCCTGGGAGATCTGATCCCTAAGCGCATCTGAGACCACAGGGGAGGGTGCCTCCTCAACCATCTTCTGGTAGCGACGCTGCAGGGAGCAGTCGCGCTCAAAGAGGTGAACGATATTTCCCAGCCGATCCGCGATAACCTGACACTCGATGTGCCGGGCATTGGGTATGAAGTGCTCGATATAGATTCGATCATCCCCGAATGCGGCGCGTGCCTCTGCCGAGGCCTCCTCAAAGACCGCCTTCACATCCTGAGCCCTGGACACGGTCTTCATCCCCTTGCCTCCGCCACCTGCTGCTGCCTTGAGGAGCACAGGATAGCCTACCGTGTCTGCGACCTTCTGGGCCTGCTTGTGACCACTCACCAGTTCTGAGCCGGGGATCACGGGGATCCCGATCTCTTTGACCATTTTCCTGGCCCAGAGCTTATCGCCCATTGTCCTGATGTTCTCCGCGGTGGGCCCGATAAAGGTGATCCCGTGCTCTACGCAGGCCTCGGGGAGTTCGGGCTGCTCGGCGAGGAATCCGTAGCCTGGATGAATGGCGTCG
The DNA here is from genome assembly GCA_964549945.1 of uncultured Desulfobacteraceae bacterium. GTDB lineage: Bacteria > Desulfobacterota > DSM-4660 > Desulfatiglandales > B25-G16 > B25-G16. The sequence goes on along the minus strand of CAZJXD010000039.1, from coordinate 32,832 downwards.
GCACCTGTTCCCAGGGCTGCGGTGATGATGGTGCCTACTTTGAGGTAGCTCTCCGCGGGGGGCGCAGGGCCGATGCACACGGCACGGTCCGCGAGCTGTGCCGGGAGGCTGTCTCTGTCTGCCTCTGACACCGCCACCACCGTCTCCACTCCAGCCTCTCGGCAGGCCTTGATGACACGCACGGCGATTTCGCTCCGGTTGGCGATCAGAACACGGGAAATGCCCCTCATCTCGCCTTTCCCTTCTTTGATGCCCTTTTCTCTGGGATCTCCTCCACGAGAAAGAGGGTCTGCTGGAACTCCACCATCTGGGCGTTCTCCGCACAGATGGCGGCGATACGGCCCCTGATGCCCGCCTTGATGGTGTTAAAGAGCTTCATCACCTCGATGATACAGACCGTGTCATCCTCGCTCACCACCTGGCCTACCTCCACAAAGGGGGGTGCTCCCGGCTTGGGGGCAAGGTAGAAGGTCCCCAGCATGGGGGATTTGATCGGGGTGAGCCCCTCCTCCTTGAGGGAAACTGCGGGCTTCTCTCTCGGGGCAGGGCCTTCCGGGGCAATGGCCTGGGGGGCATCAGGTTTGTGCGGTTCGATGATCTCGGGGCGCTTCTCGGGCACCAATGCTTCGGCCGGCTCCTGGAGGGAGAGCTCGGGCTCCCCCATGGCTCCCTGGGCAGCGCGCTTCTTCACGATCAGCTTGAGCTCGCCCATCTCCAGGTGCAGCTCATCGAAGCTCGATTCCTCCATGATTTTCAGTATCTCGATGACGTCGTCTTGGCTGATTGATGGCATACTAGTAACCTCCATTCACGAAGCACTTCTAATTAAAGCAAAAAACTATACCGCCCAGCTAGCGAGTCCAAATTCAGGAGCGCAAAGATAAACCCAATGTACCCAGGCCTATGATGAATGGCGAGAGGTGTATATGACTTTGACAGCATAAAGGGGACATTTTTATTGCGCAGTTAATGAGACATATCTACAAAGCTTAAAAATACTAAGGGCGACTGGACCTTTTAGATTACCACCATGTTAGCCTTTTTGAATAGTCGTATCAATCGATGAGAAGAACATTGCCGTTACTATTCCTTGAGTAATCCTAAGATCGCTCTCGCTTCTTCTGGAGTCGCAACCTCCCTGCCATACTCTTTTGCAATCCTGATAATCCGCTCCACAAACTGGGCATTGGTCTTGGCGAGCTCCCCTCTCTCGAAGTAGATATTGTCCTCCATGCCGACCCTGATGTGGCCCCCCATAATGAGGGACATCATGGACATCGGCAAGTGACCTTTACCAATTCCAATGACAGACCAGGTGGCATCCTTTGGGATAAGCTCGCATAAATACAACAAGGTCTTTGGTGTCGCAGGCGCTCCCCATGGCGTTCCCAGCACGAATTGAAAGTAGAGAGGATCATTTAGCTTTCCCTCGTCTCGCATTCGAAGCGCGGTGACGAGCATGCCCGAGTCAAACAGCTCTATCTCCGGCTTAACCCCCTTCTCCCTCATCATTTGAGCTGCCGCATCGAGAAACTCAGGAGGATTGCTGAAGACCCCATTACCCAGATTGATCGATCCGGCATCAAAGGAGGCCAACTCAGGCTTCAGCTCGAGCGACACCAAGCGAGCTTCAACAGGGAGATTTCGCCCGGCAATACCGGATGTAGTTAGGCAAATGAGGAGATTGGTCTTCTCCCTCAAGGGCTCCACCACTCGCCGGAAGAGCTCCAGGTCCTGGGTCCCGAGGCCGGTTGCCAGATCCCTGACGTGAATGTGAACAATGGCTGCCCCCGCATTCCAGCACTCTATGGAAGATTGGGTGATTTCCTCAGGGGTATAGGGAATATATGGTGTTTGATCTCGCGTAATCCTGCTTCCTGTTATCGCGGCAGTGATGATCAGTTTATCCATCCGTTGATCTCCTTCCTTCTGGCATTAATTTAAAGATGCCACAACTATAAACGCTTTTGCTCCCAATTCTTAATGTTTGCCGAATTCTTATGGAGGGGGGAATTTTTCAAGATCGCTTATTAAAACATCTTTAATCGTTTCCAGGTGAAGTCTCATTAATTTTTCTACCATTTCGCGATCTTTTTTTTCACAGCCTTTTATTATTGCATCGTGATGCTTAAGGTAAGACTTAAAATGCCCAGGGATACGAACGATCATATATTTATATCGGTAAGTTCTTCGGTTAAGAGTATCAATCATATGAATCAGATTATTATTTCCAGAGTTCTGATACAACAAATTATGAAACGGAACATTGTTATGCAGCCAATCTTTTAGCTCACCTTTAGATGCAGCTATTCTTAGCTTTTCCTGGAGATCCCTTAAATGTGCTATTTGTTTTTTTGTAACCCTTTCAGCGGCCATTCCCGCAGCATAGCTCTCCAATAAGCAACGCAAGTCAAATAATTCATTAACCTCTTTAATCGATAGCTTAGAAACGGTAATTCCTTTATTTCTACTGAAGATAATATAGCCTTCTCCTTCTAATTGGCGTAGAGCCTCGCGTATTGGACTCCTGCTCGCATTAAACTCTTTAGTCAGCTCAGACTCAATAAGCCTTTGGCCCGGGAATAAAAATCCATAGGTGATATCGTCTTTTATTTTCTGATAAATAGACTCTCTTAAAGACTTCTTCATTTCCACCTCTATTTAGAAGAATTAACTTCAATTATACTGAAAATGGCAGATTTAGAAAGCTAGGAATGTAAAGATATCTGACACATTACTGCTCCATTTGCAAGAATATAGCCTTTTCTAGTGATAATAGTTACATCTCGTTAAAAATGGTTTTAAGAAAAATTATTTGAAAATGTTCTCCTAAAGGGAAACCGAACTAGTGTCAATACCTATCGGAATAATAAAAAAGAAGCACGGGATCATGATACGATATGCACGCCAATTTAGTCAACGTATCGCCCTTTTCGATCAAACTCAACTCTCCAACCTGGTTCGGACGCATCAATCGGAGCGTTATGCCAAGGGGAACCACTCATTGGATCATTATATCACAATGCCCTTTTTCCGCTTAGCACACGCCAAGAGCTTACGAGAGGTTTGTGGTGGAGAGCCCGTCGCCTGGGAACGCTCCAGCACCTGGGGACGAAGAGTGCCTGTAAGAAATCCATCCTCTCATATGCCAATGCCCATAAGCCTTAGTAGATGTTCCGAGAGCTATTCTTCGAGGCCCGTACAGTGGTTGGTACGAGCGCAGCCCAAGGGACGCGGATATTTCGATTCACCCACACATTGCGTTCCCTGGATAGCTCGGCCATATATCATTGCCTCTGGCGTTTCCCATGAGCCCGTTCCCACGTACCAGAGGGCCAGTGAACCTTCATCTCCTCCTGGATCATGAGGGGTATCCACCTACCACTTCCCCTTGCTGGTCTTGGGCCGCATCTTCAAACAAGCACGATTTGAATTTGCAAAGTACGTATTAAGGGCGATAAGTAGCTGATATCGTTGATCTAGAATTAAAAAGTATCAGATTATTTTGGGCAGTAATGTTTTTTTTAGTAACGTTTTTTATTGACAATGTATACAAAATTATATACCAATATTTATGCAGAATGCAAAATTTATTAACGTTTTAACTGATCGTCCGGACTTAGGTCTTTCACATTTGTTTCAGAAATGGACAAACTGGAATAGAATTTTAGACTAAAACTGGTCTCCCGAGCTCTGAAGATTTAAACACCTGCAAGAATTGAATTTGTCCAGAAGCAAAGAGGGATTGAAGGAAATAAGCCATTGCAAGCAACTGCACATAAGAAGATGTTTTATTTAAAGAGTGGTGAAGCGATTCAAATCAGAGGTAGGGAATGAGTTCCTTGCTCGAAGGCATTAGGGTAATTGACACAACATCCTATTTGTCTGGGCCGTTCTTGACAATGCTTCTAGGGGGAATGGGTGCAGAAATAATCAAGGTAGAGCGACCCATGGTTGGCGATTCTAGTCGTTGGACACAACCCTTTGCTGGCCCTGTAGGGATCGGATTCAAGAGACAGGATGACCAAGACATTTCCATCATTTTTTTAAAAAGGAATCGCAATAAAAAAAGTGTCACTCTTGACTTAGCTAATCCAGAAGGCAGGGATATCTTTATCAAATTAGTCGAGAAAGCGGACGTTGTGGTCGAAAACTTCAGGCCTGGCGTGGTGAAAAAATTACGCATTGACTATGAGCAAGTGAAAAAAGTTAAGCCCGAGATCATTTATTGCTCGATCTCCTGTTTTGGTCAAGACGGGCCTTACAGAGACTATCCGGGCTTTGATCTGGTTGCACAAGGAACAAGCGGCATGATGGCAATTACGGGTTTTCCTGATGGACCTCCCTTGCGATGTGGGACGATGCTTGGAGACGCAGTAGCTTCGCTATACGGCGGCGTTGGTGTTTTGGCCGCTTTGTATAACAGAAAAATGAGGGGTAAAGGCGAGAAAATTGACATATCTATGCAAGATGGCCTGTTTTCAATAGTCATCGATGATGCAGTTGACTTATTTGCTCGGGAGGGTATGCCTTTGAGAACCGGCAACCAGAATCCTCGAATATCACCTTTCAATGCATATGAAATGAAGGACAAACGTTACCTTGTCATTTGCGCAATTGACGAAAGGCAGTGGGGCAATTTGTTAAAAGCCATGGCAATGGAAGAACTGATCGAAGATGAGAGATTTGCCAATCGGGAAAAAAGGTTCGAGCACCGAGAAGAAATCGAAGAGTTAGTTTCCGGATGGGCGAGAACCAAAACCTTAAAGGAAGCATTGGAAATCCTGAGACCAATGAGGATTCCCTGCGCACCGGTAATAGAGCAAGTTGATGAACTACTGAGCGATCCACAGCTATTGCATAGAGGGATGATAACCGAAGTTGAGCACCCTAGCTGTGGAGCTACAGAGGCAAAAACATATGCGTTCCCAATCAAATTTGAGAACTCAGATGCTATATTCAATAGGCCTGCTCCGACACTTGGCGAACATAATGAAGAGGTGTATGGCAAGTTGCTAGGGCTGTCGCGCGACTTACTCTCTGAGCTGCATCAAAAGGGCGTAATCTAAATAAGGGAGCTTATTAGAGCTTATCCAGCTTTAAATATTTTATTAAATTTTCAATACCCCGACCGCTTGCGGCGGGGTTGCCGTTTAAAATAGGGTCCAGGGGCTTGCCCTGGGGTTTAATACCTTTTATTAACTAACGGGAGGAAGGAAGCATTTTTTAGAAAGGAGTTAAGAAATGGGGATTAGGACGCGAAAGGAGTACTTAGAGAGTTTGAGGGATGGTAGGGTAGTCTATGTTTATGGTGAGAAGGTGGAGAATGTCACCACCCATCCCTTTTTAAAGCTTACCGCTCGTGGTTGCGCAATGGAGTTCGCACTGGCAGAAGACCCGCGTTATCGGGAGCTATTTGTCGAGCAAATGCCTGATGGAGAACCAGTCTCCTTCGTCTTTTTGCCTCCAAGAAACTCAGAAGATTTAATCAGACGCCGGAAGATCCTCCAGACACTTGTTCGGACTACTGTGGGGAGGTTTGTGAGTGCGAAGCTGGTTGGAAACGACGTGTTAAGCTCTTTGACAATCGTCTCTCGGAGGATCGATAAAAAACTTGGCACGAAGTATTCTGATAGGGTTGAAGCCTACAGGAGGCATCTGATGGAGAGCGACCTCACGGTTGCTGGAGCCATGACCGATGTAAAAGGGGATCGAAGCCTACGGCCTTCAGATCAGGTGCCACACAAGGATTATTATGTGCGGATCGTGGAGGAGAAAAGCGACGGGATCGTAGTGCGCGGCTCAAAGATCCATATCGGCAAGGGTCCCGTTTCAAACGAGATATTTGTCTGTCCTACCCGAGCACTTCGGGAGGTGGATAAAGAATATGCGGTTTCGTTTGCTCTTCCCGCTAATACACCTGGGGTGATTCAAATAGCGAGAGGCCCAGATGTCTTTGAGGAGGGCTACATCCACGATCATCCCTTCAATATGATTTACTCAGGCGCCCAGTCGATGGTAATTTTTGATGATGTCTTTGTTCCCATGGAGCGAGTTTTTTTGAAGGGGGAGTGGGAGTTTTCTGGCGACATCGTCCACATGTTTTCCAACTTCCATCGACTCACCTCCGATGCATACAAGTACCCTGAGGTTGAGATCCTGGTCGGGCTAGGGGCATTACTGGCGGAATACAATGGGCTTGAGCGTGTACGGCACATCCGTGATAAGCTTGCATGGCTTATATCCTATGCCGAGGCTACGGAGGCTTTGGGGCTTATGGCTTGCCACCATTGTATTGTGGATCCCGATTTCGGCCTAGCCTACCCCAATCCCATGTACTCTAACATTGCCAAGCTGTTCCACGCAGACAATTACTCGCAGGCCATCAAGATCGTTGAGGATATTGGGGGCGGAATACTCGCCACTGTCCCATCTTTCAGGGATTTCGAGAATCCAGAAACCCGATCCTTTATTGAAAAATACCTAGGTGGTAAAAGCGGAGTACCCACGGAACATCGACTTCGCGCCATTCTAGCCGCCAGGGATTTCTGTAACTGCTTCAACACCACAGCGGCAATTCACGCGGAAGGATCGCTCGCCGCTCAGTACCTGTCTATCCATTCGCTCGGTGATATAGACCGCTACAAAGCTGCTGCCAGAAGAATGGCAGGGATCAGCGATGGGAAGGAGCACTCTCTTTTCAAGGATCTGCCCGCCTATCCTTTCAATACGGAGTGGCTTATCAATGAATAATTAACAAGACTTATTTGACAAAAAAGAGAGAGAAGAAGAGGGCATGGATATAGATGATGTCAAAAGTATCTGTGTAGTTGGAAGCGGAATTATGGGCTCGCAGATCGCGATGCAATGCGCCTTGCACGGTTACAATGTCATGCTTCATGACCTCACCGAGGAGCTTCTCAGCAAGGCGATGGAAAGCAATAGAGGGCGCCTTAAGAGGCGCGTAGACAAGGCAAAGATGACACAAGCGCAGATGGATGAAGCCATAAAGAGAATCATCTGCACGATGAGCCTGGAGCAGGCTGCCTCGACGGCCGATTTCGCGATCGAAGCCGTCTTCGAGAAGCTCGATCTTAAAAAAGAGGTATTTTCAAGGCTGGACAATATATGCCCACCTCATACCATATTGGCTACAAACAGCTCGTATTTTGGTAGCTCCCTTATCGCACCCATAACGGCCCGGCCGGAAAAGGTTGTGAACATGCACTTTTTTAACCCCGTCCTAGTCATGAGGTTGGTGGAAGTCATAAAGGGGGAGAATACTTCTGAAAATACCGTCGAGGTCGCTGCTAATCTGGCCAGGAAAATCGATCGAGTCCCTGTTATCTTGAGAAAAGAACTGCCTGGTTTCCTGGTCAATCGAATCGTAATGGCAATCAGGAGAGAAGCCTTCTCTTTGCTGGAGAATGAGGTCACCTCGTTTCAAGATATCGATACTGCCTGCGAGCTGGGGCTTAATTTTCCAATGGGGCCATTTAAGTTGATAGATTTTAACGGCCTTGATATCAGCTACAATGCCATGATGGAGATCTATAACATAACCAAAGATCAAAAAGACTTACCTCCCGAAGCTCTGCGAGATAAAATAGAACGAGGGGAGTTGGGCAGAAAAACAGGAAAGGGATTTTACGATTACACAAAATAGATCTATAAGCTTCAGGTGATATAAAGAAGCTCCTGTTTATTTCACTGCTTGTAGACAGTATGGCATGTTATCGAGGATCTAATAGCTTTCTCGTTTCTCTCGGAGGTGGAGAATAGTGAATGGTGATCTGGAGGGAAAGATAGCCATTGTTACCGGAGGGCTCAGGGGAATCGGGAGGGCAATTTCCACGGCCTTTGCTCAGGAAGGTGCACACCTAGCCGTGTTTGACTTAGATACCGAGGACCAGCCTCTGGTGAGAAAGCTTCAAGAAGAAATAGCAACCTTACATAGAAGCTGCCTATACGCAAAAGTAGATATCACACAAGTACAGGAGGTTCACCAAGCGGTTGATAAGGCAATTAAGACCTTTGGCAGGATCGATATCTTGGTTAACAACGCCGGCCATGGAATGGATCCAATTCCTTTAGAAGACCTGGAGGAGGAAGATTGGGACTGCATGATCGACCTCAACCTCAAGGGGACATACATTTGCACCCGTGCTGTCATACGACACATGCAAGAACAGCGAAGCGGTAGGATTATTAATATCTCGTCTCAAGCCGCCAGAAGCAAGAGCGAGATTGCGAACCTACCATACGCTAGCGCAAAGGCGGGAATACTTGGCTTCACTCGCAATTTAGCTTTTGAGCTAGGTCCCTATGGCATCAACGTCAATGCCATTGCTCCTGGAGTGGTCATCAGCGGAGAAAGGATTGCAAAGCGCATGGCGGGGCGGCCAAAAAAAATCGTTCAACAGATGCTTGAACAAATTCCCTTAAGGAGATTTGGAAAGCCGAAGGACATTTCCGGGGCTGCCGTTTTTTTGGCTTCAGATAAATCAAGCTACATCACCGGGGCAACAATCGATGTAAATGGCGGCCGAACAATGATGTGATGCAACAAAGTGAGTTCTGATATTGCTTAATTAACTGAGGGGTGAGAATTATTATACTCCATCTGTTATATATTTAACATGAGATGCAGGTCTTGCGTTCACAAAATTGAAAAGAAGCAGAAGTTGATAGGCGAATACACAAAGCAGAAGAAGGGGTTGGACGTTTCTCTTCCCGTTCATCCAGACTGGTTCCAGAGAGAACAGGCTTTTGAAAATATCAAACATCGGCTCTACCGTGATCTTTCTCAATAGGAACAGGCGTTGTCCCCTCTCCGATTTGAAGAAGCGGATATACGGCAAACGGTGCGAAGCGGTGTGTTTGTGTTTTTCCATGGGCACGATAAGTCTGCGGGTAATGTAGGTACCGTTCTTTCTGAGCTCGCACTTGTCAGTAAGCGTTCTGTCGTCATAGCCTGAATCTACGACAATGTACATGATAGTATCATGAAGATGATCGATCATCGATCAAGATAATGATATCTTGGTAGATTCTGGGTCTTCCTCAGCTCATTGGTTTGGGTTCTTCGGCTTTGTAGACCTCGTCTATGAGGCGTAATATTTGTACGAGGGGATTGTCAGTGTTGGCCATAGCGTCCTGCGATTTGCTAAGTATACATTATTATCAGTACATCAGAGGACTTTGACAGTAGTTATTTATGACCATCACTAGGTTAAATTGGTTAAGCAGATATGTAGGATAGAGGCCGAATGAGCAAGTTATCAAAAATATACAATAAATTTACAATTTCAATAGTACCTTATAAACGTAATAAATTACTCATTATAGGATTATCAATGACCATTATTCCGATAATGTTGGCTTTATTTGCGCCTTACATCACATCATATGAACCTCGGGCAATATCTGGCAAGAAATTTTTGCCACCGGGTTCAAAAAACCACCTGCTTGGGACCGATCATCTTGGCCATGATATCTTGACCGATCTCATATACGGTTCCAGAACTTCACTGAAAGTTGGCCTACTCGCTACATTTTTAACAATATGTATTGGCGTTCCGATAGGTGTTATTGCGGGATTCTACGGGGGATGGATCGATGAGTTATTGATGCGAATTGCCGAGATTTTCCTTATCCTACCACGATTCCTCTTGGCCTTACTCGTTGTGGCCATCTTTGAAGCATCTATCTTGGATATTATCTTCGTCATATCTATTCTTTCCTGGCCCGTCATAGCTAGGCTTATTCGTGCTGAATTTCTTTCAATTAAAGAGCTCCCTTACGTAAAAGCCGCCATAGCTTCCGGTGCTAAGGACGTCCGAATAATACTTCGTGAGATTTTGCCGAATTCACTTGCGCCGTCCATAGTCCAGGCTTCTCTGTTTGTGGCTGAAGCAATCTTGATTGAAGCGAGCCTTAGCTTCCTCGGCATAGGTGACCCTAATGTTGTTAGCTGGGGAAATATGTTACAATCCGCGAATATTTATTTAAGAAGAGCTTGGTGGACAGTGACATTTCCGGGGTGCATTCTATTTATGACTACAATGGGCATAGCCCTTATTTCAGATGGGCTGAATATTGCGTTTAACCCTCGACTCAGAGGCTTATCAAAAGGCAAAGCGTAACATGAAAGAGAGAAGCAACGGCGTTCTGCTTCAGATAGAAGATTTGAGGACACATTTTTTTACTGATGAAGGAGTTGTCCGCGCTGTAGACGGTGTATCACTTTCGCTTTCTGAGGGCGAAACGCTCGGCATTGTGGGAGAATCAGGATGCGGAAAAAGCGTAACGGCCCTTTCCATCATGGGTCTCATACCTAAACCTCCAGGGAAAATCGTAGATGGTGCAATCAATTTCTCCGATAAAGGGGATTTGACTAAATTCACCAAGCATGAAATGAGGAGAATACGGGGCAATGAAATCTCCATGATATTTCAAGAGCCTATGACATCCCTCAATCCAGTGTTTCAAATAGGAAACCAGATTGCCGAGGGAATACAGCTTCATCAAAAAGTGTCTAAAAAGGAAGCGCTGGACAGGGCAACAGAAATGCTCAAGCTCGTAGGAATTCCCTCACCAGAGAAACGAATAAGGGATTATCCGCATCAACTCAGTGGGGGGATGATACAACGTGTAATGATCGCCATGGCCTTGTCATGCAATCCCAAGCTGATGATAGCCGATGAGCCGACAACAGCCCTCGATGTAACTATTCAGGCTCAAATTCTCGAATTATTAAATAACTTGAAAGAACAAATCGGGACTTCCATTATATTAATCACTCATGATCTAGGAGTGATAGCTGAAATGGCTCAGAAGGTATTGGTTATGTACGCAGGTGTCGTGGTGGAAAGCGCAGATATAAGGACACTCTTCGCTAAACCCTTACATCCATACACAGTCGGACTCCTGGAGTCGGTTCCTCGCGGGGATCGTGATGCAGGAAAGAAAACGCGATTAAAGACGATCTCGGGTATCGTTCCGAGCCTTCTGGAGTTACCTGTAGGATGTCGGTTCAGCAACCGATGTCCTCATGTCTACGAACCATGTAGGCGGTTGGAGCCTCCTCTCGCTCCTTCTGACAAGACAAAAGAGAAAGATCATTTAGTTCGTTGTTGGTTGCATATAAAACCGCCTAACAAAGGAACAATCTATTAATAGATTTTCTTTGAGAAGTACGCGATGACTTCATACAAGGAGATGATGGAGGCCAATATATAAGGGACACAAACAGTTCGGAAAGCGCGAGTACAATGGAGAAGAAAGAACATATTGTAGAAATTAATAACCTGAAAAAGTATTTTCCTATCGTGCGAGGCCTTTTCTCTAAGACGGTGGGATGGGTAAAAGCGGTGGACGGCGTTAACCTTTTTATTAGATATGGAGAAACCCTTGGCCTTGTAGGAGAGAGCGGATGCGGGAAGACTACCCTAGGTAATGTAATTCTTCGTCTGGATAATATAACCGACGGTCAAATACTATTTGAAGGGGAGAATATTCAGACTTACGACCAGCGTAAACTTCGTATGTTACGGCGTAAAATGCAGATTATCTTCCAAGATCCATACTCTTCCCTGAATCCTCGCAGAAGCGTAGGGAATATTATAGGAGATCCTTTAGTCATTCATAAAATCGGCAACAAAGAGGAGCGCAGGGATAGGGTTATGAAGCTGATAGATGTGGTAGGACTTCGTCCGGAACATTATAAGCGGTTACCCCATGAGTTCAGCGGTGGACAAAGGCAAAGAATCGGGATTGCGAGAGCTCTGGCCTTGAATCCAAAATTTATCGTTTGTGACGAGCCGGTTTCTGCATTGGATGTATCCATTCAAGCCCAGGTGATCAATCTCTTGATAGATTTACAGAAAGAATACCAATTAACTTATCTGTTTATTGCCCATGATCTACACGTTGTTGAGCACATAAGTGATCGCGTAGCTGTAATGTATCTAGGCAGGATAGTCGAATTGACTTCGAGTGCCGAGCTTTACTCGTCACCCTATCACCCTTACACCGAAGCATTGCTCGCAGCATCTCCATTTCCGGATCCTAATGCGGTAAGAAAACGGATCACCCTAAAAGGGGAAGTTCCCAGTCCCATCAATCCTCCCCTAGGATGCCACTTTAATGCGCGTTGTTCATTTGCTATAGACAAATGTTGTATTGAGCCTCCTCCGCCATTGGAGGAATTTACTCCAGGGCATTGGGCACGATGCTGGAGGGTGCGAGAAATTCGTAGCCTCTAAGGGTATTTTTATTCGTTCAATCTACTGGATAAGGATTAAATGCCTTTTTAAGATTGTCGAAGGGGCCTTAACATTTTCCAGCTGGTGGATATTCATCACAGATTAAAAAGAGAAAAAAGCGGTTGTTCTTCCATGAGTAGCCACTTTCCTTTGTGAAGGTCGAAAAAATGGTAACAGAGATTTTCAAAAAAACTATGCAAAAAGGCGAAGGTGAGCAATAAATTAATGCCCTAACATTTCTTTATTATTGACTGTTCAAAAAAATTTGTTAATATGAGAACTTCAGGAAACTTTTCACGGAATTTCTTGATAATTCTTTTGCTCTCCACCTCCTTTGAAGGGATAATTTTTAAAAGGGAAAGTGGCCTTTTGAACAATCTATTAATATTAAAAATATCTTACAGAAATAGATCATCAACTCCCTTTTTAGCTAACTGATATTATTGGAAATATGAGTTTGCTAAAGGGCAATAAAACTAACAGAAAGGAGGTAAAAAATTGGGTGAAAGATACAGCGTATACCATATGAACGGGCCATAATTATAATATGCGGAATTATTCAATTTAAATCTTAAAAAGGAGGATCTAAAATGAGTATTATTAGAAAATTTTCAGTATGGATGTTTTTATTAGCAGTGGTAGTTTTTCCGTTTTTTGCTTTAACATCAGTGAGCGTTGCGGAGGATCAGGGAAAAACATTTGTTGTCGGAGTACCTGATGACCCGCAGCATCTTGTTTGTGGGTTCACGAGTGACCTTGTAACGGTTCAGATAAGCTCTCAACTACACAGTACCCTGGTGAGAGTTAGAAGGGACGGCACCGTCGAACCTGATTTAGCTAAAAGCTGGGAAATCAGTAAGGATGGATTGGCTTATACGTTTCACCTTCGTGATGACGTCAAATGGCATGACGGCGTTGAGTTTACATCGGCGGATGTGGCGTACGGTTTGATGAACATCAACTACAAGTACAACGGACTTGCCGAGGGAGCTTTCAAGGTAGTTGACCACATCGATACCCCTGACAAATACACAGTTGTCTTCCATCTCAAGCATCCGTATGCACCATTTTTTCCTTACGCAGTTGGATTTGCGGTGAGTGGGCAAATCATGCCGAAGCATATTTATGAAGGAACCGACCCGACCAAGAATGAAGCCAATTGGAAGCCTATCGGCACAGGGCCTTTTGTCTTTAAAGAATGGGCTCGGGGAAGTCATATCATCCTTGAGCGTAACAAGAACTATTATAAGAAGGGTAAGCCATACTTTGACCGAGTCATCTTCAAAATTATCCCGGATACTGCCTCTCGTATGATCGCCATGGAACGGGGTGAGCTTGATTACTTGCCTTACTTCGCCCTTCCATCATCAGAAGTTAAGGCATTGCGTCAAAAAAAGGGGGTTGAGGTCTTCGTGGATCTCAAAAGAGGTTCATACCCTATATCTCCACTTATCTTCAACCTCCGTCATCCCATCTTGAAAAATAGAGACGTTCGCGTGGCAATCGCCCATGCGATTGACTGTAATGCAATCGTCGAGAATGCACTGGACGGGCTGGGAAAGGTTGGCACTAGTCCCGTTCAATCAGGACAAATCTATTATAACCCTAATGTCCCAAAGTATGCCTTCGATCCTGCTCTTGCAAACCGGATTCTCGATAAGGCGGGGTTTCCTCGTAAGGATAATGGAATGCGATTCAGCATTGGATTACTTATAAACCGTGGCTTAGGAGCCGAATATAGGGATGCTGGCGAGTTAATGCGCCAGAACTTAAAGGATGTGGGGATTGATCTCAAATTGGACATCCAGGACGGCCCGGCTTACTGGGAAAAGGGATGGGTTAAATGGGATTACGATACGATGATCCTCTCTCTTCAGAGCGGGCCGCATCCCGCAATCGGCATTTCCCGGTTATTCATGTGCAAAAATATTCAACGACTTCCAGCACGAAATGCCATGGGGTATTGCAACCCAGCGCTCGACGCCCTTTTCGATAAGGGCGAACAGGAAACCGATGTGGAGAAAGCAAAGGTGTATTATAATGAAATCCAAGACATCCTTGTCAGGGATCTGCCAGTCCTGGTACTCTGGGAAAGAGTTTCTCCCATTGCGTATCGTACCGGGATTGAAGGGTTGCCACCTGGTATGTTACATCATGAAAATTACGATAGCGTTATTCGGCGATAAGAGTAACTACCTGTATTTTTAAATACCATGATGTACTTAATCACTCATCGGTAAGGCTCGGGGGGTAATTTTTTCAGGGGATGTCCCTTATATCATGAAGATGAGGGACCGGTTCAATATGGTTCTCCGCAGCGAGTGCTTTTCGATTATTGATCCGTTTTCCAAAACCATTTTGAGCGGGACCTCCTGAGGGGCATTGTATGGGACATCCAAGATAAAAATACCCCCTGGAGCCCCAGCCGATGATTCACAGGTTGATTGAGTTACTGCGTTACACCAAAAATACGTCACCGAATTTACCAGTTTGAGCGGTAAGCGTCTCTATTATCAGGTTAAAATGAGAGGAGTTATAAAATGACAGACATATTGGTTGAAAATGGCACGATTGTTACCATGGACTCAAAACGGCGGGTCTTGAAGGAGAGCAGCGTTGCCATAGCGAACGGAATGATCACGGGCATCGGCCCTGCTGAGCAGATGCGCACCAAACACCCGCAGGCGGCAAAAATCATCGACGCACGAAGAAAGGTGATTATGCCCGGGCTGTTTGATCTTCATGGTCATGCTGCATCGGGACTTTTAAAGGATATCGGCGAAGAGAATCAATTCATCCACAGCACCGGCGCAGAAAAACCCGAGGGCTTCCTTCACTGGCGAGAGTTTTTAAATTCCGTGGTGCACCATGTACCTCCCGAGTGGTATTACGTTGAATCGCTTCTGGTCGCTCTCGAGAAGTTAAAAGCGGGAACAATCTGCAGTCTTTATATGCTGGGAACCGAGCCGCGGGGTGACAATCCGGAGTATGCCTTCAAAAACGCTGAGGCAGTTGAGAAAGTGGGTATCCGTTCAATAGTGGGCGTTGGACCGTCCCGGCCGCCCTGGCCACGAAAGTATACCTACTGGGAAAATGGCAAGAAGGTCGAACGAATAGGAACGATGGAAGACGCATTCAAAACCACCGCGGAGACAATTCAAATGTGGGAGGCTCGTAAAAGCAAGAAGGTAGAGATGTGGGTGTCAATCTCGCGGTTTTTAAATCCTAACCCGGCCGATCCGGTGTATGATCCTGACAATGCCCAATATCTGAGGCCGCAGGCCGAGGGTGTTCGCCGAATCATGGATGATTTAGGGGTCGGTTTTCATGTCCATTGCTATGGAACAACGATCAAGTGGTTACAAGAAGAAGGATTCGACGACCTTCTACGCCCTAGAACGGTACTCGCACATTGCTGGCCGCTCGACCTTGAGTCAGTAGCAATAATCGCAGCCAAAAACGCCGCGGTGGCCCACTGTCCGCGTGCCAGGCGTTGTTACATGATGGAGGGTCGATGTCCGGTTCCAGAGATGATCGATGCCGGTGTAACGGTGGGGCTTGGCTCTGACGCTCCCGTACTCGACCGATCCTTTGATCTCTGGGAGGACATGTTTTTCGCACCCCGCTGGCAACGTAAGCTGGTAGGTAATGGCGAATTGCTGCCACCAGGCAAGATTCTGGAGATGGCAACAATCGATGGAGCGCGTGCCGTAGGTTTGGACGATAAGACCGGCTCAATCGAAGTCGGCAAGGAAGCGGATATGATTCTGGTCGATTATTTTAAACCCCATCTTGTGCCTATTTTCAAGGAAGTGAATAGATTAGTCCATTTTGTTCGTGGTCCCGATGTTGATACCGTCATTGTTCAGGGCGAGATCCTCATGGAGAACCGCACGGTGAAAACAGTTGATGAAACCGATGTGTTGGAGAAGGCTCAGTATGAGGCCGAAAAGATGGTCAAGGACTTCGGGCTTGAGTCGATGACAAAGTCCACTGGCATAAGTTGGGGACAATCAGAAAGAAGGGAACTTTAGTGATATAAACTCCAGCACTGTATAGCGTTTATTAACTCCGGTATAGTGCGTAGCCATTTATCTGAGGGGGTGGAGTACTCAAGGGGAGAATCTTCTGGGCTTTATGTTCAACGGAAAAAGATATATTTATGATGCTTGTCAGAGTAGGATGCAATCATTAATCTATGAATACTCCTCCCCTTTGCCATGGTATCATTATTGGTTTTGTTTGTAACTGTGTATGATGAACTAAAATTAAAATAAGAAACATTTGCAATTGGCATTATTTGACATCTTTTATTATAAGCTACTTTACTCTTATATGATATATGTCCTTATCATTAAAATATTGATTAGATTTTTAAGTGATAGTTTGTGATGCGTAAATTAAATATTTCTGATTGTGGCGATTACGCACACGAATTTTATAGCGTATCTATAAAACATCAGCGAAAGGAATATTATGAATATTCCCTTTTTAATTAAGAGGGCTGCACAACTTCTGCCGGTAGTGATTGTAATTATTGTGTTTAATTTTGTAATAATGCACGCAGCACCGGGAGATCCAATATATTACCTTATAGGAAATGCGCCGGTCAGTCAGGAATTTGTTGACAATCTACGAGAAGAATTTGGCTTAGACAAGCCACTATACCAGCAGCTCCTTACCTATTTCAAGCAGGTAGCGCATGCAGATTTTGGTCGTTCATTGATTTTCAGGCAACCCGTTATCGATGTTATTCTAGCAAGATTACCGAACACACTATTGCTCATGGGGACGACGTTTTTTGTCTCATTTTTTTTTGGCGTCTTTTTTGGGGTAATTGCAGCACACCGATCCGGAGAGGCTTTGGATGTCGGTATTTCTGTTATTTCGGTGATTGGATACGCTATACCAATATTTTGGCTTGGACAGATGCTGATGTTGTTATTCTCGCTCAAGCTAAACCTTTTCCCATCACACGGCATGATCTCGCTTAGATCAACAAACATGAGCCTGCCTGATACGTTCACCAGTATCCTGCACCACCTCGTTTTGCCTGTCTGTACGGTAGCGCCTTTTTTTATTGCTCAGATTGCTCGTTTAACCAAAGCAAACATGCTTGAGGTTCTGCGTCAGGATTACATTACTGTTGCTCGTTCCAGAGGAATATCTGAAGGAATATTGATTTTTAAACACGCGCTAAAGAATTCAATCGCGCCCGTGATTACTATTATGGGTTTGAATATGCGCATGCTAATCACTGGTGCAGTTTTAACCGAGACTGTCTTCGGTTGGCCGGGACTTGGTCGGCTTACGTACGAGTCATTATGTGCTCGAGACTACCCTGTGCTTTTGGGATTGCTTGCATTTACCGGAACTATTGTAATAGTAGCGAATCTATTAGTTGATATTATTTATACAATTTTGAATCCAAAGATTACATATAACAAATAGTACGTACTTGGTGCCAGAGTATTTGGTCAATTGTTGAGAAATTACATGGAATAAATGCCTTCCTCAGTTATTAAGCTAAAATCTGTCTCGGCTCGCCCAAGCGAACCTGAGCAGCGTCGAAGTGAAGCCCCGCTGGAGAGGGACAAGCGCGGGTGAGAGTAAAATGAAAGCTTGCTTATCCGCGTAGCATACCAAAAACCATCAGCTAAATTGATGGCTTATGGTAAATAAATTTTCCTGCAGTAAGCTGCAGGGAATTATCAATTTAAAGGAGGAGGAAATGAAATACTTTTACCGTTTTGAAGATGAAGAGCAAATACAAATTTCCCCTGATTATTCCACGGCTGAAGGATCTTGGATAAAAGGAGATCGTATTCAGGTGCTGATGTACCATAAGAAAATAGGGACTGGTTCAAGGCCTCACACACATCCAAATGAACAGTTCATTTACGTCCTGAAAGGAAAGCTCAAAGCAAGGGTTGAAGACCAGGAAAAGGTTGTGGGCTCAGGCGAACTCATTCACATCCCACCGAACGCCTTGCACAATATGGTAGCTACAACCGATGAAGATGTGCAATATTTTGTCGCCAAAGATACCACCTACGGGATCCAAGGAATACCGGCTGATGGGAAAAAGACCGGTGGCTACTTCGAACCTGGATATGGTTCTAATAAGTAAATGCAGTTTGTCGTGAAGGAATCCCTCCTTTTTAAACTAACACAAAGGAGGTTTTTCTGAAAATACCTGTTTACAGAGAATTAAAACCGGCAAGAGACAGTGAGAATTTCCCCGTGGACAAAGCACCGAGAATCCCTCATAACTTCAAAGTCTTAGTTTATTGGCCCAAGAAAGGTAGTTGTACCTTTAACAAAAAATAATTAAGACCCTGAGAGCCCAGGCACTTTGGCTGGGTTCTCATAAGAATTTAACATAATAGAGAGGAGTTTATCTATGAACACCCAGAATGAAAAGAGCAAAGCGATAAAGGGCAACTTGTTAATTACCGGTACCGGTGAGGATGCCGTTAAAAAAGGCATCGTGGTAATAGAAGGACAACATATTGAAGAGGTGGGATCAGAAGCTAATGTGACCATACCGCCGGCCGCTGAAATTATCGATATGTCCAATTGCACTTTAATGCCAGGTCTCATGGATATCCACCTTCATCTTGGCGCGCATAATCCGATATCCTTCAAGAATTACCGAATAGCCCAACTGGAGGTACTTCCTGAACTACAAATGCTCTATGAACTCCTCCATGCACAGATCATGTTTGAAATGGGCTTCACGACTTTGAGGGACCATCCCTGGCCAACGGCCTATGGGGGCCATAACTCAGCGGCAATGGTGGCCATTCGGGAGGCCATAAATAACGGTATTTTCGCTGGCCCCAGGCTGCTAGTGGGTGGATATGTCATTGTTACAGGTTCCCATCTGGATTTGATCACTCCCAGATGGGTGCGGAGAGAGCCTGATATGACAGCTGACGGTTCTGCGGAATTGCGTAAGCTTGCCCGGAAACAGTTACGTCTGGGTGTGGACTTCCTGAAAACGTGCGCTTCGGGAGGTGGAGGTACTGACCAGGAGGAACCGGATATCAAAAATATGACCCAGGAGGAGTTGAACGCCATTGTTGAGGAAGCGCATTTTCTTGACAAGCATTGCTCATGTCATTGTTTCACTCCTAGGGCGCAAAAAATGGCTGTAAAGGCTGGTGTAGATACTATCGAACACTGTGTCTTTACTGATGATGAAGCAATACAGATGATAAAAGAGGCCGATATTCCTATCATCCCCACCCTTCTTCACCGCTCGGACAGAGCAATGGAGTGCAGGAAAAGGAGCGGCACATCTGATTTCACTATAAATAAAATGCGAAAGATTCAGCCTTACACAAAGGAGACTTTTCAAAGATTAATTGAAGCAGGCATCAAAATCGCAATGGGAACCGATATGGCCTTGGACCCAGAAATGGGTGCCAATGCCAAAGAGCTGGAAATATATGTTGATTATGGTATGACCCCTATGCAGGCGATCCTGACAGCAACCAAGAACGCCGCGGAAAGTATTTTCCTGGACAAGTATGCGGGTACCCTGGAAGCCGGTAAATTTGCCGACTTAATTGCAGTTGAAGGGAATCCCCTTGACGATATTAGCCTTCTGCAGGATAAGAACAAGATAAAGATCGTGATGAAGGAAGGAAGGATTTATGTAGATAGAAGAAGCGGACATGAAAAATATGTTATTCACGACACTGATTGGGGCTGGAAAATAATATAAGTGTGGAATCGAACCATAAATAAAATGTTAAAATTTATGATAAACGTGCGTTAAAAAGCGCTTTGATTTGCTAAATTAAGCTATTTAATAAGTCATACAGATAATAAAATAGTCATAGCATAAAAGCATTACATTTCATTGCAGTCCCTAAAAATACTGACCTAATTTTAGTCCTAAAATGGCCTTTGATATCTCACAAAGAGCGCACAGATTAGGGCTTTTTTGAGTTAAATCCTTGTAATGAGGATTCATCTCAAACCAGGCGCTTCGCGCAGGGTTTACATTGTTGTTTACACCATTACCACCCCTAGCAAGCGAAAAAGGCAGTCTCGGCGAACTCAGAGCACTTTAGTGAATCTGAGCACCTGCGAAGGGGAGCCCCGCTGGAGCGGGACATGCAGGTGTGAGATCAAAAACGAAAACTCACTCACCCGCTAGGATAGCCATAAAGAAATCCTTCAACAAGTGAAGGCCTATTATGTTCAAGTTTTCTTCATGAAAAGGAGACTAATGGTGGATGATAAATCGCGCAAAGCTAATAAACTCGCTCGCCAATACGAACTTCTCTACCATGGATGTGGGCAATCAACCCTGGCCGCATTGCAGGACGTCTATCGGGCTGCGAGATGAGCCGCCGCCGGGTGGGGGCGGAAATTGCATTTCAATGCAATTTCCCGTGCCAACCGACCGAGCAGAGCGAAGCCCGAAGGGGGTCGGCTCGATTGAGTTTGATAGGCGGAGCGTGAGCGGAGCCTAGAGAACTCAATCGGCACATCTCGCAGCCCGATAAGCGGACAAGCGAAGCGAGAGCGAGCGGCAGCGAGCGGTCCGCTTATCATATGGATAACCTGTCTGATAAAGCCGTTTTTAAGGCCTGTTCAGAATTTCGAGGCGGTGTGGGAAAAAAGACCGATGGTATTTGTGGCGCTTATGCTGGCGGGGTGATGTTCTTGAGTTCGATCATTGGCCGAGAACGAGAAAGCTTCGCTACATCCAAAAAAATACGGGCTCGGACCTGCGAGCTGGTACACAAATTCCACAGTAATTTTATTCGGGAATATGGCTCCGTGATCTGTAGAGATATTCTTCAGAAACGATTCGGAAGACCTTTTTATCTTTACGATCATGAGGATTTTGAAAAATTTGAAGAGTTAGGCGGCCATGATCCCGGCGCATGCGATAGTATTGTCGGCAAAGCAGCAGAATGGATCGTGAATATAATAGAACAGGAAAATGTGCTCACCTCCCCTCAACCTCCTTTAGTAGAACCGCCTCAAGTCAGTGTTAAAGTTAAGGCATGGCTCCAGCAAATGGAGAATGAGGATATGCTGGATTAAAAAAATGAGGCTCGTTTTTACTTCCAATTCCATAAGTTGGCCATGAATCAAGAGGATATATTGATATCTTATGGAAATTCAAACTTTTTTCTATGCTACCCGCACTATCTTTATCGCCTCATTCGTTCAGGGAATGACGGGGTTTGGCTTTATTGTCATTTCCATTCCACTGCTTTCATTATTAACGAGCATTAAGTTTGCCGTCCCGCTCTTGGCTTTGTGCGGATTCATCATTAGCGGGTACCTTTTTTATAGGTTGAGACGGGATTTTTCTTTTTCTGGCATCAAGAGGCTCTTGGTGGAGGGTGTTCTGGCTATACCTATTGGAGCCTTCTTCCTGAGAAACGCAAGCTCAGGCCTTGCCAAAGATATCCTTGGCGTCATCATCTCTCACCTATCTCTCGGCTTAAAAACTGTTTCCATTGTTACCACCGTTTTTAAAATTTCCCCCTTTCTCATTGAAGGCTCCGTACTGGGGCATTGCTTATTCGGCTATACCCCGATTCATACGTTCCGTAAGATCATCCTGATGTTGTTAATATTCATCCCCCTGTCATTAATATTATCTTCGTGACTCAGGAGAAGGAAAGTGAAAAAAAGAAGCAGTATTGTCATTGAAGGCGATGATAAAGCAGGCAATAGAGCGCACCTTAAAAATACCGGCTTAATCAATGAAGACTTTACTAAGCCATTTATCGGCATAGTAAATTCTTGGTCTGAGAGGCACCCCGGCCATATGCATCTTCGAAAAGTCGCCGACCATGTCAGGCAAGGTATTATCGCCTCCGGAGGAGTGCCTTTTGAATTCAACACCATCTCAATTTGTGATGGAATAACACAAGGGCATATCGGGATGTGTTACGTTCTGCCAAGCCGGGAAATTATTGCCGATTCCGTGGAACTCGTCGTGCAAGCGTATCAGTTGGACGCTGTGGTCTATATTGCCTCCTGCGACAAGATCGTCCCTGCTATGCTTATGGCGATGGCCCGATTGGATCTGCCCTCCCTGCTCGTCCCAGGGGGACCTATGCAACCGGGCTACATTCAGGGCCGGAGAGTCAGTGTCCCCGATGTCCGGGAGGCTGTTGGACTTCGTAGGAGGGGCTTAATGAGCAGAGAGGAGTTTGAAGAACTAGTCAATAGCGCCTCACCCGGTCCTGGTTCATGCCCGTATCTCGGTACAGCCAATACCATGTGTATCGCGGCAGAGTCCTTGGGAGTTTCCCTTCCCTATAGCTCGACCACTCACGCAGTTGATTCCGGAAAAAACAGGGAAGCCAAGATGGCCGGAATGAGGGTTATTGAACTATTGAAACAGGATATCAGGCCCTCTAGGATCCTCAATCAAGAGGCCTTCATGAATGCGATAAAAATTAACGCAGCCATAGGCGGCTCCACGAATTTTGTTCTCCATATCATTGCTATTGCTTCTGAATTAGACATATCTATCACTCTCGAAGACATAGATAGAATCAACAGAGAGGTGCCTCTCCTGGGCAATATTACACCTACAGGCACCTATACCATGAGGGACTTTCATTATGCCGGTGGTCTGCCTGCTTTAATGAAGGAGTTATCTTCCCTTCTCAGCATGCAGTTATTGACCGTAGCTGGCCAAAACATTAAGGGTATCATCAGCTCTTCCAATAATAGCAATACTGATGTCATAAGACCTTTGTCGAATCCATTAAAGAAAAGCGGAAGCATTAGAATGCTGAAGGGCAATCTGGCCCCGGAAGGAGCTGTGGCCAAACATACCGCTATTTCTGAAAACATGCGAAAACATACTGGTCCAGCCAAAGTCTTCGATTCACACGAGCAAAGCGTTCAAGCTATTATTAATAATGAAATCAGTCCCGGCCAGGTCATCGTCATCAGAAACGAAGGGCCCAAAGGAGGTCCCGGCATGCCGGAGCTGCTTAATGCAACAGCAGCGCTGAAGGGCATGAATTTATCCGAATCAACCGCATTGATTACTGACGGGCGATTTTCTGGAGCAACACGAGGTCCCTGCATAGGTCATGTTTGTCCTGAAGCCGCGGATGGAGGACCTATCGCCATTGTTGAGGAGGGTGATATGATTGATATCGATGTGGATAAGGGATCTCTTGAAATAAGGATATCCCAAGAAGAGATAGAAAAAAGGATGAAAAAGTGGACGCCTCCCCGGAGTACCGTTCATATGAAAAGTGTTTTATATAGGTATAAATGTCAGGTGACCTCTGCTAGTAGAGGGGCCATATTTCAATTTTCTTGCTAGGTTATGCGTTTAATGCAGGTACAATTACAATAAAATTCGATGAGTTAGAGATTATAATTAGCATATTAAACTGATAATTTTATAAAAACATGAAAAATATTCAGTTAGCTTATATTGTTGCGACTCCGGATGTCCAGCATTACAAGCATTTAAAAGGCTTTCATGGGGATTTGGAGAAAGCTTTTTGCAGACTGTCTCAAAATGGATATAACGGTGTTGAATTGCTTGTTAGATATCCTCATTGTTTAAATTTAGATTAGATAGACAGGCTGGCTGAAAAATATCAGCTCGAGATACCTGTTATTAATACCGGGGAAATCTATGTGCAGGATTCTCTTTCTTTTATGGATGCAAATGAATGCATTCGATATGAAGCGGTCCAAAGAGTCAAAAAAGTTATTGAAGTCGCATCTCACTTCGGTGCTCTGGTCACAATTGGAAAAGTACGCGGGGAGCTTTCGGTGGCAATCTCTTACAATACAGCCATGAGCTGGATGTATGCGGCATTGCACGATATACTCGACTATGCTGAGGAGAAAGGAGTGACGATCGCCCTTGAACCAATAACTGCTATGGTGTGTAATACCATCAATACAGTTCATGATGCTGTAGAGCTTATCAAGAGCATGGAAAAGCCAAATCTCAAGCTTATGGCTGATGTCTTTCATATGAATTTAGAGGAAAAGTCTTTAGAAGAAAGCTTTAAGGTGGCAGCCCCTTATCTGGTCCATATCCATATTGCAGATTCTAATCGTATGCCACCTGGAAGGGGGAATCTCAGATTTAAAGAAATCGTCTCTCTGTTGGATTCTCTTTCCTATGAAGGATATCTATCGGCTGAAGTGCTCCAGTATCCTTCCCAGGATATGGCCATGTATGAAAATATACAATTGCTGAGATCATTAGTGTCCGGTTAATAATTGAATAATTTCAGCTGCTTACCATAAGGGTCAGCATTAGTATTGTATCGTGGAGCCGTAACTGCCTGTAGTAATGGAATTTTTTAAAATAGGGTGATGCTTACAATCTTTAGAATTGTGTATCCTCACAATCTTAGTGAAAGGAGCACGCATTTAGAAATAA
This sequence comes from uncultured Desulfobacteraceae bacterium, assembly GCA_964549945.1. Classification (GTDB taxonomy): domain Bacteria; phylum Desulfobacterota; class DSM-4660; order Desulfatiglandales; family B25-G16; genus B25-G16. Next base: position 8,154 of record CAZJXD010000039.1, on the reverse strand, counting down.
AATGGAGAAAGATATGGAAAAGGTTTTTGTTAAAACAATGATGAAATCTGAGGATACAGCTGATCCAAAGATCGAATGGAAGTATGGAGGTTGCCATGGCTGTATGGGTTCTCCCTGTCCAATTAGAGTTAAAGTCGTTGATGGTCGTGTTGAAAAAATAGAGGGACAAAAAATACCTCTAATGGACGGTAGATTATGCGCCAAAGGTCACGCTATGATTGACCAACTCTATAGACCGGACCGACTTAAGTATCCTCTGCGAAGGGTAGGAAAGAAGGGGGAATCGAAATTCAAGAGAATCACTTGGGAAGAGGCGTTCACTGAAATAGCCGCCGTCCTCAAGAAGTATAGGGATGAAGGGCACCCGGAATACGTGCAGTTTGCCTTTGGCTGTGGACGCTGGGGGAACAATCCTATGTTTCGCTACTTCAGCAAGGTATACGGGTCACCGAATCTATCACATCACCATGGAGACACCTGCAATGGCAGCGGTATTGCAGCATCCAAAATAACTGGGGCTACAGGCACTCCGGACTACGCCAATGCAAAATATGTGCTCGAGATCGCTCATAACCCCCTTGGCGCTGGCACAGCACCCATGCATCATGGTGTCGGAGAATTTAATGAGGCTATGAGAAAAGGGACAAAGATTTTGGTTGCAGACCCAAGGCTCTCCGAGACTGCGGCCATTCCTGGAGCTGAGTGGGTTCCCATAAAGCCTGGAACGGACGCAGCTTTTTTACTTGCGCTGATCCATATCCTAATCTCTGATAACATTTACGACGAAGACTTCCTGTTGAAGTATACAAATGCCCCTATTCTGATAAAATCAGACGGATATCCACTTAAGGATAAAAAGGGGAACTTTCTTGTCTGGGATAAAGCACTTTGCAACGTGAGGGTATTAGGGGAGAGCCGGAAGCCTTCCCTCCTGGGGGTATACGACTCTGTAATTGATGGCCAGAATACCGTATGTAAAACAGCCTTCCAGCTCTTGGCGGAGCGAGCAGCACAATATCCACCTGAAAGAGCGTCAGAAATAACGACAATACCAGCTGAAAAAATTATGGAGATAGCTGTAGAAGTCGGAGCCGCAAAGCCAGCTGTCTCAACCAACTGGAACGTTGGTCATTCCTGCTTCTATACCAATAGCGTGCAGGCATGGAGGCTGAGACATATACTCGCCATGCTCCTCGGTAGTTATGACGTTCCGGGTGGGATGGTTTTGCAAGACTTAGAGAATGTGGACATTTTAAACGGAAAAACTGGTGTACCCCCTATCTTCCAACTGGCAATGCCGCCAATGAAGCCCACCAGGCCCGCCACTGCCCCGAGCATAGAATTGGAGACCGATTCCTTTAGGTATCCATATCCCGAGGCTATCCCGAAGCTTACTAGAAGAGGCATTCTGGAGGGGACTCCCTATCCAATCAAGGCCATGATCGTCTATGCCAATTCTCTACTTAACACCCACACTCACACACAAGAGTATAGGAGGGCCTTAGAAAGGGAGGACCTATTCCTTGTAGTAATCGATATCTGGCCAAATGACCACGCAGACTATGCAGATATCGTCCTCCCAGATGCCACTAGCTTGGAGAGGCTTGAGGTCCATACCGCAATATGGGCGAATAAGATGAGGGTAGTGAACCCATTGCTCCCTGTAACTGGACCGCTTTACGAGACACGGGACATTGCGGATATATTAATCGGTCTTGCCGAGAAGCTAGGGCTTAAAGAATATTTCAACTTTACCAAGGAGGAATGGTTTGATGAGCAACTTAAACCCCTAGGCATCGATAGGAAGTACCTTGAAGAGCACGGTGCCTACTATGAATTGAGCGAACCCATCTACTTTAGATTTCCATATAAAATCAAGCCTAAAACTCCTACACGCAGGCTAGAGATTTACTCCACTCTGCATCCTATCCTGGAACTATTTGCCAATACGGAAGACCCGCATGCAGACCCATTGCCAGACTACATACCGCTAAGGGTCGGCGAACCTGTAACAGATAATGAGTTCTATCTGGACAGCGCCAAATGCGCAATCACCGAGACGGCCCAATCGCAGGATAATGCCTATCTGATGGAGGAGCATATCGATGGACTTGATCTCACTAAGTTGTGGATCAATAAGGGCAAGGCATCTCAGCTCGGCATCAAGGACAATGACATGGTGAGAATCTGGTCTGAATCCATAGGAGCGGAAGGTATTGTGAGAGCCAAAATTACAGAAGGAATACACCCAAGCTGTGTTTTCGTTTTCGTGGGTTTTGGACACAAGGCAAAACTCATGTCGACAACACGAGGTAAGGAGGGCATTAACGTGAATGAGTTCATCCCAGATCATATGGAACTTGTCAGCGGTAGCGCTGCCTGCCAAGAGGGATTGGTTAAGATAGAGAAAGTGGAGTAATATAGATGGCGAGATACGGAATGGTTATTGATCTAGCTCTCTGCATGAGGTGTAGGGCGTGCATGGTAGCCTGCAAGACAGAGCACAAGATTTCACCTGGTAAACATGGCGGACACGAGTACTACAGGATAAGCGTGCTTGGGTATGAGGAGGGCAACTACCCCAACGTCAAAAGAGTTTTTGCACCCATCCTCTGCATGCAGTGCGACCCCGCCCCCTGTATTGATGTCTGTCCGATACAGAGTGCCATATACCGAAGGAGGGATGGGATTGTAGTCATTGACAGAAATAAATGTGATGGCTGCAAGCGCTGCATGCAAGTCTGTCCATACAACGCATTATATTTCGATGAGGAAAAACATGTGGCGGATAAGTGTGATTTCTGTGTTGACCGCATAATTCAGGGTCTAGAGCCAGCGTGTGTCGCTACATGTATGGGTAAAGCGCTAGTGTTTGGGGACTTAGATGATCCAGAAAGCGAGGTCTCCAAGCTGATCAAGAGGAATGATGTTAAGCCCGACAGGCCATTGTTTCCGGCATATTTCAGCCTATCCTTCAAACCCTCGGTCTACTATGCTGGCGTGAGCTCAACTGGTAAATCTAAAAAACTTCAGCCTCTTGAAAATCAGGATTTAGATGAGTGACATGGAAGACAGCTTAACTTACCTCTGAAAAAAAATCTTGTAAAGACTGACGTACCCTTTCTTAATACCTATGGCCAAAAAAACCTGTAGTCCCCATGCCTTTAGACCTCCTACACAGACATCTGTCACTATCTCCAGATCCCCAGCAAGAGAGTTGCTCTCGTTCTAGCGACAAGGAAATGTTGATCAATTTGTATTAGTATACCAAAATACTTCATTTCAAACATATCATATTAATAAATAATATTGATATTTCGAATAGTTAACAGAAATAGCAAATATTGCTTGACGGAATCATTAACCCACATTTTTCAATTGAATTAACCCTAATCCCGGGATTGAGACTGAATTCCAACGGAGTAAAGAAATCGCTTGAATTCGACTATTCCCCCCTATAAGGTGGGGCGTTACGTAGAATTCATAGCTATCGCCACCGCGATTTCTTAATTCGATTGAAAACTCAGATCATTCAGCCCCGTTTACAAAACAGGGTATTTTGGTTAAATTTTCATAAATGGGCATCATATTGTTCCAGAGGATGAGCGCTATCAGGTAAACAGGTTCTTTGACCATTTCAAGCGATCCTGGTCATGGGTTACGCAGCCTTCTGGAAACCTCCCTCATAAGGTATCCGGTCAAGGAGCATTCTTCTGATCCGGACGCTAAGGATTCTGGTTCTTGCAATGATGGCTCTTTTTTCTCCTCTTCTGAGCTTGATATCTTCGTATTTTCATCTCATAGAGGGGTCTTTTTCGATCAAGATCCAGCAACAATCAACCAGGATAGTTCTGGCCCGGTCATTGCCAGCATGGGTGACATGCCCCATCCCGATATGTTCACCACTGGAGTTCGGCCTCTTTTTCTCAGCGCTTAGATAATCGAAGAGATGGAGTAGGGTCTTCAGGAATTTATTGAGGTATTCATCGCCCCAATCAAGCGCATGAAGCCGCGTGATGAAAGGCCCGCTCCATTGTTGTCTACTTTAAAAAGGGATCTCAATGCAGTGAAACTACAGAAGACTCTTGGTCTGGCGCATGACGTCTGAAAGATGGTTGATAATTTGACGTCTTGTCCTTAGCAATTGCCGGTGTAACCTCTCTTCGTGAGAGAGGATCACAGCTTTTTGAGCATATTGCTCTCAAGCAGCTTGGCCAGTTTGAGGCTGTCCTTTTTGCCTGTCTTGAGCCTGCTTCCGCTCTGGATGGGGATAAGGGAAGAAGAGGTGACAAAATATATTCGAAGCCATCTTCTGTGAGCCTGTCATAGAGGTTAAATCCAGCAGGACCTGCTTCATAGGCTATTCGTACATAGTTGCCTTTAAAGGGAGCAAAGATTTTCTTGAAAGAATCATACGTTGGCTTGGCAAGTGTTACCGCCAGAACGATATCTCCTTCAACAAAAACGGTAATTTGCCAGGAATGCTTGTGCATGTCAATGCCGATTGTAACTTCTTTCTGTTGAAATTAATCTTTTTTCTTTTTACTTGAGTATTTATGGGAAGTTCCTCCTCAGCTGATAGAATTTGTTAATGCGGGCTTAATAGCCCAAGAGGGATTTCCCTACAAGTTAAAAATCTATTATAATCTCTATCAATTCTATAAATAAAACTTCACGTTGCGTTGGATTTAGATCAGTCCGAAAATGATGTATATAAGCTGCTGACATCCTGGTAAAAAAAGTGATGAGAAGTTTGAGAAAGGAGACAGCTGATGAATGAAGACTTCAGTATTCGGGAAGAGCAGAGTGCCATCTATGAGAAGCTGGCGAAAAAGGCTGCGGAGAATCTCAACAAGCGCGGTATCAATGCCTTTTTCGCTCCGAGCAGAGTGGAAGCGCTCAGCATGGTTATGGATATGATCCCTGAGGAAGTCACTGTAGGGACTGCCGACTCGACTACCCTCCTGCAGGTCGGGGTTATTTCAGCAATCAGAAAGAGGGGAAGAAACGAAATCTTCAATCCCTTTGCAAGGGACGAGCAAGGGAATTTTAAACTCGATAGAGAGAAAAGGCATGAGGTCATGAGGAGGATATTTCTGTCCGATATATTCGTAATCGGCACCAATGCCGTAACCCTTGACGGGAAGCTGGTTAATATCGATGGCAATGGGAACAGGGTGGCAGCGATGATCTATGGCCCTAAAAAGGTAATCATCGTTTCAGGTGCTAACAAGATTGTAAAGGACGTGGATGCAGCCATAAAGAGAATCCGAGAATACTGCGCGCCACGGAACGTAATAAGGCACGGTATTAAGCACAAACAAACCCAGTTTATGGACATTCCCTGCGCGAAGACAGGGATATGCGTCGATTGTAACCATACTTTAAGGATATGTCAGTACACCACTATTATCGAAGGAGCAATTGAGTGGCACCGGGGACGCATAACCGTGATTCTTGTTGGAGAGGAGCTTGGCCTCTAGCTTTGAGAAGGTCAAAGGTTTACCAATACGTAGAAAACACTGTTACTCGAAGTCAGCGAGAACCTTACATTTTTGGTAACCCTGTTTTTAGACATAGTTCTCCACTTTTTCCCAATTGACTCGCCCACTGTGGCAACAGAGTGGCCGTCTGTCCAGAACTCTCCTTCCCAGAACTCTCTTTAGACCGTTTGTTTTCTTCGGCATATCTCTCGGGCGGTGATATTCTTTAAGATTTGCAACATGCTCCCCGGCGCTATCTTGGGGTTAGCGCTCAAGGGCAGGTGAATATTATCTCTATCGGCGCCAATTGCCTCCATCGCGATGGCGTATCGTTCGGTGATCGCTTCAGCAGTTTCTATGATTATGGTTTTAACTTCGGTCTCTAACATAGCCTTTCGGTATTTCGCAGGAAGTATTATATGCTATGGCGTCATCTCAACATCTGCCAGTTCGGGATCATCCATGCCCGTCTGCCCCGGGTACAATGTCCCGGGCACAAAGTAAGGCAAGTCTCCGCCCAGTGGGCTGAACCTGGTAGCCGATTCACCGTGCTCTTTGAGAACTGGGTCATTGATATCCTGAAGGAGTGCGATGTGACCGGGACCAACCATCTGACGGACACGAGTTGGTCCGAGGCGTGGAGCGTCATGGAAAAGGCTGTTGAAAGGGGCCCTTCAAGGAAAAAGAAAGGGATTCCTGACTGCCTTGGTATCGATGAGAAATCGTTTACCACAAGGCATAGGTATGAGACCATTTTGTGTGACTTGCGGAGTGGTACGCTGGAATGCGTTTGTGAAGACAGGAGACAAGACAGCAGTAAGGCTACTACGGCCAGTTTTCTAAGGAGAAGTTGAAAGGGATTAAAGCTATCGCTATGGATATATGGGATCCCTACATAGCCCGAAGCAAACTCTGAAGATCACCACATTCGTCGGGACCACCGAGCATGAGCTTTCCATCCAGATTTGGACCGCAGTAATCGCGATGCTGCGCATCACGTATCTTTAGTTCGAATCCAGGTTCGGATGGTCGCTTTCGAATCTCATTACTTTTCTTCGGTGGAACAACTTTCCGTACCGTGATTTGTGGGAATGGATCGATCATTCATTCGATATAGTGCCTCTGGTTCCCACGTCTGTTCACATTCCACTTACCCTCGCTGGTCTTGGGACGCATCTTCAAACAAGGACGATCTGAATTTGCAAAGCACTCTTTAAGGGTGATAAGTAGTTGATATCGTTGAGCTCGAGTTAAAATATCAGATTATTTTAGCCAGCAATGTTTTTTCTTGACATTGAATACAAAATTATATACTAAAATTTATACAAAAAACATTATTTAAAAGCATTCTATACACGACGTCTTAATTTATGCAGCATAATTTACGGAGCACTTCATTTTGTTTTCCCACATTGATAACTGTCCGGATACCGCTTTCCGTAAAGCGATGAGGGAAGGTACTCATTGTGGGTACAAAGTCTTCTGGTAAGCTTCCATACTCGCTCTATTGGATTAAGCTCCGGGCTGTAAGGAGGCAGAAACTCCAGCCTGAGCCTTTTCCGGTATTTTTGCAGGAATGGCGTTAGAGAGTGGCATGGTGGCATCTTGCATTGTCCAGCATTATCACAATAAGACGGCCCCTTGATCGCCTGTACTTCAAGAAGTATTCAAGGACACTTTGAAAGGTCATGGCATTGAATTTCTTTTCAAACTTGGTTAACAGACGCCTTCTCCTTATGTTCACCGCCCCGAATAGCCCAATCGATTTGCGGGTAGGGGCAAGAAGCTGGATCGGGTCAATATCTTCAGGAGGCACCCACACCCTTATCCGGGGACCATGTTGTTTGAAGGGGCATTCATCCAAACTCCATAAGTCAATCCTTGGATCTCGTGCCAGGTTTCGGCGTTTTTTTAAAAGCCTCCTGTTCCTCTGGATCTGCGTTCGCAATCAATGGCAGAGGTTTTCAAAGCCGAAAACAAGCTTCCGAGAAATCCGCGGGCATTGCCGGGTTCCCAGATCCACTCCATACGAATTCCGGAGATGATGCGAGAGGAGTTTTCCATTCCAAAGGTTTTGCTGGTAACCCACTTCATGGGGATGCGTGCGAAGATCCTGGCTCATCGCCTCCCACTGCTCCACTGTGAGCCTATTCGGTCGGCCAGGTCGTTCAAAGTCAGCCAATCCGGCAAAGCCATCCTTTTCAAAAATGTGAACCCAGCGTTGAATGGTAGTCGAATGCTGTCCCAAACAGGTCGGCAACTTCATAACAGCTCAGGCCTCTACTCACCAGCAAAACTCCATGAAGTCGGTGATCATAAAGGCATCCATGGTGCGCCTCCTGGTTTGTCACACAATGAGGATTTCGAGAGCATGTACCGAGAGGAGTGAATCTTTCTTTATCGTTTAATCGCTACTCCCTCTTTGCCGATATAAGTGAGACCCCTTCCAACCCATAATGTAAATTCCAGCAGAGGGTTGGGAAGGAGATACAAAATGGTAGAATACAGCAATAAAAAATATGTCATCGTAAAGATGGAGGAAATGAAAAGAGTCCTTAGGGCGATGGGAATTTCCTCCATCAAATCATTAATTCAAAGCCTCTTCCACAGAGATTATTTTTTGGTCCTTCACACTTTTGCATGGGTGAACCTATATATTGTGGCCATGTAA